>JANQLM010000101.1 GCA_028280635.1 Halieaceae bacterium | reverse complement strand
CGTCAGCGCCGCTGTCAGCGTCGTCTTACCGTGGTCAACGTGACCGATGGTGCCCACGTTCACGTGGGGCTTATTGCGTTCAAATTGCTCTTTGGACATCTCGACAGTCTCCTAACTGGTCTGTGTCTTGCCATTCATTGCCGAAGTGGGGAGTAGACCACTCTCACCAGACTTCGATCTCCGTTGCGGGTAACCAGCCACGCTGGAAGCCCTGATAATGGAGCTCATAACCGGACTTGAACCGGTGACCTCTTCCTTACCAAGGAAGTGCTCTACCGACTGAGCTATATGAGCCCTGCAAACCTCTAAACTTGCTCAACGCGGGGTGTTTGGAGCGGGTAGCGGGAATCGAACCCGCATCATCAGCTTGGAAGGCTGAGGTTCTACCATTGAACTATACCCGCCGTTACCCGCGGCACCCCGCCGAAAAACTTTCCAAAACTGCCCGCCAGGCTCACCATGCCTCGCGCTCGCGGAAAAACTTGTTTCCAGGTTTTCGCCGCATTTTTACTGCAAATCCCCGCTAAAACTGCTCATTTAGCAGCAATAGGTACTGGGGGTGATTTGCCATATCTGGTGGAGGGGGGTGGATTCGAACCACCGAAGCTTTCGCGTCAGATTTACAGTCTGATCCCTTTGGCCGCTCGGGAACCCCTCCGAAAGGCGACGTATTGTCCTTACGAGGCCCCACCTTGTCAACAGCATTCCCAATAAAATTATTAACTTACGGGAGTCTCTGCAGGCCCCATATTACGCGGCCTGCAGCGACCCGAACGGGGCCGCCGGATGCGGAAAAAGAGGCCTTAATAAAGATGGGAGAAATGGAGCTGGCGAGAGGAATCGAACCCCCGACCGGCTGATTACAAATCAGCTGCTCTACCTACTGAGCTACGCCAGCCTTTATCAACAGTCTAGTCGGCCTCCTGCCTCCGCGATGATGCCTCAACACCACCCGCCCGACATCCTGTCGGGTCGTTCACCAAACTGGGCTACGCCAGCCAGGTCACATTCCATGCTGCCAGCCAAATATGCCGGCGGGCGCGAATTCTAGACAATGTCCCGGGGGCATGCAATCAGGATTGCGGGTCGCATTGCACCCGCAACAGCCGCAGATCTTCATAACCGGCCAGTCCGCCCTCCACGGCGGGCCAGTCCAGGGCCACCCGGTCGGCATCATCCAGGGTAATCCAGGGTTGTTCCGCGAAGGCAGGACGTTTGTAGATGTCTGCCTCATAGCCGCGGCTGCGCAGCCTGTCCCGCGCGGCGATGGCGCGCTGCTCGCTGCGAAACAGCCCCATCGACAGGCTACCCGCCAACGGCCCGTCGGTAATCTGGAAGTTGTCTAGGCCGCCCTGCCGGAGCTCGCGCGACAGGCGCCGGATGTCCGCCTGCTCTCCGGAGGTGGGCAGGTAAACCCAGTTGTCCGGGGATACCTCTGTGGTCTGCAGGACCAGGTCCATACTGACACCGGCGGCGGCAAAGGCGACCGTCAGCTGCTCGCTCAGGGTATCGCTGTCTACCGGCCCCGCCAGCCAGCAGCGCGGCGCTGCCAAGATGGCCGCGGGCTCAGGCGGTGGGGCGTCCACCGCCTCAGGCTCAGGGGATTCGATGGCCGCGACCGCCGGCCCCTGTTGCGCGTCGAATACAGTTGTAGCGCCGTCGACAGGCGCTGTCTCGCCTTCTGCGTCGGCAACTATCCGCTCTGCCCGGGCCACCGGCGCTTCGGCCTCAGCTTGCGAGAGAGTTTCTGAAGCTGCGTTTTCATCCAGTTCACTCAGCAAGCTGAGCTGGCGCAACCCGCTGCCTTCAAGCGTCACCGGCTGTTCTTCCCGGCCGTGGTGCTGATAGTAAACCGCCGCATTCGCCAGCACCGCGGCGGCAATCAACCAGTGGACCAGAGACAACCTCACGCGCCGCAAACCCCGGAGGCAGTGGCGAGCTGTTCCAGGCCGTCGAGCACCAGATGCTCCTCGTAGCGACCGCCCTGACCCAGCAGCCGCCTGAGAATGTCACCATTGCCACCGCTGAACACCAGCGCACAGCCTGACCCGAATCGCTCCAGCGCGGTGGCCGTAGCACCCACCTGGGCAAGCTGCAGTCCATTGAACACCGCCGACTCGGTGGAATCACCCGGCTCAAGCCTGTCGCGGGGAGCCTCCCCGAACCTGACCCGGGCGGTGTCCCCCAACAGCGCGCGCTCCATCATGTCCATACCGGGCAAGATATAACCGCCGCGGTGGTGGCCTGCAGCATCAAGAAAATCTATGGTCAGCGCACTGCCGGCATCGACCACGCATACCGGCCCGGCTACCAGACCGTGGGCAGCAATCATTGCCAGCCAGCGATCGACGCCCATGCGCTGGGGCTCGGCATAACTGTTGGCAACACCGCAGGCGGAGGCACTGCTGCGGGCGAACCAGGGCTCTGCCCCCCAGCGCTCGGATATCGTCTGCGCAAGGCTGGCTTCACTCTCGGTGTCAGCAACGCTCGCCACCCAGACTGCCCGGGGCACCTCCCCGGGTTCCGGCAGAACCTCTCCGGCGCCGACAACCCCCTGCTCGACGGTACGCCCCGCCTCCCGCAGGCGCCACTTGGCCGCGCTGTTGCCGATATCCAGTTGCAGAATCACGAGACCGGCCTCAGGCTCAGCTCGCCGCCGTTGAATGCCTGCACGGTGCCACCCAGGTCCAGCAGCAGGGCCCCGGTCTGGTCCACCCCCTGCACCACGCCTATGACTTCGCTGTCACCGCTGCGCAGGGCGACGGCCTGCCCGGCATGGGCATTGCGCGCCAGCCAGCGATCCTGCCAGGGACCGAAACCCACGGACTCAAAATCCGCCAGTAAAGGAAGCAGGTGATTGAGCAGGGTCGCCAGCAGCGTATTGCGGCCGGCGTCGATCCCGCCGGCGCGACTGGCGTCCGTCCACCGCTGATCGATACCCCCCGCTTCGGCTTCGGGCATGGCCAGGTTTATGCCGACGCCGATCACGGCACTGGTCGGGCCGGTGACGTGGCCGCTGGTTTCCACCAGGATGCCGCCCAACTTGGCACCGCCGTGCAGCAGGTCATTGGGCCACTTGAGCGCGACGTTCTGCAGCCCGCGCAGCGCCAGCGCATCCGCCGCCGCCACGCCTACGGCCAGGCTCAAACCATCCATGGCTTCCACGCCGCGCTGGAACTCCCAGACCACAGACAGGTAGATATTGGCAGCATGCGGGCTTACCCAGCCGCGCCCGCGCCGACCTCGGCCGGCGGTCTGCTGCTCCGCGGATACCACCAGGCCGGAACCCGCCGTGCCACGTTCGATTCGCCGCAAAGCCTCGGCGTTGGTGGAATCAATGCTGTCGTGTAACTCGAGTTCCAGCAGCAGGGCGCGGGCCTGGGGCGTCAGGCCGGACTCAATATGGTTGCGGTTGAGGGTTTCGCTGACAGTCATGGTCTGCAAACGGAGGATGACGCTGGATAATCGGGCATCGGACAACCGCTTGTCAAAACGCCGATCACAGTCTGGAATTCCTCACAGACAACGCCACGGACTCTTGCTAAGGTACGTTTCCACGAGTTACCACACGCTTGCTACGAGACCCGCCGTGTTAAAGAAAACCACCTCCAGAGCCCTACTGACAGGCAGCCTGTGCCTGTTGCTGGCGGGCTGCTTCCAGACCAGCCTGACCGGCACCACAGGCGCCACCGTGGTGACCGTCGCGCCACTGCGCACGCCGGGCAATATCATCGGCGAAGACACCGTCACTCGCACGGAAGATGATTGGATCGGCATCCTCGGAGCGGAGACCTGGTCAAGCTACGCACGGCTGGTGCAACTGCTGTTCCTGGGCAGCAGCGCCGCCTTTGACACCTCGGGTATTGACCCCACCGGGCTCTATTTGCTGACCGCCACTGGCGGCGAGGACTACTTCTCACAGGCGACCGCCATCGATCCCGGCGAACCCGAGCCCGTGCAGGGTAGCTGGCATGCCATTGTTACCGGCGAGCGCCTGATCGAGGGCAACCTGCAGATCTCGGTGCTCACCGAAGCGGTTTACCGCCAGGCCGCGGGTCGTCTCGCCCAGCTTTCTGACGCACAGGTCATCGAGCAACTGGATGCCGCCGCCAGGCTGCTGGTGATGGATATCGATGGCGATGACAGCGTGGACTACGACGATGTCGTCGGCTGGAACCCGCGCGTGCATGGGCCCCGCTACCTCGGTGATATTGTCGATACGGAAGCCCTGGCCGCGGCCATCCGCGCCGGCCAGCCCGCCGGCAACCTGGACAGCCTGGCGCAGGCGGTGCTCGGCAGCCGGCGCGTCGTATTCACCACCAACCTGGGCACAATTACTCTGGAGACACTCAACTGGGAAACACCTGTGACCGCGGACAACTTCCTGCAGTACGTGGAATCAGGCTTCTATACCGATGTGTTTTTCCACCGCGTGATCAACAACTTCGTGATCCAGGCGGGGCTGGTGGAGTACGTCGCCAACAGCAATAGCCTGGTGATCAAGGATAACTCGGAGATTGGCGACCCCATCCGCAACGAGTCGCGCTGGAGCCTATCCAACACCCGCGGCACAGTCGCCATGGCCCGCACCAGCGACCCGGACAGCGCCTCCTCGCAATTCTATGTCAACCAGGTCGACAACAGCTTCCTCGACTTCGGCTCTCCCGATGCACCCGATGGCTATACCGTGTTCGCACAGGTGGTTGGTGGCCTGGACGTGGTCGACGCCATTGCAGCCATACCGACCTTTGCATTGAGCCTGTCCTTCCAGAACGTTCCCCAGACGCCCGCGTTCATCGAAACCGCCTCCATCGAAGACTAGCCTGGCCGCTCGGCCGCAGACCCGTCACCCTGCCATCCAGTGATTGACGTTTACGTTAACGTAAACTATAGTGCCGCTCCCTATCCCGGGAGCACCCCATGCCTGAGCGCACCTACAGCATTTCCGACCTCGCCAGCGAGTTCGACATCACGCCCCGCACCATCCGCTTTTATGAAGAGAAAGGCCTGTTGGCGCCCGCCCGGGAAGGCCAAAAGCGCTTGTTCAGCCACGCCGACCGGGTCCGCCTGGCCCTGATATTGAGGGGCAAACGCTGCGGCCTGAGCCTGGAAGAAAGCCGCGACATCATCGACATGTACGCCCCCGGGCAGAACAACGCGGAGCAGCTACACTCGCTGTTGGGCAAGATTGAAGAGCGCCGCGCCATCATCACCACCCAGCTCGCAGACCTGAAAGAAATGCTACAGGAACTGGATGCGGTCCAGGCCCGCTGTGAGGCGGCACTGCACACCATGCAAGAGGAAGCCACGTCATGAACACGCCCTATCCCACCCTCAATTTCGGTCTTGGTGAAGAGATCGACATGCTGCGCGACGCGGTCTACCAGATGTGCAGGGCCGAGCTGGCGCCGCGCGCCGAGCAGATCGACATCGACAACAACTTCCCCGCCGATATGTGGAAGAAGTTCGGCGACCTGGGCCTGCTGGGCATCACCGTGGAGGAGGAATACGGTGGCAGCGGCATGGGCTACCTGGCCCACTGCGTGGCCATGGAAGAGGTGTCACGGGCCTCGGCCTCGGTCGGCCTGTCCTATGGCGCCCATTCCAACCTCTGCGTGAACCAGATTCGCAAAAACGGCTCTGAGGAACAAAAACACAAATACCTCCCCAGGCTCTGCAGTGGCGAGCATGTCGGCGCCCTGGCCATGTCGGAACCCGGCGCGGGCTCCGACGTGGTAAGCATGAAATTGAAGGCCGAGAAAAAGGGCGACCGCTATATCCTCAACGGCAACAAAATGTGGATTACCAACGGCCCCGACGCGGACACCTACGTGATCTACGCCAAGACCGATCCAGACGGCGGCCCGCGCGGCATCACTGCGTTTATCGTCGAGCGCGGCTTCCCTGGGTTTTCCCAGGCCCAGAAGCTCGACAAGCTGGGCATGCGCGGCTCCAACACCTGCGAGCTGGTGTTCGAGGACTGCGAAGTGCCGGAAGAGAACATCCTCGGCGCCGAGGGCAAGGGCGTAAACGTACTGATGTCGGGTCTCGACTACGAGCGCACGGTGCTGTCCGGCGGACCGGTGGGCATCATGCAGGCGGCCCTGGACATCGTCATTCCCTACATCCACGACCGCAAGCAGTTCGGCCAAAGCATCGGCGAGTTCCAGCTGATGCAGGGCAAGGTGGCGGACATGTATGCCGAGATGAACGCCTGCCGGGCCTATCTGTATGCGGTGGGTGCCGCACTGGACCGTGGCGAGGACAGCCGCAAGGATGCCGCTGCGGTAATCCTGTTCACCGCCGAGAAAGCCACCCAGATCGCCCTGCAGGCCATCCAGGCCCTGGGCGGCAACGGTTACATCAACGAATACGCCACCGGTCGACTGCTGCGCGACGCCAAGCTCTACGAAATCGGCGCCGGCACCTCAGAGGTACGCCGCATGCTGATCGGCCGCGAGCTGTTCAAGGAAACCGCCTGACGCCATGTCTGCCGCTAACACCAAGATCAACAGCAAGATCAATCCACGCGACGCGGCCTTCGCCGAGAACCGCGCCCACATGCAGGCCCAGGTCGATGACCTGCGCCAGTTGGTGGAAACCATCAAACAGGGCGGCGGCGAGAAGTACCAGCAGCGCCACAAGGCCCGCGGTAAATTGCTGCCCAGGGAGCGCCTCGACGCCCTGCTGGACCCGGGCTCACCCTTCCTGGAGCTGTCACAACTGGCGGCTCACAAGGTGTACGACGATGACGTGCCGGCGGCCGGCATCATCACCGGCATTGGCCGGGTGTCAGGCCAGGAGTGCATGGTGTTCGTCAATGACGCCACGGTGAAGGGCGGCACCTATTACCCCCTGACAGTCAGGAAACAGGATCGCGCCCAGCGCATCGCCGCCGAGAACAATCTGCCCTGCATCTACCTGGTAGATTCCGGCGGCGCTTACCTGCCACTGCAGGACGAGGTATTCCCGGACCGCGAACATTTCGGCCGCGCCTTCTACAACCAGGCGCGCATGTCGGCCCGGGGCATTCCACAGATAGCCGCGGTACTGGGCTCCTGCACCGCCGGCGGCGCTTACCTGCCGGCGATGGCGGATGAATCCATCATCGTGCGCGAGCAGGGCACTATCTTCCTGGGCGGCCCGCCGCTGGTAAAAGCCGCCACCGGAGAAGTTGTCAGTGCCGAAGAACTGGGCGGCGCCGACGTGCACTGCCGCACCTCCGGCGTCACCGACCACTATGCCAACAACGACCAACACGCCCTGCATCTGGCCCGGCAATCGGTGGCGCGACTCAACCGCGTCAAACAGATAGACCTGGACATACGCGAGAGCCGCGAGCCCCTCTATCCGGCGGAAGAAATCTACGGCGTCATCCCCAAAGACAGCCGCCAGCCCTACGACATCCGTGAAGTGATCGCGCGTCTGGTAGACGCCAGCGAGTTCGACGAATTCAAGGCCCTGTATGGCACCACCCTGGTGTGCGGCTTCGCCCGCCTGCACGGCTACCCCATCGGCATCGTCGCCAATAACGGCATCCTGTTCGGCGAGTCGGCACAGAAGGGCGCGCACTTTATCGAGCTCTGCGCCCAGCGCAAGATTCCCCTGCTGTTCCTGCAAAACATCACCGGCTTCATGGTCGGCAAGCAGTACGAATCCGGCGGCATTGCCAAGCACGGCGCCAAGATGGTGAACGCGGTGGCCTGCGCTGACGTGCCCAAGCTGACGGTATTGATCGGCGGCTCTTTCGGTGCCGGGAATTACGGCATGTGCGGCCGCGCCTACGATCCCCGCTTCCTGTTCATGTGGCCCAATGCCCGCATCTCGGTGATGGGCGGCGAGCAGGCCGCCGGTGTGCTGGCCCAGGTCAAGCGCGACCAGAAGGAAGCCAACGGTGAGGACTGGCCCGAGGCCGAAGAGCAGGCCTTCAAGCAACCCATTATCGACAGCTACGAAGCCCAGGGGCACCCCTACTACGCCTCAGCGCGGCTGTGGGACGACGGCGTGATCGACCCCGCGGACACGCGCATGGTGCTCGGCCTCGCCCTGTCCGCCTGCCTGAACCAGCCCATCGGCGAGACGCGCTTCGGCGTGTTCCGCATGTAAGCATGACCTGCGCGAGGAGAACGACCCGTGTTTAGCAAGATACTGGTAGCCAACCGCGGCGAGATTGCCTGTCGGGTGATTCGCACCGCCCGCCGTATGGGAATCGCTACCGTGGCGGTGTACTCCGATGCCGACGCCGGCAGCCTGCACGTGGCGATGGCAGACGAAGCGGTTGCCATCGGCGCGGCGCCGGCGCGAGAGTCCTACCTGCGCATAGAGCGCGTGATCGACGCCGCCCGACAGACCGGCGCGCAGGCCATCCACCCCGGCTATGGCTTCCTGTCGGAAAACGCCGACTTCTGTCGCGCCTGCGACGAGGCCGGCATCGTGTTTATCGGCCCGCCCACGCCCGCCATCGAAGCCATGGGCTCCAAGTCAGCGGCCAAGCGCATCATGGAAGATGCCGGCGTGCCCCTGCTGCCGGGTTACCACGGGGAGGAACAGGATCCGGCCCTACTGCTGGAGGCCGCAGAGAAAATCGGTTTCCCGGTGCTATTGAAAGCCGTTGCTGGCGGTGGCGGCAAAGGTATGCGCCGCGTTGATGAAGCCGGCCAGTTTGACGAGGAACTGGCCGCCGCCTGCCGCGAGGCCGAGAGCAGCTTCGGCGACAGCAAGATGCTGGTGGAGAAATTCCTGACCCGGCCGCGCCATGTGGAAATCCAGGTGTTCTGCGACAGCCACGGCAGCGGCGTGTACCTGGCCGAGCGCGACTGCTCCATCCAGCGCCGCCACCAGAAGGTCATTGAGGAAGCGCCCGCACCGGGCCTGAGCGACGACACCCGCCGCGCCATGGGCGAGGCCGCTGTGCGCGCCGCCCAGGCCATCGACTACCGCGGCGCCGGCACCGTGGAATTCCTGCTGGACGTGGACGGGGCCTTCTATTTCATGGAGATGAATACCCGCCTGCAGGTGGAACACCCGGTCACGGAGATGATTACCGGACAGGACCTGGTGCAGTGGCAGCTACAGGTCGCCGCAGGTGAAGCATTGCCACTTCAACAGCAGGAAATCAGGGTCGACGGCCACGCTTTTGAAGCGCGCATTTACGCCGAGGACCCGGACCGCGATTTCCTGCCCGCCACCGGCACGCTCAGTTATCTCCAAACCCCGGAGGAGAGCGACAGCGTGCGCGTCGATACCGGCGTACGCCAGGGTGACGAGGTGAGCATCCACTATGACCCGATGATCGCCAAGCTGATCGTCTGGGACCGGGATCGCAGCAGCGCCCTGCGCCAGTTAGCCATGGCCCTGACTCACTACCGGGTGGCGGGGGTGACCACCAACATCGATTTCCTCTACAACATCGCCACCAGCGAGCCATTCCGGCAGGTCAAGCTGGACACCCATTTCATCGAAGAACACCGCGAACTGCTGTTCCAGGCCGATAGCGCTGACGAGAATCAGGAAATTGCCCTGGCCAGCCTGTTCCTGCTGCTCAGCCGTCGGCGCCTGGCAGAGCAGGACGCAGTCGGCCACGGCGACCCCTATTCGCCCTGGCACAGCCACTCCGGCTGGCGCATGAACGAACCCCACCGGCACTCACTGGCGTTGGACTACCGGGGCCGGACGGTCGAGGTCACCGCCGAGCAACTGCCGGACGGCTACCGGCTGTTTTTCGAGTCAGTTGAAGTCAACGCTGCCGGCTCACTGGCTGGCGACAGCCTGCATGCGGATATCGGCGGTTTTCAGCAGAAGCTGTCCTTCGCCGAGCACGACGGCAGTTGGTCGGCCTACCGCAGCAGCGGCGCCTTTCATTTCCGCGAGCAGCTTGCCGATCTCGGCGATGCCGACATCGGTGCCGCGGGCGGCAACCCGCGCGCACCCATGAACGGCGTGGTGGTGCAACTGCTGGCCGAAGTGGACAGCCCGGTGGCAGCCGAGGCGCCGCTGCTGGTGATGGAGGCCATGAAGATGGAGCACACCATTCGCGCCCCGGCGGCCGGCAGGGTCACCGAATTCTTCTACCGGGCCGGCGACATGGTCGATGGCGATGCGGAGTTGCTCAACTTTGCCCCAGATCAGGTCACCGACCCGTAGGGCGCGCGCGAGCTCCAACACGCTGGCCCGGGGCTGACATCCTGTGTACAGTCCCTGAGAAGACCCTGGGACCCGAAGGACCACATGGCGGTTTACGCCACGCGAAAAATCCGTAACACCGCGGCACTACTGATGATGCTGAGTGGCATCAGCCACGTTGCCCAGCTCTGGCTGCGCGAGACCAATGCCGCCACCCTGCTGACGGCGCTGGCCGGCATGTACTACCTGCTACTGGCGCTGGGGCTGTCCGGCCAATCACGCTTTACCCTGTGGATCAGTACGGTCTCCGTCACCGCGGGGGGCGCCGTTCGCAGCGGGCAGCTAACCACCAGCGCTCCCGACCCGGCGCTGTCCTGGCACCTCACCGCCGATCTGGTGATCGCCGCCCTGTGCCTGTACATCCTCTACCGCACCCGCTACGCGGACATGGACTGAGCCGGGGTAGCGCCGCCGATGCTTGAACCGATCACCATTCTTTGTGCCCTGGTGTGTGGCGTGATTGCCCGCGCCGTCGGCCTCCCGGCCCTGCTCGGTTATCTGGCCTCCGGTTTCGTGCTGTATGAAATGGGCACCACACCGGGCCCGATTATCGAGCAACTCGCAGACGTGGGTGTCACCCTGCTGCTGTTTTCCATCGGCCTCAAGCTGAGGCCAATGGAACTGCTGGAAACACGGGTCTGGGGGTCGACCCTGGTGCACATGGGGGTGACTATCCTGTTCCTCACGCCGCTGCTGGTGGTTGCCACCCAGCTAATGCCGGGCGTGACCATGAGCTTCGACGATTCGGTGCTGGTGGCGTTCGCGCTCTCCTTCTCGAGCACGGTGTTCGCCATCCAGGTCATGCAGTCCCGCGGCGAAATGTCCTCCCGGCACGCCAGCCTGGCGATCGGCATCCTGCTGATCCAGGACGTGGCCGCCGTGTTGTATATCGCCATAGCGACCGGCAAGGTGCCTGAACCCACCGCCCTGCTGTTGCTGCTGATCATCCCCGCCCGCCCGGTCATTACTCGCATTCTGACCCTGTCCGGGCACGACGAGCTGTTCACTCTCTCCGGCCTGGCGCTGGCGATTCTTGGAGCAGACCTGTTCGAACTGGTCGGCGTAAAGGGAGACCTGGGCGCACTGATCCTCGGCACCCTGCTGGCCGGGCATCCCCTCGGCAAGGAGCTGGCCAAGAACCTGCTGCAGTTCAAGGACCTGTTCCTGGTGGGTTTCTTCGTCAGCATCGGCCTGTCCGGTTGGCCCGTGGAGGAACTGGTCTACGTCGCCGTGCTGGTTGGCGTACTGGCGCCGCTGAAGTCACCGCTGTATTTCTGGTTGATGACTCGTTTCATGACCCGGCCGCGCACCGCCCTGCTGAGCTCGGCGGCGCTCTCCAACTACAGCGAGTTCGGCCTGATCGTCATCGCCATTGCCAGCAAGGAAGGCCTGATTGACCCCCAGTGGTCCGCCGCGCTGTCGCTCAGCATTGCCGTCAGCTTCCTGCTGTCCACCGGCATCAACCTGCGGGTGCACCTGTTCTACCTGCAGCATTTCACCCGGCTGCGCCGTTTCAGGAACCGGAAACTGGATGTCGGCCTGCCCGATTGCAGCAACGTGGAGGTGATCGTGCTGGGCATGGGCCGCATCGGTAGCGGCGCCTACGATATCCTGCGCCGCAGGCACGGCGAGGCGGTGCTGGGTGTGGATGACAATGACCAGAAGCTGGAGAACTGCCGTCAGCGCCAGCAGCGTGTGGTGGCAGCCGATGCCAGCGACCCACTGTTCTGGATGAGCGTGGACCTGGACCAGATCGAACAGATACTGATCGCCCTGACCAACCATCGCGAGAACATGCTGGTGGGCAAACTGCTGCGCGACATGGGCTACGAAGGGCTGATTACCGCGGCCATACGCTATGAAGATGAGGCCAAGGACCTGGCGCGTTACGATATTGCCAGCTTCAATGTGTATGCGGAAGCCGGCGCCGGCCTGGCGACTCATGCTGAACTGGGTCGGGCCCCGTCGCCGGGATAGCGATGAATCCCCCGCCCTGAACCGAACAGGAGCAGCAATATGATGACACGCCGAGAACTGCTGGGAGCGGCCGCTTCCCTACCTTTCCTAACCGCTCCGTCCTGGGCCGAGACAAAGCCCGCGGTGATCACCCGCTCCATCCCTTCCAGCGGTGAATTGCTGCCGGTAATCGGCATGGGCTCTTCCCGCACCTTCGACGTGGCGCCCAACAGCCAGATGATTGCGCAGCTCACTGAAGTTGTGCGCCTGTTCTTCGCCGGCCACGGGGCCATGATCGACTCATCTCCCATGTACGGCCAGGCCGAATCGGCCCTGGGGGCGGTACTGGAAAAACTCGGCATGCCGCAGGCGCTGTTTGCCGCCACCAAGGTCTGGACTTACGGGACAGAGGCAGGCATCGAGCAAATGCAGGAGTCCAGCCGCCGTATGCGGGTACCGGCCTTTGACCTGATGCAGATACACAACCTGCGTGACTGGAAGCTGCACCTCCCCACGCTCAGGCGCTGGAAAGAGGAAGGCAAGATTCGCTACCTGGGCATTACCACCTCGCACCAGCGCTACCATCCGGAGCTGGAGGAGATCATGCGCACCGAGGCGCTGGACTTTGTTCAGTTCAGCTACAACATTGAAAACCGGCTGGCCGAGGAACGGCTGCTGCCGATCGCCGCAGACCGCGGCATCGCCACCATCATCAATCGCCCCTACCAGCGCGGTGCGCTGTTTGCGAAGTCAAGGGGCAGGGCGCTGCCGACGCTGGCGCAAGAGCTGGGCTGCGAAAGCTGGGTCCAGTTCTACCTCAAGTGGATCATCGGACACCCGGCGGTGACCGTGCTGATACCGGCTACCTCCAAGCCCAAACACATGAGGGACAACATGGGTGCCAACGTCGGCCAGGTACCGGACTTCACCCAGCGAGCGGAAATGCTGAAGATTTTTGAGGGACTCTAGCGCCGGGCCGGAATGTCCGGTGGCACTATTTCCGCGCCAGGGCGAAAGCAGGTATACGCGCGTTGACGAGCAGCGGCAGCACCAGCAGATTCAGTAAGGCGTAGGCCGCCGCCGACACTGCCAACAGCAGCCCAAAGCCCGCCTGCCAGCCCAGCCAGGCGGCCAGCGCCACCAGCACCAGGCGCGCGAGTTCGAGGTTGAGCGCCCGCTGGCCATCCAGCCAATGGCCGGTGCACACCATCGTAAGCAGCATGAGGCCCACCACCGTGGCATTGGTCGCCCAGCTCAGGTCGGGAACGAACAGTAGCGCTATGCCCACCGCCATCACCACGACCAACTGCACCAGGGCATAGGCGTTCACCGCGCCGCTCACCACCGGGTCAAACTTCTGGAAGTTAGCCAGGTCGGTCTTATCCCGTGGGTAGCGCTCTGCCACATCCTCGGGTCGCCAACCGGTGCGCGCCACCAGCACGTGCAACTTGTCGCGCCAGCGCTTCGCGCGCCAGGCGTCCTGGACCATGCCCACGTAGATATGCAGGTTGGCCCACAGCGGGCTGAAGGTGTGCAGGGGCCCGCGAATCCCAAAGATGCAGGGCTGGTCGTCCAACTCTTCCTGGAATGTGCCAAACAGGCGATCCCAGACAATGAAAACACCGCCGTAATTCCGGTCCACGTAAATATCGTTCTGCGCGTGATGGACACGGTGGTTTGAAGGGGTCACGAAGAACCACTCGTACCAGCCCAGCTTGGGCACATGCTCGGTGTGTACCCAGTACTGGTAGATGAGGTTGGCGGAGGCCACGGTCACATAAACCTCCGCAGGCACCCCCAGCAGGAACAGCGGCACGTAAAACAACCAGCTCAGCAGGAAGCCGGTACTGGTCTGGCGCAGCGCCGTAGTGAGGTTGTACTCCTCACTCTGGTGATGGGCCACATGGGAGGCCCAGAACACCTGGCGCTCATGGCCAATGCGGTGATTCCAGTAATAGCAGAGGTCGTAGGCCACGAAGGCAAACGCCCAGGTTGCCCAGTGGCCGGTGTCCATGCGCCACAGGGCATAGTGGTTCTCGATGGCTGCAAATATGGCGCCGCCGAGGCCGATCAGCACCAGCTTGCTGGCGGTTCGCAGGGTGCCCATGAACAGGCTGCCCACCGAGTCGTTGATGCGGTAGGTATTGCGCCCGCGCGCCAGGCCATAGGCAAACTCGATGCCCATGAGCAGAAAGAAAAACGGGATGGCGTAGGGGACCAGGTCCATAGCGGGCGCTATTGTACTGCTCAGCCCTCGGCGCGCAAACTCTCGATAAACTCGTCGGAGCTGGCTATAGCCTTGCGCATCTCCTCGATCAGCACGTCAATCTCGCGGTCGATATTGCTGAACTCGGTCTTCAGGGCCGCGACCGCCTGGGCGTTGAGGTTGTGCTTGAGGTACAACACATTGTCATTGAGCGCGGCCAGCACCGGTTCCATGCGCTCCTCCGAGCGCCGCATCACTTTCACCAGGCGACCATAGCGACGCTGGGTATCCTTGAGCTTGCGCTCACTATCTGCACGCAGGCGAGCGTTGCTGTACTGATCCAGCTCCTCGTTCCACTCATCGAACAGGGCATCGGCGACATCTTCGATGGCATCGATGCGGGAGCTGACCTCATCCGCCGCATCCCGCGACGCCTCGTACTCATCAGCCAACTCTTCGTAGACGCGCTGCAGCTCGCCGCCATCGAAATCGATCAGGCTCAGCAGGTGGGCCTGGGCAGACTCGAACTGCTCGCCTGCGTCCGCCTGGGCATCGCGGGCGTCCTCCACCCGGTCCACCAGGATTTCGCGCTTGTGATAACCGACCTGCTCCGCCGCCGCGTAGTACGCGGACTGGCAAGCGCTCACCGCCACAGACGCGGCCAACACTGTAACCATTGCAACTAGCTGCTTCATACCTTCCTCCGGATGCTCCGCAGCATGCTAGTGCAATAGCGGCTGATTACAAGCGCGGTACAGGGCCGTTTCTGGCTAGTGGCCGGGCGAGTCTCCGGTCTATAGTAGACCCATGAACGCACTGGACCCCACCGTTTGCCGACGCGCCCGCTTGTCACGCGACCCGCGCTTTGACGGCGAGTTTTTCCTGGCCGTGGTGACCACCGGCATCTACTGCCGGCCGGTCTGCCCGGCGCGGCCGCCGCGCGAGGAGAACGTACGCTATTACCGCAGCGCTGCGGAGGCTGCCCAGGCGGGCTTTCGTCCCTGCCTGCGATGCCGGCCGGAATCCGCACCCTGGAGCCCGGCCTGGCTGGGCACGGATACCACGGTGCGCCGCGCCCTGGAGTTGATCCAGGCGGGGTTTCTCAACGGCCACAGCCTCGCCCAGCTGGCGGACAAACTCGGAATTGGCGAGCGTTACCTGCGCAAGCTGTTCGACCAGAAACTTGGCGTCAGCCCCAATGCCGTGGCCCAGACCCAGCGCCTGCATTTTGCCCAGAAACTGATCCTCGAAACCGACCTGTCCATGACCGATGTGGCGTTTGCGGCCGGCTATTCCAGCCTGCGCCGTTTCAACAGCGCCACCCGGGAGAATTTCGGCTGCGCCGCCAGCGAGTTGCGGCGCCGCAAACAGCCGCGGGGGCGCGGCCCCGGCATCCATCTCAGCCTGTCTGCGCGCCCACCCTACGATGCCGCGTCGGTACTGGCATTGTTCGAGCGACATGCCGTCGCCGGCCTGGAGCAGGTAGAGGCGGGCTGCTGGCGGCGCGCCCTGCACACCGAACGCGGTGCCGCACTGATCGAGGTGCGGCCCGGCCCCAGGGGTATCGAACTGGTGGCCAGGCTCTCGGACAACCGTGACCTGATGCCGCTGATCGCACAACTGCGGCGCATGTTTGACCTCGATGCGCAGCCGCTGGAGATAGAGGACTGCCTTACCCAGGACCCACTGCTGGCACCGCTGGCAACGGCGCGGCCCGGGGTAAGATCCCCGGTGTTTGCATCGCCGTTCGAATCCTGCGTGCGCGCCATCCTCGGGCAACAGGTCAGCACCGTCGCCGCCCGCACCCTGTGCTCGGCCATCGTGAACGCGGCCGACTGTCAGGCGGAACTCGACGGCGAGCCGATACGGGTATTTCCCAGCCCGGAGGCGCTGTTGGCGGTACCGGATACCGTGCTGAAAATGCCCGGCGGTCGACGCCAGACTCTGCGCGCCGTCTGTGAACTGTTTCTCGATAAACCGGCGCCATCAGAACTGTTGGCCGCACTCGGTACGCTCCGGGGCGTGGGGCCCTGGACGCTGGACCTGGTGGCCATGCGCGGACTGGGAGACCCGGACCGCTTCCCGGTGTCGGACCTGGGCCTGCTCAGGGCGGTTGGCGGCAGCGAAGACCGCAAGGCACTGCTGGCACGCAGTGAACACTGGCAACCCTGGCGGTCCTACGCCGCCAATCTGCTCTGGAGGAGCCTCGGCAATGGTTGATACGACACGCTTCACGATTATTGATACCCCGATTGGCGAGCTGCGCCTGGTCTCCGATGGCGAGGCGCTGCTGCGGGTGGAGTTCCAAGGCCAGCACGGCAAGGACGGAGAGGCCGGCAGGGATAAGGTGTTGCAGCAGGCGGCAACACAGCTCAAGGAGTATTTTGCCGGCAAACGCCGGCACTTTGACCTGCCCCTGGGGGCCGACGGTACCGCCTTTCAGCACGCGGTGTGGGAGTCCCTGCGAGCGATTCCCTACGGTGAGCTGCGCAGCTACCGGGATATCGCCGAGACCCTCGGCAAACCCAGGGCGGTGCGCGCCGTGGGGGCGGCCAACGGCCGCAACCCGCTGCCCATTGTCGTGCCCTGTCACCGGGTGGTGGGCAGCAACGGCAAGCTCACCGGCTTCGCCGGCGGCCTGGAGTGCAAACGACGGCTGCTGGCCCTTGAGGGAATAGACGTCGCGGACTAAAGCGGGCTGCTGGCGACAAACGAGATCCAGCGATCAGCCTTGATAAAGCCGCTGCCCCAGCTGTCCCACTTGGCATCGAGGCCCGCCGCCTGCATCGCGGCGAGGTCCATCCCGCGGGCTTGCATCGCGCGCACTTCTTCACGGGTTTCTACCAGCATATTGTAGAAGCGCGCGAGGTCCTCCTGGTTGGCAAGGTCGCCATGCCCCGGGACGATCACCGTGTAGTAGTCCACGCGCTCCAGCAGGGCGCGGATGTTCTCGATGAACCCCCCCACGGTGCCACCTGAGCCAATGTCCACAAACGGAAATCGATCCTTGAAATAGTGGTCGCCCGTATGGACAACATTGGCCTCCACAAAGAACACCATGCTGTCCCCGTCGGTGTGGCCCCGGGGAAAATGCTGCACTTCCACCGTTTCGCCATTGACGTGCAGCGCCAGCGAATCCGCGAAGGTCACCAGCGGCCAGGCCGATGCCGGCGAGGGCTCGACCACCCGGTTGAAGGCCTTGATGTCCTGCCGGCTGGACAGGCGCCGGCGCACATTGTCATGGGCCAGGATCACGCTGCCGCTCTCGCCCCAGGCCGCATTGCCGCCGGTGTGGTCGCCGTGCCAGTGGGTATTGACGATAAAGCGCACACCATCGGCGCCCAGCGCCTTGACTGCCTGCTGATAGGCGGGCTGGTACTGGGGATAGTCATCGTCCACCAGCAGCATGCCGTCATCTCCCTGCGAGGCGACCACGTTACCGCCGCGACCCTGCAACAGGTACAGGCCGTCCTTGATTGGGGTCACGCTGACCGTCGGCTCCTGCTCAGACTGGGCCCGGACATGAATGGAAAAAGCCAGCGCCAGCAATATCAGGGTGCGCAGAAACATGGGAATCTCCTTGTGGGCGCGACCCGGGGGCCGGCGTTTGGATGGTGGTTCAGGCCGGAAGATCAGGGATCATTTCGTCCTTGAGCCGCTCGATCAGGTCCTTGAGCTGCAGCTTTTTTTTCTTAAGGCGCTGCAACTGCAACTGGTCGCGGTAGGGAAACTCGTACAGCGACTCGATCTCCTCATCCAGCGCCCGGTGCTCATCCTGCACCTGCTGCAGCCGCGTGGCGAGGTTGACCTCGTTGGCGGCTTCATCTTCTACAGGGCCTTCGGGTGGTGTCAGGTCACTCACGGGCTAACGACAGAGTTCGAGGTAGAGCTGCTGGCGCGAGTGAATCATCTCGCGGCAGGTCTGTTCCATGGAGAAATCGATGGCATCACCGCTGGCCTGCAGGGCACTGAGCTGTTCTTCCAGGGCCTGGATCTCCGCCACCAGCTTTTCCCGAAGCCGCGTGCTGCGCTGGGGGTCCAGCGGGTTGTCCAGGCTGGTGGCAAGGTCCTTCTCCAGGTTCAGGCACGTGTAGTTGTTATCTGCCATGGTGGGTCTCAGCGGGTGAACACTATTTATAGCCCAAGACCCGGCCCGGCGCGACGGTTGACAAGCCTCAGCCGATGGATTTCCACACCGGGTGCTGCGGATCCGCCATCGCGTGAAAGTGAGGGCTGAGCAGAGTGTCCCGGGCGTTGTAGCTGAGAGGCTGTCCGTCCATGCCCAGCACGGCGCCGCCAGCGCCCTCCACAATCGCCTGCCCGGCCGCGGTGTCCCACTCTGAGCAGGGGGAGTAGCGCGGGTAGAAGTCCGCCCGGCCCTCGGCCAGGTGACAGAACTTGAGGGCACTGCCGGCATGATCGCGGCGAAAACCCGGAAAGCGCTGCTCCAGGGTCGCCAGGCTGGCCTCCAGTTTTTTACCGCGGTGGCGGCGGCTGGCGGTCACCACCAGGGTTTCTGCCTCGGGCAGGGGCCGGCAATGGATCGGCACCCAGTGCTCGGCAACACGCTTCCAGGCACCCAGCCCTTTGCCGCCCGCGTAGACCACACCGCCCACGGGCACTGCAATCAGGCCAAAGCTGACTGCGTGCCCTTCGATCAGTGCGATATTAATGGTGAACTCGCCGGTGCGACCGAGGAATTCCCGGGTCCCGTCCAGGGGGTCGACCATCCAGAAAACGGGCCAGTCGCGGCGGGCGGTGGCCTCGTTGGCGGATTCCTCCGACAGCACCGGCAGCCCGAAGCTCGCCAGCCCCTCCAGCAGCAGGTGGTGTGCCGCGATATCCGCCTCCGTGACCGGGGTATTGTCAGCCTTGGCCTCGCTTTCTACCTCCTCGCCGGAGTGGTAGTAGCGCAGGATCTCTTCACCAGTAGCCTGTGCGAGTGAATGCAGCGGCTCGAGAATATCGTCCAGTGCGAAGTGTTGGATGGTGCCCCTCCCGGCAGCTACAGCTAATGCCAAAGCATACCGGGTTGGCAGGGCAAAAGTCCTTTACTCAGCCGCCTGCCCCGGCAGCACGCGTTTCGGGTGCATGCCATTGACCATGCCCATGAAGGGCGAGTGAATGGAATAGCCCAGCAGCCGCTGCATGTCCTCCGACAGGCCCGCGACCGTCTCGCGCTCAACAGAGAGGAAATAATTCTCCTGGGTGCGAGCCCAGGGTTCACAGTACTGGGCCGTCAGGGCCAGGCGTGGCCTGTCGGTGCGATTTTCACCGCCCCCGTGCCACAGGTTGCCCAGGAACAGGATGCAGGAGCCCGCCGGCATTACTGCAGACACGCGCGCATCACCCGGCCGCGGATCGCGGTCCTGGCCCCAGGTGTGGCTGCCGGGGATGGCGACCGTAGC
>JANQLM010000055.1 GCA_028280635.1 Halieaceae bacterium | reverse complement strand
AATCCCGTACTTTTCCTGCATGCCTTTCATGCCCTGGTTGACACCGCCGAGTTTTCCGGTAACCGAAACCGCGCACAAGGGGCGCTTTGGGCATGCGCTGGTGATTGGCGGTGACCTTGGTATGGCGGGTGCGGCCCTGATGGCCGCGGAATCCGCCGGCCGCTGTGGTGCGGGTTTGGTGTCCGCGGCCACTCGCGCGATTCACGTACCGGCACTGCTGTCGCGGCGCCCGGAGGTGATGGCCCATGGCGTCGAGGCCCGCGGCGAACTGGAACCGCTGCTGGGCAGGGCTACTGCCGCCGCGGTGGGCCCCGGCCTGGGCCAGAACGCCTGGTCTGAGCAGATGCTGCAGGACGCCCTGGACGCGAACCTGCCGCTGGTGGTGGATGCCGATGCCCTCAACCTGCTGGCCCGGCGCTGCGCCGACGCGCCGCCCCAGCGCGGCAACTGGATTCTCACGCCCCACCCCGGGGAAGCGGCCCGGCTACTCTCCACGGACACCGCGGAGGTGCAGGCCGACCGCTTTGCCGCTGTCACCGCCCTGCAGCAACGCTACGGCGGTGTGGTGCTGTTGAAAGGTGCCGGCACCCTGGTCTGTGACGGCGACATGGTCTCTGTCTGCCCCTACGGCAACCCGGGCATGGCCAGCGGCGGCATGGGTGATGTGCTGAGCGGCATCCTGGTCGCGTTGCTGGCCCAGGGCATGGCCCTCCGCGATGCGGCCTGCCTGGGGGTTTGTCTGCATGCCGTCGCCGCTGATCTCGCGGCGGAGGCCGGCATGCGCGGGCTGCTGGCCATGGATCTGATGCCGTTCCTGCGGGGCCTCATGGATGAGTGATAGCGAATCGAAGAAGCTGGCGGCGGCGGACGAGGACGCCATGGTGTCTCTGGGCGAATCCCTGGGGAAGGCTCTCAAGCCCGGTACCGTGGTGTTCCTGGAGGGTGAACTCGGCATGGGCAAGACCACCCTGGCCCGGGGGGTGTTACGCGCCTTTGGTCATGGCGGCGCGGTAAAAAGCCCCACCTATACCCTGGTCGAGCCCTACCAGCTCGATGAACAGTCCCTGTTCCACTTTGACCTCTATCGTCTGGGCGACCCGGAAGAGCTTGAGTTCATGGGTATTCGTGACTACTTCGACGACATCGCCATCGTGCTGCTGGAATGGCCGAAGCGGGGTGAGGGTTTCCTGCCCGCCCCGGACCTGCTGGTGACTATCGATCTGGCCGGAAACGGTCGTGTTCTGCGCTTTGCCGCTTCCACAGCTCGGGGTGTAGAATGCCTTAGGCAACTGCCACTAGAATAAGCTGCATAGACAGGCGAACCGGGAGTGGAATGACGGGCAGATGTGTGCCGTGCCGGCCTCGCTGGGCTGGTATAGCCTGCATAGCACTGGCGCTGGTGGTGAATGCGCCGGTGGCCCTGGGACTGGACGTACGCGACGTGCGGCTCTGGCGCGCCCCCGACCATACCCGAATCGTGTTCGACCTCAGTGCTCCCGCCACCCATAAACTGATCCAGCTTTCCAACCCCGACCGCATCGTGGTGGATATCGCCGATACCACGCTTCAGGCGGAACTCGACAAGGTACCACTGGAGAACACCCCGGTGCGGCGCATGCGCTCCGGGGTGCGCGAAGGGGATGATCTGCGGGTAGTGCTGGACATGCGCTCCGCAGTATCCCCCCGCAGCTTTGTTCTGAAAGCCAACGAGCAGCGCGGTGACCGCCTGGTGCTGGACCTGTACGACAGCGATCGCCGGGAATCCGCGCCCTCCGTGAAGAAGAGCGTAGAAAACTCCGCGCGGCGGGATATTGTCATCGCCATCGATGCAGGGCACGGCGGTGAGGACCCGGGTGCGCTGGGGCCGGGCGGGCTGCGCGAAAAAAACGTGGTCATGGGCATCTCCAAGCGGGTCAAGGCACTGCTCGAGAAGGACGCAGGCTTCAAGCCCTACATGGTGCGCAGCGGCGACTACTATGTCGGTCTCAAGAAACGCCGCGACCTGGCGCACCAGGCCCAGGCGGATCTCTTCGTGTCCATTCACGCGGATGCTTTCAAGTCGCCGAAAGCCAAGGGCACGTCGGTGTACGCCCTGTCCCAGCGAGGGGCCTCCAGTACCTTTGCGCGCTACCTGGCCAAGCGCGAGAATGCCGCCGACCTGGTGGGTGGTGTCAGTCTTAACGACAAGGACGACCTGTTGGCGCAGGTGCTTTACGACATGTCCATGAGCCACACCCTGGATGCCAGCCTGGGCCTGGGATCGCGCGTGCTCAATAATATGGGCCGCATCAGCAAGCTGCACCGCGACCAGGTGGAACAGGCGGCCTTTGCGGTGCTCAAGTCGCCGGATATTCCCTCTATCCTGGTGGAGACCGGCTTTATTTCCAATCCGGAGGAGGCGCGCCTGCTGCGCACCGCCGGGTACCAGGACAAGATGGCGCGGGCTATCCACGCCGGTATCAAGTCCTGGTTCCTGGAGCATCCGCCGGCGGACACCCTGATCGCCTGGCAGAAGCAGAACGGCAGCCGCGAGTACGTGATCGCCCGCGGCGATACCCTCTCGGAGATTGCCCAACGCTTTAACGTGACGGTGGCCTCCCTGCGGGCGCATAATTCCCTGTCCAGCAATACCATTCGCATTGGCCAGAAACTGATTATTCCCACCAGCTGATGTCAAAAATCGCCCTCCTGAATACGCGACTGGCCAACCAGATCGCTGCCGGCGAAGTCGTTGAGCGGCCGGCTTCGGTGGTCAAGGAGCTGCTGGAAAACGCACTGGATGCCGGCGCCGACCGGGTTGAGGTCGAGGTGGAGTCCGGCGGCGCGCGGCTGATCCGGGTGCGGGATAATGGCGGCGGTATGGATGCCGACGACCTGCCACTGTCACTGGCGCGCCACGCCACCAGCAAGATTCGCTCGCTGGAAGACCTGGAGCAGGTGGCCAGCCTGGGCTCCCGCGGTGAGGCCCTGGCCAGTATCAGCTCGGTGTCGCGTCTCGGTATCACCTCCAACGCTGACGCCGATGGTGCCAGTGGCCTGCGCGCCGAGTGCGAAGGCAACGGCATGGAAGTGGTGGTGAAACCCGCACCCCATCCCCAGGGCACCTCTGTCGAAGTGCGCGACCTGTTCTTTAACACCCCGGCCCGGCGCAAGTTCCTGCGCACCGAGAAAACTGAATTTGGCCACCTGGAAGAGGTGGTCAAACGCCAGGCCCTGAGCCGCTATGATGTGGCCTTCCACCTGCGCCACAACGGCCGGGTAGTGCACCAGTTGGCGGCCTGCGATTCCGATACTGCCCGCGAGCGCCGGGTCGCGTCCGTCTGTGGCCCGGCCTTTATCAATGAAAGCCTGTATATCGAAACCGATATCGGCGAGTTGAAACTGTGGGGCTGGGTGGGCCTGCCGACCTTCTCCCGCAGCCAGGCGGACCTGCAGCATTTCTTCGTCAACGGCCGGGTGATCCGCGACCGCCTGGTCAGCCACGCGGTGCGCCAGGCCTATCGGGATGTGCTCTATCACGGGCGTCACCCGGCTTTTGTGCTGTACCTGGAACTGGACCCGGCGCTGGTGGATGTCAACGTGCACCCCACCAAGCACGAGGTGCGATTTCGCGACAGCCGCAAGGTGCACGACTTTATTTTTCGCAGCCTGCACCGGGCGCTGGCAGATGTGCGCCCCGCCGATCAGTTGCCACCGGCCGGTGACTTCAGCCAGTCTCAGCCCGCGCTGGCGCAGGAGCCCACCCAGGATAATCTCGCTTGGGGCCGGCCGTCTGCACCGGCGTCGCCCGGCTATGCGGGCGGCGCCCTTCCCGCGGCCGCGGTACGCGAGCAGGTGGCCGGTCTCACGCAGCTCTACAGCCAGCCGGCAATGCAGGAGTCGGCAGAGGAGGATGTGCCGCCGCTGGGCTACGCCATCGCCCAGCTCCACGGCATCTATATCCTGGCCCAGAATGCCGAGGGCCTGGTGCTGGTAGACATGCATGCGGCCCACGAACGCATCACCTACGAGCGCATGAAAACCGCCCACGCAGGTGAAGGCGTGCGCAGCCAGCCGTTGCTGGTGCCACAGACTGTGGCGGTTAGCCAGCGCGAGGCCGATTGCGCCGAGGCGGCCACCGACCTGTTCGCGCAGCTCGGCCTGGGTGTGCAGCGCGCTGGGGAAGAGTCGCTGGTGCTGCGCGAGGTGCCGGTCACCCTGCGCGATGCCGACGTGGAACAGCTACTGCGTGATGTGCTCTCTGATCTGCTGGAGTACGGCACTTCCGACCGCATCGAATCCCATATCGATGAATTGTTGTCGACCATGGCCTGTCACGGTTCGGTACGTGCCAACCGGCGCCTTACCATTCCGGAGATGAACGCCCTGCTGCGCGACATGGAAGCCACGGAGCGCAGCGGCCAGTGCAACCACGGCCGACCCACCTGGACCCAGATGTCCCTGGAGGAGTTGGACAAACTGTTCCTGCGGGGCCGCTGATGGCCGATAAGCCCCTGCTGGTCTGCCTGATGGGCCCGACTGCCTCGGGCAAAACCGACCTTGCCATCCAACTCGCCGAGCACCACGACTATGAGCTGATCAGCGTGGACTCCGCGCTGGTGTACCGCGGCCTGGACATCGGCAGCGCCAAACCGGACTACCCGCACCACCTGGTGGATATTCGCGATGCGGCCGAGCCTTACTCAGTGGCGGAATTCTGTGATGACGCCCGCGCCGCCATTCTCGACATCTTCGCTCGCCAGCGCACGCCACTGCTGGTAGGCGGCACCATGCTGTATTTCAAGGCGCTGCTGGAAGGCATCGCCGATATGCCGGCGGCGGACCCGGAGGTCCGTCGCTACCTGGAGGGTGAGGCCCGGGACAAGGGCTGGCCGCACCTGCACCGGATGCTGGAAGAGGTTGACCCGGAACTCGCCGCCAGTATTCATCCCAATCACTCCCAGCGTATCGGCCGCGCCCTGGAGGTTTACCTGGCTTCCGGTGTCACCATGAGCGAGTGGCGCCGGCGCCAGACCACCCGGGGCGGCGGCGTACTGACTGATAGCTATCGCGTGCGGCAGCTGGCGATTTGCCCTGCTGAACGTAGCGAATTGCACGCCCGCATCGAGCGGCGGGTCGACCAGATGCTGGCGGCGGGGCTGGTGGATGAGGTGCGCGGCCTGTATGAGCGCGGCGACCTCAACCTGGAGTTACCCTCCATGCGTGCGGTAGGGTACCGGCAGCTATGGGGGCATGTGCGCGGCGAGTACGACCTGGCCCGCGCCCGCCAGCTGGTGATCCAGGCCACACGCCAGCTCGCCAAGCGCCAACTCACCTGGTTGCGTGGCTGGCCGGATCTGCACTGGATACACACCGACCCGGCGGGCAGGCTGGCCGGCGACCCCGGGCAGCGACCGATCGATGTGGCCTTGAAATATCTCTAGTTCGTCACCATTGATATCCTGTATATGGTTTATACTTTACGCAGGTTCCCGCGTGTCCAACAGAGTCAGCGAGGCCACCGTAAGTAGAACAAGAGATGCTCAGCGCGGGCGCTGCCTAGTAAGTTGGTGCTTACATGCACAAGCTGATGGGTAAGTGCGGCAACGAGCTTGCTTATGACTTTTTAGGGCTCCACTTGAGCCAACAAGGAGAATTGCCATGTCAAAAGGGCACACCTTACAAGACCCTTACCTGAACATCCTGCGTAAGGAACGCGTTCCCGTATCTATTTATCTCGTCAACGGCATCAAGCTGCAGGGCCAGATCGAGTCCTTTGACCAGTTTGTGGTGCTGCTGAAGAACACCGTAAGCCAGATGGTTTACAAGCATGCCATTTCCACCGTTGTACCCTCCCGTGTGGTGCGCATGCCCATGCAGAATCCACCGGAAGAAGCCGGTGGAGAGAGTTAGGTTGCTGATTGTTTTTTGAACGTCCCGATTCCGGTGAACGGGCCCTGCTCGTTCACCTGAACCTTTCAACAGAAGCTGATCGAGAGGATCCGCGCGAATTCGAAGAGCTGGTGCTGTCCGCGGGCGGCGACCCGGTGGAGTATGTATTCGGTCAGCGCGAGGCGCCGCATCCCCGCTATTTCGTCGGCACCGGCAAGCTCGAGGAGATAGCCGCGCTGGTGGCCGCCCAGGAGATAGAGGTCGTGCTGTTCAATCACGCCCTGTCGCCCAGCCAGGAGCGCAACCTGGAGAAAGAGCTGAAGTGCCGGGTGTTGGATCGCACCGGCTTGATCCTCGATATCTTCGCCCAGCGCGCCCGCACCCACGAGGGCAAGCTGCAGGTGGAACTGGCCCAGTTGCAGCATATGTCCACCCGCCTGGTGCGAGGCTGGACCCACCTGGAGCGTCAGAAGGGCGGTATCGGCCTGCGCGGTCCCGGTGAAACCCAGTTGGAGACCGACCGCCGGCTGTTGCGGGCGCGCATCAAGTCGATCACCGGGCGGCTGGAAAAAGTGGGCAAACAGCGCCACCAGGGCCGGCGCTCGCGGCAGCGCGCAGAGATTCCCGCAGTGTCTCTAGTGGGTTATACCAACGCCGGCAAGTCGACCCTGTTCAATTGCCTGACGGAATCCGAGGTTTACGCCGCGGACCAGCTCTTTGCCACCCTCGACCCGACACTGCGGCGGGTCGACGTGGAGGACTGTGGCCCGGTCGTGCTGGCTGACACGGTGGGTTTTATCAGCCATCTGCCTCACAAGCTGGTGGATGCCTTTCGGGCCACCCTGGAAGAGACCACCAGCGCCGACCTGCTGCTACACGTGGTGGATGCCGCCACCGAAGAGCGCGATACCAATATCGAGCAGGTGGAATCGGTGCTGGCAGAAATCGGCGCCGGTGAGGTGCCGAGACTGGAAGTCTTCAACAAGCTCGACCTGCTGGAGCAGCCGCCGCGCATCGATCGCGACGCCGATGGCCGCCCCTGCCGTGTCTGGCTGTCGGCGGTGACCGGCGAAGGCTGTGAGCTGCTGTTCCAGAGCCTGGCTGAGTTGCTGGGTGAGGACCGCATTGAACACCGCCTCAACCTGGCCCCCGACCAGGGCCGGCTGCGTGCACTTTTGTACAGCTCAGGTGCAGTGCAGTCTGAGAACCACAGCGATGATGGCTACGTACAGTTGCATGTCCGCATGGAGCGGCGGCAATGGCAGCAGCTGGTCGCTAATGAGTCCATCAATGAGGGCAGCCTGGTCATGGATGGCTGGTCGGGTGACGAATCCCCGGACCAGCCCCAGGTGGCGTGACAAACGAGAACCCATTCCCCGAGATTTGAGTCGTTATGGATCCGCATTGCGCCCGGCGTGAATTCCGTTTTGCAATCAGGGTCTAAAGTGGGGTGTGTGGTAGACTGAGCCGCTGTTTTGCGCAGCGATTCAACAGGTAAACAGGGGCACAGGCAGCCCCGAAACGAAGTCCGACAGGAGATGTATATGGCCTGGAATGAACCGGGTGGCAATGGCAACAAGCCACGCGACCCCTGGGGTGGCGGAGACCAGGGTCCGCCGGATATGGATGAAGCCATGCGCAAGCTCAAGCAGCAGCTCGCGGGCATCTTCGGCGGCGGCAGCGGTGGCGGCGGGGGCGGTGGCCCAGCCAAAGGCGTGTCGGGTGCCCTCTTTCTTACGGTTATTTCCGTCATCGTGGTGGTGTGGGCACTGATGGGTTTCTACACCGTCGATGAACAGGAGCGCGGCGTGGTGCTGCGCCTGGGCAAATACCACAACACGGTACAACCGGGCCTGCAGTGGAACCCGCCGGTGATCGACGATGTCACCGTGGTCAACGTCACCCGGGTGAACAACGCGACCTTCCGCGAGCAGATGCTTACCCAGGACGAGAACATCGTCGAGGTGAACCTGTCTGTCCAGTACATCATCGAGAACGCTGAAGACTATGTGCTGCGAGTACGCGGCCCCGAGCGCAGCCTTAACAATGCTACCGAAAGCGCCCTGCGTCACGTGGTCGGCGACAACGCCATGGACTACGTGCTGACCGACGGTCGTACCCAGTTGGCCATTGATGTGCGTGAGCGCCTGCAGGACTATCTGGATATCTACCAGACCGGCATCCGCGTCTCCACGGTCAACATCGACGACGCCAAGCCCCCGGCTGAGGTTCAGGAAGCCTTCGACGACGTGATCAAGGCCCGGGAAGACGAGGAGCGAGTCAAGAACGAGGCCCAGGCCTACGCCAACCAGGTGGTACCGGAGGCGCGCGGCCAGGCCCAGCGGGTGATCGAGGAAGCCAGTGCCTACAAGGAGCAGGTGATCGCCGAGGCCGAGGGTGATGCGGCACGCTTCAGCGCGCTGCGCGAGGAGTACGCCAAGGCGCCGGAGGTCACTCGCCAACGCCTCTACCTGGATGCGGTCCAGGGCGTGATGGAGAACACCAGCAAGGTGGTGGTCGACGTGGAGGGCGGCAATAACCTGCTTTACCTGCCACTGGACAAGATTATCACCGAGGGCGGCCGCGGAGCGTCCCGCGGCGGGACAGTCACCGACAGCGTGGATATTCGCGAACTGACGGACAGGGTCATGGAGCAGCTGCGGCGCGACCAGGCCTCTCGCACCAGCCGGGGAGGGCGTTGATATGACTGGCAAGAACCTGACCATCCTGCTGCTGGCGGTATTGGCACTGTTTATCGGCAGCAACGCGCTGTTCATCATCAAGGAGACTGAACGCGGCGTGCTGCTGCGCTTTGGTGAAGTCGTCAACCCGGATGTAGTCCCTGGCCTGCACGTGAAGATTCCCTTTGTGAACAATGTGCGCAAGTTCGACGCCCGGGTGCTGACGGTAGATGCGCTGCCTGAGCGCTTCCTGACCCTGGAAAAGAAGGCCCTGGTCGTGGACTCCTACGCCAAGTGGAAGGTGGCCGATGTAGCCAAGTACTACACCGCCACCGGCGGTGACGAGAGTCGCGCCACTGGCCTGCTGGCCCAGCGCATCAACGACGGCCTGCGTAACCAGGTTGCCGACCGCACGCTGCAGGAAGTGGTATCCGGCGAGCGCGACCAGCTCATGACCCAGTTGCTGGACAATCTCAATGCCCGCGCTCGTACCGAGCTGGGCGTGGAAGTGGTGGACGTGCGGGTCAAGAAAATCGACCTGCCGCCGTCGGTGAGTGACGCGGTGTTCCGGCGCATGAACGCAGAGCGTGAGAAGGAAGCCCGCGAGCTGCGTTCCCAGGGCCGCGAACTGGCGGAAGGAATTCGCGCCGCCGCCGACCGCGAGGTCACGGTGATCAAGGCTGAGGCCTACCGCGACTCCGAGAGCATTCGCGGTGAAGGTGACGCCTCCGCGGCATCCATCTACGCCGAGGCCTATAACGCCGACCGCGAGTTCTACGACTTCACCCGCAGCCTGCGCGCCTACCGGGAAGCCTTCAGCAACAAGGGCGACATCCTGTTGATTGAGCCCGACGGCGAGTTCTTCCAGTACTTCAAGCGCGCCGGGGAAGAAGGCTAGAGACCCGGAAAATCCCGCGCCCAGCAGGGGCCGGTAGTCTCACACCGCCGGCATCCCTGTGATAGAATTCTGCAACCGTGAGGTTCGAGGTTTGGTGAACAAGCCTGGGGCCCACGGTTTTTTTATGCGCGACTGATCGCGACAGACAAAAGAGGCCCGATCGCTTGGAAGCCTGGCAACATTTCGCTGTCGGCCTGGCCCTGGTCTTCGTGATCGAGGGGGTATTGCCCTTCATCGCGCCACAGCGCTGGCGCGAGATGGTCAGGCAGGTGGCGCAGCTGGATGACAGGAGCCTGAGAAGCTTTGGTTTGTGCAGCATGCTGGTGGGCCTGGGCCTGCTTTATCTCGTTAACTGAAGCGGTAGATTTAGCGCCCCGGGCGTTTTCACAGGAACGACATCATGACGACAGGTGACCGCTGGCTGCTGCCCGACGGCATCGAGGAACTGCTGCCCGGGCCCGCCGCCCGGGTAGAGGCCCTGCGGCGGCGTTTGCTCGACCTGCAGCGCGGCTGGGGCTACCAGCTGGTGATGCCGCCCCTGGTGGAGTTCACAGAGTCCCTGTTGATCGGCCTGGGTGCCGATATCGACCGGCTGACCTTCCGCCTCACCGATCAGCTCAGTGGGCGCAGCATGGGCGTGCGCGCGGATATCACACCCCAGGTGGCCCGTATCGATGCCCATAGCCTGGCCGCTGAAGGTGTCAGCCGCTTCTGCTACGCCGGCAGCGTGCTCCACACCCGCCCCACGACCCTGCTGGGCTCACGCTCGCCGGTAAAGCTGGGGGCGGAGCTTTACGGGGACGCCTCCCTGGCCGCCGACATTGAAGTGATCTCCCTGATGCTCGAGACCCTGCACGCCGCCGGCGTCAACGGCATTACCCTTGACCTTGGGCACGTGGGCATCGCCCGCAAGCTGTTGGCCGAGCTGGACGATGCGCTGCGCGACCCGGTGTACGAGGCACTGCAGCGCAAATCCGTGCCGGACCTGGAAAAGCTGCTGGCTGGCGTCGAAGCGGGTCTTGCGCAGCGGGTGATTGAACTCGCTGGCCTGCACGGCGGGCTGGACGTTCTGGACCGGCTGCCTGCTGGCCTCGGGGATGTCGACGCTGAAGTGGACGCCCTGCGCCAGGTGGCCGGCGCCATCGCCGGGCGCTACCCGGAAGTGGGCCTGTATTTTGACCTCGCGGAGCTGCGCGGCTATCGCTATCACACCGGCCTGGTGTTTGCCGCCTACGTGGCCGAGCAGGGCCGGGCCGTGGCCAACGGCGGACGCTACGACGATGTGGGTGAGGTATTCGGGCGCCCGCGGCCGGCCACGGGTTTCAGTACCGATTTGATGGCCCTGTTGGAACTGGTCGCCGAGGCCGGGCAGGAGGGCGGCGCGATCGCCGCGCCGGCAGAAGAGGATGCGGCGCTGTTAGAAGCCGTGGCCCGGCTGCGCGCGGCGGGAGAAGTAGTGGTTGGTGATTTGTCGGGATGCCGCGACGGTCGATGTGATCGGCAGCTGGTATTGCGCGATGGTGAGTGGACGGTGGAAGAGCTGGAATGAATGCGGCAATGAACAAAAGCGTGGTGGTGCTGGGCACCCAGTGGGGCGACGAGGGCAAGGGCAAGATTGTTGACCTGCTCACCGAGCAGGTCGAAGCGGTGGTGCGCTTCCAGGGCGGCCACAATGCCGGTCACACCCTGGTCATCGACGGCGAAAAGACCGTCCTGCACCTGATTCCGTCGGGCATCCTGCGAAACAATGTCACCTGCCTGATTGGTAACGGCGTGGTGTTGTCGCCTGAGGCGTTGTTGTCCGAGATCGGCGAGCTGGAAGCCAAAGGGGTGCCGGTACGCGAGCGCCTTCGCATCAGCGCCGCCTGCCCGCTGATCCTGCCTTACCACGTTGCCCTCGACCAGGCCCGTGAACTGGCCCGGGGCAAGGACAAGATTGGCACCACCGGCCGCGGTATCGGCCCCGCCTACGAGGACAAGGTGGCGCGTCGCGGCCTGCGCCTCGGCGACCTGCTGGACGCCGGGCGTTTTGCCGACAAGCTGAAGTCCGTGCTCGACTACCACAACTTCGTGCTCAGCGGTTTCTACAAGGTCGATCCGGTTGACTACCAGGCCACGCTCGACCAGGCGCTGGAGATGGCCACCCAACTGGAGCCGATGATTGCCGACGTGACCACCTTGCTGCACCAGTACCGCGGCGATGGCGCCAGCATCCTGTTTGAAGGCGCCCAGGGTTCGTTGCTGGATATCGACCACGGCACCTATCCTTTCGTGACCTCGTCCAACACTACCGCCGGTGGCACTGCCACCGGCAGCGGCTTCGGCCCCCTGTACCTGGACTATGTGTTGGGGATTACCAAGGCCTATACCACGCGGGTCGGCTCCGGCCCGTTCCCCACCGAGCTGTTTGACAGCACCGGTGAGCATCTTGCTACCCGCGGTCACGAGTTTGGCGCCACCACCGGGCGGCCGCGTCGTTGCGGCTGGTTCGACGCGGTGGCCCTGCGCAATGCCGTTCAGATCAACAGTGTGTCGGGGCTGTGCCTGACCAAGCTCGATGTGCTCGACGGCCTGGAGACCATCCAGATTTGCATCGGTTACCAGGACGAGGCGGGCGCGCCGGTTCCCTACCCGGTAGACAGCGACGACTACGCCGGACTGGTGCCCCTTTACGAGGAAGTGCCGGGCTGGAGTGAGTCCACCATCGGTGCGAAGTCCTTAGACGAGCTACCCGCCAACGCCCGCGCCTATATCAATCGCATCGAGGAAGTGGTGGGCGCGCCCATCGATATCATTTCAACCGGTCCCGACCGGGTCGAGACCATCGTCCTCAGACATCCCTTCGGTGAACCAACTACCTGAGTCGTCTTTGAGTCGTCGCTGGTAGTGACGTGGATCCACATGCCGGCGCAGGATCCGCTCCTTCTCCCGCAGCACCGCAGGATCTGACTTCCAACGCCACAGCACCTCCCGCGCGTGGCGGAAACTCTCGCGTATATCCACCACCGGTTCCGGGTAGGCCTCGACCTGGTACATCTGCCGGTCCAGGGGCCCGAGCTGCCAGGGCTCGTGGATCAAAGGCGCAGGTACCTGCTCCAGCTCCGGCACCCAGCGCCTGACGAAGACACCGTCGGGGTCGTGATCATGGCCCTGCTTGACCGGGTTATAGATGCGGATGGTGTTGGCGCCGGTCACGCCGGCCTGCATCTGCATCTGCGGGTAGTGAATGCCCGGTTCGAAATCCAGGAACAGAGAGCCCAGCCAGGTGGCGCCCGCACGCCAGTCCAGCCACAAATGGTGGGCGAGAAAGCTCACCAGCATGGCCCGTGAACGGAAATTGATATAGCCGGTGGCCTTCAGGCAACGCATGCAGGCGTCGATCAGCGGGATACCGGTCTGGCCCTGCTTCCACGCCTCGAGCAGCGCCGTGCTGTCGTGTTTTGGAAACTGCCGGTAGCCGCGGTTGATGTCCTCGAACTCCATGCGGCACTCCATCTCGAACTTCTGGATGAAATGGCAGTGCCAGTGCAGGCGGGATTCGAAGGCACCCAGTGGCCGCAGCCAGCCCGGCTGGCCGCGGACGCTCTCCCGCGCATGCCGCAATGCCTGGTAAAGCTGGCGGATGCTCAGGTTGCCCCAGGCCAGGTAGGGCGACAGGCGCGAGCAGTGCTGGCGGCTGGCTTCGGGCCTGGAAATCTGCCGTTGGTAGTCCCGGCCGCGCTCCCGGAAAAAGCTCTCCAGAGTCCGCCAGGCGTGGTCTTCGCCACCCGGCTGCATCGGCGCCGGGGCGTCCCAGTCCGCAGGCCGATTGTGTTCAAGGGCCGACAGCCCGGTGTGCGGTTCGAGACTGGGCCCATGGAGCCTGCCCAGCTCTGGTTCGGCGGTGGGTGCTGTCATGGTCTGGTGCCAGTGCCGGTTCCAGCCCTCGCGGTTGCGGCGGCCACGCTCCACTCCATTGCTGGGGGTTTCAAACCAGGGAATGTCGCGGGACTGCAGCCAGTCGGCTACCGCGCGGTCGCGGCGAAAAGTGATATCGAGGCCAGTCTCCTCGTGGCTGTACACGGCGGCAATGTCCAGCTCAGTGTGCAGCGTCTCCAGCAGGACGATCATGTCGGCATCGAAACACCACAGCCGCTGGCCGTGCGTTGCCAGCCGGCCGTTCATGTCATCGATGGATTGGCTGATAAAACGCCAGTGCCGCCGCCGGTAGTGTGGGTCTGCCAGCAGGGCGGGCTCAAAACAGTAAAGCAGCAGGCAGGGTCTGCCACTGTCGATAGCGGCCCGCAGCGGCGCGTGATCGGCCAGCCTAAGGTCACGCTTGAACCAGACGAGATTGATACTCATCCGGCTATGGTAGTCAGTTGTCCAGCGGCTGGCAGGTCGGGCAGAGATAGAGACGCCGCGAATTGCTTTCGATACGTTTCACCTCACTGCTGCAGCGGTAGCAGGGCAGGCCCTGGCGGCCGAACACGTAGAAACGTGTCTTCTCCCGGGGCAATCCCATTTTCCTGAGCCCCGCCAGCAGGCGCGGCGCGGTGACAATCCCCCCGGTGTCGTAGCTGCGCTGGCTGATAGCCAATGTGCTGCGCGCCAGCTTGCCAATCTCGCCGCGGCTCAGGTCAGCGGGCCTGCGGTCCGGGTGCAGGCCGGCATCGAACAGGATTTCTGCGCGCAGGTAATTGCCGATGCCGGCGACAAAGGCCTGGTCCAGGTACAGGGCGGCCAGTGATCTGCGGCGAAACCTGTCGTCCTGCAGCCTGCCGGCAATTTCACGCCAGTCCAGCTCCGGGGCCAGGATGTCCGGGCCGATACGTTGCAGGAACGGGTGCTGCTCCACCTCCTCGGTGCGCCACAGGCTGATGTCCGAAGCGCTGTAGAGCAGGGCGCTGTGCTCTGCGGTATGCAGGGCGAGGCGCAGGGAACGCTTGGTCTTGGGCAGTTTGCCCCGGGTGGCGATTTTCCAGACTCCGTATAGCTGGTTGTGGGAATAGATGGTCCAGCCGTGCTCGAAATGGGTGAGCAGGGCCTTGCCACGGGTCTCCAGTCGGATGATTTTGTGGCCGCTGAGGGTCTTGCCGTGGCGCCGGAGCCGGGGTTGGCCAAAGCGGGCCGATTCCACCACCCGGCCCTCCAGTATGTCGGCGAGGCGGTCGGCAGCGCGCCGTATTTCGGGTCCTTCTGGCAACGTTTTTCCTTGAAATTCCGCTAGTTAGCGTGAAGAAGTACGTATTGGTTCACAGAACAGACCAAGTTCGGGGGACTTCCGATTCTGCTTTTGCTGTCAATTCGCTATTCTCGCAGGGTCTGGAGTCAACCATGCGATTGATCGCACTGTTGTTATTGTGCCTCGGCTCGATGGCCCCCGCACAAGCGGTGGAGTTTGAGCTGGAGAGCGTCGACCAGGTCGTGTATTTGCACGGCGCCTGGCGTTTTCGTGCGGGCGATGACCTGCGTTGGGCCGATCCCGACTACAACCACGGCCCCTGGGACAATATCCTGGTTCCAAGGGACTGGCGCCGACAGGGCCACGAGAATCTGACGGGTTTCGCATGGTATCGTGCTCTTGTGCACATCGACGGCCTGGACGGCGGGCGCCGTAACCTGGCGCATCCCCTGAGCCTCTCCCTGGGCAAGGTACACAGTGCTTATGAGCTGTACCTGGGTGGCCATCTGGTAGGCAGGGCCGGGCGCTTCCCGCCCGACGCGCTGGCGGTCTCCGACCGCTACCGTATGTTTTCCATCCCGCCGGAGGCGATCGATGACGACGGCAATCTTCTCGTCGCGCTACGGGTATGGCGGCACCCGGCGCTGGGGAAGTCCAGCACGTCGGGCTTGTATGAGGGCAAGTTCTTTATCGGTCCGGGATTCGAGCTGACCAAGCGTGTCTGGTTTGGCGAGGCTTTTGCCCTGATGCTGGCCATCAGCTACCTGGGCTTCGGCATCTACCATCTTTATCTATACGCCAGGAACCCGCGCCTGCCCGACTTGCTGTGGTTTGGCCTCATCGCCTGCCTGGTGTCGGTTTACACGCTGGAGATGAGCCAGTGGAAACACATCGTCGGCTGGCTGCAGGCCATCCCCTACCTGGCTCACAAGAAAATTGAGTACGGCGTGGTTTACCTGCTACCGGCCCTCGGCATCGAACTGTTGTGCTGCCTGTTGCGGGTGAAGCCACCTACCTGGGCGCGGGTGTACCAGGGCTGGTTTGTTCTCATCAGCCTGGTGGCGGTGTTGGTGCCGGGCTACGACATACTGACCTACAGCCTGTTCTTCTGGCAGGTCTCGGTGGTGCCCGGGCTGTTCGCTACCCTGGTGCTGGTGGTCTGGTTTGCCGCCCGCGGTAACCAGGAAGCCCGCACCATGACTTTCGGCTGGGCGATCTTCCTGTTCTGTGCTCTCAATGACATTGTGGTGGCCCAGGGCGCGGTGCAGCATCCCCGCCTGCTCAGCGCTGGCTTTGCGGCCATTCTCGTCACCATGGCCATTTCCCTGGCCAACCGCTTTACGCGCATGTACAGCCACCTGGATGGCGAGGTGCAGCGGCGTACCAAGGAGCTGGGGCGCAGCAATGAGAAGCTGGTTGAGGCGGCCCGCCTGGACATCCTTACCGGCCTGCTGAACCGCCGTGGTTTTGCCGACAAGGTGGAGCAGGAGATTGCGCGTTCCGGTCGCAGCGGTCGGGGCTTCGTGATCATGATGGGCGACATCGACCGCTTCAAGGCCTGCAACGATCAATACGGCCACGCCTGCGGTGACTTCGTGCTGCAACAGGTGGCTGAGCTGCTGCACAGCCAGTTACGCGATGTGGACACCATTGCCCGCTGGGGCGGAGAGGAATTCATTTTCCTGCTTCCGGAAACTACGCTCGAGGGGGGTGAAACCCTGGCGGACAAGCTGCGCATGACCCTGGAGTGCACCCTGTTCAGCTACGAGAACAATGTGCTGTCCATGACCATGACCATCGGCGTGGCGGCTTTCAGCACCGGTATGCGGCTGGAGGATTGTGTGGCCAGGGCTGATGCGGCGCTTTATGCCGGCAAGCAGGCGGGTCGCAACCGGGTGGTGGTCGATGGAGATGAAACCATGGAACTGGTCGGCGAGGTGCCCAGCAGCGCCTGAGCGTTTTGGTGGCGAATTTCTCCCGCGGAATTCCCGGGAACCGCTATAGTGGAATAGACATTCGCCAAACCAGAGCAAAGGACTGCCATGGACGCGCGACTCACACCCCGGGAACACTCCCGGCAGGCACCACTGGGCCCGGCCCAGGATCAACCCCAATCCACTACCCAACCCCAGGCGGAAACCGGCCGGTTTGCGCAGGACAGCCGCGACGCAGCGTCCGCTGTGGCGCCGCAGCGCAGGCCGGTGCACAAGACCCGGCGCCTGATGCGGCGGCGGGTGCTGCACGTACTGTTGCTATCGGACCTCGACCAGGTCAATGCCAGCCGTGTAGCCTCCGTGCTGTGCGTCTCCCCCAGTACCCTGCGCCGCAGGCTGCGGGCCGAGGGCACCAGCTACCAGCAGCTGCTGGACCAGGTGCGCCGCTACCGCTGTGAAAAGACCCTGGCCCAGCGCTGGCTGCCGGGTAAGTGCCTGGCGGGAAAGCTCGGGTTCAGCCAGCCCAATAGTTTCTACCGGGCCTTCGGGCGCTGGACTGGCATGACCTACACCCAATACAAGCGGCAACAACGGCAAGGTTCAGCGGGGGCGGCTCAGCGGCTATACTGAGGCTCCCTATGCAGAGTGGGTTGCCTCATGGACGTATCCAGTATTGTTTTCTGGTTGGTATTGTTGGGCCTCATCGGCTACGTCATTGCCATCTACAACCGGCTGGTGACGCTGAAGAACCGCTACCAGAATGCCTTTTCGCAGATTGAGGTGCAGCTCAAGCGGCGCTACGACCTGATTCCCAACCTGGTGGAGGTCGCCAAGGGTTACATGGCCCACGAACGGGAAACCCTGGATGCGGTCATATCCGCGCGCAACAACGCCGCGGCGGTGCTCAAGGCCATCAGCGAAGCCGGCGCCGGCGGCGCAGAGATGGGCCAGTTGGCGGTGGCTGAGTCCTCACTGGGCAAGGCACTGGGCGCCTTGAACGTGACCATGGAGGCCTACCCCGACCTCAAGGCCAGCGAGAACATGCAGCAGCTCAGCGAGGAAATCACTACCACGGAAAACCGGGTGGCCTTCTCTCGCCAGGGCTACAACGACGCGGTCACTGCCTACAATATCTACCGCCAGAGCTTCCCACCGGTGCTGTTTGCCGCGAAGTTCGGGCACCCCACCGATGCGGCCCTACTGGAGTTTGAAGACTCGGCGGAAATCCAGGCGGCTCCCAAGGTGAGCTTCTAGCGGGCCACACCACGGGGTAAACCGTGGATTTCTACGCGGCACAGGATCATGCACGACGCAGCAGCCGCTGGCTGCTGCTGTGGTTCCTGCTGGCCGTCCTGCTGCTGATCGGCATCACCAATGTGCTCATTGCCTTTCTGGTGTATTTCCTGGGCGCCACCACGGCGCCGATGGCGGGTGAGGAGGCCATCCGCGGCTTTATCGCGGCCTTCAGCTGGGAGACCTTCGCTTTCGTCTGCCTGGGCGTGGTGACCACCATCTTCCTGGTGGTGCTATTCAAGTGGGCGCAGCTTTCCGCCGGCGGCAAGGCGGTGGCTGAGCGTCTCGGTGGCGAGCGCATCCTGCCCCATAC
>JANQLM010000030.1 GCA_028280635.1 Halieaceae bacterium | reverse complement strand
CCTCGCTGGAAAAGGTGTTCGATCATACAAAAAAAGGGGGTCACAAGGACCCCCAAAAGAATGCGCTCGGGGCGCAAAGTGAACCTGGACGTTTAGTCCAAACAATCGTCTCTGCGATCAGGCTGCCTTGGCAGTGATGGTCTCGCGCAGCGATTCGAAGCTCTCGCGGGCCTTGTCGAGGCGGGCACGAAGCTCGGCACGCAGTTCCTCGGCATCGGCCACTTTCAGCTCCGGCAGTTCGATGTCCTTGATGCGCTTCTTGGCCTCGCTCTCGACTTTCTCACCGTGCTTGACCAGATCATTGAACAGGTCTTCCGCCTTCTCGCGGCGAGCCTTCATGCGCTTCTCAGCTTCCTCCAGCTGGCTCTGGACTTCATCGAAGGCCTTGCCGTAAAAGCCGAGACCGGCCAGGAATACGTTGCGCGCGTTTTCCTGCGCCTTTACCGCGAAGGTCGGCTGAGCCGGCTTCTTGGCAGTGGTTTTCTTCGCCGTGGTTTTCTTGGCGGCGGTTTTCTTGGCGGGGGCCTTGCGGGCCGGGGACTTTTTCGCTTTTGCCTTTGGCTTGGCGGCGCTTGCTTCAGTTGCCATGGTTCATCTCCCTGGAGTCATACTCTGTTGGTGAGTGTTGCGCTGATGTTCAGCGGTATACTCACAAGCTACGGGGAATTTTTAGAAAGGGCATACTAATAATCGGCCGCACGTTGGTAATTTCTCTCAATCTGCTGGCGATGGTCGATGCCGTAGGTACCCAGGATCTCGAGCCCCGTGCCTTTGCCAGGCGGCCGGTGGGTTACGCCTGCTCGGAAGTAGACCTGAATCCGGCCGCGTTAAGAAACGCAAAGCCATAATCTCCTGCCCGCCCAGGGGCGTATACTTGTCCATCCTGGAGTCAGGTATGTGAGCGACAGCGCATGCTCAAGCACAGATATTTCCTTCCTGGCCTGGTCGTGGTGATAGGCGTCGCCCTGTCGATGGTCATTCTCACCAGCAGACCGCGGCCCGCGCCGGTGGAGCAAGAGCCGCCGCCTCCACCCCTGGTGGAGGTGATCATGGCTCAGCCGGCGGATCTGACCCTTACGGTGAGCAGCCAGGGCACGGTGCGTCCGCACCGGGAGATCAATATCGTCAGCCAGGTGGGCGGCATCGTTGTGGAGACTGACGAGCACTTCGCGGACGGCGGATTTTTTGACGCCGATGCGGTGCTGGTGCAGCTTGAGGATGCCGACTATCGGCTTGAGCTGATTCGTGCCGAGGCGCAGGTCGCGGATGCCGTACAACTGGTGGCCCAGGAGAAGGGCCGCAATCGTCAGGCAGCGCGCGAGTGGCGTGACCTCGGCAACGAAGAGGCCAACGAACTGTTTCTGCGCAAGCCCCAGTTGGCCGGTGCGGAAGCGGCCCTGGAAGCCGCCAGGGCCAATGTGGAACAGGCCCGGCTCAACCTGGCGCGGACTTCGATCAGCGTGCCATTCAACGGCCGGGTGCGGGAGAAGATGGTTGACGTTGGTCAGTACCTCACTCCCGGTACGCCGGTGGCCCGGGTCTACGATACCGACGTGGTGGAAGTGCGCTTGCCGCTCACGGACCGGCAGGTGGCCCTGCTGGACCTGCCGCTGAACTTTCGTAGTGCCGATAGCCAGCTTCCGAGCGCAGCTGTGACGCTGACCGCACGTTTCGCCGACCGTGAATGGCAGTGGGCGGGCCGGGTGGTGCGCACCGAGGGCAGTATCGATGTCGACAGTCGCGTGATTTACGCCGTGGTGGAAGTGGAAAAACCTTTTGAGGCAACGCCGGGCAGCGAGCGGCCGCCGTTGTCCATCGGCCTGTTTGTGGAAGCGGAAATCCAGGGTCGCCAGCTCAGCCAGGTGGTCTCCCTGCCGCGCAACGCCCTGCGCAATGATGGCAGCGTGCTGCTGGTGGATGCCGCAGACCGACTGACAACCCGACCGGTGCGGGTGCTGAAGAGCGCCCGCCGCCAGGCCTGGGTGCAGGGGCTGGGTGATTCTGACCAGGTGGTGGTGTCGCAGCCGTCGATTGCAGTGGACGGCATGGCGGTGACTGTGCGCCACGTTGACGGCTTACTGGGCAGCGTGGGCAATGGAGAGTAGGGCATGATTGCCTGGTTTGTGCGCAATCCCATCGCCGCCAACCTGCTGATGGTGCTGATCATCGTCGGCGGTTTCACCGGGGTGCCCGCGCTGGAAAAGCAGTTCTTCCCCGATGTCGAGTTGAACATGGTCAGCGTGACCATGCCCTACCTGGGCGCCGGGCCGAGCGAGGTGGAGGAGCAGATCTGCGTGCGCATCGAAGAGGCCGTGCACGACCTCAACGGCGTCAAGGAGATTCGCTCCACTGCCCGTGAAGGCACGGGTACCGTGCTGGTTGAGGCGGAGAGTGGTTATGACATGCAGCGGCTGACCGCAGAGGTCAAGACCCGGGTCGATGCTATCACTACCTTCCCGGCGGAGGCCGAGCGTCCAATTATCACCGAGCTGGCCCACCGGCGACACATGGTGTCGGTGACCGTGGCGGGGGATATCGGCGAGGAGAATCTCAAGGCCCTGGCGGAGAGCTTGCGTGATGACCTGGCGGCTCAGTCCTATGTGTCAGTGGTTGAGATTGTTTCGCCACGCCCCTACGAGGTATCGGTGGAGGTCTCCGAGTACACGCTGCGGCGCTACGGCCTGCGCTTCGACGATGTTGTGCGTGCCATCCAGACCTCATCTCTGAATCTGCCCGCCGGTACCATCAAGGCGGAGACAGGTGATATCCGCCTGCAGACCCGTGGCCAGGCCTATGAACGCGCAGACTTCGAGAACATCGTGCTGGTCAGCAAACGCGACGGTACCCGGGTGTTGCTCGGCGATGTTGCCACCGTCATAGACGGCTTTGAGGACATGGATGTCCGCAGCCGCCTCAACGACACGCCCTCCCACGAACTCCAGGTCTATGTCACATCCCGCCCCAATGTGTTGTTGACCAGTGAAAGCGTGGCCCACTGGGTGGAGCAGGTACGGCCGAGGTTGCCGGAGGGTGTCAGCCTGACTATGTGGCGCGACCAGTCAGTGCCGTTTGCGAGTCGCGTGGAAACCCTGCTCAAGAACGGTGTGGGTGGCCTGATACTGGTGTTTGCGGTATTGGTGCTTTTCCTGCGGCCGATGCTCGCGATCTGGGTTTGCGTGGGTATCGCCGTGGCCTTCCTGGGCACCTTTTTCATCTTGCCCTATACCGGCGTGCGCCTGCACATGATCTCGCTGTTTGCCTTCCTGCTAATTCTGGGGATTGTGGTGGACGACGCCATTATTGTCGGAGAGGCCATACACTCGCGCCAGAGCAGCGGTGACCTCGGTGATCACGGCGCCATTCTGGGCGCCCAGGGGGTAGTGAAGCCGGTCATGTTCGCTGTCATTTCGACCATGATTTTTTTCGCGCCCATGTGGTTCATGCCCGGGGAAATGGCGGATGTCGCAAAGTCCATTCCAACCGTCGTGACTCTGGCGCTGGCCTTCTCGCTGGTGGAGTGCATGCTGATCCTGCCGGCTCACCTGGCTCATATGCGCCCCGTAAAGCCCGCGCACGGTGGCTGGCTGGCGCGCCTGGAGCGGGCGCGCGAGCGCTGTGCGGACGCCATGGTCCGCTTTGCCGCCAACTCATACCGGCCCTTCCTCGAGCGCAGCCTGCAAAAAAACCTGCTGACACTCAGCCTTTTTTTCGTGGCGCTGCTGATTACCCTCAGCATCTACGCCGGTGGCTGGATCAAGTCGGGATTCTTCCCCTCGGTGACCTCGGACTGGGTGGTGGCCGAGATCGAGTTGAAGGAGGGGATTGCCTTTCAGGACACCCTTGATCGCCTGCAGCAGGTCGAGGCAGCGGCGAACCGAACCAAGCAGGCCTACAACAGCCGCGAGCCACTGAACCGTGAAGTCCCGGTAATTGGTCTGATCAATTCAGTGGGCAGGGACAACAAAATCGATGTCTGGATGGAGCTGGAAAACAAAGACGTCGACATCGCCGAAGTCAGCGAATACTGGCGTCAGCAGATCGGCGACCTTGGCGAGGTCGAGGACTTCACCCTCGATTACACCATCCGTGACGATGATGAACCGATCCGGCTGTTGCTGGCTTCACCCTCGGTGGATGATCTTCAGAGCGTGGCGGATGAGCTGCGTGCAACACTGTTGAGTTACCCGGGTGTGTACAACGTCAATGACAACCTGCAGTCGCCCCGGGAAGAGATTGAACTCGACCTCAAGCCCGCTGCGGAGAACCTGGGCATTACCCTGGCCGATCTTGCCCGGCAGGTACGCCGCGCGTTCTACGGTGCGGAGGCCCAGCGGATTCCGCGCACCCGCGAAGACGTCAAGGTGATGGTGCGCTACCCGGAGCAGGAGCGGGTATCCATCGATAACCTGAACGAGATGCGTATTCGCACTCCTGACGGCCGCGAAGTGCCCTTCGAGTCAGTGGCCGACGTGCGTTTTGTGAGCGGCTACCAGACTATCGAGCGCCTGAATCGCAAGCGCACTCTGGAAGTCACCGCCGATGTGCAGGACGGGAAAGCCAGCCCGCGTGCCATTGTCGAGGAGATTCTGCAGCGCGACCTGCCGCGCTGGCGCACCTTGTACCCGGGCCTCTCCATGGCGTTGGACGGCGAGCTGCAGGAGCAGCAGGAGTTCTCAGCGGCACTGATCAAGTACATGGGCCTGTCGATGTTGATCATCTACGGGCTGATGGCCATCCCCTTCCGCTCCTATTGGCAGCCGGTGCTGATTCTTACGGCGATACCGTTTGGGATCATGGGCGCCATCTGGGGGCATATCATTATGGGCCGGGAAATCAGCATGTTCTCGCTGATGGGTGTGCTGGCCTGTGCCGGCGTGGTGGTAAACGACAACCTGGTGCTGATTGATCGCATCAATCAGCTTCGAGAACAGGGCCTGTCGGTAATAGAGTCGCTGCTGCAGGGCGGCCAGGATCGCTTCCGCCCCATCATCCTTACTTCACTGACCACCTTCATCGGCCTGCTGCCGATCATGTCCGAGACCAGCGTGCAGGCCCAGTTCCTGATTCCCATGGTGATATCGCTGGCCTTCGGGGTGCTGTTCGCCACCGCCGTGACCCTGGTGTTGGTGCCGGCCCTGTACCTGTTCGGAGAGCAGTTCCAGGATCGTTTTCTGCGACGCGGCCGGCGCCTGCCAGCCGCCGGCGCTACTGAGTCAGTGCAGGGCGCCTGAGCTGGCGTCGCCCAACTGGGCGGTGAAATCCGAGCGCTGGAAGCGGTACTGGGTATTGCAGAACTCGCAGTCCATGGTGACTTCGGGCTCCTCATCCAGCAACTTGAGCAGCTCGGTAGGGCCGATAGACAGCAGGGCATTGTGACAGCGCTCCCGTGAGCAGCTACAGGTAAAGCGCACCGACTCCCCGGCAAACAGGCTAACCTTGTCCTCGTGAAACAGGCGGTACAACAGGGTTTCCTGTTCCAGTTCCAGCACTTCCTCGCGCTGCACGGTCTCCGCCAGGGTGCAGGCGTGCTCCCACTGCCCGGCGCGCTGCTCGGCATCCCGGGCCACCTGCTCGGGAAGCTGTTGCAGCAGCAGCCCCGCCGCCACCTGGCCGTCGCTGGCCAGCCACAGGCGGGTGGCAAGCTGCTCGGAATTCTCGAAATAGCTCTCGATACATCCGGCCAGGCTGCCGCTGTCCAGTGACACGATGCCCTGGTAGCGCTGCCCCTCATCGGGCTCAATGGTGATGGCCAGGTGGCCGGTCCCAAACAGGGTTCCGAACTCAGTGGCGGTCGCTGTCTCGGCGCCGCGGGCGATGGCCCGCACTTCCAGGCTGTTGTTGCATTCGGCCATCATCAGCGGCACCTCGCCGCCACCCTGGGCCTGGAGGATCAGCCGGCCTTCGAACTTGATGGTAGTGCTCAGCAATACCGCCGCCGCCAGGAATTCGCCCAGTTGGCGCGCCACGCCGGGCGGGTAGGCGTGAATTGCCAGGATGTCCCGGTAGCTGCTGTCGAGGTGCACGATCTCGCCGCGGATATCGGCTTCTTCGAAGATGAATTTCCGCGTCAGGTTGCGTTCTGCGCTCATATGTCCTGCTTGAAACGGTGAATCTGGCGGCGCTGCTTTTTGGTGGGTCGTGATAGCGGGTGGTCCAGCATACCGCCGGCGGCCTTGCGGGCCGCGGCATGCTCTTCGCGGCGGCGCAGGCTGTCGGCGGTTTCCTCATAGAGCAGGGCCGCCTCCGGGGCGCCGCGGCGCTGGTCGGACAGGGCCAGCACCACCACGTCCTTCTCATCCCAGCCCTGGCGAATCCGTAACTGGTCGCCGGCGGCGATTTCCTTGCTGACCTTTACCCGCTGGCCTGCGAGCTGCACCTTGCCGCCCTCGATGGCCTGCTTGGCCAGGCTGCGGGTCTTGAAAAACCGGGCGGCCCAGAGCCATTTGTCCAGTCGAACTTTTTCCATGACCAGCAGTGTATCAAAGCTCCCGGCCGGGCATGATTTCATCAAAGTGATGAATGCCCGGAAAGCGGGTTTCCAGGCGCTTGTCGGCTTTGCTGTCCGGTTGCAGAAGAGTCAGCAGGTGGGCCACCCCATAGCGGCGGGCCGCATCCAGCACCGTTTCGTTGTCGTCGATCAACAGCGTGCGCTTTGGTTCGAAGGGGTGGATGGCATGCAGCCGGTGCCAGAACAACAGGTCCTCCTTGGGTACCCGGTAGTCGTGGGAGACCACCATCTCGTCAAACCAGCGACCGATGTCCGTGCGCGACAGCTTGATATCCAGCACCTTGCGGTGGGCATTGGTGACCAGCACCACGTGCTTGTCGGAGTGGTGCAACCTCGACAGGAAGTCTTCCACGTAAGGACGCATACGAATCATGTGCGCGACCTCCTGCTTGAGGGCGGGAATGTCCAGCTTGAGCTGCTCCGACCAGTGATCCACGCAATACCAGGCCAGGGTGCCGCGCGCGCCTTCGATCTGGCGGTTGAGCTGTGCGTGACTCTCGGCGGCGTCGCGGCGGTGAATCTCCGCATAGCGGCGCGGCATGTACTGCTGCCAGAAGTAGTTGTCGTAGTGCAGGTCGAGCAGGGTGCCGTCCATGTCGAGCAGCACGGTGTCAATTTGGCTCCAGTCGATCACGGTATTTGCCAGATTTGAGAGGCCGGTAGTTTGCCGCCGGCCACACCCTGTGGCAACCTGAATCCATGCGTTTCCTGTGCTTCCTCTGCCTCCTGCTGCCCCTTTCCGTCCAGGCCGACTGGCACCGTGAGGCTCGCGATATGATGGGTACCCGGGTGTCGGCAGAGCTGTGGGCTGACGACCCGGCCCTGGCCGGGCAGGCCCTGGCCGCGGTGTTCGCGGAGATGGACGAGGTCAACCGGCTGATGAATCCCTGGGACCCTGCGAGTGAGCTGTCCGGACTCAACCGCGAGGCGCACCGTGAGCCCCTGCGAGTATCGCCGGCCCTGTTTGAGGTGCTGGCGCGCGCTATCGAGTATTCGGAGCTGAGTGACGGTGCCTTTGACGTCAGCTTCGCTTCAGTCGGGCAGCACTACGATTACCGCCAAGGTGTAGCCCCCAGCAAGGCCGAGCTGCGCGACTCGGTCGGCAAGATCGACTACACCCTGATTCGTCTCGACACCGAGCGGCAGACCGTTGCCTACGCCGTGGAAGGGGTGCAGATAGACCTGGGGGGTATTGCCAAGGGTTATGCGGTGGACCGGGCGATCGATGCGCTGCTGGCGCTGGGGATAGAGTCGGCGGTAGTCAGCGCCGGCGGCGATAGCCGCATTCTCGGCAATCTGGGAGATCGGCCGCGCACTATTGGTATTCGCCATCCGCGCAAGAAAGACGACTTTATCGTGATGATCCCGCTGGAAGACACGGCGATCTCCACCTCGGGTGACTACGAGCGATTCTTCATCGATGACCAGGGCCAGCGGGTTCACCATATCCTGGATCCGACCACCGGCAAGTCCTCCGGCGAGGTGCAGAGCGCCAGCGTGCTCGCCGACCGGGCCATCGACAGCGACGCCCTGTCCACCACCACCTTTGTGCTGGGTGTTGAGAAGGGCCTGGCCCTGATCAACCGCCTCGAGGGCATCGATGCGATTATCGTCGATGCCCGTGGCCTGCTGCATTACTCCGACGGGCTGATGCCCGGTGGGCCGCCCGCCGGCGGTGACGCTTCACCCAATCCCTAGATCCCAGGAGACACCCATGCTGAATCGGCTCTGCCTGATCCTCTGCCTGGCACTGGCGCCCTCGCTGGCCCCGGCCGACATCAACCCGAAAGCGCCTTCCCCCTGGCCGGAAGTACGCAAGCAGCGCATAGCCAAACTGCTGCCGCAGGCGATGGATGCGGCCGGGGTTGAAGCCTGGCTGCTGCTGTGCCGGGAAAACAACAATGATCCGCTGGCCGATCACGTGGGTGGTGAGAATGCCGGTAGTACAGCCGCTTTCCTGTTCTACCGGGATGAGCAGGGCTTCCACAGCCTGGTCTACTCCCCGGTGGGTGAAGCGACCGCCCTGTCCGAGCTCGCCATCCATGATGAAGTCATCCCCGTGGTACGCGGCGACTCGGCGCTGAAGCAGGTGGCGCGGTTTATTCGCGACCAGGATTTCGCCAACCTGGCGGTGAACATGTCTTCGGGCAACGCCCAGGCGGACGGCCTCAGCTTCAGCCAGCACCAGGCGTTGGCAAAGGCCCTGGGAGAGAAGTACGCGGCGCGGATGGTGTCCTCGGATGAGCTGGTCTACGAGTGGCTTAGCATCAAGCTGCCGCTCGAAGTCGACATCATGCGCAAGGCGGCGGAGCTGACCGCCCGCTGGCAGCTCGAGGCCTATGCCACTGTAGTGCCTGGCAAGACCACGGATGCCGACATTGCCCGTTTCCTGAAAGCGAAGATGGCGGCGGCCGGCGTCGGTGATGCCTGGGCCCCCGACCAGAACCCGGCAATCAACTCCGGCCCCGACCGCGGTCACTCCCACCCCACGGAGAAAGTCATCATGCCGGGTGATGTGATCCAGACTGATTTTGGCATCCGTGTGTATGACCGTTGGGTAACCGATGTCCAGCGCTTCGCCTATGTACTCAAGCCCGGCGAAACCAAACCGCCCGCGGATATACAGCGCTACTGGGAATCGGCGCGGGACGGTGGCCGCGCGGCGTTCGACGCCATGAAGCCCGGCGTCCGCGGTATCGATGTGGACGAGGCCCAGCGCAAGCTGATGGAGGCCAATGGCTCTGAACACGTGATGTGGAGCACCGGCCACCCAGTGGGCTATGTGGCCCACGACACCGGCCCCAACCTGGGCGGTAGCCGCGGCACCAGCCTGCGGCCAGCGGCGCTCAAACCACTGAAAGCGGGCATGGTGTTCGCGTTCGACGGCTTCCACGCCTGGACCCTGGAGGGCGGTGGCCTGAAGACGATTTCCGTTGAAGAGATGGCGGTGATTCGAGAGGACGGGGCTGAGTACCTGATGCCCCCACAGCAGGAACTGGTGCTGATTGGACCCTGAGGCCGGCGCGGCCTAGCCGCCGGTGCTGCGCTCCAGCAGTGTGATCAACTCCAGCGCCTCTTCACGGGAACTTCCGCAGACTGGGGGCTCCGGGGCGAAGCGCTGGCAGGCCTGTGGGTACTCGGGCAGGCCCCACAGGCGGCACCGGTAGCTTTCCGGCTCAAGGTTCACGCAGCGCACTCCGGCCGGCTTCCCCTCCGGCATTCCCGGCAGCGGACCCCTGATGGACGGCGCTATACAACAGGCGCCACAGCCGGGCCGGCAGTCCACGGTCTACTGCCCCGGACCCGCCAGCTCCCTGATGATGATGCTCCAGTGGTCCAGGGCACCGTAAAAGGAATCGATGGGCACACGCTCATTCAGGCCGTGGGCAAACATGAAGCGCGGGTTGATGAACATGCCGCCGACCCCCCAGGTCGGCAGGCCAGCGCTGCGGAAATGCATGCCATCGGTGCCGCCGGACTCCATGTAAGTAATCAGCTCAAGGCCCGGGTAGCGGCTGTGCACCGCCCTGGCGACGGCGGCTTTTACATCGGAGCGCAGTTGCGACACCGGGCTCTCGGTGGGATCGCCCAGCAGCACCCATTCCGCTTCCGGGTTGTCGCCCACCCGGCCCAATACCTCGGCGACAGTGTCCACCGGGGTACCGGGGAATATCCGACAGTTGATGGTCGCTGTAGCTGACTGGGGCAGGGCGTTTTCCGCGTGGCCCGCCTGCAGCATGGTAACCACACAGGTGGTGCGGGTGCTGCCCACGTACTCGGGTTCCCTCGCCAGCCGATCGATAGCCGCCTGGTCCCCGGGGTTGTTGGCGAAGGCAATCATCGCCTCGCCCAGCTCGCCACCCAGGTTCTCACCGGTCTGCTCGAAGAACTGCAGGGTCATCTCCGTCCACTGCACCGGGAACTGGTAGGCCTCGATGTTCTTGATGAGCTGGGACAGCTCGTAGATCGCGTTGTCGGCCCGCGGGCGGGAACTGTGGCCGCCCGGGTTGCGAATCGTGACTTCCCAGGTGGCGTAGGTTTTCTCTGCCGCCTGGATGGTATACACGATGGGCAGGTTGTCGTCGTTGAAGATGCCGCCGCCGGCATCGGAATTGAGCGCGAATTCCGCCGCCAGGATGTCGGGCCGCTTGGCCAGCATGCGCGTGGTTTGCATGCCGGTTTCCTCATCGCCGGAGAAGGCAATGATCAGGTCGCGGCTGGGAACATAACCCTCTTTCTTGAGACGGATGAAAGTCGCCGTCAACTGGGCGATACCGAACTTGTTGTCGATGGTGCCGCGGGCGTAAAAGTACTCGTCGTCCCAGGTCAGCTCAAAAGGTGGGCGCTGCCAGTCTTTATCGTAGGCCTCCACCACGTCCATGTGCCCGAGGAAAGCGATGGGCTTCAGGCCTGAGGAATCGTCGCCGTGGTAGGTGACGACCAGCGAAGCCGTTTCACCCTGCGGCAGGACCTCGACGTCTTCGGCGGCAAAACCGCCCGTTATGAATTGGTCCGCGAGGTAGCGGGCCATGCCGGGTACATTGCCCAGGTTCTTCGAGGTCTCGCGCTCGATGATGTTGGTATAGATGTCCAGCGCTCTGCCGGCGTGATCAGAGTTGTCGTCGGCGGCGAGGTGCGTGCCGTACAGCAAGGTTGCCAGCAACAGCCCGAGGCTTGCCTGAATGAATCTCATGAGGCCATCCCTGTCCTGTGGAAATGAACCGCTGAGTGTAGCCAGTCTGCTGGGTCGCTGTCTTGCCTTGCGGGCGACTTGCGGTCAACCTCGGCCAGACAACACGACCGACAAGGAGCCCCCGTGTCACACGAGGCCGAGTACGATCACAACATGGTGCAGATGCTGGAGCTGATCTGGGGTGAAGGCTACATGGCCCCCGGCGGCCCCGGCAACGTCGAGCGTATCCTGGCCGGAATCGACACCCGGGGGAAACGCATTCTCGACGTGGGCTGCGGCATCGGTGGACCCGCCATGGAAATGGCGAGTCAGCACGGTGCCCGGGTGACCGGTGTTGATCTCGAGGCGCCTTTGGTCGCACGGGCCGCGCAATCTGCGATGGACCGCGGGCTGGCGGATCACTGCCGCTTCCAGGTGGTCGAGCCCGGCGCCCTGCCGTTTGCGGACGGCGAGTTCGATGTGGTGGTGAGTTCGGGCGCAGTGACCCAGACCGAAGATGTGGCGGCGCTGTTCAGCGAATTTCTGCGGGTATTGCGCCCCGGCGGCTGGTTTTCCTGCTATGAGTGGCTGCGTACCGATCAGCCGTACTCGCAGGCAATGCACTACTGGTTTGAGATGGAAGGCCTCACCTATGCCATGCGCACCTTTCAACAGTACGAGGCGTTGCTGGCGCAGGCCGGCTTCGTGGAAGTCTCCAGTGAGGATGCCACCGACTGGTACCGGGCTGAGGGCCGGCGTGAATACGACTCGCTGCGTGGTGAACTCTACCAGCCGCTGGTTGACGCCCTCGGTCGGGATGACGCCGACCACTTTGTGGAGAACTGGCGCGCCATGCTGGTGGTGATCGACGGCGGTGAGATGAAGCAGGGCTACCTGCGGGGGCGGCGGTCCCGAGCCGCCCCCTAGTACCAGATTGTGAACAGCGCCTTGATGACGCTGGCGTTCATGTCGAACAGCCGCTCTTCCCCGGGCAGCGCCTCGGTATCCCTCAGGTCTGAGAAATTGTCGTAGTCGAGCATGATGTAGTCGTACTGCAGGCTCAGTCCCAGCTTGTCGAGGGGGCCGAAGCCGATCTTGCGTTCGTAGCTCACGTACAGCGATACGGTCTGGCTACTCATGTCGCTAAGTTCCTTATCCCTGGCCCGGAAGTCTTTCTCATCCTGAGAAGCGAACTGGAACAGGTCGCCGTAGAAGTCTGCGGCACCCTGTTCGTAGTAGCGGTATTTCGCTTCGGCTATCCAGTGGCTGCCAAAGGCATGGGTATAACCAATTTCCGCGGTATGGGCGTCGATGCCCCAGTCGTCGGTGAAGTAGCGATAACCGGTGCCCAGTGAGCCGCGCCAGGGCATGTGGTAGAGAAACTTGATGCCGGCGGCGTCACTGGTGCGCGTGTCCGGGTAAACCTCGGTGGCCTGCTGGTAGCCGGCGCTGGGGTCCAGCGGGTCACTCAGGTAGCGATACACCCGGTAGGGGTTGTTCAGGTAGCCCTCATCGGTGATGGCCTCGTAATTGAATGCCATCAGTAGTCGCGGGCTCAGCACCTGGCTGATGCCCACCCGGTAGGCGTTGCGCTCGATCTCCTCCAGGAAATCGTCATTGCCGTTCTGGCGCACTTCGTCGTCACCGCGGGCATAGCCGAAGGTAATATTGGTAAGGTCGCCGAAGAAATCCTGGCTGGCGGAGAAGTAGTAGGTATCTGCCGTGTAGTCACTTTCATCGCTGTTGGTGTAGCCGGCGCTGAAGATGCTCTTGCCGTACAGGTATTCACCGCTGATGCTCACTTCCTCGCGGCGCTCGCTGTACTCGCTGGCGCCGGAGGTGACCACGTCGATGGAAGCGCTGGACACATTGTCCACATAGAAGTTGCCGGAGATCGACACGGTTTCCTTGAAGTTCTTGCGCACCAGCAGAGAGGGGCCGTCGATGGTGACATTGTCGCCCTCGTAGCGGTGGTAGAGCGCATCCGCCCGTTCCTCCGGCAGCGTGACCGCCCCCGCGGCCATGGGCAGCAGGAGCAGCAAAAACTGAAGTGCAATACAAACCTGAAGGTTTCCCAGGTGAGTGCGAGGCAAGGCGAAGAGGGGCGCGCAAGCGGAGTTTACACGCCAGTAAATGAGCATTGCGCGCGCCTCTTCAACGCCGTACCGCGCCGCCTGGGGAAGCTTGGAACGAGGGCTAGTTACAGCCACAGCCGCCTCCGCCGCTGCCCAACGCTCCCCTGGCGCCTTCGCGGGATTCGTAGACGTGGTGCAGGTAAGCGCTGGCAATCGGGTCGCGATCGAAGCGCATGATCGGGTCCGCCAGCAGATGGCGCTCGTAGGGTTTTACCCAGGGCTCGGGTTGCAGGCTGGCGACGCTGGAGCAGGCGCCCAGCCCAAGCGTGGCAGTAGCCAGCATCAGTCGAATGGCAATCTGCTTCATGTGCTTACTCCCGGATCAGCGCGCGAACCTGTTTCTCGTACAGGTCCTCGTAGCCGGGCTTGTAGCCGCGGTGCATAAAGCGAATCTCGCCGCTGCGGTCTACCAGCACGGTGGCCGGCATGGCATCCACGTCATACTCCTCGCTGACCTGGTTCTGGTCATCGAACAGGATCGGAAAGGTCACCGGAATCTCCCGAAGCACCTTGTCTGCCAGCTCCCGCTCCTGCTCAACGTTCACGCCGAATACCGTGAAGCCCATGGGCTGGTACTTCTGGTGCAGCTCGTCCAGCAGCGGGAATTCCTGTCGGCAGGGTCCGCACCAGGAGGCCCAGAAATTGATCAACACGACCTGGCCGCGGTATTCACTCAGGCGCACGTTGTTGCCGTCGGCATCCTTTAGCGTGAAGTTGGCGGCGGGGCCTGATGCCGTCAGGGCGTAGGCCATCGGAACTGCGGCAACCAGCAGCAGGCAGGCGATGATTTTTTTCATTGTGTTTTCCCCTTCACTCCATGTTCTGAACGTATATGGTTCTCAGAAGAAAAATGTCAGGCCGGTGGACCATTCGATGTTGTTGACGGTCTCATCGGTGCCGAAGGCATCGCGGTCGTAGATGTGGTCGCGCACATCGATACGCCAGGCGAAGCTGTCGTTGAGCAGCACCCGGTAACCTATGCCGATGGTGGCGGTGAACCAGTTGTCGCCGAGGAAGTCGGTGCTGCCGGCGCCGCCGATCAGGTACAGGTCGGACTTGAGGGCAATGTCATCCCACAGGAAAATCTCACCGGGCATGATGTTCCAGCCCACCGCCAGGTTGTAATAGGTGTAGTCGCGGTCGGCGTCGTCGAACAGCGGTGCGCCTCCGGACAGTTTTTCGTAGCTGGTGAGGTCGCCCTCGGAGGTGCCGTAGCTGGCTTCGAAGAAGAAGTCTTCGGTCACATGCCAGGCGCCGCGGACGCCGTAGACCACCTCGCTCGAGAAATCTTCGATGGACAGGATGCCGGCAAAGGCGCCTACCTCGAAGTCCTCCGAGTCGATGGCGGCGGGGGTGATTTCACGGCGCTCAACCTCCGGCAGGATGACCGGGTCCACATCCTCGGCGAAGCTCGCCAGGGAGGTCCCGGCCAGCGCAGCCGCTAGTAGAACGCGCTGATGCCAAGTTGCCATTCGTTGATCTCCTCGTCGTCGTCGCGGTCGGTCATAACCACGGTGTTCTTGTACTGGAAGCGCAGCATCAGCCGGCGGGTCAGGTAGACCCGCACGCCGGCGCCCACGCTGGCCACGTTGTCGGTGCGGTCGCTGGTTTCCACCAGGGTGGAGCGGGGGCTGGTCTCGCGAACGCCGCCGCCGATGGTGACGAAAGGCGAGTAGCGCCACTCCGGGAACATCTGGTGCACCAGGTTCACGGTGCCCTGGCGGCCGTCGGAAAAATCCCCAAAGTTCTCGGTGTAGTGAGCCTCGATCGACAGGTTTCGGGTGAAGTGCCAGCCGCCGTAGACGGTGACTGCATCCGTGTCTTCGAAGTCCCCGGCCATCAGTCCGGCTTCCCAGCGGCGGTTGTAAAAGCTCTCCAGATCCGGCGCCTTGAAGGCCAGCGCGTCGCCGGCGGCATCGACGGTGCGGCCGATATCGTCGATATGAGCCCAGCCCTCGACGCCGCGGTAGTTGCGCAGCTTGATCCAGTCGGTCTTGCGTTTGAGCAAGGTGATCAATTCGCCACGCTCGGCCACGTAAAATACGGGATAGCCGCGCCCGGGGGCCGTGCGCATTTCGATAAAGGCTTCAACAACCGTGCTTTGCAGGTACTCCTGCTCCGCCAGTGACTGACTGGAGAGCAGCAGGACGAGGAGGGGGGTGAGAAGGAAGCGCATCTAGTCGTCCACCAATCGCCCGTCGAAGGGGTTGTTGTAGTACTGGGCGCCGATATCCAGCCATTCGCTGATCAGGCGCAGTTCCGCCGGGCTCAACATGCCCCGGTGGTCGATGGTGTTCTGGGTGCGCGGTACCGGTACGCCGCCATCTTCGGTGCAGTTGTCCGGCAGGGCCGGGGCCGGGCCGAGCCCGCAGCTACCGCCCTCGAAGCAGTTGAAGAACCGGCCGCTGCTATTGGCTCGACCGGCGCGCATGGCGGAGCCCACGCCCACGGTTTCTGTGAAGGTCAACACATTGCCTTCCTCGTCGATTTCTGTGCACAGGCGCTGGCGGTCTGACACATTGCCGGCGTTGTCGATCCACTGTTCAACATCGCCACTGAGCAACTCGCGATAGGAGCGCAGGTGCTCCGGGTCGATGTCCGAGGCTACTGCCTCGAGATCGAGCTGCCCCGCCGGCACCACCATGTCGGACTGGCTGTTGTGGCAGCCCAGGCAGCTGTTGAAGAGGTTGCCATCCGCGTCAGCCACTTCGGTGCGCGTGCGTTCCCAGATCGGCTGGATATGGTCTTCGTAGTTAATGACGATACGATCCGGTGCGTCCGGGTCGAGGTTATTGACCACGATCGGGTACTCGTCGGGCACACCTTCCCAGTTCGGGTCATAGTCGCGGTCTGCGATAGGGCTCTCCGGCGGCAGAGTCGGCGCTGTCCACTCATCCACGTAGTTGGGGGCCAGCAGTGGTTCCCTGGCCGCCGCGGTTTCGTTGCCCAGCGGGCGGTGGAAGTCCCAGGTGGCCGCCATGGAAATGCCGGGCTCGGTGGCGAATAACCGGTCGACGTCAGTGTCGGGGAAGCCCAGGCCGCCGCCGGCCACGTCCACCGCCCCAGGGTTGGCGCTCGCCGGCTGTGCATCCAGCCGGCCGTGGGGCGCGTCGCTGCCAGGCTCATGGCAGCCGGTGCAGCGCAGCACTTCACCGGCACCTAGCTGCAGCCAGTAGTCATGGCGGCCGCCGATGCGGCGTCCATCCTCATCGAGAATGCTGAAGCTGAAGGCGCGATTGGCGGGCACGGTGGCAACCACGGAACCATCCGGCTCCACTGGGACGTAGCCGATGATCTCCCGGAAACCATTGCCGGCGCTCACGCCAAATGCGAAGCGCGGCACATCGAAGACGTCGTCATCCGGCAGCAGCACGGGCAGGAACAGGCGCAGGAAGCGCGCCGGCCGCTGTATAAATGCGTCGGTGGCGGGCCGCCGGTGGTTGGCAATACCCGCGGGAGAGTCGTCGACGCCGTCGATATCGTAGACGCTGTCGATCATCAGCTGACCCTGGTTCTTGAGCGCCAGCTCGGCGTTGAAGTTGGCGGGCAGCGGCACCAGGCTGGGAAAATCCCGTCGCTCCGCGGCGATGATTTCGCTGATCCAGAAACCTTCCTCGGCCAACACCACCGGTCGCTGGGTGTCCGCCAGGGTGTCGTAAACCCAGGCGCCATACAGGGGCTCTGCGGGCAGGTCGTTTTCGTCGCCCAGGGTGCAGGGGATCAGGCGTCCTGGCTCTGCAGCGTCATCCTCGGGCGGAGGCGTTTCCACCTCTCCCTCCTCGGGGTCGGGCACCTCGATCTGCCGGCATTCGCTCCAGGTCACGAACAGGCGCTCGGTGCCGTCCCGCAGCGGGTAAACACTGCCGAACTGGCCGCCGCGAGACAGCAAACCGTCGGTGCGTACCTCGGTCTCGGTCAGTGGTTCCTGGCCACTGCCCGCCGCACCGGCGGCCTGGGGCGTGGGCTGGTTGGCGGAGGCAAAGTTCTCCGCATCGATGATGTGTATTGCGCCGCCGAGGGTTTCCGAGGCGAAGGGCTTCAGCAGGCTGACAATGCGACCGTCGTCCAGTTCGCGCGGTTGAGAGTACTCCACCGGGCTCCCCTCGGTGCCACTGTCCTGTGAATCGAGACCGTACAGCGGCGACAGGCCAATGCCTGACGGCGCAATGGTGTACAGGCTGATGTGATCGCCCACCGTGTTGTTCCAACGGCTGAACAGGATGCGCCCGTCGGACATCACCGTCGGGTCCAGGTCGTGACTGCGGTTGAAGGAAATCTGCACAAACTCGGCGTCGCGCCCCTGGGGGTCGTAGATGTGCAGTAGCGCCGCCGGGTCGTCGCCGTCCTCGGTGAGCGCGGCGAAGATCTGCGCCCGCGACTCGTTCAACTGGCGAGCCTGTTCCGCCACCTGGCGGGTCGAGGAGAAAACGATGCGATCATCCGGCAGGAAATGGGGGTCGATATCCTGACCACCGCCCGCCTCGAAGCCGTCATTGCGTTTCAGGCGCGAGGGGATGACGTAGCTGGGTTCCAGGGTTTCCATGTCGAGAAACCACAGGTTCCAGGTGGTGTTCTCCAGATTGGCATCCACCGGCTCCGGCACAATGCGGGCGGCGAACACCAGCTGCTTGTCGTCATACGACGCTTCCACGCCCTTGATGTCGATGGCCAATTCCTCCGCCGGGGTGTCCTCTTCCACCGCGGCGATGGCGAGCATCCTGTCGGTAATGTCGACTTCTTCAGCGTTGACGGCGGAGCGATCCTTGACCAGCAGGCGCGCGCCCGGATTGAAGTCGAGCGGGTCGCGGAGATCGGGTGGAGACTCGGGCAGCGGGCGGCGGATGTAGGCGACGGGCACTTCGAGAACAGTGGGATCGACACCCTGTTCATCGGTGGTTAGGGTGATGGAATCACCGCCGCCGTCGGTGCAGGCCGTGGCCAGCGCCGTCAGGGCGAAGGGGAGAATCAGGCGCTGCCTGCATCTCCATCGATGGCGTGAATCCTTATCCATTGTCGTTTCAAAGCGAGAGCTCGCTGCCTTTTTTTGCCGCTGGGTATCAGCAAATCGATTGCAGTCTATAGCGCTGTTTCCGCGCGGCTCTAGCGCTTTTCGCCCTGTGAAAACGTTTCTGTGGCAACTGTCACAAATACTTTCTTTGCGGGGAGAAACGTGAAAATTCCTCAACCATACTGCGCCGAAATCATGCACCGTGTTAACGATTCACTGTGGTGAGGCGTTATGAAAAACCACTTTCTTACAGGCGTTTTGTGCGTATCCCTGCTGACTCTGACGGCGGCGAGCGTCCATGCTGGCCCGCGTGAGCAGGCGCGTCGCATACACGATCGGTTGACCGGCGTGCCGCCTTCGGACGCCATGCTGGACGCGATGACCGACGCGATCACCGGCGGCGGTGGGCTGGTGGAAGCGGCCTATTACGCAATGGACGGCGCGTCCGGTGTCGACGCTACGGGCGACTTCTACACGGTGACTCTGAAGAACTGGTCGACGCCGTGGACCAACGAAGCCATGGATGTGTTCGCGCCGCTGAACGACTACAGCGCCACGGTGATTGGCATCGTGCGCGACGACGCGGATTTTCGTGAGCTGCTGTCCGGCGATGTGATCTACACCGGCAATGTGCCGGGTATTCCGGCATACTCGACCAGCGATAACGCCCACTATGAATACCTTGAAGCCAGCGGCGCCAACCTCGGGGATACCGGTGTGCTGGTGCGCGGCTCCCAGAGCTCGGTGACCGGCTTTCCACCGACGGCCTCCGCCGGGGTGATGAGCACCCGCGCAGCGGCGCGGGCCTATTTCGTGGACGGCACCAATCGCGCCATGTTTCGTTTTACGGTGCTCAACCACCTGTGCATGGACCTGGAGCAGCTCAAGGATTTCACGCGCCCGGTCGACCGTATCCGCCAGGATGTTTCGCGCAGCCCCGGCGGTGACAGCACTCTGTTCCTGACCCAGTGCGTGAGCTGCCATTCGGGTATGGACCCGATGGCCCAGGCTTTTGCCTACTATGACTGGGCCTACCCGGATGAAGACAGTGCGCCCAACCTGACCGAGGAAGAGCGCATGGACCGCGGACAGATGGTCTACACGCCTGGCCTGGTGCAGGACAAGTATTACCTCAACGACACCACCTTTGCCGCGGGCTACGTCACCCCCAATGATCACTGGACCAACTACTGGCGGCTGGGTGACAACAGCGGCCGGGTCGGCTGGCGCGCTTCGCCGGCCAACTCCGGCAGCGTGGACCTGGCGGTCAATCCGGAGTATTCGGAAGGTGACGGCGCCGCCAGTATGGGCGCCGAGCTCGCCAACACCGACGCCTTTGCCACCTGCCAGGTGCGCAAGGTATTCCAGAACGTCTGCCTTCGTGAACCGATGGACTCGCCGGCCGAGCGCGCCGCGATGGACGGTTTTATCGGCAGCTTCAACAACTCCCATAGCGTCAAGCAGCTGTTCGCCGAGGTGGCGGGCTACTGTGCGACGGGGCTGTAGGCAGAAGCGGGGGAGCGACGGGACATGAATGATAGCCGCGCAATTCGCATTGCATTGATTGCCCTGGCCATGCTGCTGCAGGCCTGCAGCGGTGGTTCCGGCGGTGGCGCCAGCGACCGCGAGATTGACCTCGGCGCTGATCTCGGTAGCGCGCAGTTCGTCTACGAAGGGCCGCCACCGGCCAGTGAAGAGATACAGAACTTCAAGCGCGAGTTCTATGATCCACTGGCCGCCAACGACCGCTGTGGCCAGTGCCACACGCCGGGAGGATCCGCCGGGACCGCGTTCGTCGACCAGACAGACGTGAACAATGCCTGGCAGGTGTCGAAGTCGGTGGTAAACCTCGAAGACCCGGCGGCATCCGCGGCAGTGCTGCGCGTCGCCAATGGCCACAACTGCTGGCTGGGTGCTGACCAGACCGCCACCTGCGCCACCACGCTCACGGGTTATGTTGAGCGTTGGTCCAGCGGCGTGTCCCAGACCCAGAGCGAAGTGCGGCTGGTGGTCCGTCGCCCGGTAGACCCTTCCGGTACCCGGGTGTTACCGCCCACGGCCGATGAACTGGACGCGCTGGGCATCAGCGTTGAATCCGGTGGTGAGCTGATTGGCCTGCTGCGTACCTACTGCAGCGAGTGCCACGCGGAGAATGCAGCCTTCCCGCAGTCGCCGTACTTTGCCAGCGGCGATCGCGACTCCGCCTTTGACGCGCTGCGCACGGTGATCGACCTGGCAGACCCCGGCGCCTCCCGGGTGGTCCGGCGGCTGGACCCGGAGCAGCACAACTGCTGGAGCAACTGCGGCAGCGATTCCAGTGAAATGGAGGCGGCGGTGGCGCGCATTGCCGCCGTTGTCCCGGTCACGGAAGTCGACCCGGCGCTGGTGATCAGCAAGGCCCAGGTCCTGGAAGCCGACGGCATCGTCGCCAACAGCGGTGGCCGCTACGAGACCAACCTGGTGGCCAAGTGGGAGTTCCGCGAGGGCTCTGGCACCACCACCGCAGATACCAGCGGTGTGCAGCCCGAGATTCCGTTGGGCCTCTCCGGCGACTATAGCTGGATGGCGAGCTGGGGTATTCGCCTGGTCAACGGCAAGGCCCAGGGCAGCGTGGCTGGCAGCAGGAAGCTCTACGACCTCCTGACCGGCACCGGTGAATACACGATTGAAGCCTGGGTGGCGCCGGATAATGTTGCCCAGGAAAACGCCTGGATTGTCGGCTATGCCGGTGGTCCCACCAGCAGCAACTTCCTGGTCTCGCAGATGATGTACAACTATGAGGCCTTCAACCGCAGCACGGCCACGGAAGACAATAACGCCGGCGAGCCGGTGGTGAGCACCGAGGACGATGACGAGATCGCCCAGGCCACCCTCCAGCATGTGGTCGTGACGTATAACGCCATCGATGGCCGCCGCATCTTTGTCAACGGCATGGATACCGGCGCCTTCGACGAGGCCGGTGGTGGCCTGCTCACCAACTGGAGTGAAGTGTTCGCGCTGGTGCTGGGCAATGACACCAGCAACACCCGGCCCTGGGCTGGCGCCATTCGCATGGTAGCCGTTCACAACGCGGTGCTGACGCCGGAGCAGATCCAGCAGAACTTTGACGTGGGCGTCGGGCAGAAGTATTTCCTGATGTTCAGCGTCAGCGAGTTGATCGACGGCGAGGGCGGCACGCCCGGCGACGAGGGCGGCTGCTACCGCATCGATGCTGACGGTAACCGCGCGAACTACTGCTACGTGGTCTACCAGGTCAGCCAGTTCGACGACGCCAGCTACCTGTTCGAGGAACCCTTCTTTGCCAATATCAACCCGGCGGGTGGCAGCGTCGATTTCGATGTGCAGGGCATACGCATTGGCATCAACGGCAAGCTGGCCGCAGTGGGTCAGGCCTTTACCAATGTCTCCGCGGTGGCCAGCTCAAGCCTTGGTAGCTTCAGTGAGCCCTTGGCCGGTATTGGCACGGTAATTCCGCTGGAAAACGGCGCCGACCAGGACATCTTCTTCCTGGCCTTTGACTCCGCCGAGGGCCGTGCCTCACCCGTGGACGAAGGCGCCCGCCGGCCGTTCCGTTACACCCTGTCCGGCGGTGTGGCCGCGGACATCGGTGTGCGCACTTTTGACGAAATCAACGCCACCTTCTCGCGGCTGACCGGTGTGTCCACCGCCAGCCCGACGCCCAGCGCCGTGACCGGCAAGACGGTCGGCGAGACCTTTGCCGACGTGCGCCGCGGTCTGCCCGCCAACGCGGATTTCCAGGCCTTCAGCTCGGCCCACCAGATGTCGGCCACTCAGCTGGCCTCCGCATACTGCGATGCCCTGGTGCAGAGCAACAGTCTGAGTGCCGCGACGTTTCCCGGCTTCAACTTTTCGGCACCGGTGGACGACCTCGGTCACGACTGGCGCAATGACGTGGCCGCGCCGCTGGTGGATCGAGCGATCAACACCGGTCTGGTGGAGGATGCGATCCGCGAGCCGATCCTGGACGAACTGGTGCTGCTGGTCACCGATGATCGAGATCTCAAGCCCTATGTCCTGCTCGAGGGCGAGTGGGTGCCGGATCCAAACCCCGCTGCGCACAACAAGCGTGACGGGCTTATGTATTGCCTCAACGATGCCCCCTGCCCGCCGTCGCGGACCGGGGACGTGGTCAAGGCGGTGTGTACCACGGTGCTGGGAAGCGCCGTGGTGCTCGGACAGTAGAGTCGCTCTGAAGAGTGCGCACAGCACAGAGTGTAAGCAGGAGATGATCATGCGCAGGCGTAAACCCCTCCACATAGGCGTCGACGAGCCGCTGATGCAGCCGCACCACCGGCGCCCGATGAACCGCCGCGAGTTTATCTCCCAGGGGTTCCGCGCCGGCTGCGCCGGCCTCCTGGGCACTTCGCTATACAGCCTGCTGGGCCCTCGCGCGCACGCCATCTCGCCGGACCTGCTGGATCCCGCCTTTACCAATTACTCGACCTGCGATCTCGGCAAGGTGGCGGGCCGCAAGATTCCCTTTATCTGTTTCGACCTGGCGGGTGGCGCAAATTTTGCCGGTGGCAATGTGATTGTCGGTGGCCCCGGTGGCCAGCGCGATGCTCTCAGCACCGCTGGCTATGCGACCCTGGGACTGCCGCCTGACATCCTGCCCTTCAACGCCAACGCGGCCACCCTGTCCGGCGACTTTACCAACAACACCCTGGGGCTGCTGTTCCACAGTGAGAGCGCCATGCTGCGCGGTATTCTCGAGAAGGCCGGTGGGGTGGCCGGTTTCTGCAACGGCGCCGTGATACCCGGCCGTTCCGAAAACGACACCGGCAATAACCCGCATAACCCGATGTATGGCATCTACCGCGCCGGCCTGCGTGGCCAGATTCTGCAGCTTATCGGTTCCGAGAACTCCATGTCCGGCGGCAACAGCATGGCGCCGGCCATGCTGATCGACCCTGAGCTGCAGCCCACCAAGGTGGACCGGCCCTCGGACGCCAGCGGCCTGGTGGATGTAGGCGACCTAAAGTTCCTGCTGGAAGACACCGAGGATATTGTCTCGGTGCTGGAATCCATGAAGCGCATGACTGACTTCAAAATGGATCTGGTCAATACCCGTATCAGCAACCCGACGGACGAAGACCAGCGCCTCAAGGATCGCTTCAGCTGTGAGTACCTGCGCAGCGCCGATACCCTGGAGAACTTCTCCAATCCGGACGCGCTGAACCCGGAGCAGGACCCGCTGATCGTCGGCGACGCCGGCATCTTTACCGCCGACGAGTTCAACGATGATCGGGAGTTCCGCAAGACCGCCTCGGTGATGAAGCTGGTGATCGACGGCATTGCCGGCTGCGGCACGGTGGAGATGGGCGGCTACGACTACCACGGCAATACCCGCAACAGCACCGATGCCCGCGACCTGCGCGCCGGCCGCTGTATCGGCGCCTGCCTGGAGTACGCCCGCCGCAAGTCCACGCCGCTGATGCTGTATGTGTTCAGTGACGGTTCCCTGTCCAGCAACGGTAGCTCGGAGATCGTCAACGGCGTAGAGAAGTTCACCTGGTCCAGCGACAACTCATCTACTGCCTGCTCGTTCTTCCTGGTTTACGACCCCGGGGGCATGCCGCAGCTCTGGGATGACGGGCTCAGCGACCCGCTGATGCACCAGCAAATCGGCTGGATGCGGCCCGATGCCTCGGTGGAGACCTCGTCCACGCCGGCGGCCAACAACGTCAACCTCAACGTGGAGATGGTGATCCTCAATTACATGGCCCTGCACGGCGAGCAGGGCCTGTTTGCGACGGAGAATTTCTTCCCGTCCCAGGGGCTCGGTGATCCACTGGGCCTGGACCGCTATATCGCCTTCCAGCCCTTGCCCAGCATATCGGGAGGAGTGCTCACCTAGCCATGACCCTACAATCTCACCTCCACCCCCTGCTCGGTAAGCTGCTGCTCACCGGCGGCTTACTCCTGTACGTGTTCACTGCGAGCGCGCAGGACCTGGCGTCGAAGGACACGCCCACCGCACTGCGCGATGATATCCAGGACATCAAGCAACAGACCCTGGAGCTGAACCGCGATCTTTTCATTCTTGAGGAAGAACTGCTCTACCCCAGCGACACCCAGGTATCCGTGTTCCTGTCGCTGGATGTGGGCGAGTTCTTCAAGCTCGACGCCGTCAAGCTGTCTATCGACGGCAAGGTGGTGACCAACTACCTGTACACCGACCGGCAGCTCAGCGCTCTGCGTCGCGGCGGCGTACACCGGCTGTTCCTCGGCAACCTGAAATCCGGTGAGCACGAGCTGGTAGCGGTTTTTACCGGTTTCGGCCCCAAGGGCAGGGACTACCGTCGCGCCACCGAGCTGGTCTTTGACAAGCAATCCGGTGCCAAACACCTGGAATTGAAGATTGTCGATTCGACCGCCACCCGCCAACCCGAATTTGCGGTGAGGGAGTGGTAGCGCCGTGGCGCCCGTGCAGGCCATCCGAACCGCGGCAACAGCGCTGCTCACACTGGTGCTGGCCAGTGGGGCTGTGCGGGCAGCGGAAACCGTCGAAAGCCTGCGCTACGGTGTCAGCCTCTACCACCTTTACCAGGGCGACTACTTCCAGTCACTGACCGAACTGATGGTGGGCCAGGCCCAGGAAGAGCTAGGCCCGCACACCGAAAATGCCGAGCTGCTGCGTGGCGGCATCAGCCTGTCCTACGGTATGGATCGCGAAGCCGAACGCGTGTTTACCGCGCTGCTGTCGGAGCCCCGGGAAGGCGTCAATCGCCAGCGCGCCTGGTTCTATCTCGCCAAGGTGGCCTGGCAGCGCAGCGAGATCGAGCGGGCGGCCATCGCACTGGACCGTGCGGGTCTGGCGCTGGTCGATATCGACAGGCGCGACGAACTGGCCCAGGAAGCTGCCTATCTCCGCGCGGCAATCGCCCTTTCTCAAGGCGACCTGGCGGCGGCACGGAGCTCCCTGGCAGCCCTGCCGGAAAAGTCTCCCTGGCGCTTCTACAGCAGCTACAACCTCGGCGCTGCCCACGCCGCCGAAGGTGACTGGGTCGCCGCCGCGGGGCATTTTCACCAGCTCGGAAAAGCTGAGGCTACGCCGGAGTTGAGAACCCTGCGTGATCGCGCCTTTACCGCCTCCGGCTATGCGCTGATGGCAGCCGGAGAATTTGACGCGGCGCGCGAAGACTTCAGGCAGGTACGGCTGCTAAGCCCAGTGGCCGACCGCGCGCTGCTGGGACACGGCTGGGCGGCCTTCGAGAACGGCGATGCCATGGCAGCACTCGCACCCTGGCGCGAGTTGGGTACACGGCCGCCGCTCAGCCAGAGCGTGCGCGAAAGCCTGCTGGCGGTGCCCTACGCCTATGAACAACTCTCGCGTCCGGGTCTGGCGCTGGCCAGCTACCAGCAGGCACGGCAGGTATACCAGGCAGAGCTGGACAGTGTGCAGGCGGCGATTGAACAGTTTGCCAGCGGTGAGCTGTCGGAGCTGCTGCAACTCGAGGTGGAAAACTCGGACGACTGGTTGTTCGGCGAGGACATCCTGCCCATCTCTGACCAGGCGCCCTACCTGCGGCACCTGATTGCTAGCCACGCCTTCCAGGGCGCGATGCGCGAGCTGCGTGATCTGCAGCGTATCAACCGCAATCTTGTCATTGCGACGGACAAGCTCGCCGTGCTGGCCCAGGCGGATATCGAGCAGCAGGCCAACTGGGAGCGGGTTATCGAAGGTGGGGCCAGGCAGGAATATGAAGAGCGGCTGTCGCAGTTGGCAGTCGAGTCTGAAGACCTGGAATCCCGGCTGGCAGCCGCAGAGCGTGAGGGTGACGGGCGAGCCCTGGCCGATCAAGCCGGTCGGCAGCTCTGGCGGCGCCTGGAACGGGCGGAGTCCCTGGCCGGTCAGATCGACGCACCCCAGGCGCAGCGGGAACTGCTGCGTCTATACCGCGGCCTGATGACCTGGGACGACAGTGAACAATTCCCGGATCGCCGCTGGCGCGCCGAGCGCGAGTTGGCGGAGTTGCAGGCCGCGCTGACTGAAGCGGAGCAGGGCCTGGCTCGCCTGGATATCGCGATTGCCAATCGCCGCAGCTCAAATTTTGCGCCGCGGCTGGTGGCACTCGATACACGTGTGAGTGAACAACAGATGGTGGTGGGCCAGGCGCTGCTGCGGTCTGAGTCTGGCCTGCGCCAGGTTGCCATGGCGGAACTGGCGCAGCAGGCGCGAGCCCTCAAGCGCTCCCTGGGCCAGTCCCAGTTGGCTATCGCCCGTCTCTACGACCGCGGCAGTACGGGAGTGGGGCGATGAGATACCTGTTGCTGACGCTGACGCTGCTGCTGGCGGGCTGTGGTTTCCTTTCCACCAGCGAATATGAGCCCACCATTGCGGAACTGGAGCCGGTAGTGTTGCCCGCAGCGGAACAGGCGCTGCCGGAAATCGAGCTGCGGGAGCTGGCCCAGGTGTACCGCGGCGTGCTGGAAGTCAGCGATGATCCCCAGACTCGCGTGCTGGTACTGGAGCGGCTGGCGGGTCTGGAAATGCTGGAGGCCGAGGCGGTGCTGGCCGAAGGCCAGAACAGCGCTCCCCTGTTCGACGAAGCTATTGCGGCCTACAGCGAACTGCTGGTCTCCCATCCGGATATCGAAGGACGGGACCGGCTGCTCTACCAGCTCTCCAAAGCCCACGATATGACTGGCGATAGCGACGCTGCCATGCTGGCCCTGCAGCAGCTATCCAGTGGTCACGCGGACTCCGCGCACTACACCGAAGCCCAGTTCCGGATGGCTGAGAAGCACTTCAGCGAGGGCCGCTACGCCGAGGCTGAGACCGCCTATGCGGAGGTATTGAAGGCCGGCGAGGACAGCGACTATTACCTCAATGCCCAGTACATGCTGGGCTGGTCCCAGTTCAAGCAGGGCCGCTACCGCCAGTCCATCCGCGCCTATACCGGCACTCTGGATGCGCTGATGCCGGCGGACAATGACCTGGAAGCGATGACCGGCGCCAACCGCGCCCTGGTGGCGGACTGCTTTCGGGTTCTGGCGGTGGTGTTCAGCTACCTGGAGGGTGTGGATAGCATCGCTGCCGCCTACGACCAGCTCGGCGAGCGCAGCTACGAACCGCTGCTCTACCAGGAGCTGGGCGAGCTGTATCTCAAGCAGGAGCGCTTCCGAGACAGCGCCGATACCTTCCGCGCCTTCGGTGATCGCTATCCCGCCTCGGAATACGCTCACCGCTTCCACGTGCGGGTGATTGGTATCTACGAGCAGGCGGGCTTCCGCGACCTGATCGTGGAGGAAAAGCGTGACTACGTGACGGCCTACAGCGTTTACGGCGATTACTTCCTGGTGAGTAGCGTGGATGTGCAGCGGGAAATCGCTGACAACCTGGCGCAGTACATCGATGAGCTGGCCACCCACCACCATGCCCTGGCCCAGGCCGCCGGGGACAATGCGGCGGAGGATTTCCGCCTGGCGGGGAACTACTACCAGTTGTACATCGATAGCTTCCCCGGGGATGAGCGGGTGCCGGAGATGGGCTTCCTGTTGGCGGAGGTGCGCACCGAGTCTGGTGATCACGAGGAGGCAGTGGCCACCTACGAGTGGGTGGCCTACGACTACCCCGGGTACGAACGGGCAGCCGATGCCGGCTACGCGGCCATCCTCGGTTACGCGCCGTTGATGGAGCAGGCGGGTGAGAACGAAGCCCTGCTGAGGCGCAAGGTGGACAGCCAGCTACGCTTTGCCGCGCGCTTTGATGATCCGCGCGCTGACGCTGTTTTGAACGATGCGGCCGCCAGCCTGCTGGCGCTGGAAGAGTACCAACTGGCCATCGTCGCCGCTGCCACTTTGACCCGGCAGACCCCGGCGCCTGCAGCGGAGCTGATGCTGCCGGCCAGCCTGGTAATCGCCCACGGCTGGTTTGAGATGGGTGAGTACCTGGATGCCGCGTCCGGTTACCGGGAAGTGCTGACGCGTATGCCCGCCGGCGACGAGCGCCACAACGCCACCGTCGAGCGGTTGGCGGCTTCGATGTACCGGCGTGCCGAGGCCATTGCCGCGGAAGGGGATGATCTCGGTGCTGCCCTCCAGTTTGCGCAGGTGGTGGAGGAGACTCCGGCGGCCAGTTTCCGGCGCCAGGCCCAGTTTGATTCTGCGCAGTACTTCATGAACGCCGGCGATTACGCCCGCGCCAATGCCTTGCTCAAGGATTTCCGCAGCCGCTTCACGGGTGATGCCCTGGCCGCCGATGTGCCGCTCAAACTGGTTTACAACTACGAACAGCTCGAGCAATGGGAACTGGCTGCCCGGGAACTGGATGCGCTGGTCGCGAAAGAAGCTGATCCCGAGCGCAGTCGGGAGATGCTCTACCTGAGTGCCGAACACTACGACCGCGCCGGGAACACGGAGCTCGCCATTGCCCGCTTCCGCAGCTATGCCCATGAATGGGAGCAGCCACTGGCGCCGCGCATGGAGGCCATGCAGCGTCTCAATGAGATCTACGATAGCCAGGGCGAGCAGTCCAAGCGCCGCTTCTGGCTGAACAAGATACAGGCGGCCCACGATGCGGCCGGGCCCAACCAGACCGATCGCTCACTGTACCTCGCTGCCAGTGCCTCCTCGGTGTTTGCCGAGGATGCCTACCGCGCGTTTCGCGGCATCAGGCTCAAGCACCCGGTGGAAAAATCACTGAAAAAGAAGCGCCGGGCCATGGACACCGCACTGCAGGCCTACCAGCGCACCAATGGCTACGGGGTGGCAGAGTTTGCCTCCCTGTCGACCTTTCGCATGGGTGAGATTTATCGCCAGCTCAGTGTCGACCTGATGGAGTCCGAGCGGCCCCGCGGCCTCGACGCGCTGGCCCTCGATCAGTATGAGCTGCTGCTGGAAGAGCAGGCCTATCCCTTCGAGGAAAAGGCCATCGCTATCCACGAGGCGAATATGCGCCGCAGTTGGGAAGGCTGGTACGACGACTGGATCAAGCGCAGCTTTGAGGCACTGGCCGGGCTGTCACCGGCACTGTACGCCAAGCGCGAGACGCAGATGGCCTACAGCGAGGATATCTACTGATGTCTGCGCGCGCTGGAATCCTGGCGTTTGCCGTGCTGCTGGGCGGCTGTGGCGCCATGCCCGATCTGGGGCCGCGCTCGCCCGCGCCGGCGGCGGATGCTGCGGAGGCAGCCCCGGTCGCGGAGACCATTGCCGCCGAGAATCCCTACCTGGATTCACGACGCTCGGTCAGCGGTACTGCCAGGCAGCGCTTTGCAGCGGCCACCGCGGCGATGGCCACGGAAGACTGGGACACCGCCCGTGTCGACCTGGAATGGCTGGTTGAGAACCACCCGAAACTGTCCGGGCCCTACCTCAACCTGGCGCTGTTACATGTCGCCGAGGGCGACACCGCCACAGCGGAAACCCTTTTCCAGGCCGCCCTGGAAGTGAACGAGCGCAACCTTGCGGCCTACAACCAGTACGCAATTTTCCTGCGCGAGCAGGGTCGTTTCGATGAAGCGGAACGGGTCTACCTGGATGCGCTGGCCGTGTGGTCGGACCATGCGGAGACTCACCGCAACATCGGGGTGCTCTACGACCTGTACCGGGGTGATCACGAGAAGGCCCTGCAGCACTACTACCGCTACCAGGAGCTGACCGGTAATACCGATCGCACGGTGGCGGGCTGGATTGTGCTGCTGGAGCGTCAATTCAGCCAGCTGGTGCAGCGTGGCCAACAGGGGGCGGGAGAGTGAAGCAACTGATAACCGTGGGATTGCTCCTGTTCAGTGCAGCGGCGGCGGCCCAGGAGCCGGTGGTGACCCTGCGCGCCACCGTCACCGGCAACCAGGAACAGCCACGGGTGATGTACATCCTGCCCTGGCAGCCACCGGAGGCCAGGGACTACGAATACGAGCCGGCCCAGGCGCTGGCGGACGACCTGTTTCGTCGGGTCGACCGGGATGAGTTTGTTAGAGAACTGGAGTATCGCGAGGCATTGGGCAGCGCAAACTCCGATGTAGACCACAGTAGGCAAGACTGAGGGTAAGACCATGGAGACCTATAACCTGATAGTGCGTTTTTTCCAGAACGGAGGGCCGTTCATGTATCCCATCGCCATTGTGTTGGCGGTGGGGCTGGCAATTGCCGTAGAGCGCTGGCTGGTGCTGAGCACTGCACGCGCCTCCAATCGCAAGGCCTTTGACAGCATCATGTCAGCGCTGAAGAGCCGCGAGTACAAGTCGGTGCTGAGTGCCGGCAAGGATTCCCGCGTGCCGATGTACCGCATCGTGGCCGCCGGTATCGCCCGCTTCCTCAACAACAACCGGCGCGACGAAATCGAATCGGCCATGGAAGAGGGTGTGATGGAGGCGCTGCCGCGGCTCGAGAAGCGCACCCAGTACCTGGCGACGCTGGCGAACGTGGCAACGCTGCTGGGCCTGCTCGGCACGATCGTCGGCCTGATTGCGGCTTTTACCGCGGTAGCGACGGCGGCGCCCGCTGAGAAGGCTAGCATGCTGTCCAGCTCGATCTCCGTGGCGATGAACACCACCGCTTTTGGCCTGATCTCTGCAATCCCGCTGTTGCTGCTGCACGCCATGCTGCAGACCAAGACCATCGAGCTGGTGGACAGCTTCGAGATGGCGGGGGTGAAGGTGCTGAACACCCTGGCGGATGCCAGCCAACTGCGCGCCAAGACCCGCGCTGAAGACAGCTGATTGGGACTGTCCTTCAGGACTTGAAGAAAAGGAGCCGACCATGAAGATGCGACGGCGCGTCCAGCGCACCGAGGCGGAACTCGATATCACCGCGTTCATGAACCTGATGATCGTGCTGGTGCCGGTGCTGCTACTGAGCCTGGTGTTTTCGCAGGTGGCGGCCATCGAGGTCAACCTGCCCAACGCCGCCGCCGGTGGCGCCGAGGGTGACGACGATAACCAGCAGGTGGAACTGGTGATCCGCCGGGATTCCATGCGCGTGGACTTCCCGCGCGGTATCCGGCTCAAGGACATCCCTATGACCGAGAATGGCGGCTACGACTTCGCCCTGCTTAGCCTGGTGCTGCAGGAAGTGAAGCGCCAGCTCCGTGATCAGGGCATCGAGCGCCGCAACATCACGCTGCTGTCTGAGGAAGGGGTGGACTACCAGACCATCATCAGCGCCATGGACACGGTGCGCTCCTTTAAGGCGGTAGTGGCAACCGATGTGGTGGACGCAGCGCTATTCCCCGAAATTTCCTTCGGAGACGCGCCGTCTATGAAACCGCTCGAGTCAGCGGCTGCCGGTTCTGGGTTGGGGGGGGCGAGTTCGGGGGTGTGGGCTGCCGATCTGCCCGGAGCTGACGTTGCAGGCATCCCGGCGGCAGCAGGTGGAACCGGAGGTACGGGATCATGAAGAGTTCAGCGCGGGCGCGGCGTATGGCGCGCTCCCATCGCCGGCTGCATACCCAGGCCAAGCTCAGCCTGGTATCGCTGATGGATATCTTCACCATCCTGGTGTTCTTCCTGATGGTGAACAGTGGCGATGTCGAGGTACTGGAGGCGGACAAGAATATCAGCTTGCCCGAGTCCGTTTCCGAGCAAAAACCCGATATTGCCCTGACCATCAAGGTCAGCCCCGATGACATTGTCGTGCAGGGCCGCCGCATGGGCAGCGTTGCCGACGTCCTGGCCCAGGACGGCAACCTGATTGATGCCCTCAAACAGGAGCTCGCCTACCAGGCCTCCAGGGCTCCGGTCATGACCGAGCGCGAAGAAGAAATCGGCCGCCCGGTAGTGATCATGGGTGACCAGGGTATGCCCTATAAGCTGCTCAAGCGCATCATGACCACCTGTGCCGACAGCGATTATCGGGACATCACCCTTGCGGTGAATACCGCGGCTACCCCTGAGCTCGACGAGCCGTTGCTGGCGGGGGGAGGCTGAGCCATGACCTCGATGACCATGCGTATGATGACGCCGGACCTGATGCTGCCCTGGGAGTCCTCAGAGCGGGAGGACGCCCGCTATCGCAAGATACTCCGCAACCTGCTGGCGGCCCTGCTGGCCTTTGGCATCGTGATGCCTTTCCTTCCGGTGGAAGAGTTGAGCCGCGAGAAGCAGGAGACGCTGCCGCCGCACCTGGCGAGGGTTGTGCTGGAGAAGAAGGTTTTGCCGCCACCACCGCCTCCCAAGCCGGTGGAGAAGAAGGTTGAGAAGCAGCCTGAAAAGCCCGTGGAGAAAAAGCCTGAACCCAAGCCCGAACCGAAACCCAAGGAGCCGCTGCCCCCGCCCGTCGACAGGGTCGAGGAGGCGCGCAAGGTGGCAGCGGTAAGCGGGGTGCTGGCCTTCCAGGACGCCCTGGCCGACATGCGTGACAGCGTCGACATCGACAGCCTTGGGGATACCGGCATGAGCCGGGGTGAGTCGCAGGCTGCCAAAACCGAGCGATCTATCATTGCCGGTGCCGCCAGGGGTGGCAGTGGCGGTATCCAGACCGGGAACCTGAGCCGCGACACCGGTGGGCCGGCCCTGTCCGGGCGCGAAACGACCAGGGTCGAGAGCACCATCGCTGCCAATGCCGCCGACCGCGGCGACAGCAGCGCGTCAGCCCGTCTCGGCGGCCGCAGCGACGAGTCGATCCGGCGGGTGATGGACCGCAACAAGGGGGCGATCTTTGCCGTATACAACCGCGCCCTGCGCAAGGACCCGACCCTGGCCGGGAAACTGGTGTTCGAGATGCAGATTGACCCCTCGGGGGCGATCTCCTCACTGACGCTGGTCTCCAGTGAGCTGGCCGACGAGAGCCTGACCCAGAAGATCCTGGCCCGCATTCGGATGATTCGCTTCGAGGCGGCGGATGTCGTCGCCACCACGGTGAATTACTCCTTCGACTTCCTGCCTTACTGATCGGTGCAGGGCGAGCCGCGGCTCGCCCTGTCGGCTTTCTTCGATATTGAATTGAATTCAGTTCAGTAAAAGTCTATAGTCATGTCCCATGAATGCCAAACAAGCCAAGTCTGAATCGCGCCCGCGCCGCAATCCCGCCGCCACTCGCGCCCGGATTCTCGAGGCTGCCAAGGCCCTGCTGACTGACGGTGACGGCAATCTTGAGATGAGTTGGGTGGCGAAGGCAGCCGGGGTCTCCCAGGGGCTGGCCTACCACCATTTTGGCTCCAAGGACGGCTTATTGGGCGCCGTGGTCGAGGACTTCTACGACCGCGTCGAAACCTCGGTGCTGATGGCCAGGCTGGAGGATTACGAAGACTGGAGCCAGCGGGAGCGGGATCGGGTAGCAAGCTACCTGACCTTCCTGCTGGAAGATCCACTGACCCGCACAGTCATCATGCGACTGGCCGGTACGCCGGCGGTGGCCGGTGTAGAGGCCCGGCGCTGGCAGCGGCTCATTGACGAGGGCGCCCGCAATATTGCCGAGGGGCAGGCGCGTGGCGCCATCCGTGTGCGGCAGGACAGCTACTTGCTGGCAGCCATGGTGTTGGGTGCGGTCCGTTCTGCGACCACCAGTGAGCTGTCGCGGGAAGGCGAGGTGGACCCCCAGTCCCTGGCAGATGAAATCTGGCAGTTCCTGGGCGCCGGCCTTGGATTGGCGCAGCTCTGACCCCGTGTTACCGGGGAACAGTGTTTTTGAAAATGGGAGAAAGCCCTTAGCCAACCGAAACAGCCCTGAGTCAACCGAAAAAGCCCTGAGCCAACTAAAAAAGGCCCTGAGCCAACTGAAAGCGCCCTGACCGCATGGGGCAGGAGAGTAACAATGAGTGAGTCACCCAACGGCCGCAACGACCCCCGGTTCCAGGAGGTCATCTCCATGGACGACTATTTCGGACAGGACCTGGCGCGCACCTACGGTTTCACCCGCAGCGAGGCCGCCCAGCAGGTGGACCAGGACCTTCTGAATGAGCAGCACGAGGCCCTGCTGCGCGATGGCTACGTCATCATCGAGAACATGGTCTCCAGCGAGCAGCTCGACGCCCTGCGCACTGCTGCCACGCCTCACCTGGAGCAGGTGGGCCGCAACTCTTTTGAAGGCGAACTCACCCAGCGCATTTACGGCTTGCCGCAGAAGCTGCGTGCCGCCGATGTGTTTATTACCCATCCGCTGATCCTGGCGCACCTGGACCGTCTGTTCATGCCGAACTACCTGCTGTCCCAGGCCCAGGTCATAAATATCCTTGGCGGCTCTCCCTCGCAGCCGCTGCATCTCGACGATGGTTTCTACCCCTGGCCGCGGCCGCGCCCGGCCATCAGCGCCGCCACCGTATTTGCCATCGATGACTTCAC
>JANQLM010000022.1 GCA_028280635.1 Halieaceae bacterium | reverse complement strand
CATTTCCGGTGTTGACCAGGAAGTAGCGCGGCGCCGTGGCGGCGAGATGCGAGCGCGCAACCTGCACCGGGGCGGCACAGAAGGCGTTGCGGGTGAAGCTGCCGGCGACCTGCGCGCCCCTGGCGATCTCCATGACCACCAGGTCGAGGTGACCCGGGGTCTTGATGCCGGCACTCACCGCCGCCAGGCGAACTCCCGCTACCGGCAGCACGCCACCTTGGGGACTAGAGGCGTCCACAGCACTGCTTATATTTCTTACCAGACCCGCAGGGACAGGGCTCGTTGCGGCCTACCTTGGGTTGTTCGCGTACAAAAGGCTGTTCCGGCACGCCGCCGCCGGCTGCGGCGGCCTGGGCCGGCGCGGCAGCGGCCTCCTCGGCCATGGCCGAGGCCTCGGCGTGCTGGAAGGCCAGCTTTTCCCTGGCGGCCTGCTCTCGGCGCCGCTGCTCCAACAGCTCCGCCTCATCGCGGCGCTGGATCTGTACGTGGCAGAGGAAACGCGTGACTTCGAACTTCAGGTTATCCAGCAGCTGCTGGAACATCTCGAAAGACTCCCGTTTGTACTCCTGCTTAGGGTTCTTCTGGGCGTAGGCGCGCAGGCCGATGCCCTGGCGCAACTGGTCCATGGTCGCCAGGTGCTCCTTCCACAGGGTATCCAGCACCTGCAGCATGATCTGCTTCTCCAGGCGGCGCATATCCGGGCCGACCTCGTCGCACTTGGCCTGGTAGGCCTCGGCAACGGCGGCCTCAATGCGCTCGCGCACGCCCTCCTCCGCCAGATTGTCGTCCTCATCCAGCCACTGCTGTACCGGCAGCTTGACGGCAAATTCGGTTTCCAGGGATTTTTCCAGGCCGTTGATGTCCCACTGCTCTTCCAGGCTCATGGGCGGGATGAACTCGCTGATGGCGTCGTTGACCACGTCGCTGCGCACGGCGGCGATGGTGTCGGAAATGTCCTCCGCATCCAGCAGGTCGTTGCGCTGCTGGTAGATCACCTGGCGCTGGTCGTTGGCGACATCGTCGTATTCCAGCAGCTGCTTGCGAACATCAAAATTGCGGCCCTCGACCTTGCGCTGGGCCTTCTCGATGGCGTTGGTCACCATGCGGTGCTCGATAGCCTCACCCTTTTCCATGCCCAGGGCCTGCATAAAGTTCTTCACACGGTCCGAGGCGAAGATACGCATCAGGTTGTCCTCGAGGGACAGGTAGAAGCGCGAGGCACCGGGGTCGCCCTGGCGGCCGGCGCGGCCGCGTAACTGGTTGTCGATACGACGTGATTCGTGACGCTCGGTGCCAAAGATATGCAGGCCGCCGGCAGCCAACACCTGGTCATGGCGTTCCTGCCAGGCGGCTTTGATACTCGCCACCTTGTCGTCGCTGGGTGCGTCCAGTGCCTTGACCTCAGCTTCCCAGTTGCCGCCCAGCACAATATCGGTACCGCGACCTGCCATATTGGTGGCGATGGTCACCGTCCCCGGCACACCGGCCTGGGCGATGATATGTGCCTCCTGCTCGTGGAACTTGGCATTGAGCACCTGGTGCTCGATTTTTGCCTGTTTGAAGCGACGGGACATCTCCTCGGAGGTTTCGATGGAGGCAGTACCCACCAGCACCGGCGCGCCGCTCTCAATACAGTTCTTCACATCCTCGACGATCGCGTCGTACTTCTCATCCACCGACAGGTAGACCAGGTCGTTGAAATCCGTGCGCTGGGTGGGCACGTTGGTGGGAATGACCACCACGGCCAGGCCGTAGATCTGGCGGAATTCAAAGGCCTCGGTATCAGCGGTGCCGGTCATGCCGGCCAGCTTGCCGTACAGGCGGAAGTAGTTCTGGAAAGTGGTGGAAGCCAGCGTCTGGCTCTCACTCTGGATGGACACACCCTCCTTGGCCTCAATCGCCTGGTGCAGGCCCTCGGACAGGCGCCGGCCCGGCATGGTGCGGCCGGTGTGCTCGTCGATCAGCACCACCTGGCCGTCCTGCACGATGTACTCGATATCGCGATTGAACAAAGCGTGCGCGCGCAGCGCCGAGTGCACGTGGTGGAGCAGGTTGAGGTTGGTCGCGGCGTAGAGGCTGTCACCCTCCTCCAAGAGTTTTTCCCGCACCATCAGCTCTTCGACGAACAGGTGGCCGGCTTCCGTCATCTCCACCTGCCGCAGCTTCTCGTCGATCGAGTAATGACCCTCCAGCCCTTCGTCGTCGAGCTTCAGTTCGGGAATAATGCGGTTGATGCGCTTGTACAGCTCGGAGCTGTCCTCGGCGGCGCCGGAGATAATCAGCGGTGTACGCGCTTCGTCGATAAGAATGGAGTCCACTTCGTCGACGATGGCAAAAGCGAGGGTCCCCTGCATCTGGTCTTCTTTCATGAAAGCCATGTTGTCGCGCAGGTAGTCGAAGCCGAACTCGTTGTTGGTGCCGTAGATGATGTCCGCCTTGTAGGCCTGCAGCTTGTCCGCCTGGGGCTGGCCGGAACGGATCACGCCGACCTCCAGGCCGAGAAAGCGGTACAGGGGTCCCATCCAGTCCGCGTCCCGGCTGGCCAGGTAGTCGTTCACGGTGACCAGGTGCACCGGATTGCCGGTCAGCGCATTGAGGTAGGCAGGCAGGGTAGCCACCAGGGTCTTGCCCTCACCGGTGCGCATTTCGGCAATCTTGCCCTCGTGGAGGGTAATGCCGCCAATTAGCTGCACATCGAAATGGCGCATGCCGAGGGTGCGTTCACCGGCCTCGCGGACCACGGCAAAGGCTTCTGGCAGCAGTTTGTCGAGTTGCTCGCCGTCGGCCAGGCGCTGGCGAAACTCATCGGTTTTCGCGCGTAGCGCTTCATCGCTAAGGGCAGCGGTGGATTCGGTCAGCTCGTTGATCTTCCTGACCACCTTGCGCATGCGCTTCAGCTCGCGGTCATTGCTGCTGCCGAACATCAGTTTCAAAAACTTGGAAATCATGGGACCCGTCTAGTGCGATTTGGGGGTGTATATGGGGACGCCGAGGCGAATGTCCATCCGCCCGGCCGGGATTTTAGCGTGATTTCGGGGTCAGCGCCGGGTGCGGCGCACGTATGTTGCGGGGTCGACAGGGCGACCGTTCTTGTAGACCTCGTAGTGCACATGGGGGCCGGTGGAACGGCCGCTGGAACCCATATACGCGATGACCTGGCCCTTGCTGACAATATCGCCTACCTTGACCAGGTTTTCCTTGTTGTGGGCGTAGCGGGTGGAATAGCCCCCGCCGTGGTTGATTTCCACCATCTCGCCGTAGCCGTAACGCTCACCGGACCAGGTGACCACGCCACCGGCCACCGCCACGATGTCAGACCCGAGCTTGCCGGCAAAATCGACGCCCTGGTGCCACATGGACTGCCCGTTGAAGGGGTCTTTGCGCTGACCGTAGGGTGATGACAGCCAGCCCTTCTTGATAGGGCGGCCAGAAAGGAACACATCTTTCTGTAGCTGGCGGTTGGACAGCACCGCCTGCAGGAAATCGAGCTGCTGTTCGCGGTCGGCGATGCGCGCCTCGAGGTCACCCATTTCCGAGGCTAGGGTTGAAGGCATCGCCGTAAAGCCTTCCGCGTCTTCTCCGGTGCTCAGGGGACCACCCAGGGCCGGGGTCTGACTGAAATCGAATTCACCGTCATCGAGGCCCGCCAGGCCGGTCAGGCGGGTACCCATCGCGTCCAGGCGCACAAGGCGCGCTTCCATTTCGGCGACGGTCAGGGAGATAGACTGCAGGCGGCGCTCGGCGTCGGCGCGCAAATCGGCGATGGCCTCGTTCTGGGCCTCGACTTCGTCCTGCAGGGGTGCGAGGGATTCCGGTACGCCGACGGCCTGGGCAAGCTGGTAGCCGAGGCCCACCATGCCCAGCGGCAGGCCGATCGCACACAGTGACAACACTGCGCGAGACCACTTCCCAAGCGTTATCGCTCGGGAGGCGCCCAGCCTCTTGTCGACGACAATGATCTTCATTTTATTGGTCTAGCTCCCCAGAAGTCGTGAATATTGGCATAAGTGTTTGTGAAATACTACGACTTAAATACCCCGCTGTGACCTCCGAAAGCTACTGAAAACCCTCGAAATTTAGGCGTTTTGGGACCTTATTCACACTACTGGAGCGCTTACTAGCGTTTTTCGGTCGCAATCCGTGCCGGTCTTGACATCTCAGGCAGCGGGATATGTGACGGCCGGATTGCAGCAGCAACCCGGCCGCGCGGCAGCGGAGCCTACCAGGGCAAGGGGTCAGCCGGGGCCGACCCGCCGCCGCGGGGTTGCGCTGGCCTGGTCCACAACAGACCGTGCAGCGCCTCCCTCGACCTGCCTGAGTCGACCCGTCTCAGTCAGCCTGGCGGCGCAGGAAAGCCGGAATGTCGAAGTAGTCTTCCTGGCCCACGGCAGCCGCCAGTCCCGCTTCCTTGGAGGCCTCGGCCGAGGCTGACTTGTCCTCGGTGGCCGCGCGTCGGCGCACGGGTGCTTCCGCCGGGTCCACCGGCTTCGGCGCAGTCTCCACCACCTGCAGGGGCGCTGACCGCACCGCTTCAGAACCGAGGCCGGTGGCCACCACCGTCACCTTGAGGTCGTCAGCCATATCCGGGTCGATCACCGTGCCCACCACGACGGTGGCGTTGTCGGAGGCAAACTCTTCCACCGCGTCACCTACCTCGGAGAATTCACCCAGGGACAGGTCGAGACCCGCGGTGATGTTCACCAGGATGCCGCGGGCACCCTCCAGGTTGATGTCCTCCAGGAGCGGGCTGCGAATCGCGGCCTCAGCGGCCTCGCGGGCGCGGTTCTCACCGCGGGCGCCACCGGTACCCATCATGGCCATGCCCATTTCCGACATCACCGTGCGTACATCGGCAAAGTCGACGTTGATCATGCCGGGACGGATGATCAGGTCGGCGATACCCTGCACCGCACCCAGCAGCACGTCGTTGGCCTCCTTGAAGGCCTCCAGCAGCGAGGTGCTCTTGCCGAGCACTTCCAGCAGCTTCTCGTTGGGAATCGTGATCAGCGAATCCACGTGCTGATGCAACTCCTTCATGCCCTCGTCGGCAATGGCCGTGCGCTTCTTGCCCTCGAAGATGAAGGGCCGGGTCACTACGGCGACGGTGAGGATACCCATCTCACGGGCCACTTCGGCCACCACCGGCGCCGCACCGGTGCCGGTGCCACCGCCCATACCGGCGGTAATAAACACCATGTCAGCACCGCGCAGCGAATCGGCGATGCGGTCGCGGTCCTCCATGGCGGCAGCTCGGCCGATATCCGGATTGGCGCCGGCACCGAGGCCCTTGGTGATATCCCCACCCAGTTGCAGCACGGTGCGGGCAGCCACATCGTTCAGCGCCTGGGCGTCAGTATTGGCACAGATAAAATCGACGCCATCAACCTGGTTGTCGATCATGTGCTTGACGGCGTTGCCACCGCCGCCTCCCACGCCGATCACCTTGATGACGGCACTCTCTGGTACGTTGTCTATCAGTTCAAACATTTCCAGTTTCTCCCCTTTTCAAAGTCTGGCGGTGCGGGCACCGCCGGTTTACAACAAGTCCTCTGTGAATGGTCGTCACAGCGGACTAAAAGTTGTTCTTGAACCAACTCTTCAGGCGCTCCAGCGGGCTGGCCGGTGCTGGCCCGCGAGCCGCCGGTCGCGGCACCGTGTCATCCTGGCGTGCCGCCCCGTACTGCAGCAGGCCGACGCCCGTGGAATAGATCGGGTTGCGGACGATATCCGTCAGCCCGGTCACCGTCTGCGGGAACCCCACCCGCACCGGCATATGGAAAATCTCCTCGGCCAGCTCCACCACCCCTTCCATCTTCGAGGTGCCACCGGTGAGCACAATGCCCGCCGGCACCAGGTCTTCGAAGCCGGAGCGCCGCAGCTCTGCCTGCACCAGCGTGAACAGCTCGTCGTAGCGCGGCTCCACCACCTCGGCCAGGGCCTGGCGAGACAGGTCCCGCGGCGCGCGATCACCGACACTGGGCACCTTGATGGTTTCATCGGCGCCGGCCAGCTGGGTCAGGGCACAGGCGTATTTGATCTTGATTTCCTCGGCATGCTGGGTCGGCGTGCGCAGTGCCATGGCGATATCGTTGGTGACCTGGTCGCCGGCAATCGGGATGACACCGGTATGGCGGATAGAGCCCTCGGTAAAGATGGCGATATCCGTGGTACCACCGCCGATATCCACCAGGCACACGCCCAGTTCCTTCTCGTCCTCAGTCAGCACCGCATAGCTGGAGGCCAGCTGCTCGAGGATGATGTCTTCGACATCCAGGCCGCAGCGACGGATGCACTTCTCGATGTTCTGTGAGGCGTTGGTGGCGCAGGTCACCAGGTGCACTTTGGCTTCCAGGCGCACACCTGACATGCCCAGCGGCTCCTTGATGCCCTCCTGGTTATCAATCACATATTCCTGGGGCAGGATGTGCAGCACCCGCTGGTCAGCGGGGATGGCCACTGCCTGGGCGGCGTCGATCACGCGCTCCACGTCCAGGGCGTAAACCTCGCGATCGCGGATAGCCACGATGCCGTGACTGTTGAGGCTGCGAATATGGCTGCCGGCAATCCCCACATACACGGAATGAATCTGGCAGCCCGCCATCAGCTCGGCCTCTTCCACCGCGCGCTGGATGGATTGCACCGTGGACTCGATATTGACCACCACACCTTTCTTAAGTCCCTTGCTGGGGTGCGAGCCGATGCCCACCACCTCGATCGTGCCGTCGCCGGCAATCTCGCCGACAATCGCCACCACCTTGGAGGTACCGATATCCAGCCCCACGATCATCTTCCGGTCCTGTGCGCTCCCCATGAGCCCGTCTCCCTCGGTCCTAGGTCTCTTTTGTATTATCTGTGCGCCAGGCCACTGCCGCGCCCTGGCTGTAACGCAGGTCAACCCGCGCCAACTCGTCCCGGCGATGTGCCAGCCGGGCCTGGAAAACAGCCTCCAGCCGCGCCAGCTGGGCGGCCAGTTCATCCCGGTCGAACACCAGCTCTCCGCCCCCGAGCAGCTCCGCCGTCAGCCCGCCCCGGGCGGTCATGCGCATACCGGCCACCTTCAGGCCCAGCGGCTGCAGCCGCTCCTGGACCCGCTGGAAGTGGTTGATCACCTCACCCTGGCTACCCGGCGGGCCCCAGAGCCCGGGCAATCCGGTCGCATCAATCGCCAGTTCCGGCTCGAACACCTCGCCGGCGTGGTTGAGATAGGCATCGTCCCCCCAGCGCGCGATGGGGCGCTGCTCGACAACGCGCACTTCGATGGCATCCGGCCACTGGCGCTTCACCACTGCCCGGTGTACCCAGGGCAGGGCTTCCAGCGGCTCACGAATCACCTGCAGATCCACCCACAGGAAACCGCCGCTGATGGAGTCGCTGATCACCGCCATCAACTCATCCCGGGACACCTCTTGGATGTCCCCGGTCACCACCACCCGATTCACCGGCAGCCGCACGAGCTGCCAGGCGGCGAGGCCCGCCAGCCCCAATAAGGCCAGTCCCAGGCTCGCGGACAGTAGCCGACGCAGCAGCGTTGCGCTGCGCCGTGGGCGCCGCTGTGGCTGTGACTTGCGAGTCGCGCCGGTCGCCATTACGCCTCCAGGCTCAGGCAGGCAATGCGGCCCACCAGTTGATTGAAGTCCAGGTCGCGGGCCGCAGCCGCCATCGGTACCAGGCTGTGGCTGGTCATCCCCGGCACCGTGTTGACTTCCAGCAGGTAGAAGACGCCGTCGCTGTCGCGCATGAAATCCACCCGCCCCCAGACGCGGCAGTCCAGTGAGTCAAAGGCCGCCCGCGCCAGCTCCGCCAGTGCCGCCTCTTCTTCGGCCTCAAGTCCGCAGGGACACAGGTAGCGGGTACTGTCTGACAGGTACTTGGCCTCGTAGTCGTAAAAGGCGTTGTCGGTCTCCACCCGGATCGCCGGTAGCACCTGTTCTCCCAGCACGGCCACGGTGTACTCGGGGCCGCGGACCAGCCGCTCGGCGATGAGCGGGCCGTACTGATGACAGTCCCGCCAGGCCGCCTCCAGTTCCGCCGCGGTTTCCACGCCGCGGGTGCCGATGCTGGAACCGCCGCTGGCGGGCTTCACGAACGCCGCGCCCAATTCATCCATCACCGCCCCCCAGTCACTGCCCTCTTCAAGGCCCACAAAGGGTTGGGTGGGAAGGCCCAGGCCACGCCAGAGCTGCTTACAGCGCGGCTTGTCCATGGCCAGAGCCGAGGCCAGTACGCCGGAGCCGGTGAACGGCAGGCCGAGGGTCTCGAGCATGCCCTGCACGGTGCCATCCTCGCCGCCGGCGCCATGCAGCGCGATAAACACCAGTTCGCTGTCCAACAGGGGCTGCCACCAGTCGGGCTCGGCAGTATCGACGTGTGTCACCCGGGCACCCAGGGTTTCCAGGGCCGAGGCCACCGCGGCGCCGCTCTCCAGGGAGACTTCCCGCTCCGGGGACGTACCGCCAAGCAGCACCGTCACCGGCAAATCCACCAGTCGCCCCAGGTTCATGCCGCAGCTCCGCTGAAATCGTGTGTGCGCAGGCTTTCCGCCACCTGCACCACGTTGCCCGCGCCCTGGGTGAGCACCACATCCCCAGGTTCCAGCAGGCCGGCCAGGACTGCCGGCACCGCATCCCGTTCATCAACGTAAATCGGGTCGAGCTGACCACGCTGGCGAATCGACCCCGCCAGGGCGCGGGAATCGGCACCGGTTACCGGTGACTCCCCGGCCGGGTATACATCCAGCAGCAGCAACATGTCGGCGCGGGACAGCACCTTGACGAAGTCGTCGTAGAGATCGCGGGTGCGCGAGTAGCGGTGTGGCTGGAAAATCATCACCAGGCGCTGGCCGGGCCAGGCCTGGCGCGCCGCCTCGATAGTGGCCGCCAGCTCGGTGGGATGATGGCCGTAGTCGTCCACCAGGGTGGCGCTGCCGGTCGGCAATGCCAACTCGCCGAGGATCTGGAAGCGCCGCCCCACCCCCTGGAAGTGTTTGAGGCCCGCCACGATGGCGGTGTCTTCCAGGCCTTCGTCGCAGGCCACCGCCACCGCTGCGGTGGCGTTGAGCACGTTATGCAGGCCCGGCATATTGAGCTCCAGTTCCAGGACGCTGCCGTCCGGGCGCCGCACATCGAACCGTGTCGCCAGGGCGCGCTTCTCAACGGCCACCACCCGGTAGTCGGCGCTGTCACTGAAGCCGTAAGTCAGGGTGGTACGCCCCACGTCGTCCAGCAGCCCGGCAATCACCGGGTCATCCACGCACAGCACCGCAACGCCGTAAAACGGCAGGTTGTGGAGGAAGCCGATAAACGTATCCCGCAACTGCGTGAAATCGCCACCGTAGGTTTCCATGTGATCGGCTTCGATGTTGGTCACGACCGACACCATGGGCTGCAGATGCAGGAAGGAGGCGTCGCTCTCGTCGGCCTCTGCGATCAGGAAGCGGCTGGCGCCCAGTTGGGCATGAGTGCCAGCACTGTTCACCAGGCCACCAATCACAAAGGTGGGGTCCAGGCCGGCCTCGGCAAAAATCGAAGCGATGAGGCTGGTGGTGGTGGTCTTGCCGTGAGTACCCGCCACCGCGATCCCGTGCCGGTAGCGCATCAGCTCGGCGAGCATCTCGGCCCGCGGTACTACCGGGATGCGGGCGGCCCGGGCGGCGACCAGTTCCGGGTTGTCTTCAGCTACCGCGCTGGAGATGACCACCACATCGGCGCCTTGCACCTGGGCGCCAGCGTGGCCGATGGCCACCGGTATACCCAGCTCGCGCAGGCGTTCGGTGACCGCGCTGTCACGGATGTCCGATCCGCTCACGGCATAACCCAGGTTGCGCAGCACCTCGGCAATGCCGCTCATGCCGGCGCCACCAATACCAATCATATGAATCCCTTCGATGCGGCGCATCTCCGGCACCTGAAAGTGCGTATCAGCGGCCACGGCGCACCTCCTCACAGACATCGGCCACATCGCGGGTAGCGGCTGGACTGCCGGCATCGATGGCGGCGCGTGCCATGCCTGCCAGCCGCGCGGGCTCCGCGGCCAGCTCTGCGACCATGCCGGCGACGGCCTCGGCGGTCATCTCCGACTGGGGCAAGGTCATCGCGCCTCCGGCGGCGGCGAGCCAGGCGGCGTTGTGGGCTTGATGGTTGTCGATGGCATTGGGCAGCGGAACCAGGATGGCCGGGCGGCCGACAATCGTCAGTTCCGACACCGTCAGCGCGCCGGCGCGGCACAGTACCAGGTCCGCCCAGCGGTAGGCACCGGCCATATCTTCGATATAGGGGAGAATCTCCACCTCGCTGGCCCGCTCGGCATACAGCGCCGCCACGCTGTCCGCGTGACTTGGGCCGGTCTGGTGACGCAGCGCCAGTGAACAGTCCGCCGGCAAGGCCGCCAGCGCTGCCGGTAATACCTCGTTGATGGCTTTGGCACCGAGGCTGCCGCCCACCACCAGCAGCCGCAGCGGCCGCTGGCCGTCGTAGTCGTAGGACGCAGCGCCGTCTGCCAGCAGTTGTGCCCGCACCGGGTTGCCGAGCTCGCGCGTTGCCACGGAGGCACCAAAGGCCTGCGGATAGGCGGTGCACACCACACGGGCAAAGCGGCGCAGCAGGCGGTTGGTGGTACCCGCCACCGAGTTCTGTTCGTGAATCACCAGCGGCACCCGCAGCAGCCAGGCGGCCAGGCCCGCCGGACCGGAGACATAGCCACCCATGCCCAGGGCGCAGACCGGGCGCAGGCGACCGAGCAGGCCCAGGGACTGCATCAGCGCCAGGCCGATGCTGAACAGGCCGCGCAGCCGCGCCACCAGGCCTTTGCCGCGAATACCGCTGACGCGTATCAGGTGCAGTGGGAAGCCGGCCTCGGGGACCACCCGGGCTTCCAGCCCGCGCTCGGTGCCGAACCAGTCAATGGCGTAGCCGCGCTCGGCCAGTTCGCTGGCTACCGCCAGCGCCGGGTAGACGTGGCCGCCGGTGCCACCGGCGAAAATGGCTACACGCCTAGCGCTCACGGCGTCGCCCTCCCCGCCCGCTTTTTTGCGCCGGCACCTGGGCGGCTTCGCGCTCCACCCGCAACACCAGGGCAATCATGGCGCACACCGCAATCAGGCTGCTGCCGCCGTAGCTCACCAACGGCAGAGTCAGGCCCTTGGTGGGTAAGAGGCCAGTGCTGACGCCAATATTGATGAAAGCCTGGCTGGCGATGATCAACGCTACCCCGTAGCAGAGCTGGGCCCCGAAGCAGTCACCCGCCTCCACCCGTTGGCGCGCGACCTGGAACATCCTGAACACCAGCCCGAGGAACAGGCCGATCACCAGCAGCGCACCCATCAGGCCGGTTTCCTCGGCCCAGATGGAGAACACAAAATCGGTATGCGCTTCCGGCAGGTAGAAGAGCTTCTGCACACTGTTGCCGAGACCGACGCCAAACCACTCACCGCGCCCGAAGGCGATCAGGGACTGGGTGAGCTGATAACCGGAGTTGAACTGGTCTGCCCAGGGATCGGTATAGGCGGTCAGACGCTTGAGGCGATAGGGTTCGCTGATCACCAGCAGGCTCAGGGCCAGCACGCTGCCCAATACCACCAGCAGGAAATGCGCGAGCTTCACGCCCGCCAGGAACAGCATGCCGAAGGCGGCGCCGACGGTGACCACGGTGGCGCCGAAGTCCGGTTCCGCCATCAACAGCAGGGTCACGGCAAACACCACCGCCATGGGCTTGATGAAACCCTGCCACTGGCTGCGCACCTGCTCCTCACGGCGCTGCAGGTAACCCGCCAGGTAGATCACCAGGAACAGCTTGGCGAACTCCGATGCCTGCAGGGTCAGGGGGCCAAAATCGAGCCAGCGACGGCTGCCATTCACTTTCACACCAATGCCCGGAATCAGTACCAGGGCCAGCAGCGCCAGGCCCAGGAACAGCCAGGCCCAGCCGGTCATGGCCCAGAAGCGAACCGGTATAACCAGCACGATGGCCGCGGCGACCGCGGACAGGCCGAGATAGATAAGATGGCGGTGGGCATGGTGCATCGGGTCGCCGTAGTAGGCCGCCGCGTACTCTACGGAGGCCGAGGTGATCGCCACGTAGCCGATCAGCAACAGCGCGATAGTCGGCAACAGCAGTTGCAGATCCAGTCCGTAGGCGCTGGACTCGGCCGGCAGGCGCACGGCGGTCGCGCTGGCCACACTCATGACGAACCCCCATCGAGGTAGCGCGCCACACTCTGGCAGAAGACTTCACCGCGCTGGGCGAAGCCCCTGTACATGTCGAAGCTGGCACAGGCCGGTGACAGCAACACCACATCGCCATCTGCGGCAAAGGCCACTGCGGCGTCGACAGCGGCATCCATATCCGCCACCCGCTGGCGCGGTAACTCAGCCGGCAGGGCCGCCTCCAGCAAGGCCGCATCCTCGCCCATCAGGACAACTGCGCGGCAGCGGCGCGCCGCTTCCAGCGCGAGCTCGGCAAAGTCGGCGCCTTTGCCCTGGCCGCCGAGGATCAGCACCAGGCCGTCCTCGAAACCGCGCAACGCGGCTATCGTGGCCCCAGGGTTGGTGGCCTTGGAGTCGTTCACGAAACGCAGGCCACGGGCCTCACCCACCAACTGGCTGCGATGGGGCAGGCCCGGGAACTCACGCAGCGCCTGGCGCATGGCCTCAGCGGGTAGCGCCAGCAGTTCGCCCAGGGCCAGGGCAGCGAGGCCGTTTGCCAGGTTGTGTCGGCCCACCAGCCGCAGCTCGGCGGCCGGCATAAAGGGCTGAAACTCACGAAAGATCCACTGCTCGCCCTGGTGCTCCCGCAGCCCATAGCCGCGCCGGTCCGGGGCGTCCAGACCAAAACTCCAGCTCGGGGTGGAGTCAGCCTGCAGCGGCCGGGACAGGGGATCCTGCCGATTGAAGACCACGGCCTCACAGTTTAGGAAGATGCGGTGCTTGGCGGCGTGGTAGGCCTGCATGCCGTGGTGCCGGTCGAGGTGGTCCGGCGACATATTCAGTACCGTGGCCAGCGCCAGGCCCAGCTTGCCGGCGCGCTCAAGCTGAAAGCTGGAGAGTTCCAGCACGTAGAGTTGGACGTCCTCTTGCAACAGGTCCAGGGCCGGTGTGCCCAGGTTGCCACCCACGGCGACCCGGCGACCCGCGGCAGCCGCCATCTCGCCGACCAGGGCCGTCACCGTGGACTTGCCGTTGGAGCCGGTGATTCCGACAACCGGCGCAGCCGCCTCTTCACAGAACAGGTCGATGTCGCCGCAGACCGGCACCCCGGCGGCCAGCGCCGCGGCAATCGCCGGCTCGTCCAGGCCCAGGCCCGGGCTGACCACCAGCCGACCGGCGGCCTTGAGCCTCTCGGCGTCCAGCGGGCCGAGTTGCACCGACAGATCGGGATACTCTGCCAGCAGGTCGTCCAGGCCCGGCGGCGCCTCGCGGGAATCCGCCACCGCGCAGGGTATGCCGCGGCGACTGAAATAGCGCACGCAGGACAAACCGGTGCTGCCCAGTCCCACCACCAGGGGTGTTTCAGAGCTCGCGATCAGTTTGTCGGCCATAGCGACTCCCATATCCCTAGCGCAGCTTCAGGGTGGCCAGGCCAAACAGCACCAGCATCACCGTGATAATCCAGAAGCGCACGATGACTCGCGGTTCGGGCCAGCCCTTCAATTCAAAATGGTGGTGAATAGGCGCCATGCGGAAAATGCGCTTACCGGTGAGTTTGAAACTGGCCACCTGGAGAATCACCGATACGGTTTCGAGTACAAAGATGCCGCCCATGATGAAGAACACAATTTCGTGGCGGGTAATCACCGCCACCGCTCCCAGCGCGGCGCCCAGCGCCAGCGCGCCCACATCGCCCATGAACACCATGGCCGGGTAGGTGTTGAACCACAGGAAACCCACGCCGGCGCCCGCCATGGCACCGCAGAACACCACCAGTTCGCCGGTACCCGCCACATAGGGAATGTGCAGGTACTCGGCAAACTGCACGTGGCCGGTGACGTAGGCGATGATGCCCAGCGCGGAGCCCACCAGCACAGTGGGCAGGATGGCCAGTCCATCGAGGCCGTCGGTCAGGTTGACCGCGTTGCTGGCACCGACCACCACGAAATAGGTCAGCACGACGAACAGCGGGCCCATTTCCCAGGCGAAGTCCTTGAAAAAGGGCACAAACAGTTGGGTCGCCACCGGGGTATCGATATAGAAATAGAGGTAGAGAGCGAATCCCAGGCCCGCCACCGACTGCCATAAGTACTTCCAGCGGGCCGGCAGCCCGGTGGGATCCTGGCGCATGACTTTGCGCCAGTCGTCCACCCAACCCACGGCACCAAACACCAGCGTCACAAACAGCACCAGCCACACGTAGGGATTGGCGAGGTCGCTCCACAGCAGTGTGCTGATAAAGATGGCCACCAGGATCAGCGCCCCGCCCATGGTCGGGGTCCCGCTCTTGCTAAGGTGGGTCTCCGGCCCATCGTCGCGCACCGCCTGGCCAATCTGGTGGTAGTTCAGGCGGCGGATCATGAAGGGGCCTACCAGCAGTGAAATCGCCAGCGCGGTTGCCACGCCGAGGATGCCGCGGAAGGTGAGGTACTGGAATACGGCGAAGCCCGAGTCCAGCGTTGCCAGGTAGTCAGCCAGGTACAGCAACATCTACTTGCCCTCCCCATTGGCAGCCGCGGGCAACAGTGCCGCCACTACCTGTTCCATGCCGGCGCTGCGCGAGCCCTTGACCAGCACCACGTCGCCCGCCTGCGCCAGCGCCGGCAGTGCAGCCAGCAGCGCCTCACGGCTACCAAAGTGCTCGGCGCCGGCGCCGAAGCCCGCCGCGGCATGCTCGGTGTACGGGCCCGCGGTCCACAGCCCGTCGAGCCCGGCACGGCGTGCGTACTCGCCCACTTCCCGGTGCAACTGGTCCGCCGCGTCACCCAGTTCGGCCATGGTGCCCAGCGCCAGCACGCGGCGGCCGGACATGCCGGCCAGCACATCGATGGCGGCATTCACGGAACCCGGGTTAGCGTTGTAACTGTCGTCAATGACCGAGAGGCCATCGCGACCTGCCCGCCGCACCAGGCGCCCGCCAGTGGCGGGCACGGCCGCCAGCCCGGCGGCAATCTGTTCAGCGCTGGCGCCCGCCGCTCGCGCCGCCGCCCCCGCCGCCATGGCGTTGGCGACGCTGTGGCGACCCGGCAACGGCAACTCGATCGGGACCGCTTCGGATTCGATACGCAGCGTAAATCGCGAACCCAGCTCGTGGAGTTCAAGATCAGTCACGTGGACCGGTGCCGAATCATCGAAGGCGAACTCCAGGCGCTGGGCGTCCCCGGCCAGTTCGCGCCAGTAGTCGGTGTATTCGCTGTCGTGGGGGAACACTGCCACCTCGGCGCCGCAGAGGATGGCACCCTTGGTTTCGGCGATACCGCGCAGCGAACCCATGCGCTCCAGGTGCGCCGGCATGACATTGAGGAGCAGCGAGATACGCGGTCGCGCCAGCGAGGCCAGGTAGGCGATATCACCGGGCTTGCCAGCCCCCATCTCAATCACGGCGTAGCGGTGCTCCGGCGCCAGCCGCAGCAGGGTCAGCGGCATGCCGATTTCATTGTTGAGATTGCCCTCGGTGGCCAGCGTCGGACCGGCGGTCATGAGTATGGCCGCCAGCATGTTTTTCACCGAGGTCTTGCCGCTGCTGCCGGTGATACCCAGCAGCGGGCCGTGAAACTGATCGCGGTTGAAGGCGCCGAGCCGTCCCAGCGCCAGTTCGGTATCGGCTACCTGAAGCTGCGGCAGGTCGACAGTACCAGTCTCGGCAACCAGCGCCGCCGCGGCACCCGCCTCGGCCACCGCCGGCAGGAAGTCATGGCCATCGAAGCGCTCGCCCCGCAGCGCCACAAACAGCTGGCCCGGCTCCACCGAGCGGCTGTCGGTAGACACCGAATCTACCGAGACGTCGGCGCCATGCAGGGTCGCCTGCAGCGGCCCGGTGAGCTCAGCCAGGGACAAGGCGCGCATCACGTCGAGTCTCTCAGGGCGCGCCTGAGTTCCGCGACATCGCTGAAATCCAGGCGCTCATCACCGACCTGCTGGTAAGTCTCGTGACCCTTGCCGGCCACCAGCACGCAGTCCCCCGGCGCCGCGGTCGCTACCGCCAGCGCTATGGCCCGCGCCCGGTCCGGCTCAACTTCATGAGGGCCGGCAATGCCTGGCAGAATATCGTCGATGATCGCAGAAGGATCTTCATGCCGCGGATTGTCGCTGGTCACAACCACCCGGTCCGCAAGCTGGTCCGCGGCGCGACCCATCAGCGGACGCTTGTCGCGATCGCGATTGCCTCCACAGCCGAACACGCAGTGCAGCTCACCCTCGGTGTGAGCGCGGAGGGCGCGCAGGGCCTGGGCCAGCGCATCCGGTGTGTGGGCATAATCCACCACCAGCTGCAGCTCGCGGTCATTGTCGACATACTGCATGCGACCATCGACACCGGCGAGCCGCGGCACGCACTCCAATGCCTCAGCCAATGGCATGCCACTGCAGCAGGCGGCGCTGATTGCGGCCAGCAGATTCGATAGATTAAAGTCGCCAGCCATCGGGCTGTGCACCAGGCCTTCACCCCAGGGGCTCTTCAAAGTCGCCTCCAGGCCGCCGTGGTGATAGGCGATATCGCTGGCCGTCACCAGGGCATCGCGCTCCAGTGCATAGTCGATGACCTGCACTTCAGGCGCCAGTACTGCCAGCATCGTGTCGGCATAGGGGTCATCGCGATTGACGATGGCATAGCGCAGCCCGGGGGCCGCAAACAGACGGGCCTTGGCGGCGGCATAGCTTTCCATGTCGCCGTGGTAGTCGAGGTGTTCGTGTGTCAGGTTGGTGAACACGGCGACATCGAAATACATGCCACTGACGCGACCCTGCACCAGGCTGTGTGAAGACACTTCCAGCACCGCAGCCGGCACGGCATCCGCATGCCACTCCGCTAACTGGCGCTGCAGACTGAGGGCATCGGGCGTGGTATTGGCGGCATCCACCGCGTCGTTGCCGAGCGTGGCCCCAAGGGTGCCAATCACACCACAGCCGCCGGTATGTCGGCGCAGCAGCTGGGCCAGCACCCGCGAAGTCGTGGTCTTGCCGTTGGTACCCGTGACGCCGACTGTCAGTATCTGTTCACTGGGCCGGCCGAAAAAGCGTGACGCAATAATGCCGGCCTGGCTGGCCAGGTCCGCCACCTCTACCAGCGGCACCTGCCCGGCGGCGGCGCGCTGTTCAGCCGAAACGCCGGCCTCGGCGACCACGGCGCAGGCGCCGGCCTCGGCGGCGGCGGCGATGTAGTTGCGGCCGTCGTGTTGTTCACCGGGCATGGCCAGGAACAGGTCGCCGGGCTGGACCTTGCGACTGTCAATCTCCACCCCGTAGACCGGCAGCGCCACCGATTCGGCGATACCCAGCAACAACCGAAACAGGGGCACCGCATGCCCCGGGCTGCGCGGCAGGGCCATCATGCCTCTCCTCCCACTGGCGGACGACCCAGCGACAGCTCCGGAGAAGCCTGGTCCGGCACCACATTGAGCAGCCGCAGCGCGCCCTCGGTAATCCGGGAGAACACCGGCGCCGCCACCTCGCCGCCATAGTAGCGGTCTCCGGACGGCTCATCGATCAGCACAACCGTGACCAGCCGCGGCTCACGCACCGGGGCGATACCGGCAAAAAAAGCCAGGTAGCGATCATCGGCGTAGCCACCTTTGTCCACCTTGTGGGCGGTGCCGGTCTTACCGGCCACGCCGTAGCCCTCAACCCGGGCGCTGCGGGCGGTACCCTCTTCACTGGTCACACCGTGCAGGACGTCGAGCACCTGGCGGGCGACGGCGGGCTCGACGACCTGGCGGGCGTCTACCGCCGCGGCGCTCTCCAGCCGCAGCAGGCTTGGCGCCACCAACTTGCCGTCGTTGGCCAGTACGGCATAAGCGCGGGCGAGTTGCAGCGGGGTGACCGCCAGGCCGTAACCGTAGGCCAGGGTGGCGCGCTCGATATCACGCCAGCGATCGCGGAACGGCAAAACGCCAGCACTTTCGCCGGGGAATCCGGTACCGGGGTTTTCGCCCAGCCCAAATCGGGTAAAGGCCTGCCACACCGCCTGCTCATTGAGGCTGAGAGCAATTTTGACGATGCCGACCTGGCTTGACTTGGCGACGATGCGCGCCACACTCAGCTCCCCGTAGTTGACGGGGTCCAGCAGCACCTTGCTGCCGACCTGCACGCGGCCCGGCGAGGTATCGATCACCGTGTCCGGGGTGTACAGCCCACTTTCCAGCGCCGCCACCAGCGTCAGCGGCTTCATGGTGGAGCCGGGTTCAAATACATCCGTCAGCGCGCGGTTGCGCGCGCTGCCAGGCTTCAGGCTGCCGCGTCCGTTGGGGTTGTAGGTCGGGTAGTTGACCAGCGCCAGCACTTCGCCGGTACGGCTGTCCAGGGTGACCACGGTACCCGCCTTCGCTCCGGTGCTGGCCACCGCCCGCTGGAGCTCGCGATGTGCGAGGTACTGTAGGCGCAGGTCGATACTGAGGGTGAGGTCACGCCCAGGCTGGGCAGCGCGAAGCTCACCGATATCGCGCACGACCTCCCCGTGCAGATCCTTGATCACCTGCTTGCGGCCGGAAGCGCCCTTGAGCCAGTCTTCGAAGGCGAGCTCCATGCCCTCGATGCCGCGATCGTCGACATCGGTCATACCCACCACATGAGCCGCCACCTCACCCGCCGGGTAGTAGCGTTGATACTCCCGGCGACCGCCCACGCCGGGAATCTTGCGACGCAGCACGGCGCGCGCCTCGGGCGGGGTCATATGGCGTTGCAGGTACATGAATTCTCGCGTGGCGTAATTTTCCAGGCGCCGCAACAGTGCGCCGCCCTCAAGGCCAAGGGCAGATTCCAGTTCGGAAACACGGCCCGACTCGGCCAGCTGGCGCGGATTGGCCCACAGGCTGATGACCGGGGTGCTGACTGCCAGCGGCTCACCGCGACGATCGGACACGATGCCGCGATAGGCCGGGATCTCTGCACTGCGAACATAGCGCGCCTCCCCCTGGTCCTGCAGGAAGGCATAACCCCGATCGTTGTCCAGCACCTGCAGGCTCAGCACCCGCCACACCAGCAGCCCGAATAATAGGGTGATAAATGTGGCCATCAGGTGGCCGCGCCAGGGCGAAACCGGGTTAATCGCCGCATCACTCATGGTGCCGTTCCCGCTACCGCACCCGGGTCGACGCCGGGCACCACCACCTGCAGCTCGGACGCCCGCGGCAGGCGCATATCCAGCTCCTTGCGGGCCAACTGCTCGACGCGGTGGTGGGCCGCCCAGGTGCTCTGCTCCAGCAGCAGCTTGCCCCACTGTTCCTGCATGTCCCATTGCGAGGACTGCAGTGCCTGCAGGCTGGCATAGGCCTGACGGCACTGGTGGGAGGCACCGACAATAGACACCGCCGTCGCCACAACCGCCACCAGCAGGCCCAGGTTGACCACCATCCAGCCTGGCGCCGGCCTGTTGGCGGCAGGTTTCACGCGGCCACCTCGGGCAGGCGTTCGGCAACCCGCATAACGGCGCTCCGCGCCCGCGGGTTATCCGCCACTTCCCCGGCGGAGGGCTTGATGGCGCGGCCAACCGCGGCGAGCTGTCTGCGCACCTGGCTGTCGCGGACCGGGACCCCGCGGGGCGGCTGTTCACCACGGCTCATGCGGCGAATAAAGCGCTTGACCATGCGGTCTTCCAGCGAGTGGAAGCTGATAATGACCAGGCGCCCGCCAGGCCGCAGCAAATCCACGGCCGATTCCAGCAGGGTATCCAGATCTTCAAGCTCACGGTTGATCCAGATGCGGATGCCCTGGAAAGCACGGGTGGCGGGATGCTTGTGTTTCTCCCAACTGGGGTTGGCTTCGGAGACGATCTTTGCCAGTTGCCCGGTGGTCTCTATCGGGCCCGATTCCAAAGCGCGCAGGATGGCGCTGGCGATACGACCAGCGTGGCGCTCCTCACCGTACTCGCGCAATACGCTGGCGATGTCACCGTGGGAAGCCGTTGCCAGCCATTCGGCGGCGGTCTGTCCCTGGGTGGTATCCATGCGCATATCCAAGGGCCCATCCTGGCTGAAAGAAAATCCCCGCCCGGCCTCATCCAACTGCGGGCTGGAAACACCGAGATCCAATAAAATACCGTCAACTGCGCCGATCCCCTTTCGGCGCAGTTGACGGGGAAGCTGGGCGAACGAGCCGTGTTCAAAATCGAACCGGCTGTCGCCCTCCTTTAACTCGCTGGCGACCGCAGTCGCCTGTGGATCCTTGTCGACGCCCAAGAGACTCCCCTCCGCGCTGAGCGCTGCAAGAATGGCGCGACTGTGGCCGCCGCGTCCGAAGGTACCGTCGACGTAGTAGCCATCGCGAACCGTCACGAGGGCATCCACCGCCTCTCGCAACAACACTGTTTGATGCATGCCGACCCCCTACAGCGTCAGCGACATCAATTCTTCGGGAAGTGCCGCGTCCGGACCGGACTCGGACAGCGCCTGTTCGCGCTCCGCCATCCACAGCTCTTCGGACCACAGTTCCAGCTTCTTGCCCTGGCCTACCAGGACCAGCTTCTTTTCAAGCTTCGCGTAGTCGCGCAGCGGCGCCGGCAACAGGATGCGGCCGTTGCCATCGAGCTCAAGGTCGGTGGCGTAGCCGATGACCAGGCGTTGGAAGCGCTTGACCGCGGGATTCAGGGCCGGGAGATCCTGGATCTCCTGCTCGATCTGCTCCCACACGGGCAAGGGGTAGATGAACAGGCATTGGGACTGGGTATCGATGGTGGCAACAAGCTGCCCCTCGCACTGGGCCATCAACGGCTCGCGCTGGCGGGCCGGCATAGCCAGCCTGCCCTTGGCGTCCATATTGATGTGTTGCACCCCGCGAAACATTGCCACTGATCCCCACTGAATGGTGTCCGGCGACCCCTCATCACCACCGAAAACCAAAAAAACCCACTTATTCCCACTTTTCGACACTATAGGGAGGCACGCGCGACACTGTCAATACAGGCCAGGCCAAAAAACCTTGGGATTTCAGTGAATTACGTCAAAAAAATGGGAATTCAGGCGAGATTTTGCGACACTTTTCAGCGATAAAAAAGTCACCAAAACAGCCTCATAAGCCGCACTTCTGACACTTTACTTTAAGTAGAAAACTAATTTCTTCTTAAAAATGTGCTTCGTTATTACAAATGTATCTAAAAATCCTATCCGGAAGGAAAATCACCCCCCGCGGTCGGACTGGTCTATCTTGGATTGAGGTAAAAACCCGAGTAGTGGTGCACTATGGCAAAGCTGAAACACGAGGCAGAACTGGTCAGCGAGGCGCTGCGCATCGGCGAGCTCTACGCGCGCAAGCGCGGCGTCGGCGCCTTCGAAGCCTCCGACTCCGCCCACGACAAGATCACCTACCTCTACCGCCTGCTGGTCCACGACAAGCTCATCCAGCCGCTGGCCAAAGGCCAGGAAAAGATCCCCGAGATGAAACACAAACTCGCCCTGTGGATCTCCCGCCAACTCCCCGACGACCATCCCCTCAAACAGAACTGATCTCTTCTTGCAGCTCCCATCGGCTACCAGGGGTCGCATTCCCAGGAACCCGCGCGCGTGGCCCCTGGGGGCTTGCCGGGACACGCTAGAAGCATGTCCGTGGAGGGTGGGTACACTGCTCGCGCCCGCCCTACGCAGCACCCCTCGCGTTGCGAAGAGTTGGTCTATGCGAACACAAGTAGATAAGCGGCGTAGCGCCTCCGCCCCCAACTTGGAGGCGAAGGACTACAGCGAAAAGAAGGAAAACAGCGATGTAGCGCCTCCGCCCCCAGCTCAGGGGCAGAGACGTACAGCGGTCTTAAAAAAAAGGAGCCGGTAATAAGCCGGGTTCTGTCGTGGACGATCATTCATCTGCGACAGGCGTCGCCGCCTGCCTGTAGCGACCTACCCGAATCCACTGCGGGCCGCAGCCATGGATTCCTATTTGGTCTTGCTCCGAGTGGGGTTTACCATCGCCACGCCTGTTGCCAGCCGCGCGGTGCGCTCTTACCGCACCTTTTCACCCTTACCGCTGCGACCGGAGTCGCAGTGGCGGTTTCCTTTCTGTTGCACTTTCCGTGGGCTCGCGCCCCCCAGGTGTTACCTGGCACCCTGCCCTGTGGAGCCCGGACTTTCCTCCGCGCTTGCGCACAGCGATCGCCTGACCAACTCCGGGCGCAAGATTAGCGGGAAATCAGGTACTCGTACAGCAGCTTCTTGCGCAGGCCAAAGGCGTCCGCCACCAGTCCGGCGGCCTGCCGGGGCGGCAGGGTCTCGGACAACAGTTCCAGCATGCGCGCGATCTCAGGGGTGATGTCACCCGACCGCGCCTCGGCCCCCTCCACCAGCAGCACAATCTCACCCCTGGACTGGTTGCTGTCCGCTTCTACCCGCGCCACCAGTTCGACCAACGGGGCGCGCAGCAGGGTTTCGAAGGTTTTGGTCAGTTCGCGCGCCAGCACCGCGACGCGCTGTTCACCCAGCAGGTCGCGCATATCGGTGAGGGTTTCGAGTACCCGGTGCGGCGCCTCGTAGAACACCAGGGTGGCCGTTTCCGCCGCCAGTTCTTCCAGCCGCGCCCGGCGCCCGGCGCCTTTGGCCGGCAGAAAGCCCTCAAACAGGAAGCGATCGGTGGGCAGGCCGGCCACCGACAGTGCCGCGATGGCGGCGCTGGCGCCCGGTACCGGCACCACCGCCCAGCCCTGTTCGTGTGCATGCCGCACCAGCCGGTAGCCCGGGTCGGAAATCAGCGGCGTGCCCGCATCGGAGATCAATGCAACGCTGCCACCTGCCTCAATACACTGCTCTATGCGGGACAGGGCGCGCTGGTCGCTGTGGTCGTGATAGGCCAGCATCGGTGTGTCGATACCAAAGTGCTTGAGCAGGGGCGCGCTGTGGCGGGTGTCCTCGGCCGCCACCAGATCCACGGCCTGCAGCACCTCCACCGCCCGGGGTACCATGTCCCCCAGGTTGCCGATGGGCGTGGCGACCACGTAAAGTCCACTGTCCATCCTGTCTCCGTCGCAGTAAAAAACACCTGTTGTTATTAATTGCCCTTAAAGACGGTTGTCTCCGCCAACGCGGAAAGCCATCCTAGAGCAAAGCCGCACACAAAGAATTCATGGAACCGAGCTCCAGACAGCCCGCGCCGCCAGCAGCGGCCACCCCGTCCCCTCTGGCCACACTGGCACTGTCTGCGGCACTCGCCGTCGGCGGGCTGCTGTCTGGCTGCGCCTCCGCACCCACCCAACAGACCGGGGATCAACGCCCGGCTGATGAGATCGTCACCCTGCCCCCGGAAACCGGCGAGGAAACGGCGTTCACTGCACGGCTGCAGGAAGCTGAACAGCTATTGGCAAGGCGCCAGCTGCTGCCCGCGGCCAGCATACTGAGGGACCTGGACGACAGCAAGCTGACCACCAGCGAGCGGGTCCGCGTGCTGGCCATGGATACTGAACTGCTTTACCTGCAGGGTGATACCGCCGCGGCCCTGGCCCGCCTGCGCCAGGCAATCCCCCTGCTGGGCCCGATGGACCCCGCCCTGCGCGAGCCCCTGGACCGCTGGCAACTGCGCCTTGTACTCACCGAAGAAGGCCCCCTCGCGGCGGCACGCCTGGCGGACCGACTGCTGCTCACCAGCGAAGACCCCGTGCGGGACACAGCCCTGGTGGAGTTCATCTGGCACAACCTGCAGCGCAGCGCACTGGCCACGCTGGAAGCGGAGCTGCAGCAGCCGGTCGCCCAGCACTGGCGCGCCTGGCTGGAACTGGCGCTGCTGGCGGCGGACGTCATGGAGAGCCCGGACGTACAGCTGACACAGCTGGAGCTGTGGCGCGAGCGCTACGCGGACCACCGCGCCGCGCAGCAACTGCCCGGTGGCCTGCAGGCCCTAGCGCACGGCGCGCCGCCGCAACGGGTCGCGCTGCTGTTGCCGCTGGGCAGCGGGGCCAGTGACCGCGCCCGCGCCCTGCTGCAGGGCTATCTCGCAGCCCAGTTCGAGGCGCGCCAGCGCGGCTGGCCGGAGCAGGAATTGATGGTGATGGATACCGCCGCCCAGCCGGATTTCGGTACCGCTTACCAGGTCGCAGTGCGGGCCGGGGCTGAGCTGGTCATCGGCCCCCTGACACGGGAAGAACTGCTGGGCTGGCTACCCAGCGAAGAAACACGGGTACCGGTGATGACCCTGGCCTGGCACCCCGATGCCGACAGTTTTGCGCAGCCGCCGGTAGATACCGGGACGGGCGAGTCGCTGCCGCTGGTGGCTCCCGTGCAACTGGACCTGGCGGCCACAGACGAGGCCCGCCAACTGGCGCGGCTGGGTTACGACAGCGGCGCCCGCACCGCGCTGCTGATCCGCCCCGCCGGCGACTGGGGCGACCGCATGAGCGACACCCTGGGGCAGGCCTGGACGGCGCGCGAAGGCGAACTGCGTGCCATCGCTACCTTCAGCGGCCAGGCCGACTATTCCAGCAGCCTGAAGGAGGCACTCAATCTCAGCGAGAGCGAAGGCCGCGCCACGCGGCTTCGCCGGCTGCTGGGGGAACCCACCGAATTTACCCCGCGCCGTCGCCAGGACGTGGACGTGGTGTTCCTGCTCAGTGAGACGCCACAGGATGCCCGCTCCATCAAACCCTTGATTGCCTTCCATTACGCCGGCGGTCTGCCGGTGTATTCGAACTCGGCCATCTTCAGTGGCCGGGTCGACCCGCAGCGAGATCGAGATCTCAATGGCATCCGCCTGCTGGAAATCCCCTGGTTGCTGGAGGCCGAAGGCAATATGCAGCAGGCCCTGGCCGCCGCTGGCAGCGAAGAGCTGTGGGCCAGCCTGCACGCGCTGGGGGCGGACGCTTTTATGCTGAATTGGCGCCTGGCCCAGTTGCGCAGCTCACCGGCGGCGCGGGTACGCGGCAGTACCGGCTTGCTCAATATGGATGCCAGCGGTCGCGTACATCGGGAGCTGGTGTCTGCACAGTTCGAAGGGGGCATTCCACGCGCGCGCTGAGCGCGATCAGGCTCATCACCATGTGACAGGGAGGTCGCATGCTAAGAGGCAAACTGTTTGAGGACCGCGCCGCCCGCATGCTGCGCCGGGCGGGCCTGACACTGATCACCCGCAACTACCGCTGCAAGCTGGGCGAGATAGATCTGGTGTGTCGTGATGGTGACACCCTGGTGTTTGTGGAAGTGCGCTATCGCAGTTCACGGGGATACGCCGGCGCTGCCGCCTCCGTCACTGCCGGCAAGCAGAGAAAACTGCTGGCCACCGCACAGCACTACCTGCAGAAACACCAGCTGTCAGAACAGACACCCTGCCGCATTGATGTCGTGGCCATCGACGCAGGACAGCGCCCCGGGGAAGATGAGATACAATGGCTCAAAAACGCCATTGGCAGCTAGTGTGAACAAGCCCTAAGGACACTGCGCAAAGCATGAGCACATACGAGGTGATTGCCGAGGATTTCCAGCAGGTCCTCGAGCTGGTTTCAATCTCGGTAGACGAACTGGTCGACCCCCTGGAGCGCGCGGTTGAGGTGATCAACCAGGCGCTGCTGGGCGAACACAAGATCCTCTGCTGCGGGAACGGCGCCGGCGCCGCGGTGGCGCAGCTATTCAGCATAGGCCTGGTACATCGCTACGAGCAGGAGCGGCCGGCGCTGCCGGCACTCAGCCTGAGCGGCGACGGCGCCACCCTGACGGCGCTCAGCGCTGCCAGCAACAACGATGTCTATTCCCGGCAGGTACGGGCTATTGGCCAGGCCGGTGATGTGCTGTTGGCAGTGGCGGCCAGTGACAACAACGGCAGCCTGATACAGGCGATCCGTGCGGCCCATGAGCGGGAGATGCTGGTGGTGCTGCTGAGCGGCGGCGACTGTACCGATGTCTCCAGCCTGATCCTGCCCGAAGACATCGAAATCCATGTGAACTCTTCCCGTGGTCCGCGGATCATAGAAATGCAGACCATGATTGTTCACTGCCTCTGCAAACTGATAGACCAATCCCTGTTCGGCAACTATTTCGGTACAGACAGCTAATGAAGCACTCCTTCCCTTCCCTGGCCCCTTCCCTGGCACTGGTCCTGAGCCTGGCACTGAGCGGCTGTGGCAGTTTCTTCGCCGCCATTGGACCGGTGGAAGAAGATCCCGGCAAGCGCACCAAGGGTGCCCGGGTCGAGGACGAGTCAATCGAGACCAAGAGTCGGCGCCGTATCAATGAGCTGGGCGAGCAGTTCCAGGATGCCAATATCAGTGTGACCAGCTTCAACGGCTATGTGCTGATTACCGGGCAGGTGGCGGAGGAGCCCATGAAGGCGAAGGCGTCGGACGAGATTCGCGACATTCGCGGCGTGCGCCGCATCTACAACGAGCTGGTGGTGTCCGGCAACACCTCCGCCCTCACCCGCTCCAGCGATACCTGGCTCACCACCAAGGTAAAATCTTCCCTGCTGGCCTCCGAGGATATCCAGGGCAATCGCGTGACCGTGGTGACCGAGGATGGCGTGGTTTACCTGATGGGCCTTGTGTCCCAGGCGGAAGCCGAACGCATCGTTGAGGTGGCGCGCTCCACCGGCGGGGTAGAAAAAGTCGTACAGATCTTCGAGTGGATCGACTGACGCGGCAGGCTGTTCCCGCTGCCCGCGAGACCTATTTCACCACTTTCAGGCTGGGGCGCTTGTCGCCATTGCTTTTGCCGGGGCTGCCGCCGTTGCCACCGTTACCGCCGGGCGGACCGTCGGGCGGTTCTGGCCACGGCGTGTCGTCCCGGTCGAACACCATGCCCTGGCCGTTTTCCCGGGCGTAAATCCCCACCACCGAGCTCATCGGCACGAAAACGTCGATGGGCACGCCACCGAAGCGACCATTGAAGTGCAGCGCGTCGTTGTCGATCACCAGGTCAACCACGGCATTGGGTGAAATATTGAGGACGATCTGGCCGTCCTTGACATACTGCCGGGGCACATCCACCCCGGCCTCTTCCGCGTTGACGAGCACATAGGGTGTGCACTCATTGTCGAGAATCCACTCGTACAGCGCCCGCATCACATACGGCCGACTGGAACTCATGGTCATTGCTGCGGAATCCGCCCTGCGCCCTGACTAGAGGCGCATCTCCCGCTCCTGCTCGGACAGGCTGGACTGGAAGGCGTCTCGATTGAACACACGATCCATGTAGGCCAGCAGCGGCTTGCTCTGCTTGGTGGCGCGGAATTCGATGCCCAGGGTAGGCAGGCGCCAGAGTACCGGCGCCAGGCAACAGTCCACCAGGGTAAACTCATCGCTCATGAAGAAAGGCTTCTCACCGAAGATAGGCGCCACGGCCAACAGGCCCTCACGCAGCTCCTTGGTGCACTTCTCCACGACATTGTCAGAGCGCGTGTTCTGGATCTGGTCGACCAGGGAACACCAGTCTTTCTCGATGCGGTGTATGTAGAGGCGACTCTCGGCGCGGGCCACCGGGTAGACCGGCAACAGCGGCGGGTGCGGAAAGCGCTCGTCCAGGTATTCCATCATGACCTTGGACTCGAACAGTACCAGGTCGCGGTCCACCAGGGTCGGCAGCGAGTTGTAGGGATTGAGTTCAGCCAACTCCTCCGGAGGGTGGCCGGCGTCAACTTCAACAACATCAACCGTCACGCCTTTCTCGGCAAGAACGATGCGAACGCGGTGACTGTAGTGGCTCTCGCTGTCCGAGAAAAAGGTCATTGAAGACCGTTTGGCGACAACACCCATGGTACTCCCCCAGGAATCAGTTTCTTAGTGATGAGGAGGTGCCGCCTGGTGGGCACCCCGGTGACGCCGCCTAGTGGACGTCTTTCCAGTATTCGCGATTCAGCAGCCACGCGAACACGAAGAAAATGCCAATAAACAGCAGCACGTAAACACCGATACGCTGGCGCTGCACCGCTGCCGGTTCACCGACGTAAGCGAGGAAGTTGACCAGATCGTAGACGGCTTCGTCAAATTCCTCGGGGTTCATGGCGCCTTCCTGCACCAGCGTAAAGTTGCCGCAGGGGTCATCCAGGATATCCTGGTTGGTGAGCGGGTCGCGCTTAACGCCCCCATTGGCTGCCTGCACCGGGCCGGCAGCGCAGGACTGCAGGCCCTGCAGCTCGAGCAGGGCGTGCGGCATGCCCACATTGGGAAAGGCTTTGTTGTTGACACCCAGCGGGCGCGATGGATCTTCGTAGAAGGTGCGCAGGTAGGTATACAGGTAATCCGGCGACTTGGAGCGGGCAATCAGCGTCAGGTCCGGCGGCACCACACCAAACCACTGCTTGCCAAGGGCGTCCGGCATGGCATTGTCCATGAGGTCACCCACCTTGTGGCTGCGATCCAGCACCAGGTACTCCTCGGCGATATCCACCGGGATGTCCAGGTCACTGGCCACCCGCACATAGCGCGAGTACTGCAGCGAATGACAGCCCGAGCAGTAGCTCTGGTAAAGGCCCGCGCCGTGCTGCAGGGAAGCCTTGTCAGACAGGTTGGGCTCCATGTGGTCCAGCTCGATACCGGGGCCACCGGCAGCCACCGCTTTCAGCGGCAGTACCGTCAGCAGGGCAATCAGCACGAGCACGCCCAGGGAACCCCAGACACCGATGCCCCCGTTCATGGTGACCCGCTCCGGCACCGGCTTGGTCTTCTCGACGCTGGTCCAGACCGGCATCAGCAGGAAGAAAGCGAAGTAGATAATGGAGCACACCTGCGCCAGCAGCGTCCGGCCCGGCGTCGGTGACCACACACCCAGTACGCCCAGGATCAGGAAGGACACCGTGAACAACAGCAGCATGACCTTGGTCATGTTGCCGCGGTAGCGCCAGGACTTCACCGGGCTGCGATCCAGCCAGGGCAGCAGGAAGGGAATAGCCACGGAGGCAGCAAAAGCCACGAAGCCCCAGAACTTGTCCGGCACCGCGCGCAGCACCGAGTAGAAGGGTGTGAAGTACCACACCGGCGCGATGTGCTCAGGTGTCTTCAGGTTGTTGGCCTCTTCGAAGTTTGCGTACTCCAGGAAGTAGCCGCCCATTTCCGGGGCGAAGAACATCACCGCACAGAACACGAACAGGAATACACCGATGGCCTGCAGGTCGTGCACCGAGTAGTAAGGGTGGAATTTGATACCGTCCAGCGGAATACCATTCTCATCCTTGTGCTTCTTGATATCGACGCCATCCGGGTTGTTGGAGCCCACTTCATGCAGTGCCAGGATGTGCAGTACCACCAGGGCCAGCAGCACAATCGGCAGCGCCACCACGTGCAGGGCGAAGAAACGATTCAGGGTAATGCCGGAGATCAGGTAATCGCCGCGAATCCAGGTGACGATGTCTTCTCCCACCACCGGGATGGCCCCGAACAGGGAAATGATCACCTGGGCACCCCAGTAGGACATCTGGCCCCAGGGCAGGACATAGCCGACAAAGGCTTCGGCCATCAGCACCACAAAGATCAGCATGCCGAACAGCCAGATCAATTCGCGCGGCTTTTTATAGGATCCGTACAGCAGCGCACGGAACATGTGCAGATACACCACCACGAAGAAGGCTGAAGCGCCGGTGGAGTGCATGTAGCGCAGGATCCAGCCGTAGTCCACGTCGCGCATGATGTACTCGACGGAGGCGAAGGCGTCCTCTGCGCTGGGCGTGTAGTTCATGGTCAGCCAGATGCCGGTCAACAGCTGGTTGACCAACACCACCAGCGAGAACACGCCGAAGTAATAGAAGAAGTTGAAGTTCTTGGGCGCGTAGTACTCGCCCATGTGCGTATTCCACGCACGCATGATAGGCAGGCGGGTGTCGATCCAGTCGCGCAGCCCAATCAGAGCATTATTCATTTATGCAGCCTCCTCATCGACACCAATCACCAGCGTGATGTCGTCCTCAAAGGAATACGGGGGTACGACCAGGTTGGTAGAGGCCGGTACGCCGGAGTAGACGCGACCCGCGAGGTCGAACTTGGAGCCGTGGCAGGGGCAGAAGAAACCGCCGAGCCACTCATCACCGCCGAGATCAGTAGCGCCCACTTCCGGACGGAACTTCGGTGCACAGCCGAGGTGCGTGCAGAGACCGACAAACACCATGATCTCCGGCTTGATAGAGCGCGCCTCGCCCTCGATGTAGGCCGGTTGATCGGATATCTCGGACTGCGGGTCCTTGAGGCTAGCATCGAGCTGGGCCAGGCCGGCCACCTGTTCCTCGGTCCGGCGCAGGACGTAGACCGGCTTGCCGCGCCATTCGACAACGGTCATCTGGCCTTCTTCAATCTTGCTGATATCGAACTTGACCGGGGCACCGGCCGCTTCGGCTTTGGCACTGGGGTTCCAGGAACCGACGAAGGGCACCGCTATACCAACAACGCCAGCCACGCCGACCGCGCTGGTGGCGGTGGTCAGGAACCGGCGGCGGCCAGTGTTCACAGTATCACTGCTCATGTAGCTCTCCCGTAGTTGCATTCACGCCCATGGCCTTATACGGCAGGGGCTTTACCGAGGACTTGCGGGAGGCCATTTTTCAACAACCTGCCCAAGACGAAGCCTGGATTTCCCGGAGGCGTGAGGGGGGACGAAATTAAACCGGTGCAAATGGTAATGACTTTGCCCTGCTCTGACAAGGAAAAGCACCTAAGTGCCGGTATTTTCTGGGATTTCTTGGGCAAGACGCGGACAGAAAAAATGCCCGAACCGCGAACGGCCCGGGCATTTTCGGAGTAACAAGCTCGAGAAGCGCTGCGCTTAACGCTTGGAGAACTGCGGACGCTTGCGCGCCTTGCGCAGGCCGACCTTCTTACGCTCAACCGCTCGGGCGTCGCGGGTCACGAAACCGGCGCCGCGCAGGGTGCCACGCAGGGAGTCATCGTACTCCATCAGGGCACGGGTAATGCCGTGGCGAATGGCACCGGCCTGGCCGAAGCTGCCGCCACCGGCGACCGTCACGTTGATATCGAACTTGTCTTCGGTCTCGGTGAGCTGCAGCGGCTGGCGCACGATCATGCGGGCCACTTCACGGCCGAAGTACTGGTCCAGGGGCTTGCTGTTCACGGTGATATTGCCACCACCGCTCTTCAGGAACACCCGCGCCGTGGAAGTCTTGCGGCGGCCGGTGCCGTAGTATTGAGTCGCTGACATAAATAGACCTTAGATATTCAGGGGCTGGGGCTGCTGAGCCGTGTGAGGATGCTCGGCGCCAGCGTAGACTTTCAGTTTCTTGAACATCGCACGACCCAGCGGGTTGCGCGGCAGCATGCCCTTGACGGCACCCTGGAGTACACGCTCCGGCGCCTTGTCGATCAGCTTCTCGAAAGACATGCTCTTCAGACCACCCGGGTAACCGGTGTGGTGGTGATACATCTTGTCAGTGGCCTTGGCGCCCGTGACCTTGATCTTTTCGGCGTTGATCACGACGATGTAGTCGCCGGTGTCAACGTGGGGGGTGTATTCAGGCTTGTGCTTGCCGCGCAGGCGGTGCGCGATCTCGCTGGCGAGGCGGCCCAGGGTCTTTTCCGAGGCATCGACCACGAACCAGTCGCGCTGCACGTCTTCTGCTTTTGCGCTGTAAGTTTTCATTCCAATCTGCCTCTGGGAGGCCTCCATTTTCGAGAGCGCGAATTCTACAGTCCGCCCCCGGCCATTTCAAGCCTATTCCGGGGAGTTTTTCTCAGGAATTCACTGGCTTACGCCACACTTACTCCGCCCTCAACTCCACCCCGTCGCTGGCCACCACAACCGGCTCGCAGGGCCTGGATTGCCCGGATGCCAGCCACTCCCGACACTGTAATGCCAGCCCGCGCCGCAGGCCGCAGAAGGCCAGGCTGTAGCCGTGCAGCTCCGCCAGCCACTGGCTGCTGCCCGCGCTTGCGCCGGGAGCCAGGCATCGCAGTTCCTTCCCGTCCAGCCGGTAGCCTACTTCACCCAGCGCCGTGGGCAGCGCGCCGCCATGGGCCTTGGTCCATGCTTCCTTGAGGGTCCAGAGGCGATAGAAATGCCGCAAATAATCATCCCCGTCCAAGTCGGACAACAACTCGACTTCCGGGCCCGAGAAGTAGCGCCGGGCCAGGCGGTCGATCCGGCGCTGGCGGTCCAACTGCTGGATGTCGACCCCAAGCGGCACCTCCTTGGCAATAGCCATCACCAGCCAGTCGCCGGAGTGGCTGAGATTGAACTCCAGCGATTGCGGTGGCGTCAGACGGGGTTTACCGTGGCGGCCGGTCTCAAACTGCCAGTCAGCGGGGGCCACGGCGCCATAGAGTGACAGCAGGTGGCGCTGCCACACCCGGCCCAGCGCGGCCTCGGGTCGGCGCGCCGCTTCCCTGGCGTTCAGCACCGAAGCGTCCAGGGCAGACGCCGCCTCCAGGGAACAAAGCCAGAGATGGGCCTGGCTGGGCCCAGGCTGTTCAGACAAGCCGCTCAGAAGCGCTGGATCTGCTTGCCGACGATGCGATCACGCACCTTCCAGAACAGGTTGTCGGGATTCACCACCACAATAAAGATACGCCGCAGCCGGTCTTCTGGACAGTTTATCGGCCGCACCGCGTGCCAGGCGTGGTCGGTGCGCAGCATCAGGGCACTGTAGTTGCCGATGGAATCCATCTCGTGCACCGCGTCGAATTCCTCCAGCGCCGGTGCCGAGTCATAGCTCAGGCGGCCACCGTCGTCCAGCACCAGGGTGGAACCGCCCCACTCCGGCTGCCAGTCCTCCTCGGAGTTGAAGTAGAACAGGTGCGAACCGTGCTCACGGCGGGCGTCACAGTGCGGCGACACGTCGCGACCGGTGGGCGTGTAGTGCCAGTGAAAGCGGAACTCGGCTTTTTTAGCGCCCAGCAGGCGCTCGATCTCCCGGCGGTAGTCGTCGCTGCACAGCTCGCCAATGAACTCCTTCCAGGGCAGCGGCACTTCGGTATCCGGGGTGTACTCCAGCGAGTAGCGATCATGGGGGGCCTGGCCGGCGCGGCGCTCCTTGCCGAAAATCTCGCCGAAAGACTCCAGCGGCGGCATATTGTGCAACAGGTCCTGGAAACCCTGCTCAGTCAGCATGCCTTCGGTGTTGTAGAACGGATAGGGCCTGGTGGCCATGAACTCCTCACGGCCCAGTGCACGGAGTTTCTCGATATCCAGGTACTTCATTACAGATAATCCTCGTCGACAGCCCGGGCGCCTCAGGCCGCCAGAGCAGGCTGCTCGGTCAGCGGCGGGGTGCGCTCCAGCACCTCGAAAGCGTCGTGGCGCACGTGGTTCTTCGCCATCTCATCCCGCACCAGGGCTTCGCTGACATGACCATTCTCGAGGCACTCCTTGAGCAGACCAAAGAAAAAAGCTTCCTGATTGCTGTCCGGGTGTGGATGGTAGTGCCCCAGCAGGCCGTACTCGCCGAACAGCTTGGCACGCAGGCGGTTGAGGGAGGCCAGCAGCGGCTTGTCCTTGAATTTGTCCGCCGGCGTGTAATCCACCGGCAGGCCGGTTTTCCAGGGCTGGGTGCGGCGCTTGGTGTTGTGCAGCAAGCGGGTCTCCGGCCCCAGGTGGTCGAAGTCGTTCCAACAGTCTTCCAGGTAGCCGATGTGCTCCGGGTTCTCATAGGCGAGCACCATCCACTCCTTATAGTCCTTCTCAAAGCGGAACAGGGCGTCGAAGTCCGCTTCCACATCCCAGTGTGAAAGCTTCGCGCAGTCCATCAGCATGACGCTGGTGGCCACCTGGTAGGCCTTGCCCTCTTTCGCGGAGCGGTGGCGACCCAGCACGGCCTTGCTCTGCATGTCGCGATCCAGCAGTTCGTTGATATCGCCCACCGCGAACACGTCCGGGTCGGTGACCACGGCACGGCCGCTGAAATTCATCAGCTTGGGCGGCAGAAAGCGCAACGGTGTGAAAGACTGGAGGTCATCCATGCGCCAGTCACGGGTGGTGCCACCGCGCAGGAAGGTCCTGCCTTCCTTGTCCGCGAGGAAGGCGTGGTCACGGGTGTGGATAAAGCGCACATCGAAAGCGTCGGGGTTGCGGGAATTGCGCTTGAAGGAATACTCGGCCACCAGCGCGCCCAGCCACTGGCGTTCGTTGGTGTGTATAAAGACGCATTTTTCCATATCAGGATTCGCTCGCTTGTGCCGCCGTCGACTGCTGTTCGGCGCTGGTATAGCCGAACACCGGAAGCAGGCGCGAATCTACCATGGCGCTCAGTTCCGCCACTTGATCATCGTCAAAGTAGTCCCGGAAGCCCCCCACCTTGGCCTTGCGCACCTTGTAGGTGTTGGGGTCGTTGACATCCTTGGCCTGTACCCGGGATCCGCTGCGCCAGAAGTAGTTTTCCTGTTCTTTCTTGCGCAGGTTTTCCACCGAGGCGAACTCCGCCATGTCTTCCAGGTACTCGCGGTTGGGCTCCATGCCCAGAAAGTCCACCACCCGCGCCATTTCGGTGGCGGCGTCGGCGCGCAGGTCTTCGTAGCGCACCACCAGCAGGTTCTCGATCTTATCGAGTTCAGTGGCCCAGGCGTTCATGAAGTCAATGATGTGATTAAGGCCCTGTCCCTGGTGCTTGACGAAGTCGTACACGGAGATATCCGCATCGTGCTCCGGGTAGTTGTTCATGGACTTCTTGTCCGGGCGCATGCGGAACTTCCATTGGAAGAACTGTGACACCGCCACATCGCGCGGATCGCGGACCAGCAGCACCGTCTTTTTGTCGTAAAAGTCGCGCTTGGAGTCCAGGTTGCCGGTGAACTGGCGCAGGTAGTTATCGTGGGTGAAGAAAATCTTCGGTATATCGCGGTTGAGGCGCTGGTAGTTGTCGAAGCCCATCAGGATGTTGTCGGGCAATTTGTACACCAGCTGGTAGTAGCGGGAGATCATCACCCGCACCCAGGTGCGGCCGCTCTTGCCATAGGAGGCAAAGATGTAATCACATTGCTTGTACTTCCAGAATTCCTCGCGGCCGCGGCGCCAGCGCTCCAGCTTGTGGCCCTGTTCTTCGGGCAGGAATTTCTTGATCGCGCGGACCAGCCACTTGATCAGTCGCTTGATAACAGCGTGCATGTATTGTCCCCGGAACCGGGCAGGTTAAAAAACGCGCAGGGTAAAGGATGCGTGGTCCATGCACAAGATTCTGTGGTATTTTTGCCGCCTTTCGCCGGCCCCAAGTTATTGATCTCAATGGAAATCAGGCAAATTCGAGGATTCCTGCTCGAGCGTGGCATGCTGTACCTGTACAGCCTGTTCATTGCCGGCTATTTCCTGCTGCCCATGGCCTCCGGGCACCGCCGTCTCTATTACCTGTTGGTGTTTCCCGCGGTTCTCCTGCTGTGGCGCGAGCTCTACCGCTTTTACCGGGGCAACCACCTGTTGGCCCTGCTACTGGCTTACACAGGCTGGATGATGCTGAGCCTGGCCTGGTCGGCAAACTTCAGTGCAACCGCCGCCGGCTGGCAGCTGTGGTTGAGCATCAACCTGCTGTCCTTCGTTATGATCAGCGGCTACTTGTGGGTCACCAGGGCCGAACAGGTCGACAGCTATGGACGCTGGTTGCCCTGGCTGGCAGCGGCTGCAGCCCTGGTATCGATTGTCAGCTGGTACGCCCAGCACCCTTTTCCCAGCGCCCGCCTGGAACCCCTGGGCGTGATGCACCACCAAAACAAGGCCGGTGCCGCCTATGGCCTGTTCCTGGTGCTGAGCGTGAAGTTGGCTATCCACGACCGGCCCCGCCGCTGGGCCTACGTCGGCCTGGCCCTGGTGTTGGGTGCGCTGGTGCTGCTGACCCAGTCCCGCACGGCCCTGGCCGGTGTCTGTGTGGGTTTGCTGGTGTTGCTGGGCTGGCGGGCACTGCTGCCGGCAGTGGCGGCGGGGGTGGCGAGCCTGGGCCTGTTGGCCAGCAACCCGGGGGAATGGGCAAGCCGGGTCCTGAGCTTTTCTTTTCGGCCCGGCATCTGGCAGCAGGTACTGGCCGATATGCCCGGCCACTGGTTGCTCGGGCACGGCTACCTGGCGGATCCCCATGTCAGCGCCTATGGCCGGGTATTCAACCACGCCCACAACAGCTACCTCGCCACCCTGCGCGACGGCGGCCTGGTGGGACTGGTGCTGCTGCTGGCGCTGCTCGGCACAGCACTGGTACAGGCGGTGGGTTTGTTCAAAAGCCGCGGGGAACGACTCTACCTCGCGCTACTCTTATACGGTATGACCTGCATATTCATGGATTTCGATCGCCTGTTCGTGCACCCCAAGGAAATGTGGCTGTACCTGTGGCTGCCCATTGCCCTGGTGGCCGCGGCCTATCCCTACCGGGACGGTCACAGGCTGCCTTTTCAGCGCGGGAGCACCGAATGAAATACCTGGCGCTGACACTGCTGCTAGGCCTGCCGCTGGTCGCCGCTGCCGAAGGCTTGACGGAATCCTCGCTGCCGGAGTGGCGCTCCCTGGTGTTCGAGGAAAAGGCGTTCTGGGCGACGGCGCGCTCGCAGTTGGAGCTCGATGCCTGCCCGGAATCCCCGGCCGCCTGGTGCCTGGAAGCCAGCAACAGCGTGGCCAACAACCGCGAGCGCATCAGTCTCAGCGCTCGCCCGGATGGCAGCCTGCTGGAACGACGGCGCTTCAGCGAGGGCAGTGACCGGCGCCGCAAGCAGTGGCGCTACGGCTTGAAAGGGATTACCCGTGAGCGGCTGGAACCGGATGCCAGCGGCGAGTGGCGGCTGACCAGCCGGCGCCAGATCGATTACCCCGAGGGCGAGCCGCGGGTGACCGATCCCCTGCTGTTGATTGCCCTACTCAGGCCCGGCGCAGACAGCCAGAGCTTCCTGGTCAACACCGACCTCAACCTGTACCGGGTCAGTGCCGAATCCGCGGGCGAAGACCTGGTGGAGGTGGACCCGAAGCTCGCCGGCTTTGGTACCCGGCATCGGGAGGTGAACCTGCTGAAGGTCACGGCACAGCGCCTGCAGCCCGCCGCCGACAAGCCCGACTTCAGCTTGCTGGGCCTGTCCGGCGAACTGCTGGTAGCCTTCGACCGCGAGACCGGCCTGCCGCTGCAGGTGCGGGGCAAGGCTCCCCGCTTGGGTTTCGTTGCGCTGACCCTGAAATCCGTGGAGTTGCGGGAACCAACACCGTGACCCGCTTCACTGCAGGCACGCCGGTGGGACTGGTCAGCAACCCCGCCAGCGGCCACAACCGCGACCAGTTCGAGCAGTTTCGCCAGCGTATTGACGCCACGCCGTCGATTCACCACATAGTGACCCACAGCGCCGAGGAAATTCCGTCAGCGCTAACCACCCTGGCTGAGCTGGGTATCGAAGTGTTAGGCATCAACGGTGGTGACGGCACCAACTCCGCGCTGCTCGGGCAGATGCTGGAAGGTCAGTTCTTCGCCACTCCCCCTGCGGTGGTGCTGCTGCCAGGCGGCACCGCCAACATGAACGCCGGGGATGTTGGCCTGCGCGGCTCCCTGGCGAAGGCAGTGGATCGCTTCTGTGAATGGTGCGCGGGGCCGCGCACTCTCTCCGCGACACCCCGGCAGCGGCGGCTGCTGCGCCTCGACATCGGCGAGCAACGCCACTTTGGCATGTTCATGGGCGCCGGTGCCGTCATCCAGGGCACCGAGTACGCCCATCGTGAAATCCACTCCCGCGGTCTGCGCGATGATTTCAGCCTGGCGCTGGGCACCCTGCGCACCGTGTGGGGCGTGGTGCGCGGGCAGCCGGAGTTTACCGGCGACCAGCGCATCGGCCTGAGCCTGGACGGGCAACCGCGGGCGGACCACGCGGCACTGATACTGGCAGTCAGCACCCTGGAAAGACTGGCCTTTGGTATGCGCCCGTTCTGGGGCACAGGACCCGGCGCACTGCGCCTGACGCTGATGGAACAGGGCTGTAGCCGCTTCGCCCGCACCTTTGCGAGCATCGCGCGCGGCAAACCCAGCCGCAACGCGGTACCCGCCCAGGGCTACTTCAGTCACAATGCCGATTCGGTGCAATTGTGGATGGAGGGCGAGGTGAACCTCGACGGTGAAATCCTGCCCGTGCATGGCCAGTTGGGGATCAGCGCGACCGCGCCGCTGACGTTTATCAGACCATGAGCAATTACCCCCCTGTCAGCGGCCCGGATACCGAGAGTCATCCGGCCCTGGGTGAGCTGGTCAGCGACCTGCGCCGGCGCCACAATGACGCGATCACAGCGGTGCTCGTGTACGGCTCCTGCCTGCGCAGCGGCGACATTTTCGATGGCCTGCTGGATCTCTATCTGCTCTGTGACGACTACCCCCTGGCTTACGGCCCCGGCGCGTTGGCCCTGGCCAACCGGCTGCTGCCCCCCAACGTGTTCTACGCCGAGCAGGCCTGGGAAAACCGGGTGCTGCGCAGCAAGGTGACGGTGATCTCGCTGGCGGACTTCCGCCACGGCTGCAGTCGCGCCTGGTTCCAGTCCTACATCTGGGGGCGCTTCGCACAACCCACCCGCATTGCCTGGAGCCACAACCCGCAGTCCCGGGAGCAGGTAGAGGACTGCCTGCTGGACGCGGCTTATACGCTGCTGCACCGGGCGCTGCCCGCACTGCCCGGGGAAGGCTCCCTGGCAGATCTGTGGGAGGGCGCCCTGGGATTGAGCTACAGCACGGAGCTGCGCACGGAGCGTAGCGGCCGCGCCCGGGAACTGGTGCTGGCCTCGGCCGATTTCTATCAAGCTGTCACAGAGTTCCACGCCGATTCGCTTGTTTTCCCCTTTCATGTGTATGATGAGCGCTATAGGAGCGACATACCCACACACGTCAGGATGACGGCAGGCTGGGCATGGCGCCTGCGGGTGGTACAGGGAAAGACACTTTCAGTGCTGCGTCTGGTGAAAGCACTGTTTACGTTCGAGGGGGGACTCGACTATATCGCATGGAAGCTGGAGCGCCACTCGGGAGAGCCTATTGAAATCCCCGAGCGCGTGCGGCGGCGTCCACTGGTATTCATGTGGGGCTTTTTCTGGGGCCTCTACCGCCGCGGTATTTTCAAGTAGCAACACAGCATGACAGTCAGTGCCATCATCGACCTGCGGGTCGCCATCTGCGTCTGCACGCACAGCCGCTCCCAGGGGCTGATGCGCTTGCTCGTTGCACTACAGGATATTGACCTCAGCGGCTATAACCCCAGCTCGGTGGAGCTGATCGTCGTTGACAACAACCCCAACCCGGAAACCGAAGCCATCTGCCAGCGTGCCGCGCCGCGCCTGCCGATCTCGATTCACTACGTGACCGAGCCACGCTCCGGCATTACCTATGCACGCAATCGCGGAGTGCAGGTGGCGCTGGAACGGGGCGCTGACTTCCTGGCGTTTATCGACGATGACGACCAGCCCCAGTCAGACTGGCTTATCCAGTTGCTGGACCGCCAGGCCGTCACCGGCGCCGACCTCGTGTTTGGCACCTGGGTGCTAGACTCCTTCATGCCCCAGTGGGCCAGGGAATCGGGGATCTTCCGTTCGCCGGTCAAGGCCAAGCATGAGAACAAGGGCGGCCGCTATGGCCTGCCGGGCTGCGCCTCCACCTGCAACGCACTGGTGGGCCGCAGCATCCTCGAGCGTGTCGCCACCGTCGGCCCGGTGTTCAATCACACCTTCCGCTTCAGCGGTGGCGAGGACAAGGACTTCTTCATTCGCGCCCACGAACTGGGGGCGAGCCTGGCCTCGGCAGATATGTCGGTGATTCACCGCAACCACGAGCCGGAGCGTTATACCGCCCGTGGCCTGCTCATGCGCGGTTTCAAGAACGGCTGCTCCCAGGTCAGCATGGCGCGCGCCCACGGTACCGGCATACGGGCCCTGAAGCTGCTGGCCACCTCCCTTAGCAAAATTCTTATGTCATTGTTTTTGCTCCCCTTTTCGGTGTTTTCCAAGGGCATGCTGATGCACAACCTGTATCGCATGGCCAAGGCTTTCGGGGTGCTGTACACCTCCCTCACCGGGCGCAGTATCAACTACTACTCACGCTGATAGCGGCGCTGATATTCACACTCATAGCAGGCCTCCCCACATAGAAAATGGGGGCGCTTTGCTTTATAGTTGCGCGCCTATCAACACCCCTGCCAAGCGTTTATGAAAGCCTGCGTATTCATCCAGACCAACCACAAGCAGATCACCGGCGCCATTGTTGCCGAACACGCCCTGCGCCGTTACTCCACCAACAATGACAAGTTCGATGTCCAGATCATGGACAGCCGCGACTACCCCTTCTTCGCAGAATTCGAAGGCAAGGAGTACCTGCGCGACGGCGTTAAGCGCACCTGGCTGAACGACGACCTGCAGTCCTTCACCCCCACCCGTTTCATGCCCCCGGGCCTCATGGGTTACGAAGGCCGCGCGGTGGTCATCGATCCGGATATTTTCGCCGCTGTCGACATCTGGGAACTGCTGAGCCGCGACATGCAGGGCAAGGCCATCATGTGCCGCATGCGCTCCGGGCCCAAGGGACTGGTTGACCGCTGCATGGCCTCCAGCGTGATGCTGCTGGACTGTGCCAGGCTGACCCACTGGGATGCGGAAGCCAAGTTCCGCGCCATGTTTGATTTCACCCAGGACTACCAGCCCTGGGTCTGCCTCAAGGAAGAAGACCGCGACAGCATCGATTTCTTCGAGGCCGAGTGGAACGACTTCGACAAGTTCACCACCGATACCAAGATGCTGCACACCACCCGCCGCAAGACCCAGCCCTGGAAAACCGGCCTGCCCACAGACTGGCGCCCTGCGGAGCGCTTCCGGCTGTTCCCGCCGGCGGCCTGGATCATGCGCGCGCGCCGTAAGCTGTTCGGTGAATACGCCTTTCTGGGCAACTACAAACAGCACCCGGACCAGAATCAGGAGAACTTCTTCTTTGGCCTGCTCAAGGAGTGCATCGAGCAGGGCAAGATCAGCGAGGAGTTCATCCGCAAGGAGATGGCGCAGAACCACGTCCGCCACGACGCCTTCGAGGTACTGGCGCGCACCCCGGACCTGCCGCCGCCCTCACGGCACCCCCTCAGCGCGGTGGCAGAAGCCGCCTGACCGCCTGCGCCGAGCGCAACAGCTCGGCGCTGCTTTCACACTGGGCTGTCGGAGTGCCGTTCGCCGAGAGTTCCGACGTTTCGGTTAGCCAAATGGCCCGGCCCGCTTCCACCAGGGCGTCCTGGATTCGCCCGACATCGCGGCGCATGCGCCGCGGGCCAAAGCGCATCGCCATCCTGTGGCTCAGCGGCTTGTAGCGATAGTTGTGAGCCTGCTGCCACCAGTGCGGGTCCGTATCCGCCATGTCAAAGATAAACAACGGTTTGCCGCTGTCGGCGGCCTCCGCCAGCATGGACATGGACTCACCGGTCACCACGAAAGCATCCGCCAGGGCCAACAGTGCCTGGTAGGGGTTTTCACCACCCCAGGGAAAGCAATGGGCCGCATCACCGGCACCGGCGGCCAGCGCCGCGAAGGCCGAAGCCGGTGTGCGCGGGCTGGCGACACATACCAGGGAGCCGCCGGCTCGCTGTGCCAGCCCGCCCGCCAGTTGTCCCAGCCGTCGTCCCTTGTCATCGGTCATGACGAACTTGCCGCTATCACCACCCACCAGCAACGCGATCAGCGGTCGGGGCACTGACTCGAAACGTCCGCGCCAGTGATCGGGCACCTCGCCCTCCAGGCGTCGGTGCAGCGGCAGGCGATTGTGCAGGATGTTGGGCTGCCGGGGCAGGAAGTACTGGGGGGTGGTGACCACCAGGTCCCAGGTCTCCAGCGGTGCCCAGGGCCTGCCGATGTGTACCAGCCGGGTGTGGCCGCCGGACTGGCGCCGGATCCAGCGCGCCACCGGTTCATTGCGGCGGCCGGCGGTGATCACCAGGTCCGGCCAGGGCGGCCCCAGCTCGCTGGAAGCGCCGCGGTCTATGCCGGCAAGCGTGACGCGCAGCAGCAGGTGCGGCAGCAGTTCATACGCGCGGGCGAGAATCTGTTTTTCCGTGAATCTGACACCCAGGGCTTCTGCGAGGGCGCGCACCTGTGTATTATCGCCCGCCTTCCTGCCCAGCAAGCACCAGATGTTTGGCTCGTGTTCGCTCATGGGGCTAGACTATCCCAAGCTTTGAACTGCCGGAAACAATGAAACCCACGGTATTTATTCACACCAACCACAAGCAGATGCTCGGGGCGCTGGTGAGCCGCTTCTCCCTGAAGAAGAACGCCCACAACCCTGACGCCTTCGACGTGAAGTTTATCGAAGTCAGGGATTTCCCCTGCATGGCGGAACACGAGGGCAAGCGCTACCGCCGCGACGGGGAGATGCGCCCCTGGGTCAACGAGGACCTGCAGTCCTTCACCCCACTGCGCTTCGCTCCGCCCCAGCTGATGGGCTACCAGGGCCGCGCCGTGGTGATGGACCCGGATATATTTGCCCTTGCCGATGTGCAGGAGCTGCTGGACCGCGATATGGACGGCAAGGCCATCATGTGCCGGCCCAAGTCGGGTCGCAAGGGCCGCAAGGGCGCCTGGGCGTCCAGCGTGATGCTGCTGGACTGCGCAAAGCTTCGCCACTGGCAGTTCGAAGAGAACTTCGAAGAGATGTTCGAACCCGACGTACGGCGCGACTACATGGACTGGGTTTCCCTCAAGCTGGAAGACCCGGCCACCATCGGCGTGCTGGAAAACGAGTGGAACGACTTCGATAATCTCACGGCGGACACCAAGTTACTGCACAACACCAAGCGCAAGACCCAGCCCTGGAAAACCGGCCTCAGGATTGACTACCGCCCGGCCGACACCTTCCAGCTATTTCCGCCCCGCCACTGGCTGCGCCGCGCCCGCCGCGCCCTGTTCGGTGACTATAAGTTCGCCGGCACCTATGCCCAGCATCCCGACCCGGCCCAGGAAGCTTTCTTCTTTGGCCTGGTGAAGGAGTGCCTGGACGCCGGCGAGATCAGCGAGGCCCAACTCCAGGACGAGATCAGCGCTGGCCACCTGCGTGAGGACGCCTTCGACCTGGTTCACGCAGCCCGGGCCGCCTGAACCCGGGCATGGCCCACTACGACCTTATCGTACTGGGCACCGGCGGCATCGGTAGCGCCGCCCTGTACCATGCCGCCAGCCGCGGCCTGCGCTGCCTGGGCCTGGACCGCTTCCCGCCCGCCCACGACCGCGGCAGCTCCCACGGTGAGTCGCGCCTGATTCGGCTTTCCTATTTCGAACATCCCGACTACGTGCCGCTGTTGCGCCGCAGTTATGAACTGTGGGACGCGCTGGACCCTTCGCTGCTGACCCGTAGCGGCATTCTCTACGCCGGCCCCGCCGAGAGCGATACCATTCGCGGCGTGCTGGCCTCCGCTGAGCAGCACGGCCTGGTCGTGGAGAAAGCCGAACCGAAGGATTTCCCACAGTATGTGATCCCGGAAGGCGCTAGCGCCGTGTTTGAACCCGACGCCGGCTGGCTGCCGGTGGAATCATGCGTACGTGCGCACCTGGCGGCGGCACTGAATCACGGCGCCGAGCATCGCTGGGGTGAGACGATCGAGGGCTGGCGGGAACGGGACGCTGGGGTCCAGGTCTCAACCGACAGGGCCGCCTATTCCACCGACCGGCTGGTGATCGCCGGCGGTGCCTGGAGCAGCCAGTTGCTGGCCGCGCTGGACCTGCCACTGACGGTGACCCGCAAGCACCTGCATTGGTTCGAATGCGAAGACCCGCGCTACCGGCACGGATTCTATATCGAGCTAGCTCACGGCCAGTTCTACGGGTTCCCGGCCCAGGGCGGGCGCCTCAAGCTGGCGGAGCACAGCGGCGGTGAGCGCATCGATGATCCACTGTGCGCCAGTCGCGAACAGGACCCCAATGACGACCGACACATTGACGCTTTCGTCGCCGATCACCTACCCGGAGTAAAGCCCGCCCGTCTCGATCACGCCACCTGCTTCTACACCATGACGCCAGACGCGGACTTTATTGTCGACAACTATCCCGGCAGCGAACGGGTGGCATTCGCAGCGGGCCTGTCCGGCCACGGTTTTAAACTGGCGCCAGCGCTGGGTGAACTGCTCATCGACCGGGTCACCGGCACGCGGTCGGACTTTAACACTGGCTTTATCGGATTACAGCGCTTCACCGCCTGAAGGGAGAGACAGCATGGAACACAGCACCACGACACAACTGGAAGCGGGTCTGGCGCACATCCGCGCAGCTCCTGCGGACTCCGGTGAATTGCGGATGGTAGTCAGGCGCCCGGTCGGCAACGAACGCGAGGTTCTGGCGGAAGCCGAACTCTGTACCGAGCGCGGCCTGGTGGGCGACAATTGGCTAAGCCGCGGCTCGTCCCGTACCGAAGACGGCAGCGCTCACCCCGACATGCAGCTCAATATCATGAATGCCAGGGTGATCACACTGATTGCAGGCTCCGAAGAGCGCTGGCCACTGGCCGGGGACCAGCTCTACGTCGACCTGGACCTCAGCGAAGACAACTTGCCGCCGGGCACCCGGCTCGCGATCGGCTCGGCCCTGGTCGAGGTGACCGATCAACCCCATCTCGGCTGCCGCAAGTTCCGCGAACGCTTTGGTGACGACGCGCTGCGGTTCGGGAATTCTGACACCGGGAAGGCGCTGCATCTGCGCGGCATCAACGCCCGCGTCGTGCAGGCGGGTACAAGTCGGCGCGGCGACCAGGACAGCAAGC
>JANQLM010000110.1 GCA_028280635.1 Halieaceae bacterium | reverse complement strand
TATCCAGGAATGCTGCCTGCATGCCCGGCAGGACCCGCACCACCTTGCCGAGGTAGATATTGCCGACAATGCCGCGGGTGGCTGCGCGCTCGATATGGATATCCTGAAGCACGCCGTGGTCCACCACGGCAACCCGGGTTTCCAGGGGAGAGACGTTCACCAGCAGCTCTTCACTCATCGCCATCACCGCTGCCATCCAGTGCCGTGGGGACACCCACGCGCCTCAGCAAGTCCCAGGTTTCCGCCAGGGGCAGGCCGACGATGCCGCTGTAGCTGCCGGACAGCGACTCGACAAAAGCGCCGGCCAGGCCCTGGATGCCGTAAGCGCCGGCTTTGTCCCAGGGTTCATCGGTGAGCAGGTAGGCCTCGCACTGCTCGCGGTCGAGGCTGCGAAACTGCACGCGGCTATCACTCAGCGCCTCCTCCACCTGGGCACCGAGGCGCACGCAAACAGCGGTGAGTACCTGGTGCTCGCGACCGCTGAGCCTGGCCAGCATGGCGAGGGCATCGAAGTGATCCTCCGGTTTCCCCAACACATGGCCGTCCAGGATCACAGACGTGTCTGCCGCCAGCACCGCCACGTTGTTCCCAACCTTCGACTGCACAGCGGCGGACTTTTCCCAGGCCAGGCGCGCCACATAGTCCTCTACCGGCTCACCGGACAACTGGCGTTCGTCAATGTCGGCGGGCTGTTGGGTAAAACTGGCGCCCAGCTGTTGCAGCAGGGCCGCGCGGCGCGGTGACTGTGAGGCCAGGACCAGATCAGACATGGGTTCAGGCCACCTCGAAGCGGCGCCGCAGGCTGCGCAGCACGGTCAGCACCGCGGGCCATAGCAGCGCGCTGAGAAAGGCTGGCAGCAAAAACAAAAGGCTCACGGCACCGACGCCGGTCAGGTTCTGTATCCACTGCGACACCAACTGATTGATGCCCACCATCACAAAAATCACCGAGGCCTGCTGCAGCATATTGAACACACGCAGGCGCTGGTACAGCACCAGGGCCAGGTAGGTCACCACCGACAGGGACAGGGCGTTCTGCCCCAGCAGCGAGCCCTCCAGCAGGTCCAGCAACAGGCCGACACAGAAGGCCACCACAATGCCCACGCGCTGTGGCAGGGCAATGGTCCAGTAAATCAGCACCAGGGTGACCCACTCGGGGCGCGCCCAGCGCAGCCCCGTGGGCAACGGATAGGCCGCCAGTACAAAAGCCACGGCAAAGCTGAGGGCAATGACCCAGGCACCCTGGGCGGGTTGCTGCATAACCGCCTACTCCTCCGCCTCGTCGCGGCGAGTAAACACCAGCAAAACGTGACGGCTGCGATTGAGCGCCGCGCTGGGCTTAGCCGTCACCCGTGCAAAGGCCTGGCCAGGATCGATTTCCACCTCAGTGACTGTGGCCACCGGATAGCCTTCGGGGAAGCGGCCGCCCAGGCCGGAACTCACCAGCAGGTCTCCGACGGCGATGTCCTCGGTACTGGCCACGTGGCGCAGGGCGAGCCGGTCCAGTCGCCCGATGCCCTCGGCGATGGCGCGCACGCCGTTGCGATTCACCTGTACCGGCAGTGCATGGGTGGCATCGGTAATCAGCAGCACCCGCGAACTGTTGGGCGCCACCTCGATCACCTGGCCCATGAGGCCGTTGGCATCGATCAGCGGCTGGCCGTCAAACACTTCATCGCGGCTGCCCTTGTCCAGCACTACAAGATGCCGGGCCGGGTCCGGCGAGATACCTACCAGTTCCGCTACCAGCACGTCGTCCTGCAGCAGCGCCGAGGAATTGAGCAGCGCGCGCAGGCGCACGTTTTCGGCCCGCAGTGCCGCCATCTGCTGCACCTGGGCCTCCAGCAACAGGGCTTCCGAGCGCAGGCGTTGGTTGTCATCCACCAGGCGGGAGCGGCTCTGCACGTTTTCCTCGCCCCAGTCGGCAAATCGCGCCGGCAGGTCAGAAACCCAGTAAAACGGAAAAGTCACCGCCGAAACCAGCGCCCGGGTGGCCGCCATGCGGTTGAGCTGCATATCCGCGGTAATCAGCAACGCCGCCAGCACACCCGCCAGAAACAGGCGGGCTCCAGGCGAAGGCTCCTTGATGAAGAGGGGTTTGATAGGGGCTCCTCGCGCTCAGAATCCGTCGGCAGGAGCGCCGCGCTACTCGGTTGAGAGCAGGTCGATGGTGTGCCGGTCCATCATCTCCATGGCCAGGCCGCCACCGCGCGCCACACACGTCAGCGGATCTTCGGCGACGATAACGGGCAATCCCGTCTCGTCGGAGATCAGGCGGTCCAGGTCGCGCAAGAGCGCGCCACCGCCGGTCAGCACTATGCCGCTCTCGGCAATATCCGCCGCCAGTTCCGGTGGCGACTGTTCCAGCGCCGACTTCACCGCCTGGACAATCTGCGCCAGCGGTTCCTGCAGGGCTTCGAGGATTTCGTCGCTGTTGAGCGAGAAGCTGCGCGGCACACCTTCAGCCAGGTTGCGGCCGCGTACATCGATCTCGCGTAACTCGGAGCCGGCAAATCCGCAGCCCACCTCCTGCTTGATGCGTTCCGCGGTTGAATCACCGATCAGGCTGCCGTAGCGGCGGCGCACATGGCTGACAATGGCCTCATCAAAGCGGTCGCCGCCGACCCGCGCGGAGTCGCTGTAGACCACGCCATTGAGCGAGATAATGGCTATTTCGGTGGTGCCGCCGCCCACATCCACGACCATGGACCCGGTGGCCTCGCCAACCTGCAGGCCGGCGCCGATAGCCGCTGCCATCGGCTCTTCGATCAGCCGTACCTCGCGGGCCCCGGCGCTGAGCGCAGACTCGCGGATAGCGCGCCGCTCAACCTGGGTGGACTGGCAGGGCACGCAGATCAGCACCCGCGGGCTGGGGCGGATGAACTTGCTCTCGTGCACCTTGGAAATAAAGTGCTGCAGCATCTTCTCGGTGACCTGGAAATCCGCGATTACGCCGTCCTTGAGCGGACGGATAGCGGTGATGTTACCGGGGGTGCGGCCCAGCATGCGCTTGGCGTCGGAGCCGACCGCTTCGATGGTCTTCTGGCCGTTGTGGACACGTATGGCGACCACCGAGGGCTCGTCGAGCACGATGCCCTGCTCGCGGACGTAGATGAGCGTATTGGCTGTTCCCAGATCAATGGACAGATCGTTGGAAAACAATCCACGCAGATTCTTGAGCATTAACTTTGACTACCTTGTGAATCGGCCGACGAGCGTCGAACGAATACGATGAAACTGTTCACCCCTGCACCTCTATGCGACTGTTGCCTGCTCTACCTCGCCCTGGTGCACTTTCGCGCGCCCTCCTGAACCGGTTAACACCGAAAACAGGGAGCCGGGAAACAGACTCAACGCTTTGTTATATAACCGAGGTTTTTAATGCTTTCGACTCTACCAATCGCGGGGATTTTGGGCAAGGAACAAATGTGATAACTTTCGATTTCTCAAAAACTTACCCCCTAAATGCCCATGTCTGTCGACCAGGCGGAAATTGAAAAAATCGCCCAGCTGGCGCGTATTCGTGTCGCCCCCGCTGATATCACCGAACTCACCGACCGTATCACCGGCATCCTCGACCTGGTCGACCAGATGCAGGCTGTGGATACCGCCGGGGTCGAACCCCTGGCCAGCCCCCTGAACGCCAGCCAGCGGCTGCGCGAAGACGCCGTGACCGAGTCGGACCGCCACGTCGACTTCCAGGCCATCGCCCCGGTAACCGAAGCGGACCTCTACCTTGTTCCCAAGGTCATAGACTGAATGACAGCTCCTACCCTGACGGCGCTCAGCACAAAGCTGGAGCGCGGCGAACTATCCAGCGTGGAGGCCACCCGCGACTGCCTGGCCCGCATTGAGGCCCACAACGACGCGCTCAATGCCGTTATCACCGTCACTGCTGAGCAGGCCCTGGCCGACGCCGCGGCTGCCGACGCACGCCGTGCCGCCGGGGACGCGGGCCCGCTGACCGGCATACCGCTGCTGCACAAGGATATCTTCTGTACTGCGGGCGTTCGCACCAGTTGCGGCTCGCGGATGCTGGACAACTTCCTGCCGCCCTATGACGCCACTGTGGTAACCCGCCTGCACGCAGCGGGCGCCGTTATGTTGGGCAAGACCAACCTGGACGAGTTCGCCATGGGTTCGTCCAATGAAAACAGCTACTACGGCGCGGCCCGCAATCCCTGGGACACAAGCCGGGTGCCCGGTGGTTCCTCCGGCGGCTCCGCTGCCGCGGTAGCGGCTGGCTTTGCGCCCGCCGCCACCGGCACAGACACCGGCGGCTCGATCCGCCAGCCGGCGGCTTTTTGTGGCATTACCGGCCTCAAGCCCACCTATGGCCGGGTGTCCCGCCTGGGCATGGTGGCGTATGCCTCCAGCCTCGACCAGGGCGGCCCCATGGCCGCCACCGCGGAGGATTGCGCCCTGCTGCTGCAGGCCATGGCGGGCTTCGATCCCGCCGACTCGACTTCTGCAGAGCGTGAGGTCGACGACTACAGCGGCGGCCTGGAGGCGGACCTGACAGGGCTGAAAATCGGCCTGCCCGGCGAGTACTTCGGCGCCGGACTGGATCCCGGCATCGAAGCGGCGGTGCGGGCGGCGCTGGCGGAGTACGAGGCCCTGGGGGCCGAACTGGTGGAAATTTCCCTGCCCCGCACACATCTCGCCGTGCCGGCCTACTACGTGATTGCGCCGGCGGAGGCCTCTACCAACCTGTCCCGTTACGACGGCGTGCGCTACGGTCATCGCTGTGACGATCCAGCGGACCTCATCGACCTCTATACCCGCACCCGCGAAGAGGGCTTCGGCGCCGAGGTGAAACGACGCATCCTGGTCGGCACCTACGCCCTGTCGGCGGGCTACTACGATGCCTACTACCGCAAGGCGCAGCAGATTCGCCGCCTGATACAGCAGGACTTCCTCAGCGCTTTCGACAACGTGGATGTGATCATGGGTCCGACCACACCCCACCCTGCCTGGGTGCTGGGCGAGAAGACCGACGACCCGGTAGCCATGTACCTGGAAGACATCTACACCCTGGGCGTGAACCTGGCGGGCCTGCCGGGCATGTCAATTCCCGCCGGTTTCGCTGACGGCCTTCCGGTGGGGCTGCAGCTGATCGGTCCCCATTTCAGTGAGGCGCGGCTGTTGAATATCGCCCACCGCTTCCAGCAGGCCACCGACTGGCATACCCGGAGGCCCACCCTATGAGCGACGGCTACTGGGAAACGGTGATCGGCCTGGAAGTGCACGTGCAGTTGGCCACCGACTCCAAGATATTCTCGGGCAGCGCCACGCGCTTTGGCGCCAGCCCCAACTCGCAGGCCAGCGCGGTGGACCTGGCCATGCCGGGCATGCTGCCGGTGCTGAACGAGAAGGCGGTGCGCTATGCGGTGATGTTCGGCCTGGCCATTGAGGCCGACATCGGCCGCCGCTCGGTGTTCGACCGCAAGAACTATTTCTACCCGGACCTGCCAAAGGGTTACCAAATCTCCCAGTTCGACCACCCCATCGTCGGCCGCGGCCAGGTACAGATTCAGATGCCGGATGGCAGCAGCCGAGAGATCGGCGTCACCCGGGCGCACCTGGAGGAAGATGCCGGTAAATCCCTGCACGAGGATTTTCACGGCATGAGCGGCATCGACCTGAACCGGGCGGGCACGCCCCTGCTGGAGATTGTGTCCGAGCCGGAGATGCGCTCCGCGGAGGAAGCGGTGGCCTACCTCAAGACCATTCACTCCATCATCACCTACCTGGGCATCTCCGATGGCAACATGGCCGAGGGCTCCATGCGCTGCGATGTGAACATCTCCCTGCGCCCGCGCGGCGAAGCAGAGTTCGGCACCCGCACCGAGATCAAGAACGTCAACTCTTTCCGCTTCGTCGAAAAGGCGATCCAGGTCGAGACCGAGCGCCAGATGGACATCCTCGAAGACGGCGGAAGCGTGGTGCAGGAAACCCGGCTGTATGACGCCGATCGGAACGAGACCCGCTCCATGCGCAGCAAGGAGGTGGCCAACGACTACCGCTATTTTCCGGAGCCCGACCTGCTGCCGGTAGATATCGACGAAGCCTACATAGACGCCCTGCGCGAGTCGCTGCCTGAGCTACCCGTCGCCAAGCGCCAGCGCTTCGAGGCGCAGTACGCCCTGGGTAGCTATGACGCCGCAGTGCTGTCAGCAGAACGCGCCCTGGCGGACTATTTCGAGGCGGTGGCCGCCTGCGGCGATGCCAAATCCGCCGCCAACTGGGTGCAGGTGGAACTACTGGGCGCGCTGAACAAATCCGAGCTGTCGATGTCAGACTGCCCGGTGCCCGCCGCCGAGCTGGCCACCCTGATCGAGCGCATCAACGACAACAGCATCTCCGGCAAGATCGCCAAACAGGTGTTCGACCTGCTCTGGAGCGAAGGCGGTAGCGTCGATGCCATCATTGAGGCGAAGGGCTTCAAGCAGGTCAGCGATAGCGGCGCCCTGGAGGCCATGGTAACGGAGGTGATCGACGCCAACCCGGAACAGGTGCAGCAGTACCTGGCCGCCGATGAGGGCAAGCGCAAGAAGCTGCTGGGCTTTTTCGTTGGCCAGATCATGAAGGCCTCCAAAGGCCAGGCCAACCCGAAACTGGTCAACGAAATTCTCGCCGCCAAACTCGACTCAGCGTCTTAACCAGCGGCGGCACAGCAAAGCAAAGCAAAGAGCAGGACAAGAGACAGATAGTGAAGAAAGACAAGGAAAAGGTACTCGACGAAGTATGGACCGAGGAGCGCGTCAAGAGCTTCCTGAACGTGCGCTCCCACGATGAAGTCGAGGAGGACTTCCACATGCTACTGAAGGCCTACCAGAGCATGCGCGCGGAAGACTTTGCCAAGTTCGTGGATTTCTTCACGACCGACGGCCGCAGCGTCAACAGCCGTGGCCCGGAAGGCCAGACCGTGCTCAGCATCATCGAGCAGCACCGCCGCTCAGGTGAATACGGCGATATTCTCAGGCAGGCGGGCGCGGAGTAGGCCTCAGTACTTGCGCTCGCCGCGAAACCGCTCGCGGTTGCGCTGCTTGGCCTCTTCGCCCTTGCGCAGCAGCACATAGGCCGCACCCGTGCCGCCATGGCGGGGCTGGGCCGAGTGGAAGGCCTGCACGGCCTCCAGTTCCGCCAGCCAGTGATTGACGAATCCCTTGATGACAGAGGCCTGGCGACGACCTTCCGCATTGCTGTTCTCGCCCTTGCCGTGTACCACCATCACCGTGCGCAGGCCCAGCTCGCTGGCCTGGGCCACGAAATCAAACAGCTCCCGCCGCGCCTGCTTGACCGGCATGCGGTGCAGATTGAGCCGCGCCTCGGGTTCATAGCGACCCTGTTTCAGCTTGCGGAACACGCCATTCTGTACCCCCGGGCGCTTGAACTCCAGCACGTACCAGGGGTCCAGCGGTTCGATGCCCTCCTCGGCCAGCGGGTTGACCGGATCGGCTTCCGCCGCGGCGGCATCGCGGCGAGCCCGGGCGCTGTCCTCGCTGGGTCCCTGGCGCTTCAGTGACACCCGCTCGGCGCGCGCCAGCGGTTTCACTCCGGCCATTTCCTGCTGGAACAGGATGTCCTCGTCTTCATTCATGGTGATGCGTATTATAAGGGACTTTTCCCATTTCCCGGATTGGCGCCCTTGAACGGCAGTATTTCAGCAGGCATCGGCTATTTCATGCGCGGCGCGAGCCTGCTCAAGCACCCGCGGCTACGCCCCTTTATCATTATTCCCCTGACGGTGAACGTCATCATTTTCGGCGCCCTGGTCGGCTACAGCATCGCCTGGATGCACGGCACCATGGAGAGCATCGTCGGCTGGTTACCCGGCTGGCTGGATTGGCTGACCTGGCTGATCTGGCCGCTGGTGGGCCTATCGCTGGCACTGGCCACCGGCTACCTGTTCACCGCGGTGGCGATACTCATCGCCTCCCCCTTCAACGGCCTGCTGGCGGAAAAAGCCGAAGAGGTCATTACCGGCGAGGAGGTGCAGGGACCGGAGACTATTACCCAGGCCTTCATGATATTTCCGCGCGCCATCGGCCGCGAGCTGAGAAAGTTCGCCTACTACCTGCCGCTGCTGTTGATCGTGCTGATCGTGAGCTGGATTCCACCCTTCAACGTGGTTGCCCCGTTGCTGTGGTTCCTGTTCGGGGCCTGGATGATGGCGGTGCAGTACGTGGACTACCCGATGGACAATCACATGACGCCGTTTGCCGACCTCAAGGAGGTATTGCGGGAGCGGCGGCTGTCCAGCCTGGGGTTCGGGGGCATCGTCGCCCTGGTGGCGGGCGTGCCGTTGCTGAACTTCTTCGTGGTGCCCGCCGCAGTGTGCGGCGCCACCCTGTTCTGGTGTGAGGAGTTACGCTCCAGCCATCGCTCGCTAGAGGGGGGCTATCAGTAGCGCGCCAGCAGCGCCTCCGGCGGGTGCTCACAGTCCAGCTTGTGGCCCAGCAGTTGTTCAATATCCGGCAGCAGAAAGGCGTCGTCTTCACTCGCAAAGCTGATGGAAACACCGGTAGCGCCGGCCCGGCCCGTACGCCCGATCCGGTGCACGTAGTCTTCCGGGTCTTCCGGCAGATTGTAGTTGATCACGTGGCTGACACCTTCCACGTGGATGCCGCGGCCCGCCACGTCGGTGGCCACCAGCACCTTGATCTTGCCACGCTTGAAATCGTCCAGGGTGCGGGTGCGCTTGTTCTGCGGCACCTCACCCGACAGTACGCCGCAGGGTAGCCCGGCTTTCTTGAGCCGCTCGAACAGGCGCCTGACCTGGTCGCGGCGGTTGGCAAACACAATCACGCTGGCCGCCTCGGGCGTGTTCAGCAGATTGATGATGACCCGGTAGCGTTCGTCCGCCGAGCACATGTACACCCGCTGGTCCACGCTGTCAGTGGCCACGTGCTCGGGCTCGATCTCCACGTGCACCGGCTCATAGGTCCACTGCTGGGACAGGTTGATAATGTCCTGGTCGAAAGTGGCGCTGAACAACAGGGTCTGGCGGTGGCTCTTCTGCGGGGTGGCGCGCACGATGCGCTTGACCTGCGGAATAAAGCCCATATCCAGCATCCGGTCCGCCTCGTCCAGCACCAGGATTTCCACCCGGTCCAGGTAGATGTCGCGGCGACCCATAAAGTCGATGAGGCGCCCCGGGGTTGCCACCACCAGGTCGACGATGTCGTTCTGCAGGCGGTTGAGCTGCTTCTGGTAGTCCATGCCGCCGATCAGGGTGGCAATCTTGAGGCCGGTGAAGCGGCCCAGCTCCTTGGCGTCGGCAGCAATCTGCATCACCAGCTCACGGGTGGGCGCGATCACCAGCGCCCGCGGTTCGCCGACAAAGCGCTCCCCCTCCAGCGGGTTGCAGAGCAGGTCGTTGAAGATGGTGATCAGGAAAGCGGCGGTTTTGCCGGTGCCGGTCTGGGCTTTGCCGATCGCATCGTTGCCTTCCAGCGTGTGCGGCAGCACCTGGGCCTGGATCGGTGAACAGTACTGGAAACCCAGTTTGGCGATACCGCGCAGCAGCGCCGGCTCCAGGTCGAGATCCAGGAAACGGGTCTCGCCCTCCTTCTCCGGCACCTGGTAGTCGTCCAGGCCTACGCCATGCTCTGCCTTGCTGTTCATCAATCTCCGTGGGCACTGCCCGTTAAAAAAGCGCCGCATTCTATCACTAATGTGGCCTGCGGTCTGCGCGGCGCGGCCTGCGCGGCCCGTCCCGCGCGACGCTACCCGGGCGGCCCTACCCGGGTGGCCTAGTCCGCGGGACCGCACAGGACATATGCCACAGATTCCCGGCTTTGCCTGTGGTCTAATACGCGCCGGCCGCCGCAGCCACTCTTTGACTTATACAAGCAGCACATGAAACACCGCTCACCCCTGATGACCGAAACCCGAGAGATGCTCGGGCTCGCCACTCCCCTGTTCATCGCGCAGTTGGCGCAGATGGGCACCGGCGTGGTCGACACCATCATGGCCGGGCGCTACGGCTCGGTGGACCTGGCGGCCATCGCCATCGGCTACAACCTGTGGCTGCCCATCTACCTGGTATCCCTGGGCATCATGCTTGCGGTAACCACCATTGTCGCCCAGCACTACGGCGCCGGTCGCCTCGAGCGAATTCGCAACATCCTGCCCCAGGCGTTCTGGGTGGCGGCAGCGTTGGGAGTCATCTCCGTGCCCCTGTGCTACTTCCCCGGCCCGATACTGTCGCAACTCAAGCTGGACCCGGTGACCTTCGAGAAGAGCCAGGGCTACCTGCAGGCGGTGGCCTTCGGCCTGCCCGGGGCGGCGCTGTTCCAGGCCCTGCGCTGCCATGTGCAGGGGGTCGGCATCGTACGCCCCTTTGCGATTGCCAGCGTGATCGGCTTCTTCGCCAATATTCCCTTCAACTACATGTTCATTTACGGCAAGTGGGGCATGCCGGAGATGGGCGCGGTCGGCTGCGGTTGGGCTACCGCCGCGTCGATGTGGCTGGGCCCGGCCCTGATCGCGTTCTACACCGCCCGCTCGAAGCAGCTCAGGGACTACCTGCCGCCGCTGCGCTGGCATCGGCCCGAGCGCGACACCATCGGCGAGATACTCCACGTCGGAGCCCCCATCGGCGCCACCTTCTTTTTCGAAATGGCCGTGTTCTCCGTGATTGGGCTGATGATCGCCAGCGTTGGCAACCAGGAGGTCGCCGCCCACCAGATTGCCATCAACATCTACGACGTGGTTTATATGCCGCTGGTCAGTATCGGCTCTGCCATGGCCACCCGCATGGGACACGGTATCGGCCGCGGCGAAATGGATGCGGTAAAGCTCAGCCTGCGCAGCGGTGCAGCGGTCACCGTGGCTTTCTGCACGGTAATGGCGGTCGTGATGACCTGGATTCCCGACCCCATGGCGCGCATTTACACCGAGGACGAGCCGATACGGTTGATCGCCGTGGGGCTGCTGAAACTGGCCATCCTGTTTATCGTGGTGGACGCCATCGCCGTGGTGAACGCCTTTGCGCTGCGCGCTTTCAAGGACACCCGTTATCCCTTCCTGGTGATGACCGTGGCCTACTGGATGGTCGCCCTGCCGCTGGGCTACCTGCTGGGCCTGGGGGATAGCGAGGACAGCCTCTATGGGGCCATCGGTTTCTGGTGGGCAATGATTGTCGGCGTGGCCATCGCCGCGGTGCTTAACGTGATGCGCACCCGGGTCTGGCTCAGTCGCCCGCTGGCAGCCGATCCTCACTACAGTGAGGACAGTCCGGAGCTGCTGTAAGCCTGACCTCCCGCCACTGCATACTCCAGCCATCGAGCAGCAGCAGACGGCCGCGCAGCGGCTCACCGTAGTCGGCCAGGTACTTCACCGCCTCCAGCGCCTGCAGCGAGCCGATCACCCCCACAACCGGCGCCAGCACACCGTTTTCGGAGCAGCTCAGGTTCTGTTCCTCGGCGCCATCCGGGTAGAGGCAGCGATAGCAGCCGGTGCCACTGGCCACGTCGAACAGGGTCAGCTGGCCCTCGCTGCCAATCGCGGCGCCGGACAGCAACGGCTTACCCGCGGCGATACAGGCCCGGTTAAGTTCCAGGCGGGCCAGAAAGCTGTCGGTGGCATCAACGATCAGGTCCGCGGCGGCCACCTCCTCCGCCATGCGCTCGCCGCCGAGGTGCCGGGCCAGCGGCACTACCGTGGCGCTGCCGTTGAGCGCCGTGCAGGCCGCTGCCGCCGACTCCGCCTTGTTGCGGCCGATGTCTTCTTCGCTATGGGCGAGCTGGCGCTGCAGGTTGCTCTCCTCGACCCGGTCACCATCCGCCAGGACCAGCATGCCCACCCCGGCGGCGGCGAGATACAGCGCAATGGGGCAGCCCAGGCCGCCGAGGCCAACCACCAGCACCCGGCTGGCCAACAAACGTTCCTGGCCGGCCACATCAAATTCCGGCAACATGATCTGGCGGCTGTAGCGCAGCAGTTCGAGGTCCTTGATCACACCAGGCACCCGCCGCTGATGCGCTCGATGCCGGCCAGGTCGGTGCGTGATGCAAGTTGGGAAAAGCCCGCGGCTTGCAGCAAGCCACGCACGGCAGCAGCCTGGTCATAGCCGTGTTCCAGCAGCAACCAGCCCCCTGGTTTCAACACCGGCACGGCGTCCTCGATGATCCGGCGAATCGCGTCCAGCCCGTCGCGGCCCGAGACCAGTGCCGCGTTGGGTTCAAACAGCAGGTCCCCCGCTTCCAGGTGCGGGTCGCCCTCGGCCACGTAGGGTGGATTGCTGGCCACCAGGTCGAGACTGCCGGCGGCAAACGCCGCGCCCCAGTCCGACTGCAACAGCCGCACCGTCAGGCCGAGCCGCCGCCGGTTGAGGTCAGCGACATCCAGGGCAGCAGCGCTGGCATCAGAGGCGGCGAGCTGCCAGTGCGGACGCTCGCTGGCCAGGGCCAGGGCAATGGCGCCGCTGCCGGTGCCCCAGTCCGCCACCGCGGCATTGGTCGGCAGCGGCAACTCCAGCGCCCACATCACCAGGGTTTCGGTTTCGGGGCGTGGAATCAGGGTGTGCTCGTTGACCGCCAGTGCCAGCGACCAGAACTCACGCTGGCCTACCAGGTAGGCCACCGGCTGGCCGGCGCGACGCTCCGCCAACATCGACTCATACGCCGAGGCCTGTTCCGGGCATACCGGCTGTTCGCCGTGGCTGTAGAGATAGCTGCGGGGTTTGTCCAGACAGTGGCAGAGCAGAACCTCCGCCTCCAACCGGCCGCTGTCTCCGGGCAGGCCATGGTGGGACAGCAGCTCGCGAATACTGTTCATCCGCCCTCGGACAGCGCCGCCAGTTGGTCGGCCTGGTGTTCCTGGCGCAGGGGTTCAACCACGGCGCCGAGGTCCCCTTCCATCACCTCGTCCAGTTTGTACAGGGTCAGGTTGATGCGGTGGTCGGTAATCCGGCCCTGGGGAAAATTGTAGGTGCGGATTCGGTCCGAACGATCACCGGTGCCCACCAGGTTGCGGCGCTCCTCCGCCTGGGCCGCGGCCTGCTGGTCGCGGGCGCTGGACATCAGCTTGGCCTGCAGCAGCGACATGGCGCGGGCCCGGTTCTTGTGCTGGGAGCGCTCATCCTGGCATTCCACCACGATGCCCGTGGGCAGGTGGGTGAGACGCACCGCCGAGTCCGTCTTGTTGACGTGCTGGCCACCGGCCCCCGAGGCCCGGTAGGTGTCGACACGCAGGTCCGCCTTGTTGATTTCCACTTCGTCCAGTTCGTCCGCCTCGGGCAGGATCGCCACGGTACAGGCAGAGGTGTGAATACGCCCCTGGGACTCGGTTTCAGGCACCCGCTGCACCCGGTGGGCGCCCGACTCAAACTTGAGATGGGCGTAGACATCGCGACCCACCACGCGGGAGATGATTTCTTTATAGCCACCGTGCTCGCCCGGGCGCTCGCTGACCACTTCTATCTGCCAACCCTGCTGCTCGGCGTAGCGGCCGTACATGCGGAACAAATCGCCGGAAAAAATCGCCGCCTCGTCGCCGCCGGTTCCAGCACGGATTTCCAGGAATACGTTATGGGTATCGTTGGGATCGCGGGGCAGCAGCAATTTCTGCAGCTCCAGTTCAAGGCTCTCGCGCTGCTGCTCGCCGCTGCTGATCTCTTCTTCGGCCATGGCGCGCATATCGGCGTCCGCGTCTTGCAGCAGCAGCCGGGCCTCTTCCAGGTCGGCGTCCACCTGCCGGTAGCGGGCGAAGCACTGCACCACGGTCTCCAGCTCGGAGTACTCCCGCGACAGGTCGCGGAAGCGCTGCTGGTCGGCGATAACCTCGCTGTCGCTCAGCAGCGCGCCCAGCTCCTCATGGCGATCCGCAAGCGTTTCCAGCTTGCCAAGCAAGGACGCTTTCAAGGCTTTAATCCTCGCCGGCCTGGGCGACTTCGCGAATACCGAGCAGGCCGCGGGCGAGTTCCAGTACTTCGGGTTTGCCCTCGGCGCTGGCCCGACGCAGTTCGATGGTGGGGCTGTGAATCAGTTTGTTGGTGAGTGAGCGCGCCAGGGCATTCAACACCTGCTCCACCGGTTCGCCGCGCTCCAGGGCCCGCAGGGCTTTCTCGACTTCCACGTCCCGTAGCTGTTCCGCCTGGCTGCGAAAGGCTTTCACCGTATCTACCGCATCCCGGGAGCGCAGTTCCTGCTGGTACTCGCGCACGCCCTCGGCAATGATCACGTCGGCCTTGCGCGCCTCGTCCTGGCGGGTCTTGAGGTTCTCCTCGACGATCTCGCGCAGGTCGTCGACGCTGTACAGGTAGGCGTCCTTGAGGTCGCCCACCTGGGCCTCGATATCCCGTGGTACTGCCAGGTCGATCATCAGGATCGGCCGGTGCTTGCGCTGCTTCAGTGCATGCTCCACCGCACCTTTGCCAAGAATGGGCAACTGGCTGCCAGTGGAAGAAATAACAATGTCCGCGTTGACCAACTCCTCGGGAATATCGGCCAGCAGTATCGCCTCGGCGCCAAAACGCTCCGCCAGTTCGCGGGCACGACCCAGGGTGCGGTTGGCCACCACCACCTGGGAAACACCCGCTTCAGTCAGGTGGCGGGCCACCAGGTCGATCGTCTCGCCGGCGCCGACCAGCAGGGCACGGGTACTGCCCAGGTCCGTGAAGATGTGGCCAGCCAGGTCCACGGCCGCATAGGCCACCGACACCGGGTTTTCGCCGATGGCGGTATCGGTGCGCACCCGCTTGGCAACGGCGAATACCCGCGGGAACAGTCGCACCAGCTCCGGACCCACCGTGCCCGCCTCTTCGGCAACGGCGAAGGCTGACTTCAACTGGCCGAAGATCTGCGGTTCGCCGAGCACCATGGAGTCCAGGCCGCTGGCCACCTGGATCATGTGCTCCAGGGCCTGCTCGCCCAGGTACTCATAACAGCTGCTGCGAATCATCTCCGGGTCCAGCTTGTGGTACTCCGCCAGCCACTGCAGGGCATTCTCGAGGGCGACCTCGCTATTGGCCTCCTCGGTGAAGAACATTTCGGTGCGGTTGCAGGTGGAGAGGATCACCAGCTCGTTGGTCTTCAGCCGGTCACAGCCCTCCTGAAGAGCCTCCACGAGTTGCTCCGGCGAAAACGCCACCCGCTCGCGCAGGTCCAGCGTCGCCGAATTGTGGTTGATGCCCAGGGCTGTCAGTTTCATAGCTGTGTTCAACTTACAGAATCCGGCTTTATCCTGCCAGCCGGTCGCGGCGCGATTTTAGCAGGCTTGACCCTAGCTGTAGACACCCGGCAGCTTCCGCGGCTTTGCGCCCAGTGGGCAGGGCCTGGCGCTTGTGTCATCATTAGGGAATGCGGTTCACACTCCTTATTCCCCTTCTCCTGTTGCTTGCAGCCTGCGCCACCACCGGCGACGGCGGGGCGACGGTCGAGCCAACCGAGCGCGCGCCCGCGGTCGCCGAGGCGGAAAGCGCACCCGTCACAGTGCAGGATGTTCCGGAGCGCGCTTTCCCGGATGACAGCGTCTACCCACTGCTGGTGGCCGAGTTTGCACTGCGGCGGCGCGAATATGACCTGGCACTGGATACCTACATGGAGCAGGCCCCGGCACTGAACGATGCCGGCGTGGCCGCCCATACCGCGCGGCTGGCACAGTTCATGCGCCGGGACGGTGAAGCCATCGGCGCCACCCGGCTGTGGGTGGAACTGGAGCCCGACAACCTCGAGGCCCGGCTCACCCTGGCCAACCTGCTGGCGCGTACCGGACGCCCGGGCGAAGCGTTGATGCATATGGAGGCCATCATTCGCGCGGGCGGCCTGGCCAATTTCACCTCCCTGGTACGCGGTTTCAATGCCATGGAGCCCGGGGCCCAGCGCCGGCTGCTGGACCGGGTGGCGGCGCTGCTCGACGAGTTCCCCGACAACACCCAGCTCAGGCTCTGCAAGGTGCTGATGCTGGAAGGCGTCGGCCGCCAGGAACAGGCCCTGGCCCAGTTACAGCCGGTGTTTGAGAGCAACCCCTACCAGGCCCAGGCCGTCGTGATGGACGCCAAGCTGCGGCTCGACATGGATCGCCGCGAGGGCGCTTTTGACCGGATGGTTGCCGCCCTTGAGGAACAACCAGAGAACACTCGCCTGCGGCTGCAATACGCCAGGCTGTTGACCAAGACCGATATGCGGGAGGCCCGGCGGCAGTTCCAGATTCTGCTGGAGGCCGCTCCCGAAGACCCCGACCTGCTGTTCTCCATGGCGCTGATACAGCGGGAGATGAACGACCTGGAGGCCGCCCGCGAAAACCTCGAACGCCTGCTGAGCCTCAATGTCCGCACCGATGAAGCCCACTACTACCTCGGCAAAACCGCGGAAGAGCAGCAGCGCCTCGACGACGCCGTCATGCACTACATGGAAGTACAGCCGGGCCGCGACTTCGGTACCGCCAATGACCGCCTCGCCCAGCTGATGCTGGCGGCGGGTCGCAGCGCCGAACTGGGCGTCTACTTCGACTCCCTGCGCCAGCGCTATCCACAGCTCACTGAACAGCTTTATGCCCTCGAAGTAGAGAAACTGATGGGCGGCCAGCACCTGGCCGAGGCATCCGCGGTGGTAGATCGCGCACTCATTGAATTCCCGGACAGCGTTTCCCTGCGCTACTCCCGCTCTATCGTGGCCGAGCGCCTGGACAACCTCGCCGAGGCAGAGGCAGACCTGCGCAGCATCCTCGCCCGGGATCCCGATAACTCCACCGCCCTGAATGCCCTGGGCTATATGCTGGCCAATCGCACCGAGCGCTACGAGGAAGCCGCGGCACTGATAGCGCGGGCGCTGGCGCTGAACCCTGATGAACCGGCGATTCTCGATAGCTGGGGCTGGGTGATGTACCGCCTGGGCGACTACGACGAGGCGCTGGAGTACCTGCAGCGAGCCTACCGCGCCTTTCCGGACCCGGAAGTCGCCGCTCACCTGGGGGAAGTCCTCTGGGTCATGGGTCGCGACGAGGCAGCGGTAGCCATCTGGGACCGGGCGCTCACCAGCAGCCCGGAGCATGAAATCCTGCTGGAGACCATCCGGCGACTGGGTGTCAATCTCGCCGACCGCTGAATGTCGCGCGCCACTGCCTGCCTGTTTTTGATAGCCCTGCTGGGCGGCTGCGCCAGCACACCCGCCCCCGACAGCGACTGGGCGCTGCACCGGGCACAACTGTCAGAGCTGGAATCCTGGAGCTTTAGCGGTCGCGTCGCAGTGCGCACGGCCGAGGGCGGGGACACGGCGTCGCTGCGCTGGCACCAACAGCGTGACAACATCAGCATGACCCTGTCGGGCCCCATGGGGCTCAAGCAGACAACGCTGCTGCGCGAAGCTGGCCGGCTGAGCCTCCGGCAAGGTGACGAAACCCTCCCGCTGCTGCCCGGCGACGACCCGCTGCGAAGGCAGTTCGGCTGGAGCCTGCCGCTTGATTACCTGCCCTGGTGGCTGCGCGGCCTGCCCGCGCCCGGGCCCTCCCGTGAAGCATTGGCCAGCGGTCGCCTGGCCTGGCTGGAGCAGGCGGGTTGGCGGGTCGACTATGCGGACTACCAGGCGGTGGATGGCCTGCAACTCCCCAGGGTGATTCGTTTCGAGCGCGACGAGGTCAGCGGCAAGATTCTGCTCAGGGACTGGGCACTGGCACCGTGAACACACTGACCCTGCTGTCACCCGCCAAGCTCAACCTGTTCCTTCACATCACCGGGCGCAGGGCCGACGGCTATCATGAACTGCAGACCCTGTTCCAACTGCTCAACTACGGCGACACCATCACCATCAAACCCGCAGCGTCGCTCAGCCTGGAATGCCCCGGCCTGGCGCTGCCCGCCGAGGACAATCTCGCCCTGCGCGCAGCGCGCCGCCTGCAGCAGGAAAGCGGCACCGGACAGGGAGCCACCATCCACATCCACAAGCGGCTGCCCGCCGGCGGCGGCCTGGGGGGCGGAAGCTCCAACGCCGCCACCGTGTTGCTCGCACTCAACCAATTGTGGGGGCTCAAGCTGCCCACCGAAACCCTCGCGCGTCTCGGCCTGCAGCTGGGGGCGGACGTGCCTCTTTTTATAGAGGGCCGCAGTGCCTGGGCGGAAGGTGTGGGTGAGCACCTCAGCCCGGTGGAATTGCCCCGGCGACATTACCTGGTCGTGCACCCTGGCTGCTCCGTGGCCACCGCGGAAGTTTTTTCCGACCGGGAATTGACACGCAACACTGCTCCCATCACAATAGCGACCTTTTTTGCGGGGGGTGGGCAAAACGACTGCGAAACAGTGGTCAGACGCCTGCACCCGGAAGTAGATAAAGCATTGAATTGGCTGGGAAATTTTTCCCCAGCGAGACTCACTGGCACCGGAGCCTGTGTGTTTTCAAGCTTTGATTCCTGCGCGCAGGCAGAAGCCGTGCTGGCCCGGCTGCCGGCTCACTGGAATGGCTTCGTTGCCGCCGGTGTAAACCGGTCACCAGTACTGGACGTCCTGGCCGAGGGGAACTGAAACAGCCCGGGCAAACGCAGACTGGCGAAGCTGACTGACAAATTACTGGGGTGTCGCCAAGTGGCAAGGCACCGGGTTTTGATCCCGGCATTCGTAGGTTCGAATCCTACCACCCCAGCCATTTTCTTGGCCCGGGCGCTGCCCGGGGCAATAATCAGCCCAGGCAAAAAGCCAGCAAGCAAGAAAGGAATCAGACAGTGACCGCAAAGATGATGGTGTTCACCGGCAACGCCAATCCGGAGCTTGCCGTCAAGGTCACCCGGAAGCTGCACATACCGCTCGGCAATGCCGATGTCGGCAAGTTCAGCGACGGAGAAGTCGCCGTAGAGATCAACGAGAACGTGCGCGGCAAGGACGTGTTTGTCCTGCAGTCCACCTGCGCACCGACCAATGACAATCTGATGGAGCTGATTGTCATGATCGACGCGCTTAAACGCGCCTCGGCCACGCGCATCACGGCGGTGGTGCCCTACTTCGGCTACTCTCGCCAGGATCGTCGGGTACGGTCTTCGCGGGTGCCCATCAGCGCCAAGGTGGTCGCAGACATGATGGTCAGTGTCGGCGTCGACCGGGTGCTCACGGTGGACCTGCACGCCGAGCAGATCCAGGGCTTTTTTACCTGCCCGGTGGACAATATTTACGGGTCACCGGTGCTCAATGACGACATCGAGCGCTGCGACTACGACAACCTGGTAGTGGTGTCGCCGGATATCGGCGGCGTGGTGCGGGCACGGGCCGTGGCCAAGCAGCTCCACGAGGTGGACCTGGCGATTATCGACAAGCGCCGTCCGCAGGCCAACGAGGCCCAGGTGATGAACATCATCGGCGAGGTCGAGGGACGCACCTGCCTGCTGGTGGATGACATGGTCGACACCGCAGGCACACTGTGCCGTGCGGCGGACGCGTTAAAGGAAAAAGGTGCCGACAAGGTGGTCGCCTACTGCACCCACCCGGTGTTGTCGGGGAATGCCATCGACAACGTCAACGGTTCCCAGCTCGATGAGCTGGTCGTCACGGACACGATTCCGTTGAACGGCGCCGCGGACACCTGTCCGCGGATTCGCCAGCTCACGATTGCCGACCTGCTGGCTGAGGCCATGCGCCGGGTCAGCAATGAGGAAAGCATTAGCGCGCTGTTCACCTGAGCAGCGTATTTTGAAACCCGCTGGGGACGCCGGTCGCAGGCCAGCCAGCGATCTCTTCACATAGAAGATTAGAGAGGTACAGACAATGTCTGACTTTGAACTGACCGCAGAAGTGCGGGACGACATGGGGAAAGGTGCGAGCCGCCGCCTGCGTCGTCTCGCCGACCAGATACCCGCCATTCTCTACGGTGGCGACAAGCCGCCGCAGCCGCTGTCTTTTGTCCGCAAGGACCTGGAGCACGCGCTGGAGAACGAGGCGTTCTACTCGCACGTACTTGTCCTGCACGTGGGCAAAGATAAGGAAAAGGCCATCCTCAAGGACCTGCAGCGCCACCCGGCCAAGGATCGCGTCATGCACGCGGATTTCCTGCGCGTCAGCGATGACGTGGCCATCAAGGTCAACGTACCGCTGCACTTCCTCAACGAAGATAGCTGCCACGGCGTGAAGATGGAAGGCGGTATGATCCAGCACCTCGCCAATGAGATCGAAGTGCTGTGTCTGCCGGGCGACATGCCGGAATACATCGAAGTCGACATGGCTGAGGTGAAGGTGGGCGAGATCATCCACCTGTCCGACGTCTCCCTGCCGAAAGGCGTGGAATCTGTTGCCCTCAGCCACGGCGAAGACCACGACCTGTCGGTCGCCGCCGTGCTGGCACCGAAAGGTGGTGGCGCCGACGAGGAAGAGGTCGAAGCCGCTGCCGAGAGCGAGGAAGCGCCGGCCGGTGACGAACCCGCGGCCGACACCGGTTCCGAGGAAGACAGCGAGAGCTGATGTCCCGCCGCGCCGCCACGGCGGCGCGGCTTTCTACTCTACATCCTCCACCCTCCACTAAGGGAAGGGCCAGGTTGCCATGCTTAAGCTTGTCGTTGGCCTCGGTAACCCCGGCGACCAGTATCGGGGCACGCGGCACAATGCAGGCGCGGACTTCATCGACGCGCTCGCCCATCGCTACGGGGTCTCCCTGCTGGCGGAGAGCCGCTTTTTCGGACTCTGCGGTCGCATCCAGGCCGAGGGCATGGACCTGCGCCTGCTGGTCCCCACCACCTTCATGAATCGCAGCGGCGCAGCCGTCGTAGCGATGACTAACTTTTTCAAGATTGCTCCCGCGGAAATCCTCGTCGCTCACGACGAACTGGACTTCGACGCAGGCGTGGCGAGACTCAAGGATAGCGGCGGCCACGGTGGTCACAACGGCCTGCGCGATATCTCGCGAGCCATCGGCGACGATTACCTGCGGCTGCGGCTGGGCATCGGCCATCCGGGCACCGGCCGCAATGTCAGCAACTATGTGCTGGGCAAGCCCAGCGAGGAAGACCGCCAACTGATTGACGCCAGCATCGAGGAATCGACCCGGGTCGTGCCGCGGCTGGCCGCCGGTGACTGGGCCAAGGCGGTACAGCAACTGCATACCGCCACCAACGCAACGGAAGAGAAGCAAGATGGGATTTAAATGTGGCATCGTGGGCCTGCCCAACGTCGGCAAGTCCACCCTGTTCAATGCGCTGACCAAGGCGGGCATCGAAGCGGAGAACTTCCCCTTCTGCACCATCGAGCCCAACGCCGGTGTCGTGCCCGTGCCCGACCCGCGCCAGGACGAGATTGCCACCATTGTCGGTCCGGAAAAAGAGATTGCCACCACCATGGAGTTCGTCGATATCGCCGGCCTGGTGGCCGGTGCCTCCAAGGGCGAGGGCCTCGGCAACCAGTTTCTCGCCAACATCCGCGAAACCGATGCGATCGCCCATGTGGTGCGCTGCTTTGAGGACAGCAACGTGATTCACGTCGCCAACCGCGTTGACCCCGCCGGTGATGTAGAGGTGATCAACACTGAGCTGGCCCTGGCTGACCTGGAAAGCTGCGAGAAGCAGTTGCAGCGCGTCACCCGCACCGCCAAGAGCGGCGACAAGCACGCCGTAGCGCTAAAGGCCCTGCTGGAGGACAAGCTCATCCCGCACCTGAATGAGGCACAGCCGGTACGGGCGCTGGCACTGTCTGAGCAGGAACAGGCGCTGGTGCACAGCCTGCACCTACTGACCGTGAAGCCGACCATGTACATCGCCAACGTCGATGAAGACGGCCTGGAAGGCAATCAGTGGACCGAACAACTGGCGGACATCGCCGCCCACGAGAACGCCGTGGTGGTGATAATCTGCAACAAGCTGGAAGCGGAAATCGCCGAGCTGGATGCCGAGGAGCGCACGGAGTTCCTGCAGGAGTTGGGCCTGGACGAGGCCGGCCTCGATCGTGTTATTCGCGCCGGCTATGAACTACTGGGCCTGCACACCTACTTCACCGCCGGCCCCAAGGAAGTGCGCGCCTGGACAGTGAAAGTGGGCGCCACCGCGCCGGAGGCGGCCGGTGTGATTCATACGGACTTCCAGAAGGGCTTCATTCGCGCCGAGGTGGTCAGCTACGAGGACTTTGTCGCCCACCGCGGCGAACAGGGCGCCAAAGATGCGGGTCGCTGGCGCCTGGAGGGCAAGGACTACGTGGTCAACGACGGCGACGTTATCCATTTCCGCTTCAACGTCTGATACGGTCTTAATACCCCTACAAATGTGAAGGGGTTCACGAAGCCGGCAAACATAGGCCGCCGATCCCTTGTTGCGGCGCGGCCCAGAAAGCTAGTATCCCCTCACGTATTGCGCTTGAAGGCAGTGTTGGGGGGCCTATACTCATGCAAAGGCGAATAGAATCGTCTGCCACCGCGAACAGGGACGGGGCAAAGATGAGCGAACGCCAGTCAGGCGCTAGCAGGGTGCTGCAGGGATCGGTCGGGCACCGCAATCATATTGCGGTGGCGGTATTCTATTTCCTGTTGGTTCTCTTTTCCCTGCTACCGAACGCCAGCCTTGGCCAGACCGGGCCTGAGCTGTCCCCTCAGGAGGTAAAAACCCTCCTTGCCAATGCCAAGCAGCTGGTGCTCAGCACCCGCTACCAGGAAGCCTACGACCTGCTGCAACCCCACGAGCTGCAACTCGCCGGCAATCCCGATTATGACTACCTGTTCGGCACCGCGGCTGTCGATAGCGGCAAGGCTGACCTCGCCATATTTGCCCTCGAGCGGGTACTCGCCGAGCGGCCCAGTTTTGCCGGCGCACGCCTGGAGTTGGCGCGCGCCTACTTTGATATCGGCGACAATGAAACCGCCCGCTATCACTTCGACTACCTGCAGGGCCAGAACCCCCCACCCAATGTGCAGGCGGCCATCACCAGCTATTTGCGGGCCATCGACCGGGTAGCCGGCGCCTACAAACCCATCCATCTGCCGAATTTTGCCGCCGGTTTCGGCTGGGACAGCAATGCCAATGCCTCCACCGACGTGGAGCAGTTTCTGGGCTTCGTCCTCGACGGCAACAACGTGGAAACCGACTCGTCCTACTATTTTGCGAGGCTGGGCGACTACTACAGCCATCCGCTGACGCCTGAGGTGAAACTGGTCCTGACCGGCTTTGCCAGCCAGCGCAACTACCCCGACGCGAGCTTCGTGAACTCCTCGGACCTGAACGCCAATGCGGGCCTGGAGTGGAACTTCGGCGATACCAAGATCACCCCGTCGGTGGGCGCCGCGCTGAACTGGCTGGACGGCGATAGCAACCTGGATCGCTATACTTTTGACGTGGCGGCGAGCCATTCACTCAGCGATGACTGGAAGCTGCTGGGCGGCCTGACCGCGGCGGCCTGGCGCTTTACAGACGACCTCGAATTCCGGGATGCCGATATCTACAACGCCCGCGCGGGCTTCGAGCACTACCTGGACCCGGCCACCGGCAGCGTGATCTCACTGATGGGCATGGTGGGCACCGACGACACCACCGATAGCGATTCGCCCTTTGACAACGATCGCTGGGCGCTGGCGTTCGCCGGCAGCCGGGTGATTGCCCAGGGCATGATGCTCAGCCTCAATGCCGGCTTCAAGAATACCGACTTCAACGGCGTGTTCTTTGGCACCGAGCGCGAGGACGACCAGTGGAATGCAGCGCTGTCTCTGCATCTGTTCGACTGGCCGTCCGAGGGCTGGCGAGTGATCAGTCAGGTGGGCTATACGGACGTGGACTCCACCATCGACCTTTACACCTTCGACCGTACTGAAGTGGGACTCACGTTCCACCGCACCTTCGAGTAGGGGCAGGATAGACTTATGAGCAAGCTGCTCCGCAACGTTCTCGGCGTGCTTATGCTGGTTCCCGCACTCGCCCAGGCCAATATCGGCAAGGTGCTCTATGCCGCCGGACCGGTAAACGTAGAGCGCGGTGAAACCCTGGAACTCAGCAAGGGCGACATACTGCTCGAGGGCGATATCGTTACCACCGGCCCCAGGGCCCGGGCCCAGCTGCTCATGGTAGATGGTGCACGAATCTCCGTGCGGGCCGGTACGCGACTGGCACTGGATACCTACCAGCTGGATGGCGCCCGCGCCACCGCGGTAGCCACCACTGGCGCTGAGGGCGAGGTCAGCATGCGCCTGCTCAAGGGCGGGCTGCGCACCATCACCGGCGCGATTGGCAAGGCCGACCCCAGCGATTATTCCCTGAACACACCGGTAGCCACCCTGGGCATTCGAGGCACCGATTACAACGCCACCCACTGCGCGGGCGACTGCTCACCAGCGAACCCGGGGGCAGAACCACCTCCGGACGGCACCTACGCCGGCGTGAATATCGGAGGCGTGAGTCTCGGCAACGGCCGCGGCAGCATCAACCTCAACCGCAACCAGTACGGTTACGTGCGTGATAGCAATACCCCGCCGCAGCGGCTCGTCACCCCACCCTCGGTGTTCAGCAGCCAGGGTAACAGCGACGAGGACGATGAGGACGAAGACGACAGCGACGACAGTGATTCCTCAGATGGGGATGACAGCGGCGATGACTCCGGCGACGACGGTGATGACTCCGGGGACGGCGGCGATGACTCCGGGGACAACGGCAATGGCGGTGACGACGGCGGCGATGACGGCCTGGACCTGGCGACCCGCAATGAAGAGACTCAGCCACAGGATGGCGCCGGCTCCGAGGGAGGCGACGGGACCGACGGCGGCGGTGACAACCCGGTGGAAGAACCGCCGATTGAAATCATCGTTCGCGACGAGGAAAGCGGCGAAGAGATCCGTATCGACGAAGGTCAGCCCACCGACCCGGATACCGGTGAGCCCATAGACCCCACCCCCGAGCCGGAACCAGAACCGGAACCTCAGCCGGCACCGGAACCCGCGCCGGAACCACAACCTGAACCCCAGCCCGAACCGGAGCCGGAACCCGAACCCCAACCAGAACCTGAGCCTGAACCGCAGCCAGAACCTGAGCCGGAGCCCGAACCTGAGCCGGAACCGCAACCTGAACCCGAGCCCGAGCCGGAACCCGAGCCTGAGCCGGAACCAGAACCGGAGCCTCAGCCACAGCCCCAACCTCAGCCCGAGCCCGCTCCGCCACCGGATCCGGCGCTGTTCCAACGCGGCCTGGCGATTGCGGAAGACGGGATTCTCTACGCAGAGTCCGACACGGCGGACACACTCACCGAAGATGGTGATGGGCAGCTTTCGGGCTTCACCGCCAACCTGGATTTCTTCGACGACCCGAGCACCCAGATTCTCGCCACGGAGAACACGGTAATCGACTCGGAGAATTCACCGACCCTGGACCTGCAGTGGGGTCGTTGGAGCCAGGAGTACTGGGTCAGCTCCGAGGACGAACCCACCGCACTGGATGACGGGGAGCACCTGCACTACGTGCGAGAACTGGGTGAGCGTACCACGGACCCGACGCTGCCGATTTCCGGCAGCGCGAGCTATGTTTTCCTGGGCGGCACGGTACCGTCCGATAACCAGCCGGGCGAGGACACCTGGGTCACGCCCGCCATGGGTGATATCACCCTGGAAGCTGATTTCACGAATATGAAGATCGACACATCCATCGATGTCACCGTCAACGGCAACCAGTGGGTGGGATCCGGCAGCGGCAACATCACCAGCAGCGCAACTTTTGGCGGCAGCATTGACACGGTCACAGTGACCAATTTGAGCACCACCGAGAGCCTTGGCGGTGGCGATGGTGCCTTCAGCGGCTTCTTCACCAATTTCAGCCCCACCGCCGCACCCGGCGGTGCCGGCATGAGTTGGTTCATGCGCGGACTGGTGCCACTGTCTGGGGAGGGTGGCTCAATACAAACCACGATCAACGGCGCCACGGCGCTGGAGCTCTACACGCCGTCGGAACCGGCACTGTAGGGCGGGAGACACAGGGACACCATGCCAGCCTTCAACAACCCCGGAATCATTCGCTTCGAACTGGGCGATCGTATTCTCAGCACCCACTACCGGGATGAGCTGTTTGAAGAAGGCCTCCTCGAAATACAGGACGGCAGCCTGACACTCAGCAACGGCTTCGTTGCCAGCCTGGCTGCGGACCTGGGCGCCGGCGCGAATTACGGTTTCAATCTGTCCGAGGGCGCGGAGCTGGCGATCATCGACAGTGTCGACAACGTAAAGGCGCTGGCCCTGGAGATGGAGAAAGCGGGCATGGGCACCGCTGACCTGTTCGGTGACGGTGACGTTGGCATCACCCTGCAGGACACCCCGGAGAACATCCAGGCGGCGCTGCTGGAACCCGGCCTGTCGCTGTTCGGCAATGTCACCGCGGTTAGTCTCGTTCTGGAAGGTGGTGAAGACCTGTCGCTGCGCATCCCCCTGGACAAGTACGATCCGAACGTGGACTGGTCGGCGTTTTCCACCGTGGAAGTGTTCGGTACCTTGAAAGACTATCTGGACCACGCAGATGACCTGACTGGCCTGGATGTCCCGGTGACGTTTGTCGTGGAAGATTCCCTGGCGGCGTTCTCCGAAGCGGAATCCAACGGCGTCGCGCCGGAAGACGGAAACCTCGCGGTGGTTGCCCCCACCGACTTTCGCATCTTTGGTACCGTCACCGACCTCAATGACGCCTTTGGGGTGCTATACGAAACCGCCTTCGACGGCTCCTTCAACACCTACGGCGCCATTGATACCCTGACCAACATCGACAACGCCAGCAGCGGCGGCGAGCTCAGCGATATCGAATTCGTCATGATGGAGGACACCATCGCCGGCCTGGAAAGCCCTGCTGCGATAGACGCAAGCGCCGTGGACGCAGTGCGTGTGATCGACACCGTGGCCAACATCCAGGCCGCCGACTACACGGACACCTATTTGCAGCTCACCACCGAGGTCATCGCCAGCGACAGCGCGGAAGCCATTGCCGGGCTGCTGGGCGACCCCATCGACGGTCCCGTCGCGGTTGCCGCGAACGTGCAACTTACCGGTATCGAGGTCAACTCCGCCGCGACGCCCCTGACGCTGGGGTTCGATGACATCATCGACCTGGAGCTGGCCAGCTTGCGCAGCTTCGGGGGCGCCCTGCAGCTACAGGCCAGCGTCAATGAATTGGCCGCGGCCAACTTCAACCTGGCCGGTGGCACGACGGTACTGGAACGCTTCACAACCCTTGAGGGCACGGACCTGTACGCGGTCGATACCGCCACCGCCATCCAGGGCTTCCTGCCCTTTGTGGATGACCTGGACACGACACTGTTGGACGCCCTGGCCGGCGTCAACCTTGTCGAGAGCATTGACGACGAGCTATTCAATACCCTGAGTCTGGACGCCGCCTACCTGTCAAACGATACCGAAGCCAAGTCGGACGCGGGGATCACCGACAGGCAGCTCATCTTCAACGCCATCGATGACGACACCTTCATCAGTGTGGTCGGTACCGCAGCCGTGGTGTCAGCGGCCAGCTTCATGCCCGGCAGCTATATCAACCAGGATGCCGGCGCAGCGGGTGGTGCGGACATCAGTGTATTTGACCGCGCCAGTGCGATCCGTGATCTCAGCACGGAGCTCGCGGCCACCGACGACACCGGTGACGACCAGGCGTTCACCATCGACGGCTTCACCGTGAGCTTCACCCACGAAGTGGAGTATTCGGACCTGTATACGGCGGGCCCGGACGCCACACTGGGCACCGCCGACGATGTGGCCACCTCCCTGCCCTCCTTCGAGTTTGCCGCTGACTGGTACCAGTTGCAGGACAGCGTATTCAACACCCACTACAACCCGGCAACGCCGGAAGTACCACCCAGCCTGAACCTGACGCTGACCATCGACGGCCAGTTCGATGTGGAGTCAAGCGGCATCGACAAGGTAGACGTCGTCGATATCAGCAGCCTGACCGGCAGCTTCGACACCGATACCAACCCCGCGCAGGACTTCGCTTTCGTCAATACGCTATCAGGTAGCCGTGTTGACCCGGAAGATGGTGATTTTCTCACCGTCGATGGGCGCAACCCGGTAGATATCAATACCACCCTGCCCGGAAGCACCCTGATCGAGTTCGACGGGCTGCTGGGAGCCGAACTCTACGACGGCGTCGCTGACTTCGAGATTTACCTGCCCGATGTCTCGGTGTTCGGCCAGCAGGATACCGGTGATGTGGATGGCGACTTGGACTTTACCGATATCGACAACGGCATCACCGTGTTGAGCTTTTTCGGTATTCCCATCGTCGACCAGGTCACTGGCGACAGCTTCCTGGATGACACAACCTTCCCCAATCTCGAAATCCTGCGCTTCGAGGGCCAGGACGTGTACGGCACCGCGCTACAGGCCTTCGATATCCTCGAAGCCCGCTTCCACGACGATCCGGATGAGCGCAACCTGGAAGTCAACAATCTGTTCAACATCGAAGGGGATATCCTGGTCGGTGATGAAGGCGGCACCGGCGATCCCGTCAATGACAGCCTCACCGGCGACAACCTGGAAGGTAACAGCGATGTGCTATTCGGCATCGACGGCAATGACACCCTCGAGGGCCTGACCGGTGACGACTACCTGCACGGTGGCGACGGCAATGACAAGCTGCATGGGGGTACCGGCGAAGACTACCTGGTGGGTGGGGATGGCAACGACGATATCTGGGGCGGCGACAACATCGACCAGTTGTTCGGCGGCATCGGCAATGACGAGCTGTGGGGTGACGGTGAGAGTGATTCACTCTACGGTAACGACGGTAACGACACCCTCAACGGCGGCGCCGGCAACGATGATCTGGTCGGCGGTGAAGGCAGTGATACCGCTGACTACTCAGAAGCGACCGAGACCGTTATCGGTAACATCGCGGACGGCTCGGCCAGCGGCGTAGACGTCGGTACCGACACATTCACCAGTATCGAAAACCTCACCGGTGGCGCCGGCGATGACCAACTCACCGGTGACACAGGTGCCAATACACTGCGTGGTCGCGGAGGCGCAGACACCCTGGACGGTGGCGACGGCGCCGACACGCTGCTGGGTGGCGGCGGTTCCGACACGCTTATCGGCGGCATCGGAAATGATGAACTGCGAGGTGGCGGCGGTGCTGACCTACTGACCGGCGGCGCCGGTGACGACGTTTTCAGCTTCTACGCGGCAAACGAGTTCGGCGACACAATCAGTGACTTCACCATCACCGAGGGTGAAACCGACGTGATCGAGATCGCCCGCGCCGCGCTGCCGGGCGGCGCACGTTTCACCAATTACGGCCTGGCGGGTGACCCGACACAGTTCCTGACCGGCTCCACACTGGTATTCGCCGGCCAGCACATCACCACTGTGAGCACGCGCACGCCAGACGGCGCCACCGGCGCCTTTGCGGGCTACGGCTTCGCGGGCTTCGGCATTGAAGGCGGTATCACCACGCTGGGGTCGGGCGTCCAGGGCTTGCCCATCGTGAATGGCTTCATGGAAGGTGGATTCACCGTCAGCTACTACGACAGCAGCTTTGCCGAGGCCTTCGCGAATGACCTGCAGGGCCTGTTTGCGCCCACACAAATTCCCGGCATCACTACCACCTTCAACAGCGCGGCATTCACCGAAACTACCGAGGGCAGCCTGAAACTGATCACGCCCGCCACAACGCCTGCCTTTGGCGATGCCACGGCGCCGGGGCGATTTGTTGCCTTTGGCATGGTGCGCAACCTCGCATCCTCCAGTTCGGCTCTGGTGATGGCCTACATCAACAACGGCAGCGCCGGCAACACGATCGACGAAGGGCTTAACGAGATCACGTCTCTTGAAATATCTGCCTTTACCGTGGCGGTATTCGACCCTGGATCGGGCACCACCCTGACCGACGGCGATGTGCTGCTGATATAGGGTCGGCGCGGGTGCTAGACTGGCCCTGACTCGGTAAGGCGGGATTTCCCTATAAGACTCTACGGCTTTCACCTCCTGGCGGCACTGGCGCTGCTCACGTTGATGTTGCTGCACATCAGCGGAGCCTTCCGCATGCCGCTGATCGACGAGATCGAAGAATACCTCTACGACGTTCGCCTGCGCTGGAACATGCCAAACACTATCGACTCGCGCATTGTCATCGTCGATGTGGACGAGCGCAGCATTGCCGCCGAAGGCCACTTCCCCTGGCAACGGGACAAGATGGCCAAGCTGGTGAATATCCTCTTCGACGAGTACAAGGTTCGCGTGCTGGCTTTCGACATGCTGTTTGCCGAGCCCGAGGAGTCAACCGCCCTGCAACTGATTGAGCAACTGCGCGACTGGCCGGGCGTGGAATTGCCCTTCAATGAACTTGAGGAGCGCTGGCGTACGGACCGGCTGTTCGCGGATTCCATCGTCGCTCGCAACGTGGTGCTGGGGTTCGTCTTCAAGCCCTTTGTGCCGGAGCGAGAACCTGCCGAAACCGGGGTACTGCCCATTCCCACCCTGTTCGCCGATCAACTCGAGGGCATCGAGATTCCGTTCTATGAAGGTGCCGGTTTTACCGGGAACCATGAAGAACTGCAGAACGCATCAGAGTTCGGCGCCTTCTTCAGCTACCCTCGCATCGATGATGTCACTCGTATCACACCGTTGCTGGAAGCCTACCAGGGCGATGTCTATGAGTCCCTGGGCCTGGCGTCGGCGCGCCTCTACCTGGGTAATCCACCGCTGCAGTTCGAGTTCGGGGACGAGGAGGAGTTTTCCGGACTCACACTGGAGCGGCTGCGATTGGGCGAGCGAAGCATCCCGGTGGACGAGAGAATCCAGGCTTACATCCCCTTTCGAGGACCCCAGGGCAGTTTTCCCTACGTGTCGGCTACCGATGTACTCAATAAACGCGCGGAGCGAGCGAACCTGGAAGACAAGCTGGTGATGGTAGGTACCAGTTCCGCGGGCCTGCTGGACCTGCGTGCCACGCCGGTGTCCGATGCCTACGTGGGGGTGGAGATACACGCCAATATCGCCTCCGGCATACTGGATCAGCGCTTCATGAGCAGCCCAGCTTACAGCTCTGGTATCGAAGCCGTGCAGATCGCGGTAAACCTGGCCATCATGGCAATCCTGATTCCGATGCTGTCACCCATCCTGGCAACCTTGCTGATCCTGGCACTGGCCGGTCTGAATATGGGGCTGAACTTCTACCTGTGGAATGCCGCCCAGCTCATCCTGCCAATCGCCTCGATACTGACGGCCGTTGGGATGATGGCCTTCCTGCAGATCACCTATGACTACTTTGTAGAATCCCGCCGCAAGCAGCGACTGGGCCGCATGTTCGGGCAGTACATCCCAGCGGAGCTGGTGGAGGAAATCGATGCCAGCGGCGAGGAGCTCAGCCTGGAGGGTGAAAATCGCGAAATGTCCGTGCTGTTTTCTGACGTGCGCGGCTTCACCACGATCTCGGAAAGCCTGGAGCCCACCGAACTGACCCAGTTGATGAATGAGTTCCTCACACCGATTACGCGCATCATCCACGTCCATCGGGGCACCATCGACAAGTACATGGGTGACGCGGTCATGGCGTTCTGGGGAGCCCCTCTCAAGGATGAGCAGCACGCCACCAATGCGCTGGAAGCGGCGCTCGACATGGTGCTGGCCATGGAACAGGTGACAGCACACTTTGCCGAGAAAGGTTGGCCGCCCATCAAGGTGGGCATCGGCATCAGCTCGGGTCCCATGAACGTTGGCAACATGGGCTCGGAATTCCGTATGGCCTATACCGTCATGGGGGACGTCGTGAACCTGGGCAGCCGCCTGGAAGGCCAGACCAAGAACTATGGCGCCAACATCATCATCGCCCAGGAAACCGCTGCCATGGTGAGCGGCTATGCCCTGCGTGAACTCGACCTTATCCGTGTCAAGGGCAAGAACGTGCCTATCACGATCTATGAACCCCTCGGTCGCTCGGACGAGATAGACGAGCAGCTTGCGAACGAGATAGCGCTTTACCACGACGCCCTGCGGCTCTATCGTGCGCGCGCTTTCGAGCAGGCAAAAGGGCTCTTCGAGTCCCTGGAGACCGAAAACCCCTCCGCGCTGTACCAGCTCTACCTCGAACGTATCAATGCGTTTATCGCCCAGCCCCCGCAGCCCGACTGGGATGGGGTGTTCGTAGCCACTTCAAAATAAAAAACCCCGTGAACCGGTTCACAGAACCGGACTTTTTATGTGCCTTCTTGCAAAGCGAACACTAACTTTGCAAGTTGAGGAACAATGCCGGCCCCTGGTCGGTAGGACGGAACCATGAACCGACTGGCGACAGCCATAGTGTTCATCACACTGCAGCTCACCGCTGCCTCCGCCAGCCACGCAAACAGTGTGGCAGGCAGGGTATTGTTCGCGTCTGGCCCCAATTCCGTCGAGCGCGACGGACCGACCGTCGGCCTGCTGAAAGGCTCGTTCGTCTTTGAGGGCGACACCATACACACCGGCCATCGCGGCCGACTGCAATTGCTGATGGTGGACGGTGCACGGATATCCGTCCGCTCGAATACCGTGTTCAGCATCCAGGACTATGAGCTCGCAGAGAACACCACCGACCCGATAGCTATCGCCAGCGGCGACGGCAAGGTCACCCTGCGTTTCGCCAAAGGCGCTTTCCGCGCGATTTCCGGGGAAATCGGCAAGAGCCATGTGCAAGCCAACTACCAGGTTATTGCACCCGTAGCGACGATGGGTGTACGTGGCACCGACTACGTGATCCGCTGGTGTGACGGCGACTGCAATGGCGGGGATGGGGACCCGCCCGCGGATGGCCTCTACATCGGCGTCAACGTCGGCGCCGTGTGGACCCAGAACGCCGCCGGCGAGTCCGAAGTCCAGGCCAGCGAGTACATCTGGATCCCCGCCGCCGATGTTGCGCCCGAGTTCCTGCTCGGCCCGCCCTCCGTCCTCCTCGCTCGCATCCAGCAGGACGAGGAAGACGAAGAGGATGAGGAGGAAGACGAACAGGAAGCCGCCGCAAACAAGAATGACAGCGAAGACGACGGCGAAGACGGCGGGGAGGAAGAGAGCGGTGACGGAGACAGCGACACCGCTGCCAGGCGCGAGGACAACGCACCGGCGGATCCTGGCGAGACGACCGACGACAGCGGCGAACAGTCCCCGGAACAGCCTGAGCAGACCATCACCGCACGAAATGAAGATGAAGATGTCGAACTCAGCCTGGAAGACGGTTCGGTAGCGGACGATCTGGAAGAAATCCAACCGGAACCAGAACCTGAGCCCGCGCCGGAACCGGCTCCCCAGCCGGAGCCGGCACCCGAACCCGCTCCGGAACCTGCTCCCGAGCCCGCGCCTGAACCGGCTCCCGAGCCTGCGCCGGAACCGGCGACCGAACCCGCCCCTGAACCGGCGCCCGAGCCTGCGCCTGAACCGACTCCAGAACCGGCTCCAGAACCTGCTCCAGAACCTGCGCCAGAACCGGCTCCTGAGCCTGCACCTGAACCGGCACCCGAACCCGCTCCTGAGCCTGCTCCAGAACCAGCGCCTGAACCGGCTCCCGAGCCTGCTCCAGAACCAGCGCCTGAACCGGCCCCCGAGCCTGCGCCTGAACCAGCTCCAGAACCTGCGCCCGAACCGGCTCCCGAGCTTGCGCCGGAGCCGGCGCCCGAGCCCGCCCCTGAACCGGCCCCCGAGCCTGCGCCGGAACCTGCTCCTGAGCCAGCGCCCGAGCCCGCCCCTGAACCAGCTCCCGAGCCTGCGCCGGAACCTGCTCCTGAGCCTGCGCCTGAACCGGCCCCTGAGCCTGCGCCCGAACCGGCTCCCGAGCCTGCGCCGGAGCCGGCACCCGAACCCGCTCCGGAACCTGCGCCGGAGCCGGAACCCGAACCCGCTCCGGAACCTGCGCCCGAGCCCGCCCCTGAGCCTGCCCCTGAGCCTGCCCCTGAGCCTGCCCCTGAGCCTGCCCCTGAGCCTGCGCCTGAACCGGCCCCTGAGCCTGCGCCCGAACCGGCTCCCGAACCTGCACCCGAACCTGCACCCGAGCCTGCGCCTGAACCGGCTCCCGAGCCTGCGCCCGAGCCCGCCCCTGAACCGGCTCCCGAGCCTGAACCTGAGCCTGAGCCAGAGCCAGAGCCCGAACCGGAACCTGAGCCTGAGTCGGAACCCGAACCCGAACCGGAACCTACGCCCGAACCGGAACCCGGCATTCCAGAGGTACCTGAGCAAGACCCGGCACCCACCGAGAGAATCCGCTTCGGGGATGTCAGCAGACTGACTGTAGTCGCAGACAAGCGCGTTGTTACTACGGCAGATACCGGTGAGGAAGGTCGCGAAGACCTCGGTGAAGACCTGGGACTGGACGACGATGTCTTCGAAGACCTGACTAGACTGCCAGTACCGGAAGGCCAGGACTTGGAAACCGGTTTGAAGTGGGGCCGCTGGGAAGCTGGTTTCTTCTCCGAAGGTGACGACGACGATGATGACGAGGGGTTTGCAGGCGCCGTTCACTACGTGGCCGACGATGACCCGGACCGGACAGTGGTACTACCCAAGTCCGGTACGCTGACCTACGAGATCAGTGGCGGTACCTCACCGACTGACAGCAAAGGCAACACGGGTGAGCTTAAAGCCGGCATCCTGGAAGCTAATTTTGGAACCCAGACCGTTACCAATAAGATCGAATTGGAAATCGGCGGAGATACCTGGCGTGCGGCAGGTGACGGAAGCATCTCCAGCGGCCGACCCGAGTTCAATGGCAGCTATAAAGTAGACCGCGCGTCAGGTGCCGACGGCACTGGCAGCTTCTCCGGCTTCTTCGGTGGCGCCCCTCTCGGCCCAGGCTCGTTCGAAGGCGCGCCTTCCGGTGCCGGTATTGGCTATACCCTGGATTCAGACGGCATCACCGTGAACGGTGCAGCGGCTTTCAAGGCCAAACCCTGATCAATAGAGTAGGTCGCTGCCCTAGGCAGCCTTAACCCCGCTCCGGCGGGGTTTTTTACGCCCGCGCGCCGGGCCAGGGTTCCACCCGAGATTCTTGACTTGGCCAGACAAAATCGGGAAAATTCGCGCCTCTCGCGCTGGCGAGACGCTGTGAGAGTGCGGCTCTCCGGCGGTTCCCTGATGTGGCTACGTAGCTCAGCTGGTTAGAGCACAGCATTCATAATGCTGGGGTCGGTGGTTCAAGTCCACCCGTAGCTACCACCTTCCTCGCAGTATCCAAGC
>JANQLM010000097.1 GCA_028280635.1 Halieaceae bacterium | reverse complement strand
TGACCCCTGTGGTGCGAGTCTCCGTCCGGTAGCCCGGCGCGAAGCTCTGGTCCGGCAAAGCGGGCAGCAGTGCTGGAATATTCGCTTCCAGCAGGGCTTCCTGGATAAAGATAAGCTGGCTGTCCGCCGCCAGGGCCTGCAGGTCTGCCTGCCAGCCGCTATTGCTGGTCTTCTGGATGTTCCAGCTCAACAGCGACAACTCGCTGCCGAGCACGGCAGTGGCCGGCGCCTGTCCGGCGCGCCGGGCGCAGGCGCTCTCGGCCAGGGCGCCGTCAGCGCATAGCGCGGCGGCCAGCAGGATAGCCAATTGGTGGAAAACCCGGTACTTCATAGCCCGCTCAGTGTACTGCCTGCCCGCCCCGCCCGCATGACCCTGGGCGTCATATCGCCGCCAATCCTGTCGCACAGGGTTATGCCCGGCGCCAATCTGATCGTTCTGACCAGCCGTAGGCTGAGCATGAGCAAGAATCCCAACCCCCAGGGCAAAGGCCTGACGCCGGTACTGGATGCCTGGCGCGGCATGCAGCCGGCACGGGTGCGCGCGAAAACACCGCAGCAGGTCCTCACAGACTATTTCACCACGCTGCTGGTGCTGTCGGCGGAGTTCAACTTCAAGCCGGCACCCGGCATAAGCTACTTCCTCTATCTCAGGGGCGAACGCTGGATTCTCTCGCTGATCTCACCGCGAGAGTGGGCGGGCCGCCTGCCGGGGCCCTGCCTGGGTCGCTGCGAACTGCAGACAGATATGACCTGGTCGCTCACCCCGGAAAGCGGGATTGGCGACAACGCCGAGCTGCGCGCGGCCCTTGGCGCCTTCCAGTCCGGCTTTATCGACCTGCTGGACAGCGAATCGACGCTGGAAGCCACCCTGCCCCACTACGTCGCGCAGTTGCCCTACTACCGTCGGCTACTGGCCGCGGGGCTCGCCAATTCGCTCTCACAATCCCTGGCACTGGCAGGTTTGAATGGCCACAGCGGCCGGCAGTGGCTGGAGCAGGCGCCACTGCCCAGGCTTAGGCAAACCCCGCAAAGCTAACGCCTGACGTCTACCCTGCCCACCGGCGCAGCGGCGCGACGGATGCCCGCCTGTGGGGCCAGCATGAACAAATCCCCGTTGCGGCCATTGAGCTGCATCGGCACACCGATTTCGCTGGCGAGGGCCGCATGGGCATCCAGGTGCCGCGGCTCGCCGTGCACCGGTACCGCGATCCGTGGCCGCACCCACCTGTACATATCGCGCAACTCATCCCGCGCGGGATGACCCGAGGCGTGAATGGGGGCACTGACGTTTTCATCGACAACCACCCGCACGCCCTTTGAGCGCAAACGCTGGTAGAGCCGCTCCAGAGAGGGCTCGTTGCCGGGGATCACTCGCGAACTGAAGATCACAGTATCGTCGGGCTCCAGCTCCATGGCCGGGTGACTGTCACTGGCCAACCGCGCCAGCGCCGCGCCCTCTTCCCCCTGGCTGCCGGTGGCAACGGCAAAGACCTCATCGGGCGGCAGGAAACCCAGGTGGGAGGCCTGCGCCATTTCCGTGTCCAGTGGCCACAGTCCGGACACCCGCGCCGCGCGATAGTAGTTTTCCAGCGAACGGCCCAGCAGGCCCGGATAGCGCCCCGCCGCCACGGCCGTTTTCGTCAGCGTCACCAGCCGGGCGACGTTGCTGCCGAAGCAGGCCACGACCACCCGGCGCGGCGCTTCGAGGACATTCGCCAGCAGCGCGCTGCCCAGCTCTCCCTCACTGGGGCTGCGGCCCGCCACGGTGGCGTTGGTGGAGTCGCAGACCATGGCCAGCACGCCTTCGTCTCCGAGCCGGCGCAAGGCGGGCTCGTCAACACTGGCGCCGACCACCGGTTCGGGATCGAGCTTCCAGTCTCCGGTGTGAAACACCGTGCCGAGAGGCGTGCGAATCACCAGCGCCTGGGATTCCGGCGTCGAGTGTGTCAGACCCAGCCATTCGACACGGAATGACCCCAGCGCAAGTTCGTCCCCGGGCTCAACAACATGCACGGGCACCCTGCCCGCCAGCCCGGCCTCAACTAGCTTGCGCTGCAGTATCTCAGCGGTGAAGCGGGTGCAGTACACCGGGCAGCGCAGTTGCGGCCAGTGCCAGGCCACAGCGCCGACATGATCCTCGTGGGCATGGGTAATCAACAGGCCGTCCAGGGCATCTCGCCGGGGGGTGATGAAGTCGGGCGAGGCAGTGAAAATGCGGGTGCCGGGGCCTTCGCGGTCAAAGCCGATGCCACAGTCCACCATCAGCCAGCGCCCGGCGTGGCCGTAGAGGTTCATATTCATGCCGATCTCGCCGCAGCCCCCCAGCGGCAGCAGCCAGAGATCGCCGCTGCCGGGAGTCACGAGCCGGCCAACAGGATAAGCACCAGCGTCACGCCCACCAATTGCACCATGTTGATGACCACACTGAACCGATGCAGTTGCTCAAAGCGCCTGCCCGCTGCCTGGTCGCCAGCCGTGGACTGGTCGCGAAACTGGTTGATCTTCGGCATCAAGAGCTGTCTCGAGAACGCCGCCAGGGAGGCAACTGCCAGCATCACGCCGGCTTCCAGGGGGGCCACCGTAAACAGTGCCAACCCCGCGAGCCCACTCAGCGTCAGCAGGACCAGGTAATACCAGGGGAACACCGCGCGGATGAAACGCCCCGCGGTGGCCTCATCCAGTTGCGTAAATATCAAAGGCGCCATGACAAAGGAAAAGAACACCATGGAGCCGAAGAGCGCTGCGGACAGCAATTGCGAGGCAATGATCATGTAGGGTCCCCAAAGCCGGAAAACATCACTGGAACGCGGCATGGTACGCCAACTGCCTGGGCACGGATTCGCGCAAGCCCAGTCTAAACATAAACTGAACCGCACTGAGCCAGATTTGAGATTGCGCGTATCTAATGCACAATCGGTGTTTGTATAGCTTCTGTATAAACGCTAATGAGAATTACTAGCATCTGTCCGATGCTCTGTTCACTTTAACGAGGCCGTTACTATGAGTAATTCAAAAAAAATCAGCCGCCGGGATGTGCTGGCCGCCGGTGGCGCCATCATCGCGACTTCCCTGGTGCCGGGCATCAGCCTGGCGGCAGACAAGGTGACTGAAGACGATCCCACCGCGGTTGCGCTTGGCTACCTGCACGACGCCAGCAAGGTGGACACTGCCAAGTGGGCCAAGCGCGCCGGCGACGCGGGCGCCAAGCAGTTCTGCAACAACTGTGCCCTGTACGTGGACCAGGGTGATGGCTGGGGGGCCTGCTCGATCTTCCAGGGCCGCCTGGTGAATGGCCAGGGCTGGTGTAACGCCTGGATTGCCAAGTAACACTGTCTTGCACTGATAAGAGCCGCCCAAGGGCGGCTTTTTTGTGCGTCGGGCACTTGCGCATCCGGCGAGTACCACAAGAATCTGATGGGCTTCCTGTAACGTATTTGTACAGGTATTTGTAAAGAGGTGGGCGAATGCCCTTTAGACGCTTACCCCCGCTCAATGCCCTGCGCTCCTTCGAAGCCGTTGCACGCCACGGCTCGTTCAAGTCCGCCGCGAACGAGTTATGCGTAACACCGGCTGCCCTCAGTCAGCAGGTGCGAAAGCTGGAGGAGGACCTTGGCGTCGATCTGTTCGTGCGCGAAAACCGCGGCATTACGATTACCGCCGCGGGTATGCGCTTGAATGCCGGTCTGAACGAGGGCTTTATGCGGATTCGAGAGGCCGTAGAGTCCGTCACCGCCTCCAAAGACAGGCTCGTTGTCGCCTGCGGCCAACCGTTTGCCGCCAAGTGGCTCACGCCCAGGCTGGGTGGCTTCATGCGCAGCTACCCGCAGATCGGCATCAGCATGAGTTCGTCCTTCGATCCGGAGGACTACTCCAGCGACGGCGTCGACGTCGGCATCCGTCTCAGCCAGGCGCTGGATACCAGCCTCAATAGCGAATGGCTGATCGAGGAAATCCTCGTGCCTCTCGCCTCCCCCGCCTTTATCGCAGAACACCGGCTGCGGGAGCCGAAGGACATCCTGCGAGTACCTATCATCTGGGATGACGGGCTTGCGTTCGCGGGAGGACCTACCTGGGAGTGCTGGTTCAGGGAAGCCGGTATCGATCCCGCGAATGCCAACCGGGGGGTCAACTTCGGCCGGCACAACGAGCAGGCCATCGATGCCGCCGTCGCCGGTGCCGGGGTCGCATTGTGCCGACTTACCCTGGCGTCACTCGATATCGATTCGGGCCGGCTGGCCATGCCTTTTGGTCCTACGCTGGATTCCGGCGTGCGCTACCAGTTAGTGCACAATGCTCGCGCGGAAACGGCGGCTCTGGTGACTACATTCAAAAACTGGCTAATCGACGAGATGTCCGGCGCCGCGAGCGACTGCCCCCTGCGGACCGAGCCGCTGCTCGCCAGCGTTTGAGAACGGCGTCTGAGGCATCAATCAAGGCCAATAGCGGTCTCCTGAAAAGCTGCCCTTGTTATGGTCGGGAGTTTATTAAACTGACCGCCTCCGGGATCGGCTGTTACAGATTTTTTACACAAGTTTTTCTAAACCATTCACGTTAGCAGCGCTAAAGCGAACCTAAGAAATACTCGTTTGTACCGCCCCTCCGCCGGCTGCACCATTTAGTCACTGACTAGATATCGCCGACAACAGACAAGCGGCGCTCAGCCAGCCCCCTTCAAGCAATGAGGTACAGACCATGAGCAAGGACAAACTCGAGGTACTCACTCCCGACAACTCACAGCTGATCTTTATTGATCACCAGCCGCAAATGGCGTTTGGCGTGCAGTCAATTGACCGCCAGACCCTGAAAAACAACACCGTGGCCCTGGCCAAGGCTGCGAAAAGCTTCAACATCCCCACCACAATCACCACGGTTGAGACCGACAGCTTCTCCGGTCACACCTACCCGGAATTGCTGGAGGTGTTCCCCGAGCACCCGCTGCTGGAGCGGACGTCCATGAACTCCTGGGACGATATGAAAGTTCGTAATTCCCTGGCGGAGAACGGCCGCCGCAAGGTCATCGTGTCAGGATTGTGGACCGAGGTGTGCAACACCACCTTCGCCCTGTCCGCCATGCACGACGCCAACTACGAAATCTACATGGTGGCTGACGCCTCGGGCGGTACCACCCAGGAAGCCCACGACTTCGCCATGCAGCGCATGGTGCAGGCCGGCGTCGTGCCGGTGACCTGGCAGCAGGTGCTGCTGGAGTGGCAGCGCGACTGGGCACACCGCGACACCTACGACGCGGTCATGGACCTCGTCAGGGAGCACTCCGGTGCTTACGGCATGGGCGTCGACTACTGCTACACCATGGTGCACGGCTCAGCCGAGCGCGTGCAGCACGGCGAGCGTCTCGACCCGGTACCGGCCAACGACGGCGCCTCTGCGGCGGCCTGAGCCGGGGCAGTGAGACACCGCCCTGCAGGGCGGTGCTTTACCATCCAATTCGAGGTGAGCAAAGCGGCTCGGGCGCTCCCCTGCCCACGCGTCACCGCCTCACAACAAGCAGGAAGCACCCGCTATGCGGCCCCCCAGCACCCTGACATCGACGATTGCGGGCGCCCTGCTGACTTTTTCCGTGGCGGCGCCGGCGGAGATCGCCGGCGGGGTCGCCCTGTCTGGCCACGTTCGCGAGCGAGCGACCTATATGTCGGCCATCGACTTCGACAGCAATGACGAAGATACCGGCTGGTCCTGGGCCCAGCGCATACATGCCACTGCTGACGTCGATCTCAAAGATGGCATGCAAGCGCGTATCAGCCTGATGAGCGGCCTGCAGTCGGGTATCGAAACTACCCCGATTGAAGACAACCACCTGGCCCTGCAGGAGGGCTTTCTTATACTGCCCGTTGCCGGTAGCGCGGCCAGCATCGGCCGGCAGGAAATCCGCCTGGGCTCCCAGCGGCTGGTGGGCTGGCGCGACGGCACCAACGTGCGCCGGACCTGGGATGGCCTCAGGCTTAACGGAGGAAACCGGAACTGGACCTGGGACGTGATTGGCCTGCAACCGGTCGACGTTGAGCCTGAGGGCGCCTTCAACGACACCAGCGACGATGATCGGCAACTGGCGGGAGTGTATACCACGCGCAGCGCTGGCCGGTCTGACCTCGACCTCTACTACCTGTATGCGCATTACGCTGAGCGCAACACCGTTGAGGGTCCTGGCGTACAGGACCGGCACACAGTCGGTCTGCGCCTGTTCGGCGAGCGCGGCAGCATTTTCTGGGATTGGGAAGCCGTCTACCAGTTCGGTGAGCACGGCGGGCTGGATATCGAAGCCTGGACCCTGGCCACCAACACCGGCTATCGATTGCCAGGAGCCTGGCAGCCAAGCCTGATGCTGTCCACCAATGTCGCCTCCGGTGACTCTGATCGCAGCGACAACAAGCTGGAGACCTTTGACGCCCTGTACCCGCGCGGCAACTACTTCTCCGAACTCGCCCAGCTCGGCCCGGCCAACTTTTTCAACCTCAACCCCTACCTCACACTGGCGCCGAACGATGACCTGTTCATAAGCCTGGATATCAATTTCTACTGGCGCCTCGAGAAGGAGGACGGCGTGTACGGCCCGGCGGGCAATCTCATTCGTCCGCCGCTGGGTTCGCGGGAGCGCTTCGTGAACACCGCCATTTCACTAGCCGTCGAGTGGCAGGCCAGCAAACACTGGTTCCTGGGCCTGGCGCTGGCGCATTCACGCCCTGAAGATTTCTTTGAAGATACCGGCTCGGCCGACAATGCCAGCTTCGCCCAATTCACAATTGAAGCAAGAATCTAGATGAATGGAGAGTCCCATGAAAAACACGCCTGTTAGCCGCCGTCGACTCCTGGAAGCAATGGGCGTCAGCGCGCTGGTCGGCCTGAACCCCGGTCGTCTACTGGCGGCGAATGCACCGGACATCGTGCTGGCCGACGCCAGCATCATCACCCAGGATCCCACCCGCCCCCGCGCCGAGGCGCTGGCGATTCGCGACGGGCTGATCCAGGCGGTGGGAAGCAGCCGGGACATGTTGGCCCTGGCTGGGCGCAGCACCCGGGTGATTTCCGCCGCTGGCCGCACGGTGATTCCCGGCCTTAACGACAGCCACCTGCATCCGACCCGAGCCGGCCGCTTCTTTGCCATGGAACTGCGTTGGGACGGCGTACCCTCTCTCGCCATTGGCATGCAACGTATTCGCGAACAGGCCAAACGCACCCCTGCCGGGCAATGGGTTAGAGTTGTCGGCGGCTGGTCTCCCTACCAGTTCGCCGAACGGCGTATGCCCACTCCTGCGGAACTGACGGCGGCCGCACCGGACACCCCCGTGTATGTGCTGTTTCTTTACAGCCAGGGATTTCTCAACCGGGCTGCCGTCAAGGCTCTGGGTATCGGCCTCGACACCAAAACCCCCTACGGTACGGCCTACGAGTTTACCGCCGACGGCGGTGCCATTGTTCACGCACAGCCCAACCCCGACCTGCTCTATGGCACCATTGGTGCACTGCCGCCGATGACGGAACCCCAGCAGGCGGTGTCTACCAGGCACTTCTATCGCGAGCTGAATCGCTTTGGCCTGACTAGTGTGATCGATGCTGGCGGCGGCGGGCACACCTTCCCGGACGACTACAAAGGCTCGGACGCACTGGCCCTGGCAGGCGAACTGCCGGTGCGTATTTCCATGTACCTGTTTCCCCAGCAGAAGGGCCGCGAGCTGCAGGAGTTCCAGCGCTGGACGGAGGAGTATGAGGCCAACGTCAACCGAGCCGAGGCGCTGCTGCATGGCTACAAGGTGCGCGGAGGCGGTGAGTTTCTCGCCTGGGCCGCCGGCGACTATGAGAACTTTCTCGCCGCCCGACCGGAAATCACGTCTCGCAGCGGCTGGCACGCCCAGTTGCTGGGTGTCACCCGCCACCTGCTCAGGAACCGCTGGCCGCTTCGAATACACGCCACCTACGACGAGTCCACCAACCACATTCTCAATGTCTTCGAAGAAGCGCATGCACTGGAAGTGGCCGAAGGCCGCGACGGCTTCGGCGGCATTCGCTGGGCCTTTGATCACGGCGAGACCCTAAAGCCCGCCACCATGCAGCGCATCAAGGCCATGGGTGGAGGTATGGCCATGCAGGCACGCATGGCTTACGCGGGGGAGTACTTTCTTGAGCGCTACGGTGAGGAAATGACGCGCAACGCGCCGCCGCTACAGGATGTGATCGCCGCCGGCCTGCCACTGGGCCTGGGCTCAGACTCCACCCGGGTGGCCAGCTACAACCCCTGGAACACCCTGTACTGGGCCACCACGGGCAGGAGCGTCGGGGGCACGCCGCTGCATGGTGAACGCCAGCAGCTGTCCCGGGAACAGGCCCTGTTCCATCACACTGTCGGGTCTGCCTGGTTCAGTCAGGAAGAGGTTCTGAAGGGGCGCATCAAGCCGGGCCAGTTCGCCGACCTGGCGGTACTCAATGCCCCCTACCTGGAGGTCGCCGACGAGGATATCAAACGTATTGAGAGCGAGCTCACCATTACCGGCGGCAACCCGGTCTATGGCACCGGTGAGTTTGCCGGCCTGGCACCAGCGCTGCCTGCCATCCAGCCCGACTGGTCGCCGGTGGCGCACTACGGCGGCTTTTACCAGGCCGCCGTTAAGCCGGGGTAATGGTCTTGGCAGCTACCGGGGCGGGCGAACGCCCCGGGAAGCACACTGGCTGGGGCCGGCTCAGGCTGCCGCGTCGTCGGTGGAGAGCTTGCCGCGACGAATCTGGTCGCGCTCCATGGATTCGAACAGGGCCTGGAAGTTGCCCTCTCCGAATCCCTCATCGCCCTTGCGCTGGATGAATTCGAAGAAGATCGGGCCGATGCGGGTCTCCGAGAAAATCTGCAGCAGCAGGCGCTGGTGGCCATCTTCAGTGGTCCCGTCCAGCAGGATGCCGCGCTGCCTGAGCTCCTCCACGGGTTCACCGTGACCCGGAAGGCGCTCCTCGAGCATCTCGTAATAGGTCTCCGGCGGCGCCGTCATCAGCGGCACGCCGCGCTCGATCAGCTGATCGAGACAGGCCAGCAGGTCGTCACAGGCAAAGGCAATGTGCTGGATACCCTCGCCGTTGTAGGCCATCAGGTACTCTTCGATCTGGCCTTCACCCTTGCCAGACTCCTCGTTGAGGGGAATACGAATCTTGCCGTCCGGTGCGGTCATCGCACGTGACTGCAGGCCGGTGTACTCACCCTTGATATCGAAGTAGCGGATTTCGCGGAAGTTGAAGAGCTTCTCGTAGTACTTGGCCCAGTAATCCATGCGGCCGCGGTACACGTTGTGGGTCAGGTGATCGATCACCTTGAAGCCACAGCCCTCGGGGCGGCGCTCAACGCCATCCAGCCACTCGAAGTCGATATCGTAGATGGACCCACCCTCTTCATAGCGGTCGATCAGATAGAGAATGGCGCCGCCGATACCGCGGATGGCCGGCAGCTTCAGTTCCATGGGGCCACAGGGGATGTCGATCGGCTGGGCACCCAGGTCCAGGGCGCGGGCATAGGCCGCGCCGGCGTCCTTGACGCGGAAGGCCATGCCGCAGGCGGACGGGCCGTGCTCCTCGGTGTAGAAGTAGGCCGGCGAGTCCTTGGTGTAGTTGACGATAAAGTTGATGTCCCCCTGGCGCCACAGATCCACATCCTTGGAGCGGTGTTTCGCCACCAGAGTGAAGCCCATCTGCTCGAACACGGGCTCCAGCACGCCGCGTTCCGGAGCTGCGTACTCGACAAATTCAAAGCCGTCCAGGCCCATGGGGTTTTCAAACAGGTCTGCCATGTGTCTCGTCCTCCCGCGCAAGGTAAGAAGTCGCGGCGCAGCAGCGCGCCGACCGGATTCACTTGTACAACACTATACGCCCTGATCAGAGGCGTTTTTCTCCTAATTCACCGGTATACTGGCGCTGTTCGGGGGTATTTCACCGATTTTCAGGAAAAAAACGGAGGATTCTTCCATGCCTTTTGACCGCGCTGAACGCGACATCCTGCGCATCCTGCAGGCGGATGGGCGCATCTCCAATGTAGAACTGGCCGAACGGGTCGGCCTGTCTGAATCGCCCTGCTTCCGACGGGTTCGTCAGTTGGAAAGCAGCGGCGTGGTCAGCAGCTATAACGCGCGGCTCGACCAGCGCGCGCTGGGCCTTCAGGTCACCGCCTTCGTGCAGGTGTCACTGGGTCAACATGACGCCGAGCGCCAGGCCGGGTTCCTGGCGGCCGTCGAAGCCGAGGAACATATCGTTGAGTGCCACGCCATGAGCGGCAGCCATGACTTTCTGCTGAAGGTGGTCGCCTACAGCATGGACCACTTCTCGGAGTTATCGATGCAGCGGATTCTGAAGTTTCCGGGGGCGGAGAGCATCGAGTCAAACTTCAGCCTGAAGGAGATCAAGCACTCCCAGGTGCTGCCGGTGCGCGACGCCTGAGCGAATACCCGGGCCTAGACCAGCACCGCCTCACCGCGCTGGTTGACCACCCGTTCCGCGGGATAACCCCAGAACACCTGCACCCGCTCGGGCGTCAACAGTAATTGCGGCGTGTCTTCCCGAACCACCTTGCCCGCATCCAGCAAGGTCGCTCGATGGGCATAGCGCAGCGCCTGGTTCAGATCGTGTAACACGGCAACCACACTGTAGCCTTCTTCTTCAGCGAGACGGCGCACCTGCTGCAGCAAGCTGTGCTGCTGGCCAAGGTCCTGTGCAGAGGTAGGTTCGTCCAGTAACAGCAGCGGCGGCTTGTCTGCCTGACTGAGTTGGAGCAAGCAGCGAGCGAAATGGACCCGCTGCTTCTCACCACCAGACAAGCCTGGATACGCCGCATCCCGAAGGTGTTCGCACTGTGCCAGGCTCATGACGCGGCGCACCTCAGCCTGAACATCTCGCCAGCCCATGGCCAGGGGGGTGGCGCCGAGGGCGACCACTTCTGCAGCGCTGAAGCTGAAGTTGAGCTGGCTGGCCTGGGGCAGGACTGCAAGATGTCGCGCACGGACCGTACTGTCCCAGCGACTCAGGTCGAGATCATGAAGGCAAATGCTGCCCCTGTAGGTGAGCTCGCCGGCAATACACTTCAACAAGGTAGACTTGCCCGCGCCGTTGCGGCCCAGCAGTGCATGCAGCTGACCCTGGCTCGCCCCCCAGTCATCAACGCCGAGCCCGAAACTGCTGCCGTGTACTATGGATAGATTCTCAATCGTGAGTACCATCAGACTCGGCCCTTGATTTGCAGCAGCAATACGATAAAGAACGGCGCGCCCAGGAGCGCAGTGAGCATACCCACAGGCAGCTCGGCCGGTTGCAAGGCCAGTCTTGCGATGACGTCGGCCACCAGCAGCAATACACCACCCAGCAGCGCGGAGAGCGGCAGCAAGCTGCGATGATCAGGGCCATTGAGAGTGCGTACGAAGTGCGGCACCACCAGGCCGACAAAGCTGATGATACCGGCGCAGGCGACCGCCAGGCCCACACCTAGTGCGACCAGTATGATCAGCTCATGCTTAAGGCGCTCTACATCGATACCCAAATGACGCGCTTCCGCCTCACCCAGCAGTAGCGCATTGAGCGCGGCGGCGCGCACCTGGAAACGCCACAAGAGCCCGGCGGCTGCGACGGCGGCCATCCAAACACGCGTTGCGTCTGCGCCGGCCAGAGATCCCAGCTGCCAGAGTGTCAGATCCCGCAAACGAGAATCGTCTGACAGGTAGCTGATCAAGCCGATGATGCTGAACGCCATGGCGGAGATCGCGATACCTGCAAGCAGCAGCACGAGCACCGAAGTGCCATGTGAACTTTGCGCCAGGCGGTAGATAAAAAGACTACAGGTGAAGCCGCCGCAGAACGCAGAGACGGGAACCGCCCACCAGGTCATGGAGGTCGGGAAAAAGTAGATCGCCAGCACGGCACCCACGGCAGCGCCGGAAGACACACCAATCACACCGGGGTCAGCCAGCGGGTTCCTAAACAAGCCCTGCATGACCGCACCACACTGGGCCAACAGCATGCCGACAAACACCGCCAGGATGGTTCTCGGCAGTCGCAGCTCCCAGATGACCGCGCGCTCATAATCAGCGAGCTCACTGTGGTGGGAACCAGCAAGCTGATCGAGAATGCTCAGCAGTGACTGCGCCAGAGGAAGCTTCATGGCCCCGGACGCCAGAGAGAGTAAGCAGATACCCAGCAAAACGGTGCCCAGCGTTGCTGCGCTGGGTATAAGTGGTAAACGGGTCACTTAACTGCCACCGCGCTATTGCGCTCTGACTGTAGCCTGGCGAGCGGAAACCAGCACCCGGCGCGCCTCATCCAACGCGGCAAGACTTATACCGGCAACGAGCGTGCGCGTGTCAACCGTGTAGAGCCGCGCTTCACGCACCGGGTCACTGAAACGCATCACCGGGTAGCGCTCCAGGAAATCGTCCACACCGCGCCCTTCGGTATCGGCAAGCAATAGCACGTCCGGCTTCAACTCCAGCAATCCTTCAGCGGTAATTGCCCGATAACCCTGGTAGTCAGCCACATTGTCGGCACCGATCAAATCGACAAAGCCACCACCGCCAGTCCCGGCACCCGCCATCCGCAGGGTGCCGCCCTCGCCACGCAGCACCAGGGCTGCCGTCTGGCCCTTGAGATTCTCAGAGGCAAGGCGTGCGGTTTCCGCATCGAGAAACGCCAGGACGCTTTCACTCCGCTCACTGCCAATCCTTTTAGCGATCTTCACAATATTGGCTCGCAAAGTGTCCAAGTCGTTAGGATAGGGCAGGACCAGGACATCGATGCCTGAGCGTTGCAAGGCGTCCAGCGTCGCCTCCGGACCCATCTGTTCGGAACCAATCAGCAGGTCGGGATTTACGCTCATCACGCCCTCTGCCGCGAGTTGCCGGTGATAGCCCAGCCTGGGAAGATGCTGGACCTCAACAGCCAGACTGGCTGCATCCACTGCCACCAGGCGCTGCGCGTCGCCGAGTTGCACGACAATTTCTGTAACACCGGCGTCCGCGCTGGCGACACGGATTGGCTCCTGGTGCGCCTCCTGTGCACTGCTCAAGGAGCCTGCATAGATAAGTAACGCTGCGACGATTCGAGTAAACACTGGATACACCTCCTCCACTTTCGACGCAGTCTATTCGAGAAATTTCTTTATCGCAATGCGAATCATTCTTATTTACATTAAGATTCAGTGCTGTTAGCGTGTCGCCACTGTCATTAACCGGCCAGCCGGAAAGGTATCCAGTCATGAACACACGTCTCTTCTCTCTTACCCCTATTGCCGCCAGCCTGCTAATGCTGGATGCGTCCGCTGCTATAGCTGAAGGCAACGAGAGCCGAGTGCCAGTGCTCGAGAACGTCGTGGTTACTGCCACTCGCGTTGAACGCGACCTGTCTGAGATCGGCCGCAGTATTGCCGTCGTGGACCGCATGGAGATTGAGTCCATTGCTGGGCAGTCGGTGGCCGATGTACTGCGCTTCCAACCCAACATCAGTGTTGAGGGCGGCCCACGTGCGGGAAGCCAGACAGTAAATATCCGCGGACTGGGCGGCAACAAGGTGCTGCAGACCATTGACGGCGCCCGCCTATCCTTCGAATCCGGCCACCGTCCCAGCTACTACCTGGACCCAGAGCTGCTGCGCAACGTGGAAGCGCTGCGCGGCCCGGCCAGCAGCCTGTGGGGTTCCGGCGCTCTGGGCGGGGTGATTGCCCAGAACACCCTGGAACCCACTGACATGCTCGGAGAACGTGACCTGGGCGGATTTGTGCGCACAGGCTTCAACGGCAACAACGAACAGCTCACTACCACGCTGGCCCTGGCGGGCCGCGCCGAACGCGTGGACTGGCTGGTAAGCGGCTATTACCGCGACAGCGACGACGTGGAGCTGGGCAATGGCGATACCCTGCAGGATTCTGCCACCGAGGACTACGGCGTACTGGCCAAGGTGAACTGGGCCATCGCCGAGCACCATGACCTGCAGTTCAACGTGCGCGCCAATGACGTTGACGGCAGCGTGCCTGCCAACGGCACCGCAGAACCTAATGAAACCAGCAATTTCATCCTTGACCGGGACTCCGAGACCATCAACGCCAGTGTGCGCTGGCAATACAATCCCGAATCAAACCTTATCAACACTCGCGTGCTGGGCTACTGGAACAGCATCGATATCGATGAGTCCCGGGTATCCGATGGGCGCGCCGACAACACGCAGCTCGACGAATACGGTATTAACCTGCTGAACGTCAGCGAGCTGGGCTGGGCCAACCTGGCGCTGGGCGCTGACATATACACGGAGGAGTTTGAAGCTGAGCGCAGCGGCGTGTTCCGTCCCGCTCCACCGGAAGCCACCACCGATGTCTGGAGTGCCTACGCCCGGGCAGAGATTCCACTGGCTGAGCAATGGCGTCTTGATCTGGGTGTGCGCTACGACGACTTCAGCACCGAGGCAGACAACCTGGACGACGAGCGCTCCGAGGATGACGTTTCAACCTCCGCCGCCCTGGTCTGGACGGCCACCGACTGGGCCACCCTATCCCTGCGTTACGACGAGGCCTTCCGCGCGCCGACGGCGGAAGAGTTGTACACCACGGGTACGCACTTCTGCATCTTCCCCGGTTTCTGCAACACTTTCGTCCCCAACCCCGAGCTGGACCCGGAACAGGCCGCCAACGTCGAACTGGTTGGCCAGTTCAATTTCACGGATACACTGGGCGCCGACCGCATCGATATCCAGGCCTCAGTATTCCAGAATGAAGTGGACGACTTTATTGAGCAAATCGTCACTGACCCGGTGTTCGGTCCGTTCGGCGACGCCGGCACCACAAACTGGGTAAATGTCGACCAAGCCACCCTGGAGGGCTTTGAGCTACAAGGCACCTACCAACGCAATTCCCTCGTATTCAAGTTGGCCTACGGTCAAACTCGCGGCGAGGACGACAACACCAATGAAGACCTTACCAACGTACCGGCCGACACGCTGATTGCGGACCTGAGCTATGGATTCCTGCAGAATTCGGTGATTGCAGGTGTGCGCGTCACGGATGCCTCGTCACAGCGCCGCACGAATTTTCCCGGTAATGAAGATGGCAGCGCGTTCGACAGCTACACCATCACCGACCTGTATGCCACATGGCAACCGGCGGCGCTGCCGGGTCTGAAGTTCGATCTCAACATCAACAACATCGAGGATGATTTCTATACTCGAGCCTGGGACCAGGTTCCGGAAGCAGGCCGCGAGGTGATTCTCTTCGCGCGCTACAGCTTCTAGGTGGCTTCAGTGAATCAGCCAATGCAACCTTCTCTGCAGCGTGAACAGGTACTCCCGCTGCTCGAGTCATTGCCCCACTGGGGATACCTGGTGACGATCGTATTTGCCGAAGGCAACGTGTTTGAATTCAAGGGGCCGTTTCCCGAAGGCTCCGTGGCTGAAGGTTACTACAACCTTGACGGCCCCTCCCCGGGACTGCACGGCCACCTGCGGCTGGATAAACTGGCAAGGGTCCGCTTTCAGGACAAGCCGCATCGTGGCCGGGACAGTTATGCCTTCGTATTCGAAACCGAAGACGGAAATACGGTGTTCAAGGTTTTCCTTGGGCGCGACGTCAGCGGCGAAGTCATAGCCGCGCAGTTGGAGGAATTCCAGCGCATCCGCAGCACGCTCACGGTCTAGGAGACAGACATGAAAAACAAAGCCATGGAAAACCGCCTCGGAGACGAGGTGCTGGCCTTCATCAACAGCCGCCGCTCCCTGCAGCTGGCAAGCCTTGACCAGGAAGGCGTACCCTTCGCGTCTTACGCGCCATTTGCGGTGGGCGAAGAGTGTTTATACGTACTACTGAGTGAAATAGCCCTGCATGCCCGTAACCTTCTGGCAAATCCGACTGCGTCCGTCTTGATCATTGAAGATGAAGATTCTGCCAGCGAGTTGTTTGCGCGTATTCGCGTCAATTACACGGTGCGCGCTGAGCACCTGGAGTTCGACACGGCCGACTGGGAAGCCGCCATGCAAGCGCTAGCTGCTCGCCACGGCGACCGACCACGCAAGCTTGGTGAGCATGCAGACTTTAAAATGTTCCGGTTGGTGCCTGAACGGGGGCGTTACGTAAAGGGTTTCGGCAAGGCCTACACCCTCGCCGGTGAATCACTGGCCGGTGAAGTGGTCGATCATCTCCGCGATGGCCACAAGATCCGCGACGCAAGCGCCGCCTAGTCAAACAACGCGGCCGGCACCCGCCCCACGGTCACGTGCTTGGGTGCCGCGCCAACTCTTACGCGGGCGACCTCGCGCTGCTCGGCAATCGAAATGATCGACACGTTGTTGCTGCGAGTATTGGGCAGTATGCAACGCTCACCGGCAAGATCCAGAGCAGCCCAGCTCGGTGCGTCCCCTACCGGAATAACCGACAGGGTGGCCAGGGTGTCGCCGCGTACCTCCACCAGCGCGCCGTAATCTGAGGCACGACCCGCAACGCACAGGGTAGATTCATCCGGCGTTAGCGCCAGGCCGTGGTGCGGCGCCTCGAAATCCCAGTCAGCTTCGGTCAGGCCTGGCGTTACCGGCAACTCCAGCCGACCCAGGTGGCGGCTCTCCTTGAGGTCATAGGCCACCAGTGCGTGCGCATTGCTCAACTGCGCGTAGAGACGGGTCTCATCGCGATTGAACACGAAGGGCCGCACCCCGGACTCGAAGCTGTAGCGCTTCAGCCGCTCCAGGGTCACGGCATCGGTCACGGTCACCTGGTAGGCGTCGGGATCCGTGTCACGCTCGGCCACCTCCTTGAGCATATTGCCCAGGCTTGCCGCATAGATGCGGGCACCGTCATCGGTGGTGTGGACATCGTGCGGCCACTGGCCGGTGGGAAAGGCACCGAGGTGTTCGCCGGTGGCGGCGTCCAGTACTTCGACAATATTGCCGCCGAAGATCAACGCAGAAACATAGAGCCTGCGGCCATCCGGTGAGATATCCATATGGTCGGCCCGCAGCCCGCTTACCGGCGTGCGCCACAGGACACCGCCAGTGGCAATATCGAAAGCTGCGACATCACCAAGGTAGCCGCGGGACACATAGAGCACCCGGCCGTCACGGGACAGGTCCGTATCCTGGGCAAAGTTGAGCCCGCCGCGGCTTTCCAGGTAAGCCTGGGCCAGCCACTGCAGGGGGTCGCGAAACAGGCCCACACGTTTGCCATCGGGCACCACGTCCAGGGTATCCACCACCTCGTAGCTGCCGAGATCCAACAGGGAGATAGTGCCGTCCACCACGTTGGCGACAAAGGCAATTTCTCGCGCAGCGCCACTCAGCTCGGCAGACGCATCCTGCGGGCCGCGCCCGTAACGCATTTCACGCCAGGACAGGTGTGCGGCAAACACCATAGCTGCCAGCAGCACCCAGGCAAACAGGTGCCTGACCTTACGCATCTTGCCGATCAGCGCTAGACATGGGACCGAGTTTGCCACAGCTTGCGCCGTTCCGTGCACGCAGTGCGGGATTTGTGACACAGGGCGGCAAATTACGCTGCTGGCGGATTGACCGGGCAATCCCTACAATCGCCCCACCCTGTATCTCGTCCCATCCTGTGAACTACCCAGACCCACTCCGCAGCGACAAGCCACTTATCGTCTACCTGGACGTGAAGAGCCCCTATGCCTTTGTCGCCATCAAGCCAACCCTGGCTATGATGGACAGGCTGGGCATCCCGGTCGACTGGCGGCCGCTCACCCTGGATATCCCCAGCTACCTGGGCTCCGCGAAAAAGTCCGGCGGCAAGGTCGTCGAAAGCCGCCGTTCCGCGTCCCAGTGGGCGGCAGTGAAATACGCCTACCGGGACGCCCGGCGCTACGCCGAGCGCCAGGGCCACGAGTTGCACGGGACCGAAAAAATCTGGGATTCCAGCCTGCCTAATATGGGCATCAGTTGGGTGAACCACCACCAGGCACAGTCCATGGCCGACTATCTGGCAGCGGTTTACCCGCGGTTCTGGCGACGGGACCTGGATATCGAGAGTCTGGATACGGTTATAGGGTGCATGCAGGGCGCGGGGATCGACACCGGCGGCTTCGTCGGCTATTGCCAGGGCGAAGGCCGGAAGCAACACGATGCGCTGCAGGCGCAACTGCTGGACGCGGGCATTTATGGGGTCCCCAGCTATGTGTTTGCTGACCAGGTGCTGTTTGGCCGGGAGAACCTGCCCTACGTGGAGTGGTACCTGGGCGGCCGCGTCGGCAGCGCCCCGGATATCGGGCTGCCGCCGTCATGACGCTCGCCATTTACATCGACTTCAAGAACCCCGCTTCCTACCTCGCGCTGAAACCCACCTGCGCCATGCTAGAACGGCTGGGGACAGGGGCGCGCTGGCTGCCGTTTCACACCAGCGAGGAAACCGTGCCCCGGCGCAAGGCGGAAGAGACCCGCGGTGAGAGCCACCGCCGGGTGCGCGCCCTGTCGCGGCGCGGGACACACCTGCTCTACGCGCAGGTGCAGGGCATCGAAATGCAGTTCAGGGACGATCCCGGCCGCACCGAGGCCTGCCTGGCAGCGCTGGCCTGGTTAAATGAGAGCCCCCGCACAGACCCGCTGCCATTCATAGCTGCCGCGTTTGCGCGCTACTGGGTACGAGGCGAGGACCTCGACGATCCGGAGAACGTCGAGGCACTGTGGGCGGAGAACGTGAGCGGCCATTCCCTCGATCTGGCACGGGGGCGTGCAGCGCTGGAGCGAATCCGCGAAGACGCCAGCGCCCACCGGGTGTTTCACGCACCTGCTTACCTGCTGGGCGAGCAACTATTCCTGGGCCGTGAGCACCTGCCCTGGATCGAGAGCATGCTGCGCGAAGCCGCGCAGGATTGATCCAGCCAGCCCCTAGTCCACCACAATTGCAAACAGCGGCTCGCCTTCACGCAGGCGATCACCGGCCTGTTCCAGTTCGCCAGCGTAGCGATCGGCCACCGCATCGCGCTTGATCTTAAGGGTGTGGGTCAGCACGCCGTTCTCCTGGACCCAGGCCGTACGGCTGACCACCAAGGCACCAATCTGCGCATGCTTTTCCAGTTTGCCGTTGATGGACTGCGCCCAGCCCGTCAGCTTACTGGCGACGTCATCATCACTGAGGGCAGCCCCGGTGGCAGAGAGCACGGTGATCATCACCGTTTGTGCCAGGCCGCTGCCATCCAGGCAGGCCTGCTCCACCAGCGGGCTTTCCAGGAACAGGCCCTCGATAGGGGCCGGGGCCACGTACTTGCCCTTGGCAGTCTTGAAGATTTCCTTGACCCGTCCCGTGATATAGACGTGGCCGTCCTCATCGATGCGGCCCCGGTCACCGGTGTGCACCCAACCATCAGCTTCAAAGGTCTCGGCGGTTTTTTCCGGGGCGTTGTAATAGCCCAGGGCGGTGCCCCCACCACGGGCGAGAATCTCGCCGTCTTCGGCGATCCTGATCTCCACACCCGGTGAGGCGACGCCAATGGAATCGACCTTGCGGTCGCCGGCGACGTTGCCGCATACCGGCAGGATCTCCGACTGGCCATAGCCGTCATAGAGTATGATGCCCAGCTCGTCGTACCAGGCTTTCAGGGGCGTCGGCGTGGGGGCGGTTGAGGTGAGAATATACTCGGCGGCGTCCATGCCCAGGAACTCGCGGATTTTTTGCGCAAGCGGTTCCAGTTCACCCGCCGCCCTGGCAGCCTCCAGTTCTTCAAGGCTCACCAGGTGCGCCAGTACCACCTGCTGTAGCTTCTCCCAAATGCGGGGCACCCCCAGCATCCAGGTAGGGCGGGCATTGCGCAGGTCGGCCAGGAAGCTTTCCTGGCTTTCGTTGAAGAACACGGTGCCACCGCAGAACAGGGCGTGATTCTCGATCACGATGCGCTCGCCCATATGCGCCAGCGGCAGGTAGGACACAAAACGGGCGCCGGGCTGGCTGTCAGCCATAATCGACACGCCGCCGGCCGCCTCGCGCAGTGAACGCATGGAGTGCATCACCCCCTTGGG
>JANQLM010000092.1 GCA_028280635.1 Halieaceae bacterium | reverse complement strand
ACGGTGATACCAACCGAGACCACTGCCAACCCAGGGGTCGTGCCGGTAGCCGCTACCGGCGTCACTTCGAAGGTGATGGTCTGGCCACTGTCGGCCGCCGCCAGTGTATAAGTGGACGCCGTGGCCCCAACAATCGGTACGCCATCGCGCAACCAGCGAAAGGTGCTGACCCCCTCCGCATCGCCGTTCACGTCACTATAGGTATAGTTGCCAGTCAGGCTGTCGCCCACCAGAGCGCTACCGCCATTGTCATCGGTGATACTGACGCCCGTGGCAGTGGGCCGACTGTTTAATACTACTGTGGCAACTCTGACCGGGGCCGAGCGTACTGTATTGCCCGTCATTGTTCCGCGCCCGGCCACCGGAGTCACTTCGAAGCTGAGTAAGCGACCATTGTCCGCTACAGACACCCTGTAAGCACGCCTGGTTGCCCCCACTATCGGTTCGTTGTCGCGCAACCAGCGGAAGCTGCTGGCGCCCTCGGCATCCCCCTCGTTGTCCTCATAAACATAGGTGCCCGTAAGCAGATCGCCGATAAAGTTCCCGCTGGTCCGGCTCTCATTGCGCACCGCCACTTCGTTAGCCACAGGCGCCGCATTTTGCGGCATTACCGCTGGAGACAGCGCCGGTTTTCCAACGGGCACCCCGGTCAGCGCTACCGGTGTCACCTCGAAGCGAATGTCCTGATCGATATCCTCAATGAGCAGTTCATACATCTGGTCGTCGGCACCGGCAATGGCCGCGCCGTTGCGCAGCCAGCGGAATTGAGTGGCGCCCTCCAGGTCACCTTCGGCATCGGTATAGGTGTAGACCCCATTCAGCGTATCACCCAGCACAAGTGCGCCACCGTTCTCGTCGACGATCTGCACGTCTTCAGCTACCGGTGCGCCGGCGGCGGCTTCGACGGGGGAGGAAAGCAACGCCGCGCCGATCTTCGCGCCGGAAACCGCCACCGGAATAATCTCTACACGGATGACCTGACCTTCGTCCGCCGCTGTCAGCACGTAAACCGGGCCGGTTGCACCGGGGATCGGTGTACCGTTGCGCAACCAGCGGAAAGTCGTGTCACCTTCCGCGTCGCCGTCGGCGTCGGTGTAGACATAGCTTGCTGTCAGGCTGGCACCGGGCACGGCACCATCCCCCGGGACGGTAACAATAGCGCTGATAACAACCGGCGGGCTGTTTGCGACGATCACGGCATTGGACAGCACAGCTGCACCCTCAGTGGTACCCGCCTGCGCCACCGGGGTCACTTCAATAGTGATCGCCCGGCCGCTGTCTGCCCTGACCAGGGTATAGCTGGTCACGGCGGCCTCGGGAATCTCCTCACCATCACGGAGCCATCGGAACCGGGTGACACCCTCAGCATCACCCTCACTGTCGCTGTAGACATACTGCACGCTCAACACATCGCCCACCAGGGCCTCGCCGCCGTTGTCGTCGACAAGTGCAACCGTGGAAGCCACCGGTGGCTGGTTGACAGGAGGAGGAGGGGGTGAAGGAGGAGTCGAGTTATCGCCACCATCCCCACCGCAAGCAGCGAGAAACCCCACAGCAACAAGGACTAATGCACGAGCGCACCGGGTTCCAATACGAGACATCGAGGGCTGCGAAAAACAATAAACCGTCCGCAAAATCACGTTACAGCAGCAGCACCTCAGAAAAATAGCGAACAAATTATAGACAGGGAATGTTGAATCCGCCTGTGCAAACATCGCAATCGATATGGCCACTCCGGAATTCTTCACAGATGGCTATCGAAGTTTAGAAAACTGAACAGGTGCGAAAGGATGTTTGCAATTTCACCAGCGACATATACTGTACATATATACAGTATAAGGAATGGCCGATTTATCCACTCGCAAACCCGGAACCATGTACGCCGAACTACACTGCCTGAGCAATTTCAGCTTTCAGCGGGGGGCCTCCCACCCCCGGGAGCTGGTGCTGCGCGCGGCGGAGCTGGGCTACAGCGCCATTGCCATTACCGATGAGTGCTCCCTGGCCGGCGTGGTCAAGGCCCACATGGCCGCCAAAGAGGTGGGGATTCAGCTCATCATTGGCAGCGAATTCCAGCTTGAAGAAGGCATCAGGCTGGTGGCCCTGGCCCCCTCCCGGGCGGCCTATTCGGAGCTGTCGGGGCTGATCAGCCTGGCGCGGCGGCGCAGCCCCAAGGGGGAATACCAGGTAGCCCTGCGGGACGTGATCTTTCACCTGAAGCGCTGCCTGCTGATCTGGCTGCCGGCCGATGACAATGGCAGTAGCCGCGCCTACGGCGCCCAGCTCAGGCGCCTCTGCCAGGACAGGCTGTGGCTGGGCGTTCACCACCTGCGCCGGGCCGGCGAGCGACGGCGCTACCTGAGGATGCTGGCCATGGCCCGGGCACTGGATATTCCCATGCTGGCCTGCGGCGATGTGCAGATGCATCACCCACGCCGCAAACCCCTGCACGATGTACTCACAGCGATTCGCTTCAATACCAGCATACAGAAACTGGGCAGGAAACGGCTGGGCAACAGCCAGCAGCATCTCAGGAGCCTGGACCAGCTGCGGCGGCTTTACCCGCCCGCGCTGCTGACCCGCACCCTGGCGGTGGCGGAGCGCTGCCGTTTCAGCCTCGACGAGCTGCGCTACGAATACCCCGAGGAAGTGGTGCCCGAGGGTTACGACCCGGGCAGCTGGCTGCGCAAGCTGGTGACCGACGGCTGCCTGGCGCGCTGGCCCGGCGGACCCGGCGAAGAGGTATTGCAACGCATCGAGGACGAGTTGGCCCTCATCGAGGAGCTCAACTACGAGTACTACTTTCTCACCGTTCACGACCTGGTGCAGTTCGCCCGCTCTCGCAGCATTCTCTGCCAGGGCCGCGGCTCAGCGGCCAACTCGGTGGTGTGCTACTGCCTGTATATCACCGAGGTGTCGCCGGACCAGGTGTCGCTGCTGTTCGAGCGCTTCATCTCACGGGAGCGGGACGAGCCGCCGGATATCGACGTGGACTTCGAGCACGAACGCCGCGAGGAAGTCATCCAGTACATCTACCGCAAGTACACCCGCAAGCGAGCGGCACTGGCGGCCACTCTGATCACCTACCGCTCCCGCAGCGCGGTGCGGGATGTCGGCAAGGCCCTGGGGCTGGACCCGGTGCTGGTAGATGACCTGGCCAAGAGCCTGGCCTGGTGGGACCGTCGCAAGGATCTCGAGGATCGTTTTGCCGAACAGGGCATGGGCACCGGCACCCGCAGTGCCCGGCATTTCTATGACCTGGTGCAGGAAATCCATGGCTTCCCCCGCCACCTCTCCCAACACGTGGGAGGTTTTGTGATTACCCGCAGCCCCATCTCCACCCTGGTGCCGGTGGAGAACGCCAGCATGGAAGACCGCACCGTGATCCAGTGGGACAAGGAGGACATCGAGGCCCTGGGGCTGTTGAAGGTCGACGTGCTGGCGCTGGGTATGCTGTCCGCCATTCGCAAGAGCCTGGAGCTGGTGCACCGCTATGAACCCCGTATCCGCCGCATCCAGGACCTGCCAAAGGAAGACCCGGCCACCTACCGCATGTTGCACACCGCCGACAGCATCGGTGTGTTCCAGATCGAGTCGCGGGCGCAGATGTCGATGCTGCCACGCATGAAGCCGGTCTGTTTTTACGACCTGGTAATTGAGATCGCCATCGTCCACCCCGGCCCCATCCAGGGCGACATGGTGCACCCCTACCTGCGACGTCGACAGGGCCTGGAGCGGGAGAGCTACCCCAACGCCGAGATCGAGGCCGTGCTGAAACGCACCCTGGGAGTCCCCATCTTCCAGGAGCAGGCCATCAAGCTGGCCATGGTGGCCGCCGGCTTCAGCGGCGGCGAGGCTGACCAGCTGCGGCGCGCCATGGCAAGCTGGGGCAAGAATGGCAACCTCATGCACTTCGAGGACAAGCTGGTGCAGGGGATGCTGGCACGCGGCTACGACGAGGACTTCGCCAGGCGGCTGTTCAACCAGATCAAGGGCTTTGGCGGTTACGGCTTTCCGGAATCCCATTCGGCGAGCTTTGCCCTGCTGGCCTATGTCTCAGCCTGGCTCAAGTGCCATCACCCGGCGGCGTTTTACTGCGGTCTGCTGAACAGCCAGCCCATGGGCTTCTACTCACCTTCACAACTGGTGCAGGATGCGCGTCGCCACCGGGTCGTGGTATTACCCATCAACGTCAACCACAGCCACTGGGACCACCAACTGCTGGATGACCGCCAGCACTCGCTGCTGCTGGGCTTCCGGCTGGTGAAGGGGCTGAGCCGCGAGGGCGCCGAGCGCATCGTGGCCAGCGCACAGCGGCAGGCCTTCACCAATGTCAGCGACCTGCGGCGCCGGGCCCAGCTCGACAAGCGTGACATGGAAGCACTGGCGGATGCCGACGCCCTGGCCAGCCTCTCCGGCCACCGCCACCAGGCCCAGTGGCAGATCATGGCCCTGGAGACGCGGCGACCGCTGCTGGAAAACGAACAGCACCGGCCTTCCCGCTACTTTGATGATGCCATCGAGCTGCGCGCCCCCGCAGTGGTCGAAGAAGTGCTGGCCGACTACCGCAGCACAGGGTTGAGCCTGAGACCCCATCCCATGAGCCTGCTGCGCCACAGCCACCCCTTCAACCGCTGCAAGCGCCACACCGACCTGCTGGAGGTAGGCAACAATCGCTTTATCCGTATCGCCGGCCTGGTCACCGGGCGCCAGCGCCCGGGCACCGCCTCGGGCGTGTTATTCCTGACCCTGGAAGACGAAACCGGCAACAGCAACATCGTCGTGTGGCCGCGGGTGCAGGAGCGCTTCCGCCAGGCCCTGATGACCTCCCAGCTACTGCTGGTAAAAGGCACCCTGGAGACCCGCGACAATGTCACCCATATTATTGCCGGGGCGCTGTTTGACTACAGCGCCGCCCTCAGGAACCTGCACCTGAAAAGCCGGGACTTTCATTAGCAATGATCTACTGTCTGAGATCAGCGCGGGTGCGCTCCAGCAGGTCGGTAAAAATGCGGAAACTCTCGTCAGCGGAGAGCTTTTCGTCGATCAGCATCTGGAAGGCTTCCCGTTCCAGGCTATCCAGCTCCGACAGCAGCCCGGCCTGTGCGCCGTCGCCAGCACGCTCACGGATGGCGAGCACGCGCGCATAGAACACATCGGCGCGGTCTTTCTTGCGTCGCGCCCGCCAGCGCGCCGCGGCAACCAGGCCGGTCAGCAGCAGCACACTGATGTAGACCAGCATATTGATGGTCTCAGCATAGCGCTCCAGCAGGCTGGGTTCGTCGCGCTCCAGAAAACGGCGTGCGCCGGCGTGCAGCGGGAAGTTCAGGCTGAGCGGATCGAAGGCCTCGTTGAGCCCTGAGAACACCGCGGGGGCAATCGCCATAAAGCGCTGCTTCTGCTCGATCAGGGTGCGGGTGAGTTCGTAGACCTGGGTCTCGGGCACCTGTTTGCGGGTCACCAGCAGCATGTCCACCTGCAGGGTAGCGATGGGCAGTTCATTGCCGGGCAGGTCATAGGTGCGCTGGGGAATTACTGCGGGCTGCATCTGCGGCAGGATGTAGCTGAAGCCCTTCAGGTGCTGGCCGGAGTCCTGGTCCGTGTCGCCCATGGAAACCAGTCGAAAGCCGGGGCGATACCAGGGCGTGATATCCGGTGCGATCGGACCGAAATAGACAATGAGCTGGGTATCTTCATCGACCTGGTCAACGAAGCGAATATTGTCCTCGTCAACGCCCTGGCGTCGCGCCGCCGTGCGAATGAAGGTCTTGCCCGCCAGGGAGTCATTGGCCACGTGGATGGCGGCGGTACCCAGCAGGCCGGCTGCGCTTTCCACCGTCGCCCCCTCGCGCACCAGCAGGTGCATGACACTCTTATAGGCGGGCAGTACCGCGCGTATACCAGCCGTGAACGGCGTGGAGTTCTCGATAAGCGTAAGGTCTGCCTGGTTGGCTACCAACGCTTCCAGTGCCGACACCCCGGGCCGTGGGTCGGCTGGCGCCATTTGCAGATTGGAACGCTCGACAAATATCGCTTCCATACGCTCCGAATCAAGCGCCTGGTAAGTCAGTGGGAGCACACGCAGTTCGCTGTTTTCCTGCGCGCAGCCCGCCAGTAGTAAAAGGCCCAGTGCCAAGAGGATCAGTGATCTCATCCGCGCATGGTAAATCAAGTTGGCCATTCGGGGGCAGCGCAGAGCGGCACAGGACTGTGGCAATACTTGATGACAAAAACTGCCAGCCGGTGAAAAGCTGCTAAGGTAAGTGTCGAAGCAAACGCCACGAGCGCTACCACATGACGGCCAATCCCTACCTGCAGGGCAACTTCGCCCCCATCGAATCCGAGATCACTGCCACCGACCTGCCAGTACAGGGTAAGATTCCCGAGTCGCTGAGTGGCCGGCTGCTGCGCATTGGCCCGAATCCCGTCAACGCCATGCCGGAGCAATACCACTGGTTCCTGGGCAACGGCATGGCCCACGGCCTGCGCCTGCGCGACGGCAAGGCCGAGTGGTACAAGGCCCGCTATGTGCGCGACGACGAGGTCACCGAGTTTTTTGACTGGCCCCCGGTCACGGGTCCGCAGGCCGCCCTGTCTATCGGTCACGGTGTAGCCAACACCAACATTATCAGCCACGCCGGCAAGACCCTGGCCATTGTCGAGGCCGGCAACCTGCCGGTGGAACTCGACTACGACCTGGACACTGTCGGCCGCTTTGATTTCAACGGCGGGCTGGCCGGTGGCTTCAGCGCCCACCCCCATCGCGACCCGGACACGGGCGAGCTGCATACCGCGGTGTACTCACCCATGTGGCAACACATCCAGTATCTGCGCGTCAGTGCGGAAGGTGAGGTGGTGCATAGCGTTGACGTACCCACACCGGGCAAACCCATGGTGCACGACTGCATGTTCACCGAGAACTACTTCATCCTGCTCGACCTGCCCTGCACCCTGAATGAAGGTGCGATGGTCGACGGGCTACCGTTCCCCTACCTGTGGGACGAAAGCTATGGCGCGCGAGTCGGCCTGCTGCCGAAGAATGGCTCGGCGGAAGATGTGACCTGGCACGAGGTGGATCCGTGTTACGTATTCCATCCGATGAATGCCTATGAAGATCAGCAGGGGCGCGTGATTATGGACGTGGCGCGCCACCCGCGCATGTTTGCCACCGATCGACACGGACCCAATGAGGGACGCACCCGACTGGACCGCTGGACTATTGATCCCGGGGTCTCGAAAGTGAGCGAGAGCTGTCTGGACGATCACCCGCAGGAGTTCCCGCGCCTCGATGAGCGTCGCGCCGGCAAGGCTTACCGTTACGGCTATACGGCCGAGGTAGGCGCGGGCTTTGTCACCGGTGGCATCCGCAAGCACGACCTCGTTGAGGGCCGGGTCACCGCGTACCAGCCGCCTGCTCACCGGCACTGCTTCGAACCGGTGTTCGTTGCGGCGTCTGACAGCGCCGCCGAGGACGAGGGCTGGCTCATGGCCTATGTGCACGACGACGAGCGCAATGCCAGTGATGTCATCGTCCTCAACGCCCAGGATCTCGAGGCGGGCCCGCTGGCCACCATAACCCTGCCGCGGCGCGTGCCCTACGGTTTCCACGGCAACTGGGTGGCCGACCCGGTTTGAACAGACCCTCCGTCCGTCAGCTCGAGTACTTTGTCGCCGTCTCCCGCTTCGGCAGCTTCCGCCGCGCCGCCGAGGAGCTGGACATCAGCCAGCCGACAATCACCGCGCAGATCGCCCAAATCGAGAAAACCCTGGATGTGGTGCTATTCGAACGCGGCCGTGGCGGCGCCACCCCCACTCCGGCGGGGCGGCAACTACTCCCGATCGCCCGCAGGATTCTCGAGGAGCTCGACAACCTGCTGGCCTCCGCCGGCACCGCCAGCAGCGGCGCGGCCATCTACCGGCTTGGCGTGAAGTCAACGCTTGGGCCCTACATCCTGCCGCGCATACTGCCGGGCGTGCACGCCCGCTACCGGGACCTGAAGCTGTACGTCCGCGAGGAAGCGCCCTCGCGACTGGAAGCGGCCCTGGAAAACGGTGATCTCGACCTGGTGCTGACCGCCCTGCCCACCAACTCCAGCGAGCTCGACGGCGAGCAGCTACTGCGCGAGGAGATCAAGCTGGTGCTACCCGCCGATCATCGGCTGGCGAAAAAACCGGTGTTGTATGGATCGGACCTGGCGGGCGCCCAGATTCTCACCACTCAGGAAGGTCACAAGCTGACCCGCATGGCGGAGCAGATTGCCTCCCGCTTCGGGGCGGAGGTCCTGCGTGACTACGAAGGCACCAGCCTGGACGCACTGAGGCTGATGGTGGTGATGGGTATGGGGATGGCTTTCCTGCCGGCGTTATATATTCGCTCGGAGATAAAGCAGGACTCTGCCCTGGTGGTACGGGAAATTGAGGGCGAGTCCTTCGCGAGGATCATCGGGCTCGCCTGGCGCGCTGCCTCACCGACACGGGTGTTCTACCGGCAACTGGCCGAGGACATGCGCAACGTGTTGCGGGAGGAACTGGGGGACGTGATCCAGGTATTGGACCGCAACTAGCGGACCGCCACCGCCGGCGACAGGCTGCAGGCGGACAGAGCCAGCACCGGCGGCGATGCCGAGACAGCAAACGGCGCCGCCTGGGTCAGCGCGCTCATGCCCAGCAGGTTGCGGCCACCCCGCGGCATCACAGCCACCTCTACCGGTCCGACGACGCAATCACTGCCCAGTTCCAGGGTGGGAAGCTCATACACGTCTACTGTTCGCACCCGGCCGCTGGCCAGGCGTGCTCCTACCTGGCGAGCCAGTTTCGGCTTTGATTGGGCAGCCATGGCTTCAAAGAACTCCCGGCTCACCGTGATCATGCTGGCGCCGGTGTCGAGCAGGAATTCGCCGGATACACCCCCGAGTGTGCCGGTCACCGTGTAACTGCCTGCGCCGGTGGCATGCAGGCTGACCTGGTGAGCAAACGGTTCGAAAACCGCTTCCGCCTGGGCGTGATGGCTTACCACTATCGATAGAGAAAAGCTGGCGAGGATAATAAGCGCTACGGCCGTACGGGACATGACCCATCTCCCTTTGCACATATGCAGATATGTGCAAGTTTCGAGCCACATCTAAGTTACTGATTTTATTGAAGTTAAAGTCGCGCAATTGAAAAAATATGCACTATAATAGGGCGTGCCGCACTATGACCGCGCAGAGCGTGTGGGATTACACTATTGATAGTTTTCTATAGATAGTTTTTATCTATACAAATCTCTGGTGGTTTGTAGCAGCATTTCAATAATACCTGACTAAACTACTCAACATTCGCGCAACCAAGCGCAATTAACTAGAGGCACACTTCATGTTCAGAGCAGCACTTAGCGCCGGTATCGCCGCAGCATGTCTGGCAATGCCCGCCCTAGCAGAACACAGCACCGAAACCACCGCCAAAGTCTGGCAGGTCGACACCTCTGGCCGTCCGCCTTTCAAGCGCACCCTGGTTGATATGCCGGTCGTAGACACGGCCAGCATGGAGGTCGACGCTTCCAATGTCGAGACCGAGCTGGTCTGGACGGCTGACTTCAGCGGCGCGCCGCCGTTCAAGCGCTCCCTGCAGGAAGTGCCGGTGATCGACGCCGCCAGCCTGGAAGCGGATATCGAAGGTGAGGTGTCACGCGCTGTGAAGGCCAAGCCCTTCTTCAAGCCGCGCCACCAGTAATCCCCTGATCTGTCACTCCGGATCGCCGCAACAGCCTGGGTGGCAGACTTTTTAGAATTTTAGGAGTTCATTGGTAGACCCCTGAACGGGGGCGTGGAAGCCCCCACTTGCAACACCCGACCACCACCTCTGGGCAGACCTCGGTCTGCCCCTTTTTTTGCCTGGCGTTTTTAACGCACCTGCACCGTCACCGGGATGTAGTAGTTCTGGATGGCACTGAGCCGTCCATTGGACTGCAGTTCTGAGAGCGCGTCATTGAGCTGCTGCAACAGGGCGGCATTGCCCTTTTTCACGGCCCAGGCCAACTCCTCCCGGGTCAGCGGGCGGTAAAGGCTCAGCAAGTCCTGGTTGTCACGGGCAGACGCCAGGTTCCAACTGGTCGGTGCATCGTGAATATAGACATCTACCTGCCGGGAGCGCAGTGCCTGGAAGGCCTCGTCAGGGGAATTGTAGAGGCGCAGCTCCGCCAGCGGATAGTTGTCCTGCACATAGGTCTGGCCCGTGGTATCTGGCTCCACGGCGATCTTCACACCTTTCTGGAACAGGGACCGGGGATAGGCCAACTGGCCGGCGCGCTCCGCCAGGATAATGCCCATCTGCCCAATCTGCATAAACGGTTGTGCGAAGTCCACCTGGGCGCCGCGCTCGGGGGTGACGCTGTAGCCACCCATGACCACATCGACCTTGCCGGTGTTGAGGGCGTCGATGTACTGAGTGCTGCCCATTTCGACAAACTCAACCGGGCGGCCGAGGATCATGCCTACCTCGCGGGCGTTGTCCACCTCGATACCGCGCAGCTTGCCGTCCTGCTTGAAGGCCAGCGGCATGTAGTCCGGTGACAGCGCCACCCGCAGCGGTTCCGCGAGGGACAGAGAGGCTGAGAGAACAAGGGCAAATGCCGCCAGGGCGCGCAGCAACATCGAGGGCTTGCGGTGGGTCATGGATACTCCTGATGATTGAGCCGTGCTGGCATTCTAAGGCATTCCCTCCTCTGTCGTCATGATGGCAGGCTATAGTTAGGGAGGAGGTTCGCCATGATGGAACTGCGGTCCCAAGTCCTGGTGTTTACCACGTTGCTCGCCCTGGGGCTGGGCAGCGATCTTGCACCTGGCGACATCCCGGCGCCGCGGCCGGAGCCATTCGAGGAGGCACGCATGGACATGCTGGATGCCATCCGCGACTCGACCCGCGACACCGCCGACTACACCGGTCGGAGCCGGCTCGATGCGCGCGTACTGGAAGCGATGGCGACAGTGCCGCGCCATGCCTTTGTCGGCCAGGATATGCAATCACGGGCCTACATAAACAGCGCCCTGCCCATCACCCATGGGCAGACTATCTCGCAGCCCTTTATCGTCGCCCTGATGACCGACTTCCTTTCACCGCAGCCGGATCACGTGGTGCTGGAAGTCGGCACCGGCTCCGGCTACCAGGCCGCGGTGCTGTCCGGGCTGGTGCGGCATATCTACAGCATCGAAATCATTCCCGGCCTCAGCGAATCAGCAGGCCGTGTCCTCAAGGAACTGGGCTACGACAATATCAGCCTGCGAGTTGGCGACGGTTACGCGGGCTGGCCGGAGCATGCACCGTTTGACGGCATCATTGTTACTGCGGCGGCGCCCCACGTCCCGGCGCCACTGGTAGCACAGCTCAAACCGGGCGGCCGGATGATCATCCCGGTGGACAACGGCATGGGGTTCCAGCAGTTGATCCTGGTGGAAAAAACCCAGGACGGCGGCACCCGGGAACAGGACGTGCTGCCGGTGCGCTTCGTACCGCTGACCGGGGAGCGCTAACGCGGCGGGTCAAACACCTCGCGGAAATTGAAAGCCTCGGGGCAGGCGCCCCGTGCGCGCAGGATGGCGAGCCGCTCGCCTGCCTCCTCCTCACCCGGAATATGGCCGGCGGGAATCCACCACAGGACCACGTAGGCCTCTTCCATGCGTTCAAACCACTCGCCGCGCCGCTTCATGATTTCCAGGTGCGCCCGGCCAAAAACAAAGTCCTTCAGCGCCTCAAAGGACTCCCAGACCGACATATTGATAAGGGTGGTATCGCCAAAGGGACGGATGCTGGTGGCGTCCCCCTCCTCGCCCTGCAGGCGCCAGACGAAGCCCGGCGACTCATCGGCGATGGCGTTGACGCGGTCGATATTGGCGACAAACTCCGCCATTACCGGGTCTTCGTATTCGCCGCGCATATGGGCGATGTTCAACTGCGCCAGGTGATACATCAATCCTCCCAGGAAATGCGTACGCCGAGCCGCGTGACTTCCACCACAGGCGGCCTTCGATCAGTGAGCAGGCGAATCGCGGAAAAGCCGCCGCTTAACAACAGCACGGAACCGCCGCCGATCAACAGCCCGAGCTTGCTGGTGGGCTCCGGCGACACTACCGCGGCCACCACCATCCACAGGCCAACACCGGACAGGCCCAGGGACACGCCGACCCCGGCCCACTCCCGGCGCGACAGACCGGCGGCGCGGCCCATGCCGAGAATGGACTGGTTGGCCGGGTCGAGGCCGATCTCGGCGTCATCCACCACCAACACGTCGCGCTCGTCCCGGTAGGCCGCCGCGAGTTTTTCCAGCCACCCCGGCTCGGACGTGCGGATGGTGAAGGCTGCACCGTCTGCAGGGGAAGCGGTGTCGGCGTCTGTTTCGACCTGATCTGATGTCATGGGCCTGGACCTCCCGGCCGGTCACGGCGCTCGGTTACGGCTACTTCTGGCTGCGGCCTTTGCCTGCAGCAATGCGCAGGCGCAGGGCGTTGAGCTTGATAAAGCCCTCGGCATCGGCCTGGTCGTAAGCGCCAGCATCGTCCTCAAAGGTGGCAATGCTCTCGTCAAACAGGCTGTCCTCGCTCTTGCGGCCCACCACCTCAACATTGCCCTTGTAGAGCTTGAGCCGCACGGTGCCGTTCACCGGCGCCTGGGAGGCATCGATAGCCGCCTGCAGCATCTTGCGCTCCGGTGACCACCAGTAGCCGTTGTAAATCAGCTTGGCGTAACGCGGCATCAGCTCATCCTTGAGATGTGCCACCTCGCGATCCAGGGTCAGGGACTCGATGGCACGGTGGGCCTTGAGCATGATGCTGCCACCGGGAGTTTCGTAGCAGCCCCGGGATTTCATGCCCACGTAGCGGTTCTCCACCAGGTCGGCCCGGCCAATGCCATTGGCGCCGCCGATCTCGTTCAGCCTGGTCAGCACCTGGGCCGGCGACAGCGCAGCGCCGTCGATACCGATGATATCGCCGGCGCGGTAGTCGAGCTCGATGTAGGTGGGGGCATCCGGCGCGGCCTCGGGGCTAACGCTCCAGCGCCACATGTCTTCCTCCGGTTCCCACCAGGGGTCTTCCAGATTGCCGCCCTCGTAGGAGATATGCAGCAGGTTGGCATCCATGGAATAAGGCGATTTTTTCTTACTGGAGGCAAAGTCCACGGGGATGTCGTGCTGCTCGCAGTAGGCCATCAGGGATTCGCGAGAACCCAGGTCCCACTCCCGCCAGGGAGAAATCACCTGGATACCCGGGGACAGGGCATAGGCGCCCAGCTCAAAGCGCACCTGGTCATTGCCTTTGCCGGTGGCGCCGTGGGAAATTGCATCGGCGCCGGTCTCGGCGGCGATCTCCACCAGGCGTTTGGCAATCAGCGGCCGGGCGATGCTGGTGCCCAGCAGGTACTCACCCTCATACAGGGTATTGGCACGGAACATGGGATAGACGAAGTCGCGGACATACTCTTCACAGAGGTCCTCGATATAAATCTCCTTGACGCCCAGCGCCTCGGCCTTGGCCCGGGCGGGTTCGACTTCCTCGCCCTGGCCGATATCTGCGGTGAATGTCACCACTTCGCAGTCATAGGTGTCCTGCAGCCAACGCACGATGACGGAGGTGTCCAGGCCGCCCGAATAGGCGAGCACGACTTTGTTGATGTCGCTCATGATGTTCCCCTTAAAAATGACGGCAAAGTGTACGCGCCCACCCCACTCGCTTCAATCAACCTGCCGATTCGGGTAGCATTTGCGGTCACCTCGCGATCCGGAAGTACCGTGACTGAACTCACCCTCACCCGCCCTGACGACTGGCATGTACACCTGCGCGACGGCGCAGCCCTCACGCACACCTGTGCCGACATGGCCCGCTACATGGGCCGCGCTATCGTGATGCCCAACCTCAACCCGCCAGTGACCAATGTGGCCCTGGCCGCCGCCTATCGGGACCGCATTCTCGCCGCGCAGGAAGGCCTGCCGCGCCAGTTCGAACCGCTGATGGTGCTATACCTGACCGACCAGACCACCGAAGCGGATATCGCCGAGGCTGCCGCCAGCGACTTCGTGCATGCCGTCAAGCTCTACCCGGCGGGCGCCACCACCAACAGTGATGCCGGGGTGGCAGACCTGTCGGCGCTGTACCCGGTGATCGGCGCCATGGAAGCGCACGACCTGCCCCTGCTTATTCACGGCGAAGTCACCGATCACGCGGTCGATATTTTCGATCGCGAGGCGGTTTTCATCGAGCAGCACCTGCGCCCGATCGTTGCCAGCTTCCCCCGCCTGCGTGTGGTGCTGGAACACATCACGACCGAGGACGCCGTGGATTTTGTGACGGGCGCTGGCGACCGGGTGGCCGCTACCATCACCGCCCACCACCTGCTCTACAACCGCAACCACATGTTGGTGGGAGGCATACGCCCCCATTACTACTGCCTGCCGATTCTCAAGCGCAATCGCCACCAGCTTGCGCTGATCGAGGCGGCCACCAGCGGCAACCCCAAGTTCTTCCTGGGCACCGACTCCGCACCCCATGACACCGGCGAAAAGGAAACGGCCTGCGGCTGCGCCGGCTGTTACACGGCACACGCCGCGATAGAGATGTACGCGGAAGTGTTTGAAGAAGCCGGCGCCCTGGACCGGCTGGAAGGTTTCGCCAGCCACCACGGCGCCGATTTCTACCGCCTGCCTCGCAATACCGACAGCATTACCCTGGCAAAACAGGCCTGGGATGTGCCCGCGCAGCTTGCCATGGGCGCAGGCAGCATGACTCCTCTCCGTGCAGGTGAGACGATTCCCTGGACCGTCCAGTCGTGACCGCCATGCATCAGCGATTCCGCGGGTACCTGCCCGTGGTCATCGACATGGAAACCGGCGGCTTCAATGCTGCCACCGATGCCGTGCTGGAACTCGCCGGCACCTTTATGCGCATGAATGAAGCCGGCGAACTGCTGGTACATGAAACGCTGAGCTACCACGTCACGCCCTTCGAAGGCGCCAATATCGAGCAGTCCGCCCTGGACTTTACCGGCATAGACCCCTGGCACCCCTTCCGGGAAGCCATCGGTGAAGAGCAGGCCCTCAAGACCCTGTTTGCCGCGGTCCGCAGGGAAATGAAAGACCAGGGCTGCATTCGTGCGGTGCTGGTGGGCCACAATGCGCATTTTGACGCCGGCTTCCTGGCCGCCGCCGTCGAGCGCTGCGGCATCAAGCGCAGCCCCTTTCACCCGTTTTCCCACTTTGATACCGCGACCCTGTCCGGCCTCGCCTACGGCCAGACGGTGCTGGCCAAGGCCTGCCAGCTAGCCGGTATCGAGTTCAACAACTCCGAGGCCCATGCGGCGGCCTACGACGCCGAGAAAACCGCCGAACTGTTTTGCGGCATCGTCAACAAGTGGCACGCCCTGGGCGGCTGGACCCCGCCGGTTGATGATGAAGAGGTGTTGGAGAACGGTGAAGAAAGTGAGGCCTGAACCGCAGCTCATGACCCAGGAATCCATACCGGAAGAGAACAGGTCAGCGCCCTTCGCTGAAGCCCACCAGCGCGCGCTGACTGCCGGTGAGCGCTACTACACCGACCCGGAGACCGGCTACCGGGTATTCACCGAGCACGCCCATCGCCAGCGCGGCTATTGCTGTGGCAGCGCCTGCCGCCACTGTCCCTATAACCACGAAGCCGTAGTCCCGCGCAGCTAGCCTGGTGGCGTCGCGCCAGTCAACAAGGTTTCTAGTAGATGGCGTGCATCAGGGTCTGCAGGTTGCGGCGATCGCGCTCGCCCCTCATCAACTGCTTGAGTTTGGGTTTGATATCCGGGTTGCTGTCCGCCTGGTTGGCCAGGCTCTCGATCGCCGCGCGCCGCACCTGCTGGTCGCGGTCGCGGGCGGCGAATTCCATCACCGTGTCCACGCTCTGGCTACTCATGGCCTGGCGGCCCATGGCCTTGAGCGTGGCCACCTGCACACCCGTGTCCGGTTCCGATGACAGGTGATCCCGCAGGGTTTCCTCCGCCGCCGGCGACGGCAGCCTGCCCAAGGCTTCAGCGGCACGGGCTCGCAGGGTGTTATCGTCACGCTCCAGGAAATCGCTAACGCCGTCCACCAGTTCCAGGTTGCCGCTGTTGCCTACCGCGGTGAGCAGGGCAGCGGCGCGGTCATCGCTGGTGGTCGCGTATAGCTGGGTCATCAGCTGCTCTGACAGGGCCAGGCCGAAATCACTGTCGCCCTGCTGCTCGGCGATGATGCCCAATACCAGCATGGCGGTATTGGCAATCTCCGCATCATCCCCGGCCAGCTCAACGTTTTCGGCATAGCCGAACAGGGCCTCAAGATCAGCGTCGGCAATCGGGTTTTCCGCGTATTTCAGGGCCATCAGGCTGCGGAAGCGCGCTTCGTCGTCCAGTTCCATGTCGACGGCCAGGTCGGTCAACAACTGGTGCGCCGCTGCGGTATCGGCCTGGCCCACCGCCAGCAACAGGGATCGCTCGAAATCATCAGCTATCAGTCCGGCGCGAATCTGCTCGCCGATGGCCAGCAGGTACTGGTCGTTGTCATACAGGAAGGCCTTGAGCTCCTCGCGGGATGCGCTTTCCAGCGCCGACAGCTCCCTGAGAAAATCTTCCACCGTGGCCAGCGGCTCGCGGGGCTCCGGCGGGTAGATCAACTCGTCCGGAATCGGTGGCCACTCCAGCGGATTCAGCGGCAGCTCCGGCAGGCGCGCCGAAGCGGGAATCGGCTGCTGGCTGCGCTCCAACAGCAGGCGCTGGCGCACCCGGATGCTCAGGTCGGAACCGCCCCGCAGCTCGATATCCGAACGGCCGGACACCTCGGTATGCCAGCAACGGTCGCCCTGGAAGCTGAACTCATCGGCGTGAACAATAACCTCAGACAGATCGAAGGTGGACCCGCTGGTGGCGCGCAGCCGCGTGTAAGCCTCCTTTGAACGCAGCCGCATCCCATCCGGCAGGCGCACATAGCGCGCCCGGTACTGGCCCACGGTGTCGGCCTCCAGCAACGTGTAGTCGGCGGGGTTGGCATCCGCCGGCGCGGGATTCAGGTGCAGGGTCTGGTAAATGCCGTTGAGCTTGTCGCGATCATCCGGTTTGAGATTGGCGTTGTAATGCCAGTCGGTGACCCTGCCGGTGCCGCGGCTGATGCGGGCGGCAAAAGGCACGCTGTACACCGGCGAGCTGCCGTCCTGGCCGTCCAGGCTGAGGGTGGGTTCCACCAGTTCCAGGCCGATCCAGTAGTGATCGTCCCCGGCCAGCAGTTCCCGGTACAACAACAGCCCCTGGATTTGCAGCCGGCTCAGGGAAGAGCCCTGCGGCAGCGAAAACTGGGTGGTGCTCAGGGAGTCAAATCGCTGGGCCGTGAGGCAGCTTTCAGCCGCAGCCCGGCCTGCCCAGGCCGTCACCAGGACGGCCAGCAGGAGTGCCTGGAACCGCCGCACCACTAGAAGGTCAGGGTTCTGCTGTCGCTGAACAGGGTCCAGGTCTTGTCGTAAAGGGACCCCGTGTTGTAAATCGTCTTGCGCGCTTCTTTCTGGCCAAACTTGCAGCAGAACTTGTAGGTCGGGTATTTGACGAACAGGTAGATATCACCCTCGATGGCCTTCAGCTCGTTCTCAATATCCAGGCCCAGGGTAATCCTGCCATCGCTGATCGCCTCGGTAAGATCGGCACTGCCGGTGATGGAGAAGCCCTCGGAGATAATCAGGAAGGAGCCGCCCACCCCGCCGGAGGCCACCAGCAGGTTGATCTCGGCGGTGGCGAAGGCGGAGATCTCCGCCGTGAACACATCCCCGGTCGCGGTAATCACCAGGTTGTCAAAGCCGATGCCGGCGCCGAAGCCGACACTGCCGGCAATGCCCGCGCTGACGCGCAGCGGCACAATGGCAATTACAAAGCGCGCGTCAAACAGGGCTCGCTCTTCCTCCCAGGTGCGGTCCCAGGATTTCTGCAGCCGATCGGCGACGCTGTCGCTTTCGGAGAACACGGCCGCGCCGAGGATGTTCACACCCACGTCATAGCCGGCGCCCACCGTGTCCCCGTAGGCATAAGCCTGGGCGTGGGCACCGAGCAGGCTGGCGCTGTTGTTGAAGATGTAGATATCAAAACTGCCCGAGGAGTTGAACTCCGCCGAAAAGCGCGACTGGGACACAAAGCTGTTGGTGCCAATACTCAGGCCCACCGCGAACTTGCCGCGGTCGCCATAGGTCTGGCCGAAGCTCTTTACGAAACTGAGCGTGGCGTTGTTCTGGGCGGACACATCACCGTCTGCAGGACCACCGAGTCCGGCCACGCGACGCGTGCCAGCATCCGTGGATGCCGTCGTGGGGCCGGTTTCAAATACTGTCTCGGGATCGTAGAACGCGTAGGGCACCTGGATTTCGAGCACGTTGTTATCGTCGCGGTGCTCCACATCCGGGCTGATATCGATGATGGTGAACCGCAGCGTCACCAGGTTTTCCTCGGCATCGGGATTGAAGGCATCCAGCAGCGCATGGCTCAGCTCACCGTTTACGGTAATGTCCCAGGGGAAATAGTGCTCCTCGAAATCATTGGGGAACACAATATCCATGGTGTCCGCGTAGGCATCGTCGCCCTCGGTCCACAGGTGGGCGGTATAGGCCTGGCCGTCGATAATCATCTCGGCCGCGACCCTGCCGGAGACAACGCCATCTCCCAGTTTGGTGGCATCGATGTGGCCAATGATGTGTGACTCGTCCTGCTCCGGGGCGTCGCTGTCGTTTTCTTCACCAGCGGCAGGCTCAGGCAGCAGGATAAACCCGTCCGCGACCTCCACCTTGTGGATGATGAAATCGTGGTGCAGCTCGGAATCGATGAGAATGTCGCCGTAGGTGTCTTCTTCACCGTCTTCCAGGCCACGCGAGAGGTTGTCGCGCAGGTTGATATCGTCCGCCACGATGCCGCTGGCGTCGACATAGGCGACGATGAGGTAATCACCCGCCGCCGGCAGGTTTGAGGGAATGATGAACTGAGCGGTGTAGGTGGTATCTCCCTCGATCACCTCCTCGATAAAGAAATCACCCAGGTCGTAGGTCTCGGCCTCCTCATCGTCCACCAGTTGGCTGGCCTTGCTACGCTCGATCAGGAAAAAATGTACGCCGATGTGTTCTGCTTCCACGCCGTTGGCGCGGACGGTGAAATCAAACTGAATGGTCTCGCCCGGCGATGCCACCGCAGAAGAGGTCGCGAACACCGTGGCGGCGCCACCAATAGGGCCGCCGCCGCTGTCGACTGCTGTCGCGTCACCAATGGATATGAGTGCCAGATTGGGGCCCTGCCCCGGCGGCACAAAGGTGTCGTCACTGTCACTACAGGCAGTGAGCCACAGGCTCAGGCACACAGCCAGGCCACGAGTTAGCACCGGAACAAGCTTCCGCATCATCATTATTCTCCCCTCAACCCCGTGGGACCGATCGAACGTCGGCATTGGTTGAAAACTTTATAGAGTTCCCCCGGCTTGTCCAGCTTTGCGTTACACACCCAAAAGCCGCACAAGGTGCAGGGATTTAGCGGGCACCCCCTGTCGCCGGCCGCTCCACCCGCGGCCAAGGGGCTGAATCTCAGGCCGCGTCGGATTCGTCCGGCTCTTCCTGCTCGAGCTCGAGGGACAGGCCACCGCTGCTGCTGGTGCTTGGCACATCACCGGACAGCTTCAGGGTGAGGCGCACCGTGTTCTCGGAGTCGGCATTCTTGAGCGCCTCTTCCATACTGATTCTGCCTTCCTTGTAGAGCTTCACCAGCGCCTGGTCGAAAGTCTGCATGCCGAGCTCATTGGACTTCTCCATAATCTCCTTGATGCTCTCGAACTCGCCGCGCAGGATCAGCTCAGAAATGGTCGGCGTGCCCAGCAGGATCTCAATCGCTGCGCAGCGCTTGCCGTCGGTGGTGGGAATCAGCCGCTGGGACACAAATGCCCGCAGGTTGGACGACAGATCCATCAGCAGTTGAGGACGCCGCTCCTCCGGGAAGAAGTTGATGATGCGGTCCAGCGCCTGGTTGGAGTTATTGGCGTGCAGGGTGGAAATGGCCAGGTGGCCGGTCTCGGCAAAGGCCAGGGCATGTTCCATGGTCTCACGGTCGCGAATCTCGCCAATCAGAATGACATCCGGCGCCTGGCGCAGGGTGTTCTTGAGGGCGGCATGCCAGTTCCGGGTATCCACGCCCACCTCACGCTGGTTGACGATGCACTTCTTGTGCTTGTGCACAAATTCCACCGGGTCCTCGATGGTAATGATGTGGCCGGAGGAATTGGAGTTGCGATGATCGATAAGGGCCGCCAGGGTCGTGGACTTGCCCGAGCCGGTCGCGCCGACCATCAAAATCAGCCCGCGCTTGGCCATGATGGTATCGGTCAGGATGGGCGGCAGATTCAGGTCGGCAGCCTTGGGAATCTCGGTGACGATGTTGCGGGCAACAATGCCGACCTCATTGCGCTGAACGAAGATATTGATGCGGAAACGGCCTACCTGGGGAATGGTGATCGCCAGGTTCATTTCCAGCTCGAGTTCGAACTCCTCCTGCTGGGTTTCGTCCATGATCTCGTAGGCGATCTCCTTGATCTCGCCCGGTCCCATGACTTCCTTGGCCACGGGTTTGAGTTTGCCCTGGAATTTGGCGCAGGGTGGCGCGCCGGTAGACAAATAGAGATCTGACCCGCCGTGCTTGGCGAGAGTTTCCAACCAGGGTGTAATTCGCATTGCCTTACCTCGTTCCTTTCTTGGCTACCAATTCGGCCACTCACCTGGCCGCTATTTGGCTAGTACGTCCATGACCTGTAATGCAAAGAGGCACTAGTTTTATGCGGTGCCTTACCCACCAGGCAAAGCGCGTTGATAAAACTGTGCAGTACTTCACGGACCGACGATATCCCCCCGGCGGCAACTGACAGTCGACTGGCAGCGCCGGGGCGGGAAAAATGAGTTCGCTCCCTGTCAGTATAGCTGCAGTCGGTGAGGTTGAACCTGCAGGCTGGAATCTCCGGCGGACAGCCAGGCCTCACCCCCCTCAATCGTGCACTGCAGGCCCACGCCAGTCACTGCCAGATCCGCCAGGGCATCACAGCTAGCATCGTCGATCTGATAAATCCGTAGCTTGTCGAACCGCGCCAGGGCAGCCGCATGCTTGTCCCACCACACCGGCGTGGCACGGTCACCGTAGCAGTACAGCACCACCTCCGCCGCACGCCCGCAGGCCTTGCGCAGCCGCTCGGGGTCGGGCGTGCCAAGCTCCACCCACAATTCCACCTCGCCGCTGAGCGACTTGCGCCACAGGTCAGGTTCGTCGTCGGTGCTGATGCCGCGCCCGAACTCCAGGTCCTCCGAGGCATGCAGGGCGAAGGCCAGCACCCGCAGCATCATGCGGGCTTCGGTTTCCGACGGGTGGCGGGCCACCGTGAGGGGAAAGTCACCGTACACCTGGCGATCCAGGTCGGCGACATTGAGGGAGAATTTGTAGACGGCGGACTTCAGGGCCATGACAGCTCGCAGGCAGTGGGCAAAGGCGGGCATTATCGCAGCTTCCGGCGCGGAAGCGTCATATCGCTTTCTGCCTCACCCTACGGCGTCTACAATCCGGCATGTCATTCAATCGCCAATGGAAGCCACCATGCTCAATACTCTCTTTACCCTGGACAACAAGGTCTGCGTTATCACCGGCGGCTCCCGCGGCCTCGGCTATTTTATGGCCAGAGCTTTCCTGCAGGCCGGCGCCACCCGGGTGTACATCACGGCGCGCAAGGCTGACGCCTGTGAGCAGGCAGCCAGGGAGTTGTCCGAATTCGGCGAGTGCGTCGCCGTCCCGGGCAACATCAGCTCGATGGAGGAAATCGACGCATTGGTCTCGGTGTTGAAGGAAAAGGAGCAGGCAGTCCATGTGCTGGTCAACAATGCCGGCGTCGGCTGGCTGGAAGACCTGGAGGAGTTTCCGGAGCAAGGCTGGGACAAGGTGATGGACCTCAACGTCAAGGCACCGTTCTTCCTGATACAGAAGCTACTGCCGCTGCTGCGCGCCGGCGCCAGCGCGGACAACACCGCCAGTGTGATCAACATCGGCTCAATCGCCGGCATTTGCGGCGCCACCGACACCTTCAGCTATGCACCCAGCAAAGCCGCCATCCACCAGCTTACCCGCAACCTTGCCGCTGAACTGGCCGAGGATCACATTCGCGTCAATGCGCTGGCGCCGGGGCGTTTCTATACCGCCATGACCGAGTATGCGAGTAGCAATGAAGCGCTGTTCCAGGAAG
>JANQLM010000090.1 GCA_028280635.1 Halieaceae bacterium | reverse complement strand
GGTATCTTCGCCACGCCGCCCATGCAGGCCGCGCCACCGAAAGTGCTGCAGGGGCTATCCGCCTCTGTGCCGTTCCCCAAGCGGCTGGGCAACCCGCCGGAATTTGCCAGCTTCGTGATGGAGCTCGTCCGCAATACCTATTTCAACGGCCAGGCCATCCGCCTCGACGGCGGCATTCGCATGCCGCCGCGATGAGCTTTTAGCCGGCTACCAGCAGGGCCACTATAGCGGCACCTGCCAAGGCGAACTGGGCAGCATCCATGAAGAAAATAAATCGCATGGGCCCGGACATGACCGGCCAATAGCGTTCACCTTGCCGTTCCCCGTTGCGCAGAATGGGGACGTTCCCGATAAACTGGGAAAGGTGGGCAGCGGCAATTGCCAGCAGCACGACGGCTCGCTCAGAAATTGAGGTAAAGTGTGGGCTTCCCGAAACAAGTAATGCAAACAGGCAGATGCACAGCAGGGCAAAGGCACCGTTGAACCCACCAAGGAACCGGACCCCCGCCGCCATGCTGTCAAACACAGGGGACGAGCGTGCCGATTTCGGGACCATGACTTTCGCGGCTGCATAGTGCTGGAAGCCGAAATACCGTAGCCCGGCCGAGAACCAAAGCAGGCTCGCCAGAAGGGCGGCCCCGTAGATTGCATCAACAAGCATCACATACCTCTTCGGATCCGCTCTTGCGGTGGGTCCGTCTATCTGGAAAATTAGTTCAAGCTTGGCTCATTTATATTCCAAGGTTGGATTATTGTCAAAGTCCCACAGAGATCCTCGTGTCTTCTTCCTTCTCCAGCAGGCCAACGCGACACTGTTCAGGGTGGCGGACTCGCTCCTGCGCGAGCGTGAAGGCATTCTGACTGCGCATCAGGTAATCCTCTTCGCGCTGGATGCTGAAGACGGTCTTGCGATGTCTGATCTGGCGGCGAGGGTCGGCATGTCCCGAACGCGCCTCACCAATCTGCTGGATACGCTGGAAGAGAAGAAATTCGTGCACCGTGTCCAGTCAGACACCGACGGACGTGTGTTCAATGTCTTCATAGAGCCGTCTGGCCGTGATCTGATCACACGAAGCAGGGCTCAAGTCAGAGAGATGAATGAGCAACTGTTGGCTCCCTTCGACAAGGTAGAACGTGACACAATCGGCGCGTTCCTGAGCCATGTGATCAAGACATCGAAATCTCTGGGTTAGTACATCTCGCCCTGCGGTTTGCTAGACTCGCTCCAGTGCAACATGTGGCTCGGGCGGCAATGTAAGGTCTATTCCATCGCCTGGACGGATGATCCCGCCAAGAACAACAACACCCATGACACCGGCTTTGCGGACCAGCTGTCCGTCGGCGTCCTTGTAGGCCACCCGCTTGAGCAGGCCCGGGCGAAACGCCTCAATCTGCTGACAGGGATTGCGCAGGCCGGTGAGGGTAACGAGTGCGGTCTCGCCGATCCTGAGTGTGGCACCGGTCGGCAGGGACAGAAGGTCGATGCCCTGCGTTGTAATGTTCTCACCCAGGTCGCCGCCCTTGATGTCGAAGTCCGGGCGCAGCTCATCGAAGAGTTCCGTGTGCATCAGATGCACCTGCCGCAGGTTCGGCTGAGTGGGGTCCGCGGCAACACGCGAGCGGTGCCTGACCTGCGCGCCCTGGTGGCTGTCGCCCGCCACGCCGAGGCCAGCCACAAGCTCGATCTCATCGACCGGCTGTTTGGAGAAGGCGTGCTCGGCGCTGCTGTAAACGCCAAGGACGCGTGCTGGTGCGTCTGTGCTCATGGCTGACGCTTAGTGGCATGCGGCGGGGCCGACTTGCAACTCAAGGCAGCCATGCGCGGCAGCATTAAGTGCCGCCGCGCATGTGTGTGGACCTAGGAGGATGTGTCGCGGGTCAGAGGTGGCGGTGTCCAGTCGCCGCCGAGCACCGCATCGCCCGGCCAATAGATCCGCAGCAGGGTCTTGAAGTTGCCGGCAGGCGTCGGAATCCAGTTGCTACCGTCTTCAGGGGCCGTACGGGTGAGGATGATGTCGACGCTGCCGTCGTCATTGGTGACAGGCTGGTGCTGGCTGCCGAGG
>JANQLM010000079.1 GCA_028280635.1 Halieaceae bacterium | reverse complement strand
CAGCACTGGGGAGGGCTTCTGCTGGAGCAGACCCCGGACATCGTCACGCCCAAGCTTTTCCTGTCCCTGGCGTTACTGGAAAACCACCTGGAACGCCATGAACCCGCGCTCCGGCACGTGGATGCCCTGCTGCAGCGCTCCCCCAATGACCTCAAGGCGCTGATGATGCGTTTATACTTCACTGCTTTGCTGGGCAGGGACGCTGAATACCGGGCGACCCTGGTCAGCTTGAAGCAGGCGCGGGACCAGGGCCTGCTGAACGAGCAGGAGCGGGTTAACCTGCAGGTACTGTCCGACTACCAAGGAGCAGCGCAATGACCGCGGATGCACTTTCGATTGTGATTCCGGCCAAGAATGAAGCGCAGGGCCTCGCCGCTCTGCTACCGGAGCTGCGCGCCGCGCATGCCGATGCGGAGATCATCGTGGTGGACGACGGCTCAGAGGACGACACGGCGGACGTTGCCGAGCGCGAAGGCGCGCAGGTGGTCCGTCATCCGTATTCCAAGGGCAATGGCGCCGCCATAAAATCCGGTGCTCGCCAGGCCGCTGGTGATGTAATTGTTTTCATGGACGGCGACGGCCAGCACCGCGCCCATGACGTGGCCGGCCTGCTGTCCAGGCTTGAGGAGGGCTATGACCTGGTGGTCGGTGTTCGCCAGGGCGCCGCGGCCCAGGCCAGCATGGCGCGCTGGGGCGCGAATACTCTCTACAATATGTTTGCCAGCTGGATGGTTGGCCACAGAATCCCCGACCTGACCTCCGGCATGCGGGCCGTGCGTCGGGACAAGTTTCTTTCGTTTCTCTATCTGCTGCCCAACGGCTTTTCCTATCCCACCACCTCGACCATGGCGTTTTTCCGTGCCGGCTATCCGGTTGCGTTTCATCCCATCGACTGCAGGGAGCGGGTCGGCAAGAGTCACATCAAGCTGTGGCGCGACGGCGTCCGCTTCCTGCTCATCATCTTCAAGATTGGCACGCTGTACTCGCCCCTGAAGCTGTTTTTCCCGATCTCCGCGGGGATTTTTGCGTCGGGCCTGGGCTACTACCTGTACACCTATCTGACGGCGGGTCGCTTTACCAATATGAGTCTGTTGCTGTTTGTGTCCTCCATCATCGTATTCCTGATCGGGCTCATCTCCGAGCAGATCACCAACCTGATGTACAAGGATGACGGGCTCTGAGCAGCCTTCCCGGCGGCGATAGCGCTGTCAGGAAATGGTCGGTATGCCGTGTCTTATCAGCAGGGTGAGTTTGTGATGGCGCAGGCGAATCGTGGTGAAGAAGTCGGCGAAGCTGACACTGCGCTCACCCATACATTGACGGCGTTCGCGCCTCAGCCGCGGAATATCCCCGAGAATGCCGGCAATACCTGGCAGGTAGACCTCCCGAAGCGGTTTGAATGAGCGCTTTATGAGCGCCAGGGCGACTCCCTCGGCGCTCAGCAGCAGGCACTGCAGACCCAGCACGAGTATATGTGCCGGTGCGGGGTAGCAGCAGGCAATCACCCGGTTCTTGTTGAGCTCGCTGAGTCGGCGCCGGCGGTAGGAGGTGGCCAGGCGGTTGTTGTCGACTTTGCCGCCGCCGAAGGAATGTCCCACCACGTGATCGTAGCCGCCGTTCTCGATAACCCGAACCTTTAAGCCCAACAGCCTCACCCGCGTGCACAGGTACATGTCTTCGGCCATGGAGCCAAACCAGGCCGGAAAGCCGTCCAGCTGATCCCACAGCGAGCGGCGTATCCACAGGCAGCTACCCATCACGGTGGCCACTTCCGGGGCCGGTTCCAGGCAGGGGATGGGGTTGGCGAACAGGTCCAGCAACATGCCCCGGTCCAGCAGTTCGCTGCTCTGCATATCGAACTGGGGCAGGCTTAGTACACCGGTGTTGGGCTGTTGCTGAGCGGTATCCATCAGTGCCTGCAGGCTGCCGGGGTGAAGCCGGGTGTCGTTGTTCAGCAGTAGCAGGAATTCGCCGTCGGCAGCAGCGACCATGCGGTTGTTGCTTTCGCAAAAGCCGAGGTTGCGCTCACTGCGCAGCAGGCGCACGCCAGGGTACTTCGCCGCCACGGTATCGCCGGAGCCATCGCTGGAAGCGTCGTCGTGGACAATGACTTCAAACTCAAAGCTGCACTGCTGCGCGAGCACCGCGTCCAGGCAGCGCTCTATGACCGCCGCTCCCTGGTAGTTGGCAATGCATACGCTCAGCCTTGGTTTCATTGGCCGTGCTGGGAGAACCACTGCCATGTGGCCTCGAGACCGCTCGCGAGCTCAGTGCTAGCCCGCCACCCCAACAGCGCCAGTGCCCGGCTGCAATCCAGCACCACGGACTGGGTGTCTACGCCCCGCGGCGGCATGCGTTCGACCACCAACTGGCGGCCGGATACCTGCTCGAGCAACTGGCACAGGGTTAATATGGAATGGCCCTGGCCGGAGCCGGCGTTGAGGGTTTCCAGGGTGGCGGCGGGCCAGTTGTGGCTGACAACCTGCATGCAAAGCTGCAGGAAGTCGTCGATGTAGAGGTAGTCGCGTACTGCGGAACCATCGCCCCAGAGCGTGAACGCTTTGTTGTTCAGCAGGCAGGCACATAGCGTGGGTACGACGCCGAACTGTTTCTTGGGTACCTGGCCCGGGCCGAAGATATTAGCCGGGCGCAGAATCACCACCCGGTGCCCGGTCTGTTGCTGGTAGGCCTGGATCAATGCTTCTGCTGCCAGCTTGCCCGCACCGTAATAGGAGGCCGGCAAGGTTGCGCTCGATTCAGTCAGGCTGCCCTGCGCCGGGGGGTAGATGGCGCCGCCGGAGGAGACGTAGACCAGCGTCGGCCGCTCCAGACCCTGCAGGCATTCCAACAGACTCGCCAGCGGCAGCAGATTGTTGTTGACCTCGAGGGCCGGTTGCAGGCGGGACACGCCCGGAGTGGTATCGCTGGCAAGGTGGAACACAAAGTCGGCGTCTTCCAGCAGTGCGGCCAGCGCCCGGCGATCATCCAGGGTGATGTCCCGGTGTCGATGCCCCTGTCCCAGCGGTCGTAGCGGGGAGCGGCTCACGGTGACAACTTCCTGGCCCGGGTCGCAGAGGCTCTGTGTCAGCCGCTGCCCGAGAAATCCGCTGCCGCCGAGAATGACTGATTTCATTGACTCACCCTGTCGTAGAGAGTCCGATAGCGCGCCGCGCAATCGTCCCAGGTGCCGTAGTTCTCCAGTGCAAACTGTCGGCCATGCCTTGCTATCAGTTCGCGCTGCGAGTCCTGCTCCAGCGCTTCAATTGCCTGTGCGAACCCCGCCGCACTGCCCACCAGCCTGCCACTGTGGCCGTCTTCAATAAAGTCGGCGTGCGCCGGCTGGTCCGAGGCGACAATCGGCAGGCCGGCGGCCATGGCTTCTAGCATGACCTGCGGCCGGCCCTCGCTATGCTGACTCAGCGTTATCATACCGGTGGCGCGGGGAAACCAGCGCTGGCACAGTTCCTCCGGGCTGGCGGGCCCGTGGAAGTGAACCCAGTCGGGAATGCTGAGCCCGTCCTGGTTGGGCCCGATCAGGTGCAACTCCCTGCCGGTGCCTTCGAACAGGGCGCGCCCCCAGTCAAACAGCGGGCCTATCTTGTCGCTGGTGACCCGCAACACCGCAATCCACTGACCGGGCGTGGCCGGCTGTGACGCTATCTCGTACCAACGGCTGTCGATACCCAGGGGTACCGCCTGGACGGGGGTGATATCGCCGAAATACGCTTCCAGCGGCGCGCACATCCACTCGGCGTTCGGCGCCAGCACGGTTTGACGACCGCGCAGGACCCGGCGAATCGCGGTCACCATTCCCGGCAGGCGCAGCAGCTTCAGGTCCGAACCGAGTACGGTAATCACGGCGGGATGGCGCAGCCCAATCAGCGGCAGGGCGTTCTGCAGCCAGTTGATGTGAAAAATATCCGTGGCTGATGCGGCGCGCCAGTAGCTGGCGCCGAGCCGGGCGAGAAGTCGGGTGCCCGCGAGCACGGCTTTCAGTTTTTGCTGGTTGAGAAGATGGGCGATGCCGCCGCTGTCGGTCAGGTCCCTGAGGAAGTCACGGTCGGCGCTGGTGCAGGCGTAGCGGATATTGCCGTGCCTGGGACCATCGGGCGCCCACAGGGACAGTTCAAGGTCCGGGCAGGTCGCGAGCGCGCTGGCCACCTGCCTGATGAAGACACCCTGCCAATCCGTATCGGTGCGCGGATAGGAGGTGGCCGACATGAATATTCTGCTTTGCAAAGCCGTCCATGGTCCCGACAGTTCGGCCTACCATAACAGAATTTGCCGGCCTCGGCGGCGGGCGCAGCCGCTTCTGTGAAGCAGTTTGGGTCGCCGGCTCAGGCCGCTGCTTCGCCGCCCACGGCACGTTTCGCCTTGGCTTCCCGGCGTCGCGCATGCAGCACTGGCTCGGTGTAACCGCTGGGCTGTTCGCAGCCCTTGAACACCAGATCGCAGGCGGCCTGGAAGGCCACGCTGGCGCTGAAGTCCGGTGCCATCGGCTGGTAAGCCGGGTCGCCGGCATTCTGCTGGTCTACCACGGCGGCCATGCGTTGCAGGGTCTCCATCACCTGGTCCTCGCTGCAGACACCGTGGCGCAGCCAGTTGGCGATGTGCTGGCTGGAGATGCGCAGGGTGGCGCGGTCTTCCATCAGCCCCACATCGTGGATGTCCGGCACCTTTGAGCAGCCGACACCCTGGTCGATCCAGCGCACCACGTAGCCGAGAATACCCTGGGCGTTGTTGTCCAGTTCACGCTGCACGGTGCCCGTGTCCGGGGTGTCGGTGGCCAGTGGGATAGCGAGAATATCCTCCAGTGCCGCCCGCGACTGGGCCGCGATATCTGCCTGGCGCTCGGCCACGCTGACCCGGTGGTAGTGCACCGCATGCAGGGTGGCGGCCGTCGGTGAGGGCACCCAGGCAGTGCTGGCGCCGGCCTGGGGATGGCCGACTTTCTGTTCCATCATGGCGCTCATCAGGTCCGGCATGGCCCACATGCCCTTGCCGATCTGGGCGCGGCCCTTGAGGCCGCAGGCCAGGCCGGTATCCACGTTCCAGTCTTCGTAGGCATTGATCCAGGCCTGGGCCTTCATCGCGCCCTTCGCCACCATGGGGCCGGCCTCCATGCTGGTGTGAATCTCGTCCCCGGTGCGGTCCAGGAAGCCGGTATTGATGAACACCAGGCGTTCAGCGGCAGCCTTGATACAGGCCTTAAGGTTGACCGTGGTGCGGCGCTCCTCGTCCATGATGCCCATCTTCAGGGTGTTGCGTTCGAGGCCCAGCAGGTCCTCCACCCGGGAGAACAGTTCGCAGGTGAAGGCGACCTCCCCGGGCCCATGCATCTTCGGCTTCACGATGTAGACGCTGCCGCTGCGGGAGTTACTGATGCTGCTCTCACCCCTGAGGTCATACAGGGCTATCGTGGCCGTGAAGATGGCGTCGAGAATGCCCTCCGGCACCTCATTGCCCTCGGCATCGAGGATCGCGTCGGTGGTCATCAGGTGGCCGACGTTGCGCACAAACAGCAGGCTGCGGCCCGGCAGCACCAGGGGGTGGCCATCCAGGCCGGTGAACTCGCGGTCGGGGTTGAGCCTGCGCTCCAGGGTCTTGCCGCCCTTGTCGAAGCTTTCGCTCAGGGTGCCGCGCATCAGGCCCACCCAGTTGCGATACACCAGGGCCTTGTCCTCCGCGTCCACTGCGGCGATAGAGTCTTCGCAATCCTGGATGGTGGTGATGGCGGCTTCCAGCACCACGTCTTTTACACCGGCGGCATCCGTCTTGCCGACCGGGTGGTGGTGATCGACCTGGATTTCAATGTGCAGGCCATTGTGCTTCAGCAGGATGGACTGCGGATTTGCCGTGTCACCGAGGTAGCCCTGTAGGGCCGAGGGATCAGCGAGTCCCACGGTGTCGCCGCTGGACAGTCGCGCCTGCAGCGCGCCATCGACGATAGCGTACAGCGTGGTATCAGCGTGGCTGCCGGTGGCGAGCGGTACCGCCTGGTCAAGGAAGGCGCGCGCCCAGGCAATGACGCGGTCACCGCGCACCGGGTTATAGCCGCCGCCGCGCTCGGCGCCGCCGTCTTCCGGGATCACATCGGTGCCGTAGAGCGCATCGTAGAGACTGCCCCAGCGCGCGTTGGCGGCGTTCAGGGCGTAGCGGGCATTCATTACCGGCACCACCAGCTGGGGGCCGGCGGTGCTGGCAATCTCCGGGTCGACGTTCTCGGTGCTGATGCTGACGTCACCGGGATCCGGCAGCAGGTAGCCGATGTCTTCGAGGAACGTCCGGTAGGCATCGCGATCGTAGTCGGCACCCGGGTGTTCCCGGTGCCAGGCATCGATTCTCGCCTGCATCTCGTCGCGCACCGCCAGCAACTCGCGATTGCGTGGTGTGAGGTCATTGAAAATGGCGGCCACGCCGCGCCAGAAACTGTCTGCGTCCAGCCCGGTAATCGGCAGGATCTCGTCGACGACAGACTGGATTTCGGTTGCGACCTGTAGGCCGGCTTGCGGGATGCGATTGGTCATGGGAATCGTTAAAGCGAGTGGTTTGCCGCTAGTGTAGGGGGAGACCAAAATTTATCCAATCAATACCTCTTATCGCCGGCATAAAAATGCTGAATGTCTGATCTGGCGCAGGGGTCAGTGGTGGATCGCTAGTGTTCCCAGCTTACCTCGCGGCCGGTTTCCACAATCAGCTGACGCAACCAACGGTTGGCGGGATTGTGTTGCAGCAGCGGGCTCCAGGCCAGCTTCAGTTCCAGCGGCGGTATCTCCAGCGGCGGGGTCTTGATCACCAGTCGCGGGTTATCGTGCTGTAGCTGGGCGGCGAGGGTGGGCAGGGTGACCACCAGGTCGTTGCGCTCGGCGAGGATCATGGCCGCTTGGTAGTGGCGGGTGAATACCGTGATATGGCGCTTCTTGCCCAGCTTGGCCAGGGCGTTGTCTACCCAGCCCAGGCGCTGCACGTCCTCGGGGTTCACGCCGACACCCACCCCCATGCCGGTCTTGCTGACCCAGACGTGCTGGGCCTCGAGGTATTTCTCCAGCGTGAAGTCCTTGAGCAGCGGATTGTCGGCACTCAGCAGGCAGGAAAAGCTGTCGGTCCACACGGTGTTCTGGTGAAAGGACTGTGGCATGGAATCGAAGCGGTTGATCACCAGATCCACCTTGCCGCGCTCGACATCCAGGAAGCTCACGTCGCTGGGGGTCATGATGTCCAGGCTGATGCCCGGCGCTGCCTTGCGCAGCTTGGCGAGCAGCGCCGGCAGAAGAGTACTCTCGGCATAGTCGCTGGCCATGATGCGGAACACCCGCTCCGCGCTGGCGGGGTCGAACTCGGCGGTAGGCTGCAGCGCCTGGTCGACCTTGCCGAGAATATCGCGCACCAGCGGCTCCAGCTCCAGGGCGCGCTCGGTGGGCGTCATGCCATCGCTGGTGCGCACCAGCAGTGGGTCGTTGAACACTTCGCGCAGGCGCCGCAGGCCGTTGCTCATGGCGGGTTGGGAGAGGTTGAGCTGATTGGCCGCCTGGGTGACGTTGCGCTCTCGCAGCAGCACGTCCAGGTAGACCAGCAGGTTGAGATCGACGCGCTGAATATTCACTAACTGAATGCTTACAATGAAGACGATTGATTTGGAAAATTATCACGCGGCGTCGATAATCACCAGCGCACATCGCTGCACGGCATTTTGTGTGAAGCCCCAGTACAATACCTCGCGTTGTTTAACCCAGCCCGCCAGCTCGACGGGCGCTGTGCCAATAGGACAATTTGATGAGCCACTACCGCGCGCCCGTCGAAGACATGCAGTTTGTCATCGATGAACTCTGTGATATCGAAAGTAATCTCGGTCCCATCAACGATTTCGCGGAGAAGGGGGTGGGTGCTGATCTCACTACCGCGCTGCTGGATGAATCCGCCCGCCTCACCGGTGATGTCTGGGGGCCGTTGCGTCGCGTCGGCGACACCCAGGGCGCGAGGTGCACCGATGGCAAGGTATCCATCACGCCCGGCTATGCGGATGCGCTGAAGCAACTGGGCGAGGGGGGTTGGCTCGGTATCTCGGCGCCCGAGGAATACGGCGGCCATGGCCTGCCGGAAATCTATACCACGGCGGCTTGCGAGATGTGGGCGAGCGCGGACATGTCCCTGTCCCTGTGCCCGGTGCTGTCGATGGGCGCCGCCCTGGCCCTGAGCTCCCACGCCAGTGATGAGCAGAAGGCGACCTATCTGACCCGAATCTACAGCGGCGAGTGGACCGGTACCATGAATCTTACGGAGTCCGGCGCCGGTTCCGATCTCGGCGTCATGAAAACCCGCGCGGTACCCGATGGCGACCACTACCGTATCTACGGCCAGAAGATTTTTATCACCTGGGGCGATCACGACGCCACCGACAACATCGTGCACCTGGTGCTCGCCAAGCTGCCGGATGCACCGGAGGGCAGCAAGGGTATCTCGCTGTTTGTCGTACCGAAGTTCCTCGTCAATGAGGATGGCAGCCTGGGTGAGCGCAATGACGTCTTTCCGGTATCGGTAGAACACAAGCTGGGTATTCACGGCAGCCCCACCTGCGTGATGGCCTTCGGCGATAGCGATGGCGCCGTCGGTTACCTGGTGGGCGAGGTCAACGGCGGCCTGCGCGCCATGTTTACCATGATGAACGAAGCCCGCCTCAAGATTGGCCTGGAAGGCCTGAGCATTGGGGAGGGGGCCTACCAGCAAGCGGTGGCGTACGCCCGCGACCGGGTGCAGGGTGGTGTGCCCATCATCCAGCACCCCGACGTCAAACGCATGCTGTTGGTCATGCGTTCCCTCAACGAGGCCATGCGTGCCTTCGCTTACACCGAGGCGGTGACCATGGACAGGGCGCACCACGGCAAGGATGCAGCGGCCCAGGCGCGGCTGGACCTGATGATCCCGGTGGTCAAGGGCTGGCTGACGGAGGTCGGCATGGAACTGGCGTCCCTGGGTGTGCAGGTGCACGGTGGTATGGGCTTTGTCGAAGAAACCGGCGCTGCCCAATACCTGCGGGATGCCCGCATTGCCCCCATCTACGAGGGCACCAACGGTATCCAGGCCCAGGACCTGGTCGGCCGCAAGCTGGCCCGCGATGGCGGCGCCGCCATGGAATCCCTGTTGGCCGAAGTGGACGCCACGCTGGCCGCTGCCGACGGGCTGCCGGAGCTGGCTGTTCCGCTGGCGGCGGCGTTGGCGGAACTGCGGCATTCCACGGCCACTATCCTGGCCAACTGGCAGGACAATCGCCCGGCGGCGCTGGCGCGGGCCTACGACTATATGATGCAGACCGGCTACGTGATGGGAGCCTGGCACCTGCTGCGGTCAGCGCTGGTGGCGAAGCAGCAACTGGACGCCGGCAGCGACAAGCCCTTCTATGAGCGCAAGCTGGTGACCGCCCGTTTCTACTGCGAGTCCGTGTTGCCGCGCGCCTCCGGCTTTGCCGGTGCCATCGCCGGCGGCGATGCGCTGCTGGACTACGCGGAGAACTGGTTGTGAAGCCTACACCGGATATCGCCGACGAATTTCCCGAGGATATTGACGCCATAGAACTGGATCTTCGCAGCTACGGCGCGACCCACGCGTTTTGCGGTGAGGTGGTCACGGTCAAGTGCCACGAAGACAACTCGCTGGTGAAGGAACTGGTGGGAACGCCGGGTGAGGGCAGGGTGATTATCGTCGACGGCGGTGGCTCAAAGCGGCGCGCACTGCTCGGTGACATGCTGGCCGCCAGGGCGGCGGAGAACGGCTGGTCCGGTTTGATCATCAACGGGGTGATTCGCGATGTCGATGAAATCGGCGAGATGGCGCTGGGCGTCAGGGCCCTGGGCACTATTCCCCTGAAGACCGAGAAACTCGGTCACGGCCAGCAGGGCATTCCCCTGCACCTGGGCGGTGTGAATATCCACCCGGGTGACTGGGTGTACGCCGACAACAACGGGGTTCTGGTCTCCCGGCGCAAGCTTTACTGAGTGCAGTCAGCCGAGGCGCATCGACAGGTCCAGGGCCACCACGTCCTTCGTCAGGGTGCCGATGGAAATATAGTCCACGCCGGTTTCGGCTACCCGACGTAAGGTCTCCTCGGTGATGCCGCCGGAGGCCTCCAGCTCAGCCCGGCCTGCGTTGCGTTGCACGGCCTCCCGCAGCCAGGCGAGCTCAAAGTTGTCGAGCATGATGCGGTCGGCCCCCGCCGCCAGCGCCTGCTCGAATTCTTCCAGGCTCTCCACTTCCACCTCCACGGGCTTGTCGGGAGCATGCTGCCTGGCCGCAACGACCGCCTCGGCGATGCCGCCGCAGGCTTCAATGTGGTTCTCCTTGACCAGGAAGGCGTCAAACAGGCCGATGCGGTGGTTGTAACAGCCGCCGCATTGCACGGCGTATTTCTGGGCCAGGCGCAGGCCCGGTACAGTCTTGCGAGTATCCAGCAGCTTGACGCCGGTGCCTTCCACCAGGCGCGCGTAATGAGCGCACCGGGTGGCGGTGCCCGACAGCAGTTGCAGGAAGTTGAGCGCGCAGCGCTCTCCGGTCAACAGGCTGCGCGCCGGACCTTCCAGCTCGTACAGCAGTCGCTCCGGGCTCACGGTTTCGCCATCCGCCACGTGCCAGCTCACTTTCACGGCGGGGTCGAGTTGACGAAAAACCTCGTTGACCCAGTCACGCCCGCAGACGGTGCCCGGCTGCCGGCAGATGATACGGGCATGGGCCATGCGGTCCGCGGGAATCAGTGCCGCAGTCAGGTCGCCGCCACCGACATCCTCGGCCAGGGCGGCGCGAGCGTTTTGTTCGATGGCGGCGCGCATGGCCGCGGAGTCCGGTGTGTGCATCGGGGTGGTCCTCGGATCGGGGCGGGAATTGTAGCAAAGGCCCCCGCGGCGCGAAGACTGCTATGCTGCCCGCATGAAACCTGGAAGAGTCAGTCGTACCGCGCTGAACGTCGCCGCCAGCATGGTCACCCTGGGGGCCAAACCCGGCTGGCGTGACCGTCTGCCGGCTGGGCTGCCGGAACTGAGCGAGGCGCTGCTGTTGGTCTATGGCCGATACCCGTTCACGCCGGCCGTTCTGGAGCTTGCCGGCAAGCCCTGGGCGGTGCGACTTGCCACCCTGGGAGAGCGTTGGCAGCCTGGTTCGTTTGAGGGCCTGGGCAGACGCAAGGTTTTCATGGACGCGCAGGTGCGGGCGGCCATTGCCGCCGGGGCCATCCAGGTGCTGGTGCTGGGTGCCGGCTTCGACACCCTGTGTCTGCGGCTGGGACCAGAGTACCCTGGTGTCCGCTTTCTTGAAGTCGACCATCCGGATACCGGCGTTGCCAAGCAGCGTGCCGTAGAGCAACTTGGCCAACCCCCCAACATGGTCATGCTGGCCGCTGACCTGTCAGAGCTGAGCCTGTCGCGGCTACTGGCGGACTGCCCGCAATGGAATGTAAACGCCGTTAGCGTGGTGGTGGCGGAGGGGCTGCTGTACTACCTGTCGCCGGACTCGGTGCGGCAACTGTTCCGCGAGCTTCACGCCAGCACGGCGCCCGGCAGCCGGGTGGCGTTTTCACATCTGTACGATTTGCGCCGCTATCGACTCGCCCGCGCCGTCCTCAACATCGAGGGCGAGCCCTGGCTGTCCGCATCCGAGCCCGAAGACCTGCAGCACTACCTCGGTGCGGGCTGGAGTATTGTCGAACGCAGTCCCGACACGGCGCAGCGTGCGTTGGAGGGGCTGGCTGTCGCCATGCACTCTTGAGAGATGCGGCCTGGCTGCCGGCGGGCGCTGCCGCCGAGCGGATTTGCCACGGTAGCAGCAGCGCGATATCCCGCCCGGGCCCGCGGCGATGATTGCCAGGGATATCCGGTCATGGGAGACGGGTTCGCTACTGTCCCCAGTCTGATACGGAGTCGCTACCGGGCAGGTCGACTTCCAGGTACTCCTCCACATCGAAGGGCATGGCCCTGATCATTTTCCTCACGCGCTCGCCGATGGCCTTTGTTTCCGGACGCGCATTGCTCAGGCCCGTGAGGGGAATGCCGCGGCCATTCTGCATGTCGGGGTACTTCTTCTTGAACAGCATGTGTCGGGCCAGGATCTGGTTGAACTGGCCCTGGGTGTGAATCAGCGGCACCAGCTGCGGGTTCTCTTCGCGCGGGTCCATGTACAGGTCGAAGTAGGCCTCCGGCATACCGGACGCTGCCACTTCCCCGGCACCGATCCAGTGACGCTTGTAGCGGCCCTTTACGGTGGCGCCAATGGTATGCCCGGCGTAAATGTGCACATAGTCGCGACGGCTGTAGGTGTCGCCCTTCATCAGCAGCGCGGTCTGGTCGATGCCGTCTACCACGCGGTCGCTGGGGATGTATTTGATGGCCTTGCCGAGGCGCGCGAAGGTGGTGTAGAGATCGGTTACGTGGATGATGTCACCGACTGTCTGGGGCTCGATGGTGCCAGGCCACCAGGCGAAGGCGGGTACGCGCACGCCACCTTCGGTGAAATCGCCCTTGCCGCCGCGGTAGAGCATCGGCAGCATGCCCCAGCCCGGGGGTGGGCTGTGTACCATGGGTCCGTTGTCGGCCATGGCGATAAACAGGGTGTTCTCCGCGATGCCCATTTTCTTCATCTCTTCCATGAACATGCCGATGGTTTCATCGAGAAATCTCATGGCTCCCGGGACTTTCAGGCCAGCCACCGAGTTCTTGGGAATCTCCGGCTTCAGGAAGTTGAGGAAGTTGGGCCAGTAGCTGACAAAGAAAGGCTTGCCGGCTTCGGCGTTCTTGCGCATGAAGGCCAGGGTGCGTTTGATCGCTTCGGCGTCCATCTTGTCGAAGCACTCATTGGAGGTGCCGCACCATTCCTTACCCGGCTCACCTTTCCTGCCTTCGATAATCTGTACCCAGCCCTCCGGCACCAGCCCGGGCTTGTCCAGGGCATAGGGGTCGGGCGGATAAATCTCGGGATGCAATCCAAGCACGGCGTTCACGGCATTCCCCTGGGGGCTGTAGAGGGAGGTTAGCTGGTTCATGGGAGTAAACAGGGCGTCGTCAAAGCCCTGGTTGTGCAGGTAGCTCTCCTCTATGTCGCCGAGGTGACCCTTGCCGTAGAACGCGGTCGCGTAGCCGGCTTTCGACAGGACCTCGGCGATCGTGACCTCTTCCGCGCGCATGCCGCCAAACTCGTGGGGCATGCCCACTACGCCCATCCCGTGGCGTACCGGGATGCGACCCGTCAGCATCGCTGCGCGGGTCGGCGTGCAGGAGGGCTCCGTGTACATGCGAGTGAAATTGATGCCCTCTGCCGCCATCTGGTTGATGTTCGGCGTCGAGTAGCCAAAGTTCTTTTGCAGGTCCGGGAATCCGACCGCGCCAAAAGCGGTGTCGTCCCACAACAGGTAAACGATGTTGGGGGGCTGGCCGTGTTTTTCCTCCATGGCCGCCAGCTTGTCGCTGAGCTCCCTGTCCTCCTGCGCCCAACGCTCGCCGTGCTGGGCCTTGAGGACGTAGAACTCGGCGTCGTGCACGACATCGCGCGCGAAGGCTGCCTGACCAAGCAGTAAGCTCAGCGTGGCCATCACTGTCATCAAGCTGTCTATCTTCATCGCAGAGTTCCTTTCCAGTGGGGTTGCGGACGATGGCCAAACATTTTAGAAAGGGAAACCATGTATACATATCAAGAATGCGCAGAATAGCGTTACATGGCGGCGCAGGAACTTTCTTACGAGTTTGACAGCTTCGAGGCATTCGACGCCTTGATTAGCGGCTGGGATACGCGCTTCGACCTGTTGAACGGGGGCGACAGCAGAGTGTCCCTGCGCCAGGTGGCTGCGCCGGGCTTCCTGCTATCGGATGTCGTCATGCGCGCTGCTTCCCTGCAGCAGGGCTCGGCTCCACGCGGTATGCGCACCTTTGCACTGCCCCTGGCACCTACCCGGCGGCTGATCTGGCGCGACTACAATGTCGGCGCTAATAGCATGCTGGTGTTTCCCGAGGGCGGGGAACTCTTCGCGCTGACCGAGGACAGGTTCTCTGTGCTGACGCTTTCGCTGGAGAGTGAACTGCTGGAGGGCTGCCTTGCAGACGCGGGGCGCGAGGGTGCCGCGCTACTGTCCGAGGGTTCCGCGCTGGCAATAGATGAGTTGGCTCGCCAGCGCCTCGTGCGACAGGCAAGTATCTACAGTGAGTTTCAGTTGAAGTACTTGCAAGCCAGTCCCGATGACCCCCTGGTAAAGCTTATGGAAGAGGATATGGCGCAGGCGCTGGTCGATGGATTTGGTCAGTGTTTGTATGATCAGCGGCGCTTGCCCGCGTCGGCTGCAGCGAGGCTGGTGCGCCGGGTGATCGCTTATACACGGCAGGACTTCAGCGACGTGCTGCTGGTCAGCGATATCTGCGATGCTATCGGCGCCAGCCGTCGCAGCCTCGAGATGGCCTTCCAGCGCTGCCTGGGTGTCTCGCCGAAGCGCTACCTGAAGCGCGAGCGCCTGCTGCGCTGCCAGCTTGCCCTACTGACCGAAGGTGAGGGCAATGTCAGCCAGGTGGCCAGTCGCTTCGGATTTACTCACATGGGCCAGTTCAGCAGCGACTACCGTGCACTGTTCAGGGAATTGCCCAGCGCAACCCTGGCGCGCCGACGCGGCTGAACCGGCGCGCCCATAGGTCTGCGCCGCGCCCGGTCTACATCTCGGGTGTTTTCATCATGAATAGGAATTCTTGCACTGCAGCCCTGGATTCCGGCCGCAGATTGGTAATGCCCGCATAAGGCATGCCGCGCGCCGGGCCCTCGCTGGGGTACTTCTGCTTGCGCATCTGGTGACGCATGACCATGCGCACAAACTTGGCGCCGCCCCAGGCGCCGATCTCGGTAGACACTGGCCATTCCTCGCGCGTATCGCGGAACAGGTCGTAGAAGTCGGCGATGATGGCGTTCTCTATCTTGCCTCCCGGAATGGCCAGCTTGTACTGCTCCTTGATCACTGCCTCCAGCGCGTTGATGTTGTACAGGAACACGTAGTCGCGGCGACCGAAGGTGTCACCATTCAACATCAGGGAGGTCTGGTCGATGCCATCGATGATGCGGTCCGTGGGTATTTCCCCGGTAGCGCCTGCCAGGTGCGCGAAGGTGGTGTACAGGTCGGAGACGTGAACAATGTCTCCGGCCACGCTGTCCGGTTTGATCATGCCCGGCCAGCGTACGAAGGCATCCACGCGTACGCCACCTTCCGTGGTATAGCCCTTGCCTCCGCGAAACACCATCGGGGTGTACCCCGATTGCGGGGAGTATTTCGTGAAGTGGCCATTGTCGCCCATCAATACAACAATCGTGTTGTCGGCTACGCCCAGCGATTCCATCTCAGCCATCAGCTCACCGACCCACTGGTCCACCAGCTTCATTTTTTCGACATAGGTGCCGCCGTTGGGCGTGGTGTACTCATCGTAAGCGGTGCGGGGACCGGTGAGCGGGTACAGGGGCCAGTATTGCAGGAAGAAGGGTTCGTCCTGCCGGGCGAGCTTGCGTAGCTGTTCCATCACCTGGTCCTGGTAGCGCTGGTTCAGCTCCGCGTATTTGGCCTCGTTCCAGCGTTCACCCGCTTTCATGCCCACCTCGCGCACCGGACTATTTCGTGTGCCTTCCACTCCCATCACCATCGCGGAGGCGTCGGTGCGCAGCCAGCGGTCCATGGTATAGCGGTCATCATAGTTGTTGTCGCCGATCCCGATGGCGACCTCTTCGTCGGCGGCGTCATCGTGGAAGATGGTGAGCTGGCCCTGTTGGTGGATCGGGAATACGGCGTAGTCGAAACCCTGGTAGTTGGGCCAGGCTTCCTGGATGTCACCCATATGCCATTTGCCGACGTGGGAGGTGTTGTAACCCACTTCCGACAGGATTTCCGCCAGCGTGACCTCCTTGGCAGCCAGCCCAAAGCCGGAGATATCCACTGCCGTATTGCCCATGCCGTTGCGGTGCGGCTGACGCCCGGTCATAAAAGCCACCCGGGTCGGGGTGCACGAGGGCTCGGTATACATCCGCGCCATGCGCATGCCCTGCTTTGCGAGGCTGTTGATGTTGGGGGTCTCGTAGCCGCGAATCATGTTCAGGGTCTTGCTGCCCAGATCCCCAAAACCGATGTCGTCGATCAGGATATAGAAGATGTTCGGCGGCCTGCCGCCGTTGTTTTTGCGAAACTCGGCCAGTGTCTTGTCCAGGACCTTGTCTTCCTGCGCCCAGCGCTCGGCATTCTGTTTCTCGAGCACGTAGAACTCGGCGTCGTGCACCAGTTCCCCGGCGGTAGCGGGGCCAGCAAAGGCCATGGTCATCGCGGCGGCGGCAACAAAGCGTGTGAGTAGCATGAAAATCTCCTGAGCCAGAATGTCTTCCGTGGCTGATGTTTTCTGTGGCTGATAGTGAGGTCCGATAGTGTAAGCGGCCTGGTGTTTGCGCATGGATGATGTACCACAAATAGTTAACTAATTTTTATATTTCCTGTCAGCGCCGCCCCAGCATTTCCACCAGTGCTGTCCCCTCCGCGCCGGCGGGTTTGTGCAGGCCAGGCAGGGCGGACAGGGTTGGGGCAACGTCTGACGGGTGCGCAAGGCGTTCCACATGACCGCGAGGGATGCCGGCGCCGGCAAATATCAATGGTACATGCTGGTCGTAGCGGCAGGGTGAGCCGTGCATGACGCCGATGGGTCCTCTGTCGAACATGAGCCAGTAAGGCGCCTGGTACAGGTAAGCATCGCCCGAGCGATTCGGGTGGTGATTGGAGGCCGCCGCGCGTTCCGGGGCGCTGCAGCGGACGACACGTAGTGGCACAGCAGGAGCATGGCAAACAGCGGGGGCGGCATGGTCGTTCCTCGACTCGATTGTTTCGGGAGTATAGCCAAAGCGAAAGTGCGTTGTTCAATAGGGTAGACTGGCGGTCATGACCCCAACTGACAACATCGCGACGGGCTGGCTGGCGGATGCGCGGCACTGCCCGTCGCCCAATTGCAACGCGCGCCCTGTGGAGGAAGCGATCAGCCTGCTGGTGATTCACAACATCAGCCTGCCGCCGGGCAAGTACGGCACCGGCTGCGTGCAGGCGTTTTTCTGCAATACCCTGGATTGCGACGCCCACCCCTACTTCGAGGAAATCAGGGGCATGGAAGTGTCTTCCCACCTGTTGATAGAGCGCGATGGTGCGGTCACCCAGTTTGTCAGCTTCGCGGACCGCGCCTGGCATGCCGGCGTGTCGAGCTTCGCGGGCCGGGACAACTGCAATGATTTCAGTATTGGCATCGAGCTGGAGGGATGTGACACCGAGGCTTATACTGACGCGCAATACGCGGCCCTGGCCGCGGTGACAGGGGAAATCATGCGCGTTTATCCAGGCGTCACTCGCGATCGCATCACCGGGCATGCCGATATCGCTCCGGGTCGCAAGACCGATCCTGGCCCGGCGTTCGACTGGGCCCGCTACCGGGCATTGCTCGAAAGGGAGACTTGCGCGTGAAATTCCTGGCGCTGCTGATCGCCCTGGGCCTTCTGCAATACTGGGGTTCGGCGGGACCGGTACATCGCGACGACTGGTTCCGGGACCTTGTTTCACGCTTTAACGGTAGCGGCCTGATGCCCGAGCTACAGGTGGGCCTGTCGGTACTGTTGCCGGCGCTGCTGGTGTTCTGGCTGATGAGCTTCGTGCAGGGCTGGGCACTGGGGCTGGTGCCGCTGGCTGTTGCCGTGGTGGTTTTGCTCTACAGCTTCGGGCGTGGCGACTTCGAGGCGCTGGTGGATGAATACCGCAGCCACTGCCGGCAGGGTGACTTCGAAGCGGCTTTCCTGTTTGCCCAGCAGCAGCTATTGCCCGGCTGCAGCGAGGACTGCCCCTCCAATCCCGAAAAACTGCACCGCTTCGTCAAGGAGCGCATCTGCTACCTGGGCTTCGAGCGCTGGTTTGGTGTGATGTTCTACTTCCTGATTCTCGGGCCTGCCGGCGCTCTGGCTTATCGCCTGCTGCTGCTGTACCGGCGCGACCTCGAAGACCCCGAACGCCAACGGCTGCTGGACAGTGTCCAGTTCTGGGTGGACTGGGCTCCCTCCCGCCTGCTGGTGTTTACCTTCGCGCTGACCGGCGACTGGGTTGGCAGCCGCGAGCAACTGGCCACCAGCCTGGGCGATACCACCTCGTCTACCGGGGAACTGCTGGGCGACGCCGCCCACGCCTCGCTGGGTCTCAAGGCCACCGTGTTTTCCGGCGACAGCGGGGACACCGAGGCCTTTGCCGAGGTTAGCGACTGGGAAGTGGGCCAGATCCAAAGCCTGCTGAGCCGCAGCGCCGTGGCCTGGGTGGTGGTGCTGGCGCTGCTGGTGCTGCTGGTCTGATCCAAAACACACTGAGGAACACACATGCCTGACACGGATCGCAAGGTGATCATCGTTACCGGTTCGTCTTCCGGAATCGGGGCGGAGGTGGCGAAGCTGGCCGCGCGCCATCACTACAATGTTCTGGTCAACTACAACAGCAATGCCACCGGCGCCGAGGCGGTGACCGACTACTGCGACGCCCAGGGAGTGGATACGGTGACCGTGCAGGCCAATGTGGCCGACGACGCTGACTGCCGGCGCATGGCGCAGGCCGCCATCGACGCCTGGGGTCGTATCGACGTGCTGGTCAACAACGCTGGCACCACCAAATTCTGCGCCCATGCGGATCTCGAAGGGCTGGACGCGGCGGACTTCCAGCACCTGTATAGCGTTAATACCATTGGCGCCTTCCAGATGATCCGCGCGGTAGTGCCCACCATGAAGCAAACCGGCGGTGCCATCGTCAATGTCGCCTCGGTCGCCGGCCTGATCGGCGTTGGCTCCAGCCTCGCCTATGCCTGCAGCAAGGCGGCCATGCTCGCCATCAACCAGTCCATGGCCCGCAACCTGGGGCCGGAGATTCGCGTCAACGCGGTGTGTCCGGGGTTCGTGGAGGGTGACTGGCTGCAGGAAGGGCTGGGCTCCGAGATGTACGACAATGTGCGCAACTACTACCGTGAGCGCGCCGCCACCGGTGAGGTGATGACGCCGGCTTCAGTGGCCGAGAATATCTGGTACTTCGCCCACAGCGCGCCCAATGTCACCGGCGAGCACGTACTAATGGACGGCGGCGCTACCCTTCCCTACTAGGGCGATCGCAGTCCTTAGCCGTCGTAGCAGCTAATCCTGCTGCTGTTGCCAGAGCACTTCGCTGCCGCCATCGCGGCGTGACAGCACCCGGGCGAACACGAACATCAGGTCGCTCAGGCGGTTGATGTACAGCCGGGCGGTGTCCGTGATCGGCTCTTCCTGGTGCAGTTCCACCAGGTTACGTTCCGCCCGCCGGCAAATCGCCCGCGCCAGGTGAGCCTGGGCTGCGCTGGGTGAGCCGCCGGGCAAAATGAAGTTCTTCAGGGCCGGCAGGTCATCGTTGTACTGGTCAAGGCATTCTTCCAGGGCAGTGACCCGCTGCGGCTTCACCAGCTCGTAACCGGGCACGGCCAGCTCGCCGCCGAGGTCGAACAGGTCGTGCTGGACCCGCTCGAGGATGGGGTGCAGCTCATCGGCCTCAGGCAGTTGGGCGATCAGCATGCCGATCTGGCAGTTGAGTTCGTCCACCGTGCCCATGGCTTCGGCCCGGGGATGATTCTTGGCAATGCGCGAGCCGTCGCCCAGCCCGGTGGTGCCGTCGTCACCGGTTTTGGTGTAGATCTTGGATAGTCGGTTTCCCATGCGCGTATCTGACTCGATTGGCGCGCCCGGTGCAAGTCGATTTGACGGTCCTGCGAACTGCTACACTTATTCGCGCAACCAGCTTGCATTGACGGAGTGAACGTGCCCGCCTGGGATTTCTCAGACCTGACCCTGCCAGAGACCGCGCAGCCCAAAGCGCGGGCTTCTACGCAGTTGCTGGCACTGACTATTCTTTACCACCCGGAGGCGGCGCGCATCGGGGACGTCGCGACGCTGGAGCCCTCGGACGCCGGCGGAGAGCTGGCGCTCAGCCGCAGGGAACCGGGGTTTGCGGGCCCGCGCGACCTCACCGGACGTCGTCCCCTGGAAGATCGCTACCTCAGCCGCTCTCCGGTGCGCTTCAAGCGACAGCGGGGCGGTCTCAGCATCATTCCGCCGGCCACCGGCAGTTCCCTGAAGATCAATGGTGTGCCCTGTGGTGATGAGCAGTGGCTTGATTCGGCAGGCCTGGCAGCCGGGGTCGTACTCAGTCTCGCCAACCGGGTTGTCCTGCTGTTGCATCCCGCCTCCTCCGAGCCGCCCTGGCCCGACGACTGTGGTCTCGTCGGTGAACACCCGGCCCTGCAGGCGCTGCGGCGTCAGCTATGTGCGGTCGCCGACCGGGATATACCGGTGCTGCTGTTGGGCGAATCCGGCACCGGCAAGGAACTGCTGGCCCGGGCCCTGCACGAGCGCAGCGGCCGGCGTCAGCGGCCTCTGGTGGCGGTAAATGTTGCCGCGATCCCCGAGGAGCTGGCGGCGGCGGAGTTGTTCGGTGTCAAACGCGGCGCCTTCACCGGGGCCGAGCGCGACCGCCAGGGCTATTTTGGCAAGGCCGATGGCGGCACCCTGTTTCTCGATGAGATTGGCGCCTGCTCCCAGGCAATACAGTCCCAGTTGCTCAGAGCCCTGCAACAGGGCGAGGTGCAGGCGCCTGGCGGCATTACCGAGCGGGTGAATACCCGGGTACTGGCCGCCACAGATGCGGATGTGGATAGCCAGTTCAGCAAGGCGCTACGCTACCGGCTGGGTGGGGTTGAACTGAAGCTACCGTCGCTGCGGGAGCGCCGCCAGGACATCGGCCGGTTGCTGCGCCATTTCCTGCCCCCGGAACGGATGGATGCCGCCCGGGAGGACCCGGCGCAGGTGTCGCTGTGGGTCGAACTGGTGACGCGCCTGACGCAGCATCGGTGGCCGGGCAATGTTCGCGAGCTTGCCAACTGTGCGCAGCAGATCGATATGGCCAGCCGGCCCGGGGAGCTGGTGTTCCCCGCTTCTCTAGCGGACCAGCCCGGGCCCGGTGCTGCCCGCTCCCGCAGTCCCGCAGCGCCGGCCCCCAGCGACCAGCAGGTACGCGATGCCCTGTCGGCTGCGCGCTGGGAAGTCAGCCGCGCCGCCCGCGAGTTGCAGATATCCAGGCAGGCGCTATACCGGCGTATGGAGTCTATCCCCGGGCTGCGCACCGCTGCTGAGATACCCGGCGCGGAGATTGCGTCGATCTATCAGGAATGTGAGGGCGACCTGGACAAAGCCGCATTGCGGCTTGAGGTATCCCGTGCGGCACTGATGCGCCGCTGGCGCGCAATGGACCTGCTCCCGGGTGGCTGGTAGGCCGCGTTCGGAGATTGGTGCCTATCGCCTGCTGCGTCTGGTCAGTGCCGGCGCCGAGGCGAGTGTCTACGAGGCACAGGACACGCGCCTGAACCGCAGGGTCGCGCTCAAGCTGCGACCCCTGCCTGCGGATACGGCCGAGCGCGCCGAACAGTTGGCCGAGGCAAAAGCCCTGGCTAAGCTGTCACACCCCTTGATTCCACAGGTTTACGATGTTCTGGAACTGCCCGATGCACTGGCCCTGGTGCTGGAATTTGTGCACGGCCGTAACCTTGACTCCCTGTTGGAAGCTACCGAAGTCGGCCCCGGTATGACGGTACATATGGGCCTGGACCTGTGCAGCGCCCTGGCTGCCGCGCACGCGGCCGGCGTTGTGCATGGTGACCTCAAGGCCGGCAATATTCTTGTGACCCGGGACGGCCATCTCAAATTGCTGGATTTTGGCCTTGCCCATCGCCGGCAGGCCGCCGGGAGCGCCCTCAGCGTGTCTCCGGAACAGTTGCGCGGTGAACGCCCGGATTCACGCGCCGACCTGTTTGCGCTGGGCTGTCTGCTTTACCGCCTGCTGGATGGCGCATACCCATTCGCGCTGGGCGGCGGCGACTGGCAGGCGCAGCGCCTGCGGTTGGAACCGCCCCTACCCGGTGGCGAAACCGCGGACTGGCCGGCCGAGCTTTCAGCGCTGGTGATGGCGCTGCTGTCGAAGCAGCCCGCCGATCGACCCGCCTCTGCCCTGGTGGTGAGGCAGCGCCTGTTGGGACTTTCCCGGGAGCTGCCTGCGGGGGATGCGGCGGCCCTGGCGCGCCTGGCCAGCCGGGTAGAGGAGCAACAACGTGCCAGGCAGCTAGCGGGGTACGGCCCGTCACCGACAGCGGGCGGGCATGGACAGTCCCTGGCAGGTCGAGTCGGTCTCGCGCTGGCGGTGGCTACTGTCGCGGTGACCGGTGGCCTGTTCTACGCCGGGCTCATGAATACACCGACCCGGAACGTACAGATAGAAGCGGTTTATCTTAGCGGCAACCCGGGTATGAGCGCAGACAGACTGCAGGCACTGCTGGGCCAGGCAGTGTCCTCAAGCGCTGATCTGCAACTGGTGGACGAGGGTGGCGTTATCGCGCTGTCGCTGCACGTCAACTGTGCCTCTGAAGTGTGCAGCAGTCAGCTGGTGGGACGGGCAGGTGCCACCGAAACCGCGGACACCCGCGCCATGCTGGTGGGAGACTCTGAGCTTGCCTGGCAGCGTCGATTGCGCCAGGGGCTGGCGCAGTTGTCTCAGGCGCTGGACGATACGCTGTAGGCAAGCAGTAGCTGGCTGCCAAAATACAGCGGTAATCCCCACACGCGATTGCTGAAGCCAGGGTGCACAAACTGGTTGCGGGCCACCGCCAGGTCTGAAATGGCAAAACCCCACGCCCCCACGAGTACCGGTAATCCGGGCCCGGAACCCCAGGTGCTGCCGGCCATCAGCAGCATGCTGCAGATCACGCCGATATAGGCCAGCACCGCTACCTGCATCTTGTCCGGCAGGTGCGGCCACAGCCAGCGCAGGCTGAACACCGCCAGCGCCATGGCCGGGACCAGGCTCGCCAGCATGGCGGTCAGGTTCAGGGGAAGCTGCAGAAAAGCGACCACATACAGCAGGTGCCCGAGCAGGAAGCTCGCCAACCCGGCCAGAAAAGCTTTGTCCTGGCGGGCGATCAGGAAGACGTCACCGGCCATGCACAGCACCAGGCCCGCCAGCAGCCAGCGCCCGAAATCGCTGTCCAGTGCGCCGCCGTGCAGCGCCACACCTATAAAGCAGGCCGATGCCAGGGGTTTGAAGACCCACTCCAGTGCCGGGAGACGGCGTTCGCAGGCAAGGGTGGCGGCCACGGAAACTGCGGCGATGGTGAGCAGGGTGAGCGTCAAGATTGGGGGGTGTAGTAAACGAAGGGGGCTTCCCGCAGCAGCTTGTAGCTGCCAAACAGCAGCAGTGCGTACAGACCGTTACCCAGCAGGTGCCAGGTCAGCGTGGGGAAAGACTCAGCCACCGCCTGCCACAGCGCCGGGTACGTCAGGGGTGGTGTTGCGAGCAAAGCGGCCAGCGTGGCCGTCAACCAGCAGGCGAATGCTGCCACGGGTAGCGCGGCGCCAATCCGGCGGTTGCTGTCATTCCCATTCAGCAGCCAACGGCCCAACAGCGCGATGCCGACAAAGCCCAGATAAATAGCGGCAGTGGCCAGGCCGACCCCGCGTCCATCCATCCAGTCAATGACCAGCAGGACCACCAGTGGTATCAGCCACAGCCAGACTCGCTGCAGGTAGGCGCCGCTGAACAGTGCCATGGCTCCAATTGGGGCGATCGCCGCGGGATGGGGCCACAGGCGCAGCAGACCCGCGGCAACCAGCAGGCACAGCACCAGGTGATGCTCTCGAAACCGCGCCGCTCGCCCCATTCCCCCCTGTCACACTCCTTTTCACAAGACCGTCATCAATAGGAAACGAAAGTGTAGCCTATTGTCGGCGTATCACTAGGTCTGGCTCAGCCGCCTGGCGCGTTCGGCATGGGGAGGGTGGAGCCCGGGGTGCAGGGCATGGGCGAGGATTTCCGTACTGTCGACCAGGCGAGGGCCAGGCCGGCTGAAGTAGGCGTTGCCGTCCAGCAGGAAAACCCGATCTGCCTGCACCGCGGGCAGTGCGCGCCAGCCAGGGTGCTCGGTCAGCAGCGGAACGTCCCGAAGGCTGCGTGTCATGTCAAAACCGCAGAGGGCGATCGCGATCACCTCCGGCTCCGAAGCCAGCAACTGCTCGAAGCTCACTGTCTCCGAGGGTGCAAAGGCATTGCCGAGACACTCCCGGCCACCGGCGATGGAGACCAGTTCCGGGGTCCAGTGGCCGGCGTTGAACAAGGGGTCTATCCATTCCAGCATGGCCACCCTCGGTGGCTCGTCCAGTGCCTGGCTGCGGCCTGCCACCTCGTCGATGCGCGCCTGCAGCCCGGCGCGGACCACGCGCCCTCTTGCAGCACAACCGGCAGCATCCGCGACCCGCTCCAGCGTATCCAGCACTTCCGACAGCCGCATGGGTTCGAGGTTGATGACCTCGGGCTGGCCGGGCAAAGCGCAGGCGGCGGCGTTTACCTCATCGGCGGCCACGGCGCAGACATCGCACAGTGCCTGGGTAACGATCAGGTCCGGCCGCAGAGTCTCCAGCACCGGCATGTCGAGCGTGTAGAGCGCGTCGTTGCCGGTGAGCTGCTCGCGTACCAGACCGTCGATCTCTCCGCTACTGAGGCCTGCCGGTATACGCGAGTGAGTCACCACCGGCAGCCCTGCCACTGAGTCGGGATAGTCGCATTCGTGGGTCACACCCACTAGCTGGTCGCGCAAGCCCAGCGCACAGATGATTTCCGTGGCGCTGGGCAGCAGCGAGACAATGCGCATTCAGGCCGAGGCGGGCAGGGGTTGCATGGTCCTGCGCAGCACACGGTAGCCGCCGAACAGCAGTACGACGTAGAGTGCATCACCGGCCAGGCTGCGCAGCAGGTAGGGGATAGCGTCCAGGTAACACTGGGCCAGCCCAGCGGCTGTCAGTGGGCGGAACGCCAGCCAACTGCCCAGATTGGAAACCAACCAGAATGCCAGTGCCCCGAACAAGGTGGCCAGCACGATACGCGGTAGCCGATCCCGCCGGTGCAGCAGGCTGCGGCCTACCGCGGTGCTGGCGGCAAAACCCAGGTAGACAAAGACCATCACCGTGACGTGGTAGAGCCCGTTCACCACGTCACCCAGGAACAGGGCGCCCAGTGGTACCAGCCACTGTACCTGGCGGTTGAGGTAGGCGCCGGAGAACAGCGCCAGGGCACCTATCGGCGCAATATTGTCGGGGTGTGGTGCCAGTCGCAGGGCGGCAGCGACAAGGATCAGCGCGAAGACCAGGTGGTCTTCGCGCAGTCGAAAGGCAGGTGAGCTCATATCAGCGACCGAAGCTGTAGCGCACGCCGGCGATGGCGGTGCGCCCAGGGGCGACGAAGCCGAGCACTTCTTCATAGTCTTCGTCGGTGGCGTTTTCGATCCGGGCGTACAGCTCCAGGTTGTTCAGCAACTGGTAGCTGCCTGCCAGCGTCACCAGGGTGAAGCTATCGAGTTCTACCCGCTGCGCGTCGAATGGCGGGGTGGGCGGGAAGAAGAAGTCATCCTGCTCGCCGTTGTAATCCACCTGCAGGTTGAGGTTGCCGCGGCCGGCAAAGAAGTCCCAGTTCAGGTTGGCGCTGGCGATATGCTCGGCGCGGCGAATCTCATCGCTGCCGTCCGGGTCGCTGCTGTCCAGCCAGGTGTAGGCCGCGTTGAGGCTGAGTCCCTCCAGCAGCAGCCAGCTCGCCGACAGTTCCAGGCCTTCCCGCTCGCTGCTGCCGTCTTCATTGACCGCGGTGAAATCCCCAAACTCGCCGATGTTGGGGTCGAAAAAGAACCCGTCGATCTCGTCCTCCAGTTCCTCATCGAACCAGGTGGCGGATATCTGCAGGCGGTCGTCCAGCAGGCGCTGGTCGATACCAATCTCCCAGCCCTCGGATTCTTCCGGTTTCAGGTCTGGGTTGCCGACAAAGTTGGTGAAGAAGCCGAAGCGCTCGGTAAAGGTCGGGTTCTTGATCCCGGTACCCCAGGCGCCGCGCAGGGTGGTGGCGTCTGCCACCTGCCAGGCAGCGCTGAGACGCCCAGTGGTCTTGTCATCGAAGTCGCTGTTGTCGTCGTTGCGGGCGCTGGCCAATACCGACAGGGAATCGGTGAGCTGGCCGCGGTATTCGATAATAAAGGAGTTGGTGTCGATGTCTTCGTCGCGGTTGGGGTCGCCGAAATCGGTGGCCACACCGCGCTGTTTGAAGTCTTCCTCCCAACGCTCGTAGGCAGCAGTCAAGGTGTGCCCTTCTGTCAGGTCGAAGCTGGTTTGCAGGGTGTACACGACAACTTCACCCTGGCTTTCGGAACGACTGAATTCCCCTCGGTTCTCGTTGTCGGTATCGGTCAGCGAGATACTGGCACTGTGGCGCCAGCGGCCGTCCAGGGTGCTCAGGGTGGCGCCTAGCCGGCCGTAGAGCTGCTCTACCTCGTTTTCGCTGTTACTGTCTGCCGGCAGACCGGTGCTGAAATCGGTCTCGTCAAAGTCGTTGGTGGCATCGACGTAGCGCAGACTGCCGTCGAAGGAAAGGGTGTCGGTGGCAGTCCAGTCGAAGGTGCCGCTGAGTGTGGTGTTCTCATAGCCGTCGTCCTCGCCACCCTGGCGTGAAATATTGTCGCCATCGGTCTCGACGCTGGCGATACCGATAGCGCCGCGCAACCGCTCGTTGCCGTACCGGGCATTGGCGCCAAGGTTCTGCCAGCCGTTCTCGCCACCTTCGGCAAAGACACTGCCGCCCAGGCCTTCGCCGCCGCGTCGTGTGCGGATGTTGATCACGCCGGCCACGGCGTCACTGCCCCACAGGGCGCTCTGCGGGCCGCGAATCACTTCTACTGCCTCGATATCAGCGTTCAGCAGATGGGCGAAGTTGAACTCGCCGTTCTGGGCCGGGTCGTTGGCGCGCACACCGTCGATAAACACCAGGGTGTGGTTGGCCTCGGCACCGCGCAGGCGCAGCTGTGCCTGGGCGCCCATTGGGCCTGAGCGGCTGACCGCGGCGCCCGGCACGGCGCGCAGGATTTCCGACAGCGCCGCGGTCTGGCGCTGATCGAGGTAGTCCTCGTCGAGTACGGTGACGGCGCTGCCGGAACTGGCCGCCTCAATCGGCTCGCGCGCGGCGCGCACCACAACGGTTTCAAGAGTGTCTTCCCGGGCAGAGGCGTAGGCCGGAAGCAGGGTGGCTCCCGCTGCGCACAGCAGCAGGGTATTGCGGATAGTACGTGTTTTCATGGGATCCCCAATCGTCGTTAGCTTGGGGAGGGGTTCGTGGCATACAAGATGGCGTTCTCGCCCAGGGGCGAGTGCGGGGCATGCAAGCAAGACCACTGATGAAGCCCTCCGCGTCATCGTGTTCACTGAAGGGCTGGTATCGGGCTTGTGCGTTTGGCTTGGGCGCACTTACCGTTGCGGGGGCAGCGCAGGATTTTCACCTGCTTCCCATTTAATTCCGGCCTGTTTCGCAGGACCGGAAACCGGATCAGCGGCTGTACACTAGTGGGACGCCGCAGCCGAGTCAAGCTGCCGCAGCAGGGCTTCGTTGCGCGGGCAGGGGACGCCCAGGCGTTTTGCTTCCGCCACCAGGTAGCCGGTGATGTAGCGGATTTCGGTCTCGCGACCCTGCAGGACGTCCTGCAGCATCGAGGACTGGTTGGCCGCCGTACGCTGTACCACGGACAGCGCCCAGTCCAGCGCGCAACTGGCGCCGCGCGCGTTGCCGCGGGCCGCGCTGACCGCCGCGAGTTCTTCACACAACAACTCCATTTCCGCACGCAGGACCGGGTTGTCCACCAGGGTGCCGTTGCGGCAGCGGTGCAGGGCGGTCAGCGGATTGATGGCGCAGTTGATCAACAGCTTCTTCCACAGGGCGTTGTCGATCTCGCTGGTCCAACTGATGCGCTCGGCGCTCTCTGAAAAGGGCTTGAACCATTGCGGCGCGCTGTCGCCTTCCCGTCCAATGACAGTCTCGCCCAGACCCGCATGCACCAGCGTGGTGGCGTCCAGGTAGGCACCCTCGGTGGTGGTGCCCGCCAGCAGGTGCAGCCCGGAACCGGCCAGCGCCTCCAGCACGCCCATGCCATTGTGCAGGAGTATGACCGGTGCACCCGGGGTGATTGCCGCCCGGCAGGACTGCACGGCGGCTAGCGCGTGGTTAGCCTTGGTAGTGACCAGCAGGCCTTCAATGCTCGACGCCTGTAACTCGGGCAGGCCAATAGCATCGCAATGGTAGGCTTCTTCACGCCCGTCGAAACGCAACGCCAGCGTTTCCCGGCGGCTGCTTCCCGCGCGCATCAGCAGTACCGGCTCAAGGCCGAGCCTGAGCAGCTTGCAGGCGAACAGGCGGCCCATGGCGCCCGCCCCGAGAATGTGCCAACGCTGGATCATCCCTTGTCCCCAGAGGCTGTGGGGCTGCAAGGGTGCTATGATTCCGGGCTCATTTGCAATGCCGGGAGAAGGGCTCATGCCGAGTTTTGACGTGGTGTCTGAAGTGGACGTGCACCAGTTGACCAATGCCGTGGATCAGGCGGGGCGTATTGTCGCCAACCGTTTTGACTTCAAGGGTGTGGATGCCAGCTTCGAACGTGAGGAGCGGTCCGTGACCATCATCGCAGAGGCGGAGTTTCAGGTGGAGCAGATGCAGGACATGCTGCGCAGTGCGCTGATCAAGTGCGAAATCGACCCCAAGGCGATGGAGGTGGGCGACGCCGTCACCTCCGGCAAGCAGGTCAAACAGTCGGTCACCCTGCGGCACGGAATCGACAGTGATACCTGCAAGAAGATCGTAAAGGCGATCAAGGATACCAAGATGAAAGTGCAGGCCCAGATTCAGGGGGATCAGGTGAGGGTGACGGGTAAGAAGCGCGACGACCTGCAGCAGGTGATCGCGCTGCTGCGGGAGATGGAACTGGACCTGCCGCTGCAGTTCAACAACTTCCGGGATTGAGGCAGCGGATTCTTGATTCACCGCAAGCGGGCGCTGCGACTTCGCGCACTGGTTTAGTTATGGACACCCGCCTGTTTGGTCGCGCCGGGGCGGCGGCAGGATAATAGGCGAAAACGCGAACACCCGGAGGCGCAGCATGGCGCAGGCCGCAGATTACAAGCTAGGACCCCACACTTTTCCCCGCGGCTGGTTTATCGTTGCGGAGAGTACCGAGCTCGATGAAGGCCCCATGGCTGTGCGCTTCTTCGGCCAGGACTTCGCCCTCTACCGGGGCGAGAGCGGCCGTCCGGTGATGCTGGATGCCTACTGCGCCCATATGGGTACCCACCTCACGGCCAGCAAAAGCGCGGTGATCGTTTCCGACGGCAAGCAGATCGAGGGAGACTCCATTCGCTGCCCTTATCACGGCTGGCGCTACGGACCCGATGGCCAACTGGACGATATTCCTTACCACGACGGGCCCTGTCCGAAATCCGGCGCTATCCAATCCTACGAGGTGCGCGACGTGATGGGCTGCGTGATGATGTGGTACGACCCGGAGGGCGGTGAGCCGCTGTTTGAGCCGCCCTTCCTGTCCGAGTGGGACGACCCGCACTGGGTTCACTGGAACCTCGACCACCTGGGAGAAATCGCCATCCACGGTCAGGAGATCATCGACAACATGGCCGACGCCCAGCACCTGGGGCCGACCCACGGCGCGCCCTGTGAGTACTTTGAAAACGAGTTTGCCGACCACGTGGTGATACAGCGCCAGGGCGGTTATCACCACAGCTACCAGGCCTACCTGGCCACCACCACCTGGTATACGGGGCCCGGCCTGCTGCTGTCCAAGCAGGAGTTCGGCGAAGTACTGACCTTCGAATTGATTGCCAATACGCCAGTGGACGATGGTCTTACCAAGGTCTGGCACGGTGCCCTGGCTCGCGCCACTCAGGTGCCGCACAGCGAGGAAGATATTGCCGCCGCCCGGGAAATCCAGGCCGGCGCGCTGCACGCCTTCGCCGCGGACTTTGATGTCTGGCGCCACAAGCGGCCGGCGATCCGCATCATGCAGTTGAAGAAAGACGGCCCCTTCAAGCTGGTGCGGCGCTGGTATGGCCAGTTTTACGACGAGCGCGCCCGCGCCGGCGAGTATCACGCCGAGCTCAACGGTGCCCACCACATCAGCGACTTCGACCAGCCCGGCGAGGCTCACCAGAAACTGGACCAGGGCCTGTTCGGCACGTGAGTGCAGCACCGGATTTTTCCGACTACCTGGGCGGTGACTTCGGTCCCTTTCTGGCCTGGGACGAGGTCAATGCGCCAATGATTCGCCACTGGTGTGAGGCCATGGGTGATAGCAACCCGATGTACACCGATGCAGAGGCAGCCCGCGCCGCCGGCTTCGACGATATTGTCGCGCCACCGACCATGTTGATGGCCTGGACCATGAATGGCTACGGTGGCAAAAAGCCGCCGGGCTCCGGGGAGGGCAATGCCCTGGCGGTGCTGGCGGCCATGCAGGCAGCGGGCTACCCGGCCGTGGTGGCGGTGAACTGTGAACAGGAATACGAACGCTACCTGCAGGTCGGGGACCGGGTCCACTACCGGGCCACCTGCGAGGCGATCTCAGAAGAAAAGACCACCGCCCTGGGCACCGGCTTTTTCGTGACCGAACTATCGACCTTTTACAACCAGCGCGACGAGATAGTGGGCCGCCAACGCTTCCGCGTACTGCAATACCGGCCGGCCGGGCAATGAAGGTCGCAGACATCCAAACCGGCGCAAAGCTGCCTGACCTCCGTATCGATATAACGGCAAAGCTGATCGTCGGCGGCGCGATTGCCTCGCGGGACTACCAGGACGTACACCACGACAAGGCTGCCGCCCAGGCCCTGGGTTCGCCGGATATCTTCATGAATATACTCACCACCAATGGCCTGGTGGGTCGCTATGTCACCGATTGGGCGGGCGCCGGGGCGCGACTGGGTGCGGTGAACATACGCCTGGGTGCGCCAAACTTTCCCGGCGACTGCATGACCTTCAGCGGCGAGGTCAGCAGCGTGGATGCGGAGTCAGGTGAGGTCGTGGTGGCCGTTGCAGGGCGCAACCGCCTGGGTGATCACGTGACGGGAACAGTTACGGTGGGGATGCCGGCCTAAACGCTCGGGCCGCATCTTGCGCGTGTGGTCGGGGCAGAACTTTCAGGCGAGATGTTTTACGCCGAGATGTTTTACGCGGAAAAGAACACCAGTAACAACATGTCTTCTTCGATCTCGAAGAAGCTGTGCTCCATGCTGGCACCGACGTACAGCAGCATGCCCGGCCGCACTTCGCGCTCTTCGTTTTGCAGCCGCATGCGTGCCTTGCCTTCCAGGACGAAGTACACCTCGTCTTCGTCGTGGGGCGCCTGCATGTCCTTGCTGCCGGCGGCGAGCTTGTACAGTCCGCAGCTGAGGGCGGGCACATTGAGCACTTCGAGGTACTCAACCGGGTTCCCTTCAAACTTCTCCCGGACCTCGGCCAGGTCCATGACCTGCCAGCCGTCGTTGAATGCCTTGTTTTGCATAGCCGTGGACATTGTCGTCTCCCTCCGGAGCCACTCTACTGCCTAACTATACTGCCTGCCCTGTGACTCTGAAAGGGGCAGGGCGGTGGCAAACTTGAGCTCCCTCAAAGCAATGTTGGACCGAACCTGGGCAATGCCCTCCAGACCAATCAGGAAGTCTTCCAGGAAGCGATCAAAGCTCTCGATGTCAGCGGTGACCACCCGCAGGATGAAGTCGGCGTCGCCGGTGGTGGCAAAGCACTCCAGGACTTCCGGGCGGGTGGCGACGGCGGCCTCAAACTCGGTGGTGCTCTGGCGCTGGTGGCGCGACAGTGAGACGTGTACAAAGGCGCACAGCGCCAGGCCAAGCTGCTGGCGGTCCAACTGGGCGCTGTAGCCCTGGATGGTGCCGGCAGCTTCCAGGGCCCTGACCCGGCGCCAGCAGGCAGCGGTGGATATGCCCACGGTTTCGGCCAGGTCCTGGTTGCTGATGCGGCCCCTGGCCTGCAGGGTATCGAGAATGTGGTAGTCAATAGAGTCCATGTGCAATCAATCGCATAGTTAAGCCCCAGACGAAATATTCTATCTATATTTAGTGATATTAGAAAAATAATTCGAAATAGTCGTGCTCAAACTGAACAATTGGAAAGCACCTTACAGTGCATAGCGACTACACTTGAAGGATGCTTGCCAAGATTCCGGAACACCTGCAACAGTTCATTGCCGAGCAGGACTACGATACCCGCTACACACCCCGGGACCAGGCGGTATGGCGCTACGCCATGCACCAGTTGGTGGCGCAGCTCAGGGACTCCGCACATCCGGTCTACTTCGAGGGGCTGGCACGCACCGGGATTTCCGTGGAACACATCCCCTCTATCGATGAGATGAACGCCTGCCTTGCCGATCTCGGCTGGCGTGCGGTGGTGGTGGATGGCTTCATCCCGCCCCAGGCCTTTATGGAACTGCAGCAAAACCGCATCCTGGCCATCGCCCTCGATATGCGTTCCATCGACCACATTCTCTACACCCCGGCGCCGGACATCATTCACGAGTCCGCAGGCCATGCCCCCATCATTGCCGACGAGGAGTACTCGGACTACCTGCAGCGATTCGGCGAGGTGGGTGTGAAGGCCATGTACAACCGCCACGACGTCGCCCTCTACGAGGCGATCCGCGAATTGTCCATCGTCAAGGAGGCACCGGGTTCCACTCCGGAGGAGATTGCCGCCGCCGAGGCAGAGCTGCAGCGCTGCGCCAGCGTGGACCACCCGCCTTCGGAAATGGCGCTGCTGGGGAGGCTGCACTGGTGGACCGTGGAGTACGGCCTGGTGGGAAGTCCGGAGGATTATCAGCTATTCGGCGCCGGCCTGCTGTCGTCCCTGGGGGAAAGCGAAAGCTGCCTGTCTCCCGGTGTTGAGAAGCGGCCGCTGACCGCCGACGCCATCCTGACCGCTTACGATATTACCTGCCAGCAACCCCAGCTTTTTGTGACCAAGAGCTGCCGCCACCTGACCCAGGTGCTGGATGAATACGCGGAGACCATGTGTTATCGCAAGGGTGGCGCGGAGTCTATCCAGGTAGCGATTGACAGTGAAGTGGTCGCCACCTGCGAGTACAGCTCAGGGCTGCAGGTCAGCGGTCGCTTCAACCGGCTGCTTACCAATGTGCTTGGCCAGGCCGTCTACATCGGCACCGAAGGTCCTACCCAGTTGGCCTACAGGGACCAGGAGCTCTACGGTCACGGCATCCACTATCACGCCGCGGGCTTCGGTTCTCCTGTGGGGCGCCTGTGCAACCTGATGAAGCCATTGGAAGACGCCAGTGAGTATGAACTGCAGGCCATGAATATCCGTCGCCACGAACCGGTGGTGCTGGAGTTCCTGTCGGGTATCACCGTGCGCGGCGTACTCGACAGCGTTACCAAGCAGAATCACCGTATCCTGCTGATGAGTTTCAGCGACTGCACCGTCACCGGTCCCGGTGGGGAACTGCTGTTCCAGCCCGAGTGGGGGCAGTACGACATGGCCGTCGGTGAGCACGTCACCAGCGTCTACCCAGGCAGCGCCGACCGGGCGCGTTTCGACGTCTACCCACCCGCGTCGCGCAAGGAGACCCGCACAGTGCCCTGGACGGCGCAGGACGAAGCCGAGTTTGCGCTCTACCAGCAAGTGCGGGAGCTGCGGGAAAGCGAGCGGCAGGATGAAGCGTCGCTTGGCGCCCTGTTTGAGGCGGTGCAGACCGAAGCCCCAGGGGCCTGGTTACTGTGGCTTGAACTGCTGGAACTGGCGAGCCCGGGCTCTACGCTGGCGCGGGCACTGCGCGAAGGTCTCGAAAACCTCGTAAAAAATGACTCGGAAACCGGCCTGCTTATTGAGCGCGGCATCAAGCTGTTGGACAATCCCATAGCTGTCCCGAGCGCGAGCGCTGCCTGAGCCCCGCGTCGGGGCCATCCCTGAAGACTGACCGGAATTACAGCCATGTTTGAATCGCTGGAACGCCTCCCTGCCGACCCTATCCTCGGGCTGTCCGCCGCCTGTGCCGCCGACCCCAACCCCGACAAGATCGATCTCACCGTCGGTGTCTACAAGGACGAAAGCGGCCAGACTCCGGTGTTCAGCGCAATCCAGCGTGCCCAGGAGGCGCTGACCGAGCGCGAGATCACCAAGGCTTACCTGCCGCAGGTGGGGGACGCCCACTACATCAGCGGTATCCGCGAGCTGCTGCTGGGTGCCGGCCACGGCGCCCTGGCCGCGGAGCGAGTCAGCAGCGTGCAGGCGCCCGGCGGCTGCGGTGCGTTGCGCATCGGTGCCGAGGTGATCAAGGCGGCCAATCCGCAGGCCAAGGTCTGGCTGAGCCAGCCTACCTGGCCCAACCACCTACCCCTGATCGGCTCCGTGGGCCTGGAATTCAAGGAGTATCGCTACTACGACGCCGACAACCATGCGGTGGACTTCGACGGCATGCTGGAGGACCTGGCCGCCGCCCAGGCAGGCGATGTCCTGCTGCTGCACGGCTGCTGCCACAATCCCTGCGGTGCCGACCTGTCACCCGAGCAGTGGCAGGCGCTGGCGAAGCTGGCGGCGGACAAGGGCCTGTTGCCCTTCATTGACACCGCCTACCAGGGCATGGGCGTGGGTCTGGAGGAGGACGCGTTTGGTATCCGCCACTTCTCGGACACCCTGCCCGAGGTGCTGGTGGCTGCGTCAAATTCCAAGAACATGGGCCTGTACCGCGAGCGTACCGGGGCGATCGTGTTCAGCGGTCGCGACCGCGATGAGGCTGAGGTGTTTTCCTCCCAGGCCACCAAGGCCGCGCGCCGCATCTATTCCATGCCGCCCGCTCACGGGGCGATTCTGGCGGGTATGGTGCTGAGCGATAGCGCCCTGAACAATAGCTGGCGTGAGGAACTGGCCGCCATGTGTGAACGCATCAACGGGGTGCGCAACATGCTGGCCGACAAGCTCGGTGCCGCCACCGGAGAAGACTTCAGTTTCATCCGCCGCGAGAGCGGTATGTTCTCCTTCCTCGGCCTGAGCCCGGACCAGGTAAACCGCCTGCGAGAAGAATTCAGCGTGTACATGGTGGGCTCCTCGCGGGTCAACGTCGCCGGCGTCAACAGCGGCAACGTTGACTACCTGGCAACCGCCGTGGCGGCGGTGCTGTGAGCAGGCCCTGATACCGGAAGGCGCGGGGGCGTGTTACTGAACGGCGATACCGGTGTCGATGGATTGATACGGCACTTTAACCGCTGCGGTTACAACACCCGCCGCGGCGCTGATTTCCTGGATGTCATGAGCCGCTCAGCGGACCTGGTGTGTGCGCGTATTCGGCACGACGGCCCCGGCTACAGTGTCTCGCTGCTGGTATTTCGGCTGCCAATCGCCCTGTCGCTGTTCCTGTTGTCACTGGTGATGCTGTTGGCCCTCGAGGCTATTCTTCAACAGGGCACCGACACGGCCTGGTTTGAAATGATCACTTTCGCGATGATGGCGGGCTTCCTGTTGGAGGGCGCTATCGATGCGATCAGCCTGCGCATTGCCGTCAGCCAGGTGTTGCAATCCGCGGAACCTTAAACGCCGGTCGACACCGGCTTATTTGAATACGTCGGGGCAGCCGCCGTAGTTGTTGAATTCAGGGTCCCAGCGGCGCACGTCGTTGGCGCGGCGCCAGCGGCTGTGAAAGAACTCCATCAGGCAGGGCCCGGAGTCCAGTTCCACCATGAACAGGTCGCCTTCCTTCACTTTCTCGTAGGGTGGGTAGTCCGGCCCCCGCCCCCAGGTCAGTCCGCCGCGAGTGGCGGCATAGTTGAGCCAGAACTGCTCCGGGCTCACCCATGCGCCGGCATCCCGGTCCCAGGCGCGTATCTCGTCGAAGCTGCGAATCTCGCCATGGCGCGGCGTTTGCGCCATGCCGGGGATGGGCAGCGCACTGGCCAGGCCCAGGGTGGCCAGCATGTGGGCGACTTTGACGGCATTCTTGTGGACTTGCATGGCAGCTGATCCTGATGACTCAGTCTTCTTCGACCTCCAGAATCTCCCCAGTTCCGCTGATTTCTATTTCATATTCCCTGCCGTCGGCGGTGCCGGACAATTCGTACACGGTTTGTCCATCTTCCTCCTCCAGCTCGGCGTCCTCGATAACAATGCCGGGCACCGCCTGCTGGGCAGCGGCCATCACCGCCGGCGGGACTTCGGACAGCGGAATCTCTACCTCGTCCTCTTTCTCAAACAGGGCGCAGCCAGTGGTGAGTAGGGCGATGGGGAGCAGTTTCAGCCAGTGCATGGTGCTTACCTCGAATAGCATCAGGCCTACAGTGTAGAAGCCTGGAGCGGCATGGGCTATTCGCTTTTCAGAATATCCATGGCGCATTCCCACAGCGCCCCCAGTTCCCGGTAGACGCAACGCTGCAGGACCAGCTGTTGCCGGGCGTCCTGGCCAGGCGGCTCGCCCAACCAGGCCTGGTGCAGTGCCGTAGCCTCGTCCTCGGTGAGTCCATCGCCCTCGATGATCACCGCCAGCTCAAACAGCGGGTCGCCCATGGCGGCGTATTCCCAGTCCAGCGCTATGAGCCCATCTTCGGTGGCTACCCGGTTGGCTCGCAACAGGTCGTTGTGACACAGGGTGAGCGGCGATGGCGCCAGGGCCGCGCAGGCGTCAGTCAGCGCAGGGGGCAGTTCGCGCTCTCCCAGCACTTCCAGGTAGCGACGCGCGCGTTGCAGGGGATCGAGGCGAAACTTGATGGCGGGCAGGGCCTGGATGGAGCGCAGCAGCAGCCCCAGTCCGGCAATGGAATCCACGGCGCCGACGGCGGTTTCCACGTAGCGGCAGACTGTTATGCCCAGCGCCGGGTTCCGGTACGCCGGCTGCGGCGCCAGCCCGGCGGCAGCGGCGTTGGCCAGGGCTCGCCACTCGGCATCGCGGCTGAGTCCCAGTCGTTCACTGCGGTAGCCGTCAATGCGCACCACCCAGTGTCGTTGGCCGTCGCCCACCAATACGCTGGTATTGCTGCGTCCGGCGTCAAGGCGGCGCAGGGGCTGCGGCCTGGAGTCAGGCGAGGGCTGCCAGTGACGCCACTGGTCCAGCGCCTGCTCCAGGCTCAGGCGAACTGCGCTCGGTAGTGCCTCGTCCATGTCAGGAAACCGATGATCACGATCACCACGTAAACGGCGAACAGCGCCGCGGTCAGGTATAGCTCACGATCGATATACAGGAAGATCGACAGTCCGTCGATCACGATCCAGTACAGCCAGTTTTCCAGTAACTTGCGAGTCACCATCCAGGTCGTGAGCACCGCCCCCCAGGTGGTGAAGGAATCCAGGTAGGGCCAGGCCGCCGTTGTGTACTGTGACAACAGGAAGCCTGAACCGGCGCTCAGGGCCAGTACACCGCTTATCGCCAGCAGGTGCTGCGGCGCCTGCCAGCGACTGATGGCAAGGCTGCCGTCCTCCCGGTTGCCGTGTTGCCAGTGCCACCACCCGTACGCGGCGATTGCCAGATAGTAAACCTGCAGGGCCGACTCCATCAGCAACCCCGCCTGCCAGAACAGCACCAGGAAGATGGCGGTGCTGACAAAGGCGGCGTACCAGCAGCTTACCTTCTCCCGCATGGCCAGCAGCAGGTAGCTGATGCCCAGCAGGACGGCGGCGATTTCCCAGGGATTGGTCACGGGGTCCTCAGAAGCTCATGCTCAGGTCTACGCCCACCATACGCGGCTCGCCGAGCTGGACGTAGTCTTCCACCAGGTAGTCATTGCGGGGATCGTTGCCGAAACCGCCGAAGCCCCGCACGGTGTAGTCCTCGTCGGTCAGGTTGCGCCCCCAGAGGGCCACTGACCAGTTGTCGCGGCTGTATCCCAGGCGGCCGTGCACCAGCTCGTAGCTGTCGGCCTGGGCGTTGTGCCGGTCGGAGAAGAAGAACTCGTCCTTACCCTCCACTTCAAGGCGCAGGAAGAAGCCACGCCCAAAGTCGTAGCGGCCACCCAGGGAAAACTGGTAGGCGGGAGCCTGGGCCTGATCGCGACCGGACAGGTCCTCGCCGAACACATTGACGTAGTCTTCGAGTTCGGTCTCCAGCCAGCCCAGGTTGGCCCATAGCTGCAGATTCTCACTGGCCAGCCAGTCGAGCTCGACTTCGGCGCCGTAGTTCTCACCCTCGGCGGCGTTGCTGGTGTAATCGATAAACGTGGTGGCGCCGCCCTCCTGGGGGATCAGGAAGGAACCGCGCACCTGCAGGTCTTCGCGGTCCATGTAGAACAGGGCAGCGCGCAGCCGCAGGGTGCCATCCAGCGGCCGGCTCTTGAGTCCCACTTCATAGTTGATAAGCGTTTCTTCGTCGAAGGTCCGCACCGAGTTGAGGCCGGCAATCACCTCCGGGTCGTCGGTGGCGTCGATGCTGGCCAGGATGCCGCCATTCACACCGTTGGCGCGATAGCCCCGCGACACGGAAGCATAGGCCAGGGTGTTATCCATCCAGTCGTACTCCAGCGCCAGTTTGCCGCCCCACAGGTCTTTGTCCGGGTTGAAGGCCACCGCGTTGCTGTCGCTGTAGTCGGTGTCGCGGTTTTCCAGCCGCAGGCCGGTGATCAGGGTCAGGCGTTCGCTTAGCGCGGTATCGATCTGGCCATAAGCTGCCCAGGTTTCGGTGTCGAATTCGCTGTCGAAGGGGCCGGCAAAGGTGTAGCGTCGGTCCAGGTCTTCATCGTTGGCAAGATAGTAGATACCCACCGCCCAGTCGCTGCGGCCCCCGAACAGCCTGGAAGATTCACTGGAAACCAGCCGCAGCTCGGCGCTGAGGCTGTCGCGCTCACGCAGGTAGCTGTCCGTCGAACTGTAGCCCTCGGGGTGGAAACCCTCGAAGGTCCAGTCTTCGTCATAGCTGTACTCGCTGTCGCTGTTGGCGTAGCTGAACAGGGTCTGCAGCTCAAACCGGGAAAAGCTCGAACTGGTCTGCAGCGACAGGGCCAGCGACTCCTGGCTGTCGCGGCCCGGCTCATCGGAAATTGTCTCCCTCGGATCGTCGAGTGAAAAGGCGTCGTAGCCGTTGTCCACGTCGATATAGGTGAGGCCGATATCGATGCGGTGCTGGTCAGACAACAGCCAGCGCAGGCGGCCGCGGGCAGTCAGCTCATCGCGCTCCTGGGTGTTGTTGTCACCCAGGAAGTTGTTCTCGGTGTAACCGTCGCTGTTGAACTGCTCAACGGCCACGCGGTAAAGCAAGGTGTCGGTGATGGGCCCGCTGCTGACCACACCCAGGCTGGTGGTGTCGTAATCCCCCACAGTGGCATCAACGCGGTGGTAGAAATCCTCCGTGGGGGCACTGCTGCGAATGTCGATCAGCCCCGCCAGCGCGTTGGCGCCGTGCAGGGTGCCCTGGGGGCCACGCAGCACCTCGACCTGTTCAACGTCGAACAGGGTGCCAATGGCGCCGATGCCGGAGAAATCGACGCCGTCGACTCGCAGGCCCACGGAGGGGTTGAGCGGCTCCTGGAACTGGCTGCGGTCACCCACCCCGCGTATCTGGAAGTAGCGGCCGCGGGAGGTGCCGCCGGCAAAGTTCACATTGGGCGCCAGGTTGAGGACTTCCTCGAGGTGCTGGGCCGCGCGCTGCTGTATGTCCTGTGCGCCCAGCACGCTGACGCTGGCGCTGGTATCCATCAGCTCAGTGCGGCGAAACTCGGCGGTAACGATCACTTCTTCGAAGTGCTCGCCGGTGGATTCCTTATCCTCCTGGGCTAAAGCGGACATGCCCAGCGGCAACAGCGCCAGGCCAATCAGGGTATTGTTGATTTTCACGGAGTCTCTCCATTCAATCCGCAGTGATGCGGAGTCAAAAGAGACCCGGTTGACGACGTAATGGATAACTAGCGGACAACGTAGAGGAAAGCCGCGTTCACCTATTCCTACGCCGGTGCTAACCGGATCAGGTTCAAAGGGTTCGCCAACGCGGCCCCGGTCGAGTCAAGACACGTCCGGGAGGTCGGCATCTCAGGCGGTGCCACCCCTCAGGTTGCGATGCAATGCAAAGCGAACACAGTGTATCATCTAGCGGTGCGCTGATAACAGGCAGGAACATGGCCACACCGCCGGGAAAGGAATCGGACACGCGCAAGTCCACCGACGCTCTGTCGTATCGCGATATCGATTCGCAAATGGGCGAGTTTGCGCGCACGGTGGAACTCAATGAGCGCATCCTGCAGCGCCTGCAGAGTTACGAGCTGATGTTGCTCGATGCCTCCAGCCTCGCTGCGCTGCTCGACGTACTGCTACACACCACCCAGATACACTTTGGCCTGAGTGGCGTGAGCCTCAACCTGTATGACCCCGACGGTGAGCTGGCGGAACTGCTGCCGGCAGAGCTGGAGTTTGGTATCGATCTTGTGCTCGAGAAAGACTCCTTCGACATGCAACAGCTATACGGTGCTCGCCCCCGTGTTGAGGTCATCGTTTCGGAGGACCCCCGAGCGCTGCGCGCTATCGCCAATGTGGACAGCGGCCAGAGTGCCCTGCTGCTGCCCCTGGTGCGCGAGAACCTGCTGGTAGGCAGCTTTCACTGGGTCAGTGAAGATGCGGAGGCCTTCGACAGTGAGGTTGAAACAGGCTTTCTCAATCACCTGGCATCGATCATCGCCATTTGCCTTGAGAACTGTACCAACGCCGAGCGCCTCGCGTCCCTGAGCCTGCTGGACCCACTCACCAGGCTCAGCAACCAGCGCGCCTTTGAGATGGAGCTGCGTCGGGAAGTCGCCCGTGCCCACCGCAACAAGAAGCCCCTGACGCTGATGATCATGGAAGTGGATGACTTTTCGTCCATCTCCGACAACTACGGCCATCTCTCCGGCGACTTTGTGCTCAAGGCCATTGGCCGGCATATTTCCGGTATGCTGCGCCGCACCGATTACCTGGCGCGACTGCACGGCTCCTGCTTCGCGCTGCTGCTGCCGGCCTGTCCGGAGGACAAGGGCCAGGAAATCGCCGAGCGTATTCGCAGCGAAACCGAGTTCATGGAAATTGACGATGGCCGCGGCGCCAACTTGTTTGCCAGCCTGGCCATCGGCATGAGCACCTGGACGCCGCAGAATTATCCCGCCATCAACATGGAGCAGCTCGCCGAGCAGCTCAAGACCAATGCCTCCCAGGCGATGGAGCGCTCACACCGCGACGGTGGTAACCGGGTGTCGCTGTCGCGCCTGGCTGCCATGCTGACCTGAAGCCCTTGTTCGATCCCGTCGACCTGTCCGGCCGCAAACTGCTGGTCACCGGGGCTACCGGCCAGGTAGCCGAACCGGTGGTGGCGGCGCTGGCTGGCGGTGCGCAGCTCACGGCGGTGGCGCGCTTTGCCAGACAGGAGGACCGCGACCGACTCACGGCGCTGGGCGCTGAATGCGTCAGCGTGGACCTCGCCGACCCGGAGGGGCTGGTCGGACTGGCGCAGGACTTCGACTACGTCCTCAACTTCGCCGTTGCCAAGACCGGGAGTTTTGACCACGACCTGGCCGCCAACGCCGAAGCGGCCGGGCGGCTGATGCTCCACTGCCGAGAGGCCCGGGCTTTTCTGCACTTTTCCTCCACGGCGGTGTACCAGTACGCGGGCCACCAGCCGCTGGCCGAGGATGCGGCGCTGGGCGACAATCACCGGGCGATGTTTCCCACCTACAGCATCAGCAAGATTGCCGCGGAAACGGTAGTGCGCTTCACCGCGCGACAGCTAAGCCTGCCCACCACCATTGCGCGCCTCAGTGTGCCCTATGGCAACAACGGCGGCTGGCCCTGGTATCACCTGTTAATGATGCGTGAGGGCGTCCCCATCGATGTCCACCCGGAAGCCCCCAACTACTACAACCTGCTGCACGTCGACGATTATGTGGAGAAGATCCCGCGGCTGCTGGCTGCGGCCAGCAGCGAGGCTACCGTCGTCAACTTCGGTGGTTCCCAGCGCACCAGTATCGAGGAGTGGTGTGGCTGGCTCTCTGAGCTCACTGGCCTTGAGCCGAGGTTCAGGGAAAATCCCGAAGCCTTTGGCAGCCTGTGTATAGACCACCAGCGCATGCACGCCCTGATCGGGCCTACCCGGGTAGACTGGCGCGAGGGCATTCGCGCCATGGTCGAGACCCTGGCCCCGGCGCTGCTCGTCCGATAAAAAAAGCCCGGGCGATGCCCGGGCTGTCTCACGGTGGCACGCTCCCCCAGGAGGGGACGGTGCCTGACGTCAGTCTCCGAAGTTGACCACGAAGTCCACGCCGTAGGTGCGCGGGCGGCCAAAGGTATTGCCTGCCCAGCCCAGGCTGGCGAAGTCGATGCCCCATTCTTCGAACTCTTCGTCTGCCAGGTTCTTACCCCAGGCCGATACTCGCAGGGTGCCGACGTCACCCAGGGATATGTCGTTGAGACTAACCCGGGCGTTCAGAATCCAGCGATCCCTGGCAGCGTCGAACTGGTTCTGGAAAGGATGGAAAACGAACTCGTCGGAATAGCTGGCATCCACCCGGGCACTCAGCGAACCAAAGTCGAAGGGTGCAAAGTCATATTGCAGGCCGATATTGCCGTTGTGCTCCGGGGCGCGGGTGACATCGGTGATGTTCGAGATGTCCACTTCCTGGTCGGTGGCAGGGTCACGAGCCAGGTATTCATCGTAGTCGGAGTTCAGGTAGCCGTAGGTCAGGTCCATGATCAGGCCCTCCGCCAGGATGGCCACCATGTCCAGCTCCACGCCCCAGTAGGTCGCTTCGCCCGCGTTCACCAACTGACTGGAAGCCCCGCCGCTCCCGGCTTCGAACTGGGTAATCTGGATGTCGGTGAACTCGTTGTAGAACAGGGCAACGTTGGTGCGCAGCCGGTTGTCCAGCCAGTCGGCCTTCATGCCCAGTTCAAAGGAATCCACCTCTTCCTCATCCACCGGGTCATTCCAGGAACGCTCCGTGGAGGCCCTGGCATTGAAGCCCCCGGCGTTGTAGCCGGTGGAATAGGTGGCGTAGAGGTTCATGTCTTCAGTGACAGCCCAGTTCAGATTGAACAGGTAACTGATGTTGTCCCAGTCCTCCTCGTTGCGCAGGCGGTCACTGAAGTCGATATGGCCCAGGCTTTCGTTGAACAGAAACGCGTCGCGCTCATCCTCGGTGTAACGCAGGCCAAAGGTGACTTCGAGATTGTCGGTCAGGTCGTAACTGCCTTGCCCGTAGATCGCCCAGGATTCCGTATTCTGGCCGTAGGTAAAGTCCACCGCGCCGTTCAGGTTCGGGTCTGCGCCCGGGGCCGGGAAGGGCAGTGGCTGGCGCTGGCTACCGATACAGACCGGGCCCTGCCCGGGGACGTCGTTACAGAATCCCGCCGCCGTATAAGCGGCCAGCAGCGTGGGGTCAACCGCCAGGAACTGGATGGGCAGGCCGAAGGTCTGCGGGTTGTCCTGGAATACGTCTTCCTCGTAATGGTAGTACCCGAAGGTATAGGCGAGGCGGTCATCAAAGAGGTCGCCGATGATCTGGAACTCATGTGTCGTCATTTCCACGGTGCCATCGGGAATGGCGGCGTGGAAGCCAGGTGTTGGTATGACCTGGCCGCCACCGTAGAACAGGTCAGCCGTGTTCAGCGCGCCGCCGTCCAGGTCGGTAGCGTCGTAGGTGGAGTCGGTATCCCGATCGCCAAAGATGTATTTCAGGGTAACGGAATCGAGTTCCAGGGTGGCGGTGAAGGTATGGCCTTCCACCTCCAGTTCTTCGGTGCTTACGGAATCCAGGTTGTAGTCTTCACGGCGCTCGTCCGGATCGCCTACCAGGGCCGCCATTTCCTGGTAAAGCTGGCCCCCGAGAAACTCGTAGGGAAAGGGTGTGGTGGTGATGCCGTTGAAGATGCTGTCCTTGACTTCGGTGACCTGGAACGGCACTGGCACGCCTTCGTTGTCGGTCTTGTCGTAGGCATAGTCCAGCGTCAGGTTGTCGGTAGGCTCAAGCCGCAGGGCGATCCGGTAGCTGTCGTTGTCCTCACTGGCGAGGTCGGATTCCTGGCCGGGGAAGTCGTTGTCCGCCCAACCGTCCCATTCCATATGCATGGCGCTGACCTTCACGGACAGCATGTCGGCAATTTTCGGCAGGTCGATGCTGCCGCGGTAACGCATATAGCCCTCATTGCCGAAGCTGGCTTCCACATTGCCCCCCAGTTCGCCGCTGGGTTTCACCGTAGTGACATTGATGGCGCCGCCGCTGCTGTTGCGGCCGAACAGCGTGCCCTGGGGGCCGCGCAGCACTTCGATGCTCTCCATGTCGACAATGTCAAACACCGCGCCAACGGTTTTGCTCAGGTACACACCGTCCACATAGAAGCTCACCTTCGGATCGACCAATAGCGCAGTTTCGCCACTGGTAATGCCTCGGATGGCGATGGACATGTTGGAGTTGGAAGAGGGTTGCTTCTGGATATTGGTGTTTGGCGCCATACCGCTGATATCGGTGATATCGAAGATACCCATGTCCTCGATCTTCTGGCTGGTGAACGCGGTGACAGCAATGGGCGTCTCCTGGAGCATGGTTTCACGGCGCTGGGCCGTCACCACAATTTCTTCCAGTACCGAGGTGCGATCCTGGGCAGCCGCCGGTACGGACAGTGTGGAGGCAGCCAGAATGGCCAGGGCGAGCGGGGTAGGTGATGCCGGTATCCGGCCCATGGCGGGCCATTGGCGGCGGGCGGCGATGTGCGTGCTTGCGGTACGGGCCATCGTTCTGCTCCTGTTATAGTGATTGTGGAGTCTTTGAACTATAAATTTGTGTTCAGGCTCTGTCCTAGCCCATTTGGGCTATATGTAGCACGAGATGGCGACGTGGCAAGGCTGGTTGCTCTTTTTAACCCAAAGGCAGTTTTTTCAGGGGCCCTCCGGCAGTTCCTTCCGGCGAGCGGATAAGCTGCAAGCCGTTGATCAGAAACCGGGTATCGAAAACATCGGGACAATGGGCTTTCAACACCTCATGTCAGCAGGCCGCATCGGCGGCCTGACGCTACGCAACCGTATCCTCATGGCGCCGATGGGCAGCAATCTCTGCGAGACGGACGGCCACTGCGGCGAACGCATACAAGCCTATTACGAGGCCCGCGCCCGCGGCGGCGCGGGTGCCGTCATCGTCGGCGTGGCGGCTATTGCCTGGCCGCGGGGCAACTGCAATCCCAACCAGGTCGGCATCTCCAGCGACGAGTTCCTGCCGGGCCTGACGGCCCTGGCGCGCCGAGTGAAGCAGCACGGCTGCCGCGCCATCATCCAGCTTCAGCACGCCGGCAAGGTCGCAGTGCGCGATATGGCCGCAGGTCGTCCGATGCTGGTCCCATCCCTGCCCAGGCATACGCCGGACGATATGATGGCGGCGCTGACACCCGATGAGATGGCCGCCTTCGTGAAGTCGCTGGCAGGCGCCAAAATCGAGTACAAGGTGGCGGACAGCCAGGACATCGCCTGGCTGATAGAGCGCTTCGCCGATGCGGCTGAGCGTGCCCAGCGGGCCGGCTTTGACGGGGTCGAACTGCACGCCGGCCACGGCTATATCCTGGCGGAGTTCCTGTCTCCGTACACCAATCAGCGCGATGACGCCTATGGCGGTGAACTGGAACACCGGGCGCGTCTGTTATGTGAGGTGCTGCAGGCCGTGCGCGCCCGGGTGGGGAACAGCTTCCCGGTGTGGCTGCGACTGGATGCTCATGAATACCGTCTCGAACCGGGCATCACCCTGGATGACGCGGTGGCCACCGCACAACTGGCTGAGGCTGCCGGTGCCAGCGCCGTTCATGTCAGCGCCTATGCCAACTCCAGCTCCGGTATCGGCTTTACCGAAGCGCCCCTGGTGCACGAGCCCGGTGCTTACCTTGGCTTTGCCAGGGCGGTGAAGCAGGCGGTGAGCATTCCGGTGATTGCCGTTGGCCGGGTCGAGCCCGAGGTGGCCGAACAGGTGATCGCCCGCGGCGAGGCGGATTTTGTTTCCATGGCACGCAAGCTGCTGGCGGACCCGGAGTTGCCCAACAAGCTGGCCGCCAACCAGCCCCGGACCGTGCGGCCCTGCATCTACTGCTACACCTGCGTCAGCCGTATCTTTCTCAACGATCACCTGATCTGCGCGGTCAACGCCCAGACCGGCTTTGAAACCGAGACCCTGATCGAGCCTGCGCCGGCACCGCGCCGGGTGCTGGTGGTGGGCGGCGGGCCCGCCGGCATGGAAGCGGCCAGGGTAGCCGCCCTGCGAGGGCATGAAGTCACCCTGTGCGAGGCTTCCGGTCGACTGGGCGGCACCGCCTTTTTCTCAGCCATTCCCTATCCGCCCAATGAGAAACTGGTGGATTACCTGGCGGGCCAGGTGGAGTCGCTGCCGATCGAGCTACGCCTCAATACCGCCGTTACGGAGGAGATCGTGGACGAGCTGGCGCCGGACGCCGTGGTGGTGGCTACCGGGGCCCTCAGGCCGGCGCCGCCGTTGTCTGGCGCCGAACTGCCACATGTCTACAGCGGCGACGAACTGCGCGACCTGATGACCGTCAGCGGTGACACCGGCGTGGCAAGCAAGCTGTCATTGTCCCATCGCTGCATGCTGCTGGCGGGCAAGCTGCTGGGGATCACCGGCAGCGGCGCACTGATCCGCCGCTGCAGTCACTGGTGGATGCCGCTCGGCCGGCGCGTTGTTGTCGCCGGTGGCGGGCTGGTGGGCCTGGAGCTGGCGGAGTTCCTGGTGGAGCGCGGTCGCGAGGTCAGCGTGGTGGAAGAGGGCAGTTACTTCGGTGCCGAGCTGGCGGTGGTGCGTCGCTGGCGTGTTCTTCACGGCCTGCGCGAGCACAAGGTGGTGCTGCGCGGCGACACGCGGCTGTTGGCGATTGAGCCCGGCAGTGTCAGGCTGGCCACCGCGGACGGCGAGGAAACCCTGGCGGCGGATTCGGTCATCCTGGCGGCGGGCGCAACCGGCAACCCGGGTCTGGCCGAGTCTCTGTCCGCCCGGGGGATGGAGGTGCATATCGCCGGCGACTGCGGGGGTCCCGGTTACCTGCATGGCGCCATGCACGACGGGCATCGGGTGGGACGGCTGCTTTGACCCCCGAACGCCTCGCCCGCCTCAACGCGGTGCTGGACCGGCGCCAGCCCGATCTGACGGTGATTACCCATTTTGTTCACAAGCAGCGCAATACATCCGCGATCGTCCGTAACGCTGATGCGGTGGGCATCCAGCAGGTGCATGCAGTGGCCGCCCGCGAGGACTACCGGGCTTTCCGCGGCACCGGCATGGGCAGTCACAACTGGGTGCAGGTCCGGCGCCACGATACCCTGGGCCAGGCGCTGGGCATGGTGCAGGCCGGCGGCATGCAGATTCTCGCCGCCCACCCCGGTGAGGGCGCCCGGGATTTTCGCGACGTGGACTACACCCGGCCCACCGCGCTGCTGCTGGGTACCGAGCGGGCCGGGCTCGATGAGGAGGCGCTGGACGCGGCTGACCAGTGCATCCTGGTGCCGATGATGGGCATGGTCGAGTCGTATAATGTTTCGGTGGCGGCGGGTATTATTCTCGCCGAAGCCCAGCGCCAGCGAGAGGCGGCGGGCCTGTACGAACACTGCCGGCTGGATGCGGTCACGCGGCAGCGCCTGTTCTTTGAATGGGCCCACCCACAGCTGCGCAAGTTCTGTCGCGAACGGGGCCTGGCCTATCCGCCGCTGGCGGAGGACGGCGAACTGGCCGACGGGCCGGGCTGGTACGCCGACGTAAGGGCCGGTACCGCGGTATGCGAGGATCACCGAGAGTCATGAATACACTGTTCTTTCTGCTGTTGTTTATTTTTGGCGGCGTCGCGCTGATGGTGGTGCTGGGCGAGCGCTACGCCAAGCCCATGGAACCCGAGCAGATGCAGAAGCTGTCGCGCTGGATTATCCCGCTGGTGGCCGTGTCACTCATCATCTCGATGATCAACTATTTCTTCTAGCGCCCGGCCCTTGACTGAGCCCGCAAAGCCGCTGGATCTTGTTGAGCTGCTGGGTCTTGGGGCCCTGTGGGGCACCTCCTTCCTGTTTATGCGCATGGCGGCGCCGGAGTTTGGTCCGGTGTCGCTGGTCGCCCTGCGGGTGGCCATCGCGGCGGCTTTCCTGCTGCCCATTCTGCTGGTGACTGCCTCGCTGGCGCCGGTGCGGGAACGGGCCGCCGATGTGCTGCTGATGGGCTTCTTCAATTCCGCCCTGCCATTCACCCTGTTCACCTTCGCCACCCTGTTCCTGACTGCTGGCTACACCGCCGTGATCAATTCCACCGCGCCCCTGTTTACCGCCCTGGTGGCCTTTGCCTGGGTCGGCGAGCGCCTCAGCCGCACTGGCATCGTGGGGCTGATGCTGGGACTGGTCGGCGTGGTGGTGCTGGTTTGGGACAAGCTGGAGGTAGACCTGTCCGGTGCCGGCCTCGCCATTGCCGCAGGCCTGGGTGGTGCTTTCTCCTACGGTGTCGCCGGCAATTACGCGCGCATTCGCCTGCCCGGGCTCGGCAGCCTGGAACTGGCCACTGGCAGCCAGATTGCCGCCAGCCTTTTGCTGGCGCCGCTGTGTATCGCCTTCTGGCCCGCCGAGATGCCCTCCCTGCGAGCCTGGCTGGCGGTACTGGCGTTGGGAATTCCCTGCACCGGCATCGCCTATATCCTGTTCTTCCGCCTGTTGGTGCGGCTGGGCCCGGCGCGGGCCGTTACCGTGACTTACATTGTGCCGATCTCCGCCATGATCGCCGGCGCCCTGGTGCTGGATGAAGTGGTGACCGGCCGCATGCTGGGTGGCTGCGGCCTGATACTGCTGGGCACCGGCCTGGCGACAGGCGTGATTCGTTTTCCGGGGAGGCAGTGATGGACTGGCAGGCAGATACCCTGGTGGCTGAGGCCAGGGCCGTAGACGGCCTGGAGGATTTCGGCGACGACAGCTACCGGGAGCCACTGGAACGGTTGCTGCTTTCGCTGCAGTCCGAAGCCCAACTCAATGCCGTCGGCGGGGCGGTGCTGCGCCAGCGGGTGGTGGACATTCTCGCCACCCGTCTGCGGGTGCAGGCCTGGTTGCAGCGCCACCCGGAAATCCTCGATGAACAGATTCGCGAACCCCTGGTTATCGTCGGCCTGCCGCGTACCGGTACCACCATGCTGCACCGCACCATTGCCGCCGACCCTCGCATGTACGCACCACTGTGGTTTGAAACCCGCTTTCCCTGCCCGGCGCTGGATTGGGATCCGGCGGCAGTTGACCAGCGCGCGGTCGATGGCAAGGCGGAAATGGCCGCCATGCTGGAGGCCAACCCCGACCTGCTGAGCGTGCACCCGATGGATGCCATGGGGCCCGATGAAGACATCATGCTGCTGGAGCAAAGCTTCTACAGCTTCAACATCCAGTCCTTCGCCTGGCTGCCCGGTTTCGACGCCTGGATCGAGGCCCAGGACCATCGCGTTGGCTACCGCTACCTGGAGCTGTTGCTGAAATTCCTGCAGTGGCAGAAAAAGCAGGCCGGCAAGCAGGCCGAGCGCTGGACCATCAAGGCCCCCCATCACCTGCACTACATGGACCTGGTGCTGGAGGTGTTCCCCGACGCCAGGGTGGTGCAGTCCCACCGCGACCCGCTGGAGACCATCCCCTCGCTGGCCAGCATGATCTACGAGCTCTGGCGCATCTACTCGGACAGCGCCGACCCGGTCAAAGTCGGTCAGCAGTGGTCCCGGAAGTTCGCCAGGGGCATGGCACACACCATGGCGGTGCGCGAGGCCGGCGCGGAGGACCGCTTCCTGGACCTGTGGTTCAGGGACACGGTCAGCGACCCCCTGGGCGAGATTCACAAAGTCTACGACTTCATCGGCATGGACCTCACCCCGCAAGCCGAGACCGAGATGCGCGCCTGGCAGGACTTCAACCGCCGTGAGCTAAGGCCCACCCACGAGTACAGCCTGGAGCAGTTCGGCTTTAGCGAAGCGGGGCTGGCGGAGCAGTTTCGGGCCTATCGAGAAAGGTTCATCCTGAAATAACTTACTTTTCGGCGTGGCGTGCCCCTCGGTCTATGCTACTCAACGCTCCAGAATTTACAGTTGCGCCCATTCCGCGTACTCTTGCCGCCTTCCCAGAACACCGGAGCAAGCACCATGGCTGAGCAGAAAGCGACCAACGTCCACTGGCACGAGGGTGATATCACCCGCGCCCACCGCGAGAAGCTGGTGGGTCATAAAGGTGCCACGCTCTGGTTCACGGGGCTGTCCGGCAGTGGCAAGAGCACGGTGGCGGTGGAGTTGGAAGGCACGCTGCACGAGATGGGCATCCTGTCCTATCGCCTGGACGGCGACAACGTCCGCATGGGTATCAACAAGAACCTCGGCTTCTCCGCCGAGGACCGCACCGAGAACATTCGCCGTATCGGCGAAGTGGCCAAGCTGTTTGTCGATGCCGGCGTGATTTCCCTGTCCAGCTTCATCAGCCCCTACCGGGCCGATCGCGACGCCGTGCGCGCACTGCACGAGGCGGCGGGCATGGAGTTTATCGAGATCTTCGTGGATTGTTCCCTCGAGGAAGCGGAAGCCCGCGATCCCAAAGGCCTTTACAAGAAGGCCCGCGCCGGCGAGATTAAAAACTTCACGGGCATCGACGATCCTTACGAGGCGCCTGACAACCCCGAGATTCACCTGCACTCGGACCAGCAGAGTCTGCAGGAAGAGATCGACCAGATTCTCTCGGTGCTGCGCGAACGCGGCATTATCAACCAGTAAACGGGATACCGAATATGATCAAGCCACACGGCTCGGAGGAACTGAATCCGCTGTTCGTCTACGACAGCGAGAAGCGCCACGCCCTGGTGGCGGAAGCTGAAAACCTGCCCTCGCTGCTGCTGAACTCCGCCGCGGCCGCCAACGCGGTCATGCTGGGCGGCGGCTATTTCAATCCGCTGGCCGGCTACATGAACAAGGCCGATGCCATGAGCGTGGCGGACAGTCTGCACACCACGGATGGCCTGTTTTGGCCGGTGCCGGTGGTCAACCTGACCCGCGAAAGCGGCGTCGAGGCGGGTAGTCGTATTGCCCTGCGCGATCCCAATGTGGAAGGGAACCCCGTGCTGGCCATCATGGACGTTGAGGCCGTTGAACAGGTCTCCGATGACGAGATTCGCGGTATGGCGGAGAAGATTTTCCGCACCCTGGACGAGAACCATCCCGGCGTGGCGACGTTTACCGACCTCGGTAACACGCTGCTGTCGGGGCCCATCCAGGTGCTGAATTTCTCCTACTTCCAGACCGACTTCCCGGACACCTTCCGCACTGCGGTTGAGATTCGCAACGAAATCAAGGAGCACGGCTGGGACAAGGTCGTGGCCTTCCAGACCCGTAACCCCATGCACCGTGCCCACGAAGAGCTGTGCCGTATGGCCATGGAAGACCTGGGCACCGACGGGATCCTGATTCACATGCTGCTGGGCAAGCTCAAGCCCGGTGACATCCCCGCTGATGTGCGCGACGCCTCGATCCGCAAAATGGTGGACATCTACTTCCCGCCGAACACGGTGATGGTGACGGGCTACGGCTTTGACATGCTCTACGCCGGTCCCCGTGAAGCCGTGCTGCACGCGGTGTTCCGCCAGAACTGCGGCTGCTCGCACCTCATCGTCGGTCGTGACCACGCCGGTGTCGGCGACTACTACGGTGGCTTTGACGCCCAGACTATCTTCGATGAAGAAGTCCCCGCGGGCGCCCTGGAACTGGAGATCTACCGGGCAGACCACACCGCCTACAGCAAGAAGCTGGACAAGGTGGTGATGATGAAGGACGCCCCGGACCACAGCAAAGAGGACTTTGTGCTGCTGTCGGGCACCGCGGTGCGGGAAATGCTGGGCCGCGGCGAGGCACCGCCGCCGGAGTTCTCGCGGCCGGAAGTGGCGAAGATTCTCTCCGACTATTACCAGGCCCTGGATAGCTGACGCCGCCGACGTCATCGCTGCGCGGGCCGGGATTCACGTTCTCACAGTTTGATACCTGCGGGTTGCCCCAAGGGGGCGACCGCATCCGCGGGAACGGCGCGCTTGCCCTTAACGCTTGGAGTCGAGCCGCGCCAGCGCCGACTCGCATTCGCTGGCGGTGTCCAGCAGCTGGGTGCACTGGTTGAGCAGGCCCATGGCGGTTTCCCACTGGCCGTTCCACTCCTCATGGGCGGCCCAGTTCAGGTAGACCCGTTCCAGGTTGGTGGTGAAGTGCTGCGACAGTTTGCTGGAGGAATCCAGCAGCAGGTATTCGCGGTACACGTCGGCACTGCGCTCCCAGTCCCGGTCTTCGACATAGTGCATGGCCCAGGCCGAGTAGACCTGCGCCAGGCCGCTGTTACACACCTTGTTCTTGAGACACTGGAACTCCAGGGCACTGAACGCCAGGCGGGCGCCAGGGTAGTCCGCTTGCTCGGCCCGATCGACTGCATAGCGGCTCACCACCGAGAACAGGTGGCTTTCCACCGTGCGGGCGGTGTCGGGGAACTCGCGGGTTTGCAGCAAATAGCGGGCGAGCGCCAGCCCTGCGTCCTCGTCGCCGGTGCGCCCGAGGGTGTCAGCCATCTGCGCCTGCACCGCGGTCAGCAACACCGGGATTTCTTCATCCTCGAAGCGGCGTTCACTCAGGTCGACCAGGTAGTCCTCGAGCTGGTAGTACATACGCAGGGCCGTGTCGAAGTCACCGTTCTCCCGCAGATGCACGTATTCCTGGTAGTAGTAAGCCAGCCGCGACTTCTGCGCCGACTCATCCCAGGGCCGGTAGTAGCCGCGCAGCTCCGCCAGCCGCATCCGGTCCCGATAGGGCATTTCCGCCTCGGCGGTGTGCTGGTTGATCATGTTGAAGATGCCCAGCTCATAGGGGCTGACGATGTCGCGGTCCAGGTAGTCTTCGTAGGTGGGTGGGGCCAGGCTGCGGGCGCTGAACCAGTCGCTGTACTCCGAACTGTAGAAGGCCTCGTCGTGGGGCACATCGAAGCCGGTGAAAGAGGTGGTTTCCACTTCCACCGTGCCACCCGGCAGGCGTAGCTGCACGAAGGCATGGGAGGGCAGCACCACGCCGTCTACCGATAGCTGAAGCTTGCGGGCGGCCACCACGTAGAGCATCGCCGAGCTGATGCAGTTGAACTCACCGGTGCTGAAGACCTTGGAGAGCTGACTCTGTTCCTCACGGTACATGACAGGCATGTCGTTGGAGGCCAGGTCAGTGCCCAGGTATCGGCTGTGCATGGCGACGAACAGCCGGTGGGCATCGGCGTCGGGCTGGCTGCCGTCGGACAGTGGAATACCTTCGATCCAGTCATCCAACTCGTCGCGCAGTTCGAAAAAGTCAGCCAGCGACATGGGCTCGCCGGAGGACAGCAGGTACAGTGCCAGCAGTGCGTCGGCGTCGCCGTTCTGTGCGGCGGGAATGCGCGACACGGCCCAGCGTTCGAACTCATCCAGCTCCGACCAGATCGGCAGCGCAGCGCCGCCAAACGCCGAGCGATCAAAGCTGAGCTGCACCTCCGCTACTGCCTTGCCACACACCAGCAGGGCACTCAGCAGTAGCGTTGGCAGCAGTGATCGCATGTCTACTCCCCGTAGGGGGCCCAGATGGTCTTGAGTTCAGTGGCGGCGTGCAGGTAGTCGCGGCCCTCGCCCTGGGCCGGGTCCAGATAGTCGCAGCGCTTGCCGTAGTTGACCCAGGTGGCCTTGAGATTGGCCGCGGCAGCGTGCTCCACCGCCTTGCTGCCTGCCTCGCTGCCGCGGTACCACAGGGCGTCCACGTTGTAGTGCTCGGCCAGCACCGCGGCCAGTACATCGCGCTCTCCGCAAACGATATTCACCGTTCCCCCGGGCAGGTCCGAGGTGTCGAACACCTGCACCATGTCCATGGCGCTGAGCGGGTGGGCTTCGCTGGGTATCACAATCACGCGATTGCCCATGGCGATGGCGGGCGCCACCAGCGAGGTGAAACCCAGCAGTGGGAACTCCCGAGGGCAGGCAATGCCCAGCACGCCGCGGGGTTCGTGCACGGACAGGGTGATGCCGCGCATCGGGGTGGCGTGGGTGCGGCCATCGAACTTGTCACTCCAGGCCGCGTAGCTGAACCAGCGGCTCACGGCAGCATCGACTTCACGGCCTGCGACACGTTTGCTGGCGCCGGTCTGGGCCGCCAGGCGCTCGGCGAATTCGCTGGCGCGGGCGTCCAAGTTCTCGGCAATGTAGTACATCACCTGGGCCCGGTTATGGCTGCTGGTCTTGGACCAGGCCTCTGCCTTCGCCGCGGCTTCCACCGCGTTGCGGATATCCTTGCGATTGCCGATACCCACCTGGCCGAGCAGCTCGCCACCGGCCCCGAACACCGCACCACTGTAGCCTGAATCCGGTCGCGCCTGCTTGCCGCCAATATAGAATTTCGGCGTGCGATCCACGCCCTTGCCAGCGGCGGCACCGCTCCCCGTGGGAATAGCGGGTTCCTCAACGACCTCCAGGCTCGCCTCCCAGCGCGGTGCCAGGTATTCCAGCATACCGTCGGCGCCGCCCTCGCGGCCAAAGCCGGATTCGCGCATGCCGCCGAAGGCGGCTGCGGCGTCGAACTGGTTGGAGCAGTTCACCCACACCACGCCTGCCTTGAGCTTTGGCGCGATGTCCAGCGCCAGGTTGATGTTCTCGCTCCAGACGCTGGCAGCCAGCCCGTAGCGGGTGTTGTTGGCCAGCGCGACGGCTTCGGAGGGGGTGCGGAAACTCATGCTCACCAGCACCGGACCGAAGATCTCTTCCTGGGCCACCCGAAAGCTGGACTCGACCTTGAGCAGCAGGGTGGGGGGGTAGAAACAGCCCTGGGAATGCTCTCCGACCAGGCAGTCGGGCTGGTAGAGCTCTGCACCTTCCGCCACGCCGGCATCGACGCGCTCGCGAATCTGGGCGAGCTGCACCGGGTCCGCCACTGCACCGATGTCCACCGCCTTGTCCAGCGGATCGCCGACCCGCAGCGTGTCCATGCGGCGCTTGAGTTTGCCGTGCAGCCGTTCGGCTATACCCTCCTGCACCAGCAGCCGTGAGCCGGCGCAGCAGACTTCGCCCTGGTTGAGCCAGATGGCGTCCACCAGGCCTTCCACTACCGCGTCCAGGTCGGCGTCTTCAAACACGATGAAGGGCGACTTGCCGCCCAGTTCC
>JANQLM010000061.1 GCA_028280635.1 Halieaceae bacterium | reverse complement strand
GCAATAATGCGAATCGGACATGGTTTTGATGTACACCGCTTCTGCGCGGGTGATCACGTAATGCTGGGCGGCGTGCGCATCTCCCACGACCACGCCCTGGAGGCGCATTCCGACGGGGATGTGGCCATCCACGCCCTCTGTGATGCCATGCTGGGCGCCCTGGGCCTGGGTGATATCGGCCGCCATTTCCCGGACGACGACCCGCAGAATGCCGACATCGACAGCCGCATCCTGCTCAAGTGCGTGTTTGCGCTGGCCCAGCAGCAGGGCTATCGCCTGGGCAATGCCGATCTCACCATCATTGCCCAGGCGCCGAAGCTGGCGCCCCACATCGACACCATGCGGGCAGTGCTGGCCGCCGATCTCGATGCAGACGTGCAGGCGGTCAACGTCAAGGCCACTACCACCGAGGAACTGGGCTATATCGGCCGTCGTGAGGGAATTGCCGCCCACGCGGTGGTGGTGCTGCTGCCCGGATGACAAGACAGGGACATTTTGTGATGATGCGCTCTGCCGCAGGGGCCGCAGATTGATAACAGGGACAGACCAGACGTGAGCGCAACCAACCTCCGCGGCATCGGCATGACGTCCCAGCGCACCCGCGAGCGGCTGGTCCAGCGCCTGCGCGAGCAGGGCATTGCCAGCACTGTGGTGTTGGAGGTCATCCGCAATACGCCGCGGCATATGTTCGTCGACGAGGCCTTGGCCCAGCGCGCCTACGAGGACAGTTCGCTGCCGATCGGCTACTCGCAGACCATCTCCCAGCCCTGGATTGTGGCGCGCATGACCGAGCTGTTGCTGGATACCGGACCGGTTGACCGGGTGCTGGAGATTGGCACGGGTTCCGGCTACCAGACCGCGGTGCTGGCGCAGCTAGTGGGACAGGTCTACAGCGTCGAGCGCATCAAACCCCTGCAGGAGAAGGCCCGCAGCCGCCTGCGCGAGCTGCGGCTGAAAAATGTGCAACTCAAGCACTCCGATGGCGGCGTTGGCTGGGAGTCGCAGGCGCCCTTCGACGGTATCATCGCCACGGCTGCGCCCGAGGCCATTCCCCCGGACCTGGTGGCCCAACTGGGGCCGGGCGGGCGGCTGATTATCCCCGTGGGTGTCGATACCCAGTATCTCACCGTTGTGACCCGCACCGCGGCCGGCCTCGAAACCGAGACCTTTGACGAGGTGCGCTTCGTCCCCCTGCGGTCCGGTCTCGTGCGCTGAAGGCCGGCCCTGTGAAGCCGGCCGGTGTTTTTCTGCGGGGCATGGCCATGGGGGCAGCGGATATTGTTCCCGGCGTATCCGGCGGCACAGTTGCGTTTATCACCGGCATCTACCCGCGCCTTCTGCACTGCCTGCGCAGCTTTGATCTCGAGGCCCTGCGCCTGGTGCTACGCGCTGACTTGGCGGGCGCCTGGCGCCACGTGGACGGCGCCTTCTTGGCCTGGCTGCTGGCCGGGATTGCCACCAGCATCCTCACGCTGGCGCGAGTGTTTGGCTGGCTGTTGGAGCACTACCCAGAGCCGCTGTGGAGTTTCTTTTTTGGCCTGATCCTGGCCTCGGCGGCCATGCTGGTGCGACAGGTGCCTGGCTGGACCGCGGCCCGGGTGGCGGCGCTGGTGGCTGGCACTGCCATTGCACTCGCTGTCGCCCTGGCGCCGCGGGCGGGCTTTGTGCCCGGCCATTCCGGCGTGTTCCTGGCGGGCTTTATCGCCATCTGCGCGATGATTCTGCCCGGTATATCCGGCAGCTTTATCCTGCTGCTGCTGGGGATGTATGTGGTTACCCTGGATGCTATTCGCGCCTTTGACCTGGTTTACATTGCGGTCTTTGGCCTCGGCGCGGCCGCTGGCCTGATGTGCTTCAGCCGCCTGCTGGACTGGTTGCTGCATCGTTTCCGCGGCGCCACCATCGCCACCCTGACCGGGTTTTTGCTGGGCTCCCTGGCGGTGGTGTGGCCCTGGAAGCAGACCCTGTCCTGGGTGACCGGCCGCAACGGTGATCCGCGACCGGCGCAGCAGTGGCCGGTGTGGCCCGCCGACTACGGGGCTGATCCCTGGCTGCTGGCCTGTGTGGTGCTCGCGCTGACCGGCCTGGCGCTGGTGCTGGTGGTGGATCTGCGCTGGGGACGCCTCAAGGTAGAGGCGGACTAGGCACATGGGCAGGTGGGGCAGGCGGTGGACATGGTTGCTGGGCCTGCTGCTCGCCGCCTGCGCCGGAGAGCCCACCCAGGCGCCGGTAGAAAACCGCCACGGAGAAATCAAGCGCGCGCCGGACCGCTACGCCGTACGCCGTGGCGATACCCTGTACTCCATCGCCTTCCGTTACGGGGTGGATTACCGGGCGCTGGCACGCCTGAACGGCATTCCCAGTCCCTACACCATCTATCCCGGCCAGGAACTCAGGCTCAGCGGCAAGCCCCCTTCCATAGCGGCAAAAGCGCCGGCGAAAACGCCCTCCAGCACGTCGGCACCGGTGGCCTCGGCACCTGTCACGAAAGCGTCATCGCCTCGTGTTACCACTACTAGCCCGGTTAAAAGCAACAGCGTGGTTGATGCCTGGCGCTGGCCTACCCGCGGCACCGTGGTGCGCAAGTTCACAGGTACCACCCACAAGGGCATCGATATTGATGGCAGGGCCGGGGACCCTGTGCTCGCAACGGCGGCAGGCACCGTGGTGTATGCCGGTAGCGGTATTGTCGGTTACGGCAACCTGCTGATCGTCAAGCACAACCAGAACTACCTGAGCGCCTATGGACATAATCAGCGCCTGCTGGTGGGTGAAGGCGACAGCGTTAAGGCGGGCCAGAAGATTGCGGAAAAGGGCAGCAGCGCCACGAATTCGGTGAAGCTGCACTTCGAGATTCGCCGGGATGGCAAGCCCGTGGACCCGCTCAAGCTGCTGCCCAGACAGGGCTAGGGCGGCGGTTGCCACCTCCGTGGGGCTACGAAAAACGGTTTCGATATTCGCCGTTGTAGTCGCTGGGTATTGGGGGTAACCTAATTGGCCCGCTGAAGTAAACGCTTAGTTACAGCTGTGACTCGATGCGTTTCGAAAAGGTTGCGAAGAGATCGAGAAAAGAGCGTCCCCGGACGCCTGAATCCCACGCGCCTTAGGTGGGTTGGCGCTGTCCAGGGGCAGTGCCAGGGGGAGAAAACCCAGCCGTCGTACTGACGGCGCTAGAGAATAAGAGGTGAGGCATGGAAGTCCGATCCCGATCAACCGGTGGCAAAAAAAACAGCGAGGCAGCCGGAACCGCTGCGTCGAAAAGGGCAAATAAAACCGAGAGCAAGGGGAAGACAGCGGCGCGCAGGGGCTCATCAGGCGCGACTGCTGCTAAGGAGACCAGGGTGGCGGTCGAGAAGACTAAGACAGGGGCTCAAACTTCAGGGGGCCGGGGCAAAGCTGCACGAGGCGGTACCGGTAAAGCTGCCAGCAAGACCGCGGCGAAGAAGCCAGCGACCAAAGCAGGCGCTAACACAGCGACTAACACAAGTACGACCACAAGTACGACCACAAGTACGACTACAAGTAAGGCGACACGCAGTGGCCGCGGCCGTGGCTACGATGACGGCGACGACAAGACCTTCAACAAGTCGCTGGATGCTACCCAGCTCTATCTCAACGAAATTGGTTACTCCCCGCTGCTGACGCCGGAGGAGGAAGTGTACTTTGCGCGCCTGGCGCGCAAGGGTGACGAGGCCGGCCGTAAACGCATGATTGAGAGCAACCTGCGGCTGGTAGTGAAGATCGCCCGGCGCTACATCAACCGTGGCCTGACCCTGCTCGACCTGATCGAGGAAGGAAATCTCGGTTTGATACGGGCGGTAGAGAAGTTTGACCCGGAGCGCGGCTTCCGCTTCTCCACTTACGCGACCTGGTGGATTCGCCAGACTATTGAGCGGGCCATCATGAACCAGACCCGCACCATCCGCCTGCCTATCCACGTGGTGAAAGAGCTCAATGTCTACCTGCGTGCAGCGCGGGAACTGACTCAGCAGCTCGACCACGAACCCTCCGCCGATGAAATCGCCACCATGCTCGACAAGCCCGTGGATGAGGTTAAGCGTATGCTGGGCCTCAACGAGCGCGTGGCCTCGGTGGATACTCCGCTGGGCCCTGACTCCGATAAGTCCCTTCTGGATACCATCGCCGATACCCATGTCAGCGACCCCTCGCAGCTGCTGCAGGAGAGTGATATCAAAGACAGCATCGGCATCTGGCTGGGTGAGCTCACCGACAAGCAGTGCGAGGTGGTGTCACGCCGCTTCGGTCTGCGCGGCTACGAAACCAGCACCCTGGAAGAAGTGGGCCGCGAGATTGGCCTCACCCGTGAGCGGGTGCGCCAGATTCAGGTGGAAGCCCTCAAGCGGCTGCGCGTGATCATGGAAACCCAGGGGCTCTCCTCGGAATCTATTTTCGGCTGATCACCACATCCTCAGGGTGTTGCAAGGCTGTAAACCTGTAGCCCTGTTCTTCTGGTGCTTTGTTAGCAAACGGCTTGGCGGACTGACAGGGTTTCCCACGGAAACCAAATCACCTGGCCAACCAGGCTGATCTGGGAGGAGATGCAGAAAGCCCTCCAGCAGAGCGCGTTAGCGCTCGAGAAGAGCAAGTTTATTGGGTTTGCCTTCCCACTCTTCGGCGTCCGGCAGGGATTCCTTCATCTCAGTGATATTTGGCCAGACCTCTGCCAGTTCAGCGTTCAATTCCAGGAACACCTGCTGGTCCTCCGGTAGCTCGTCCTCGGAGAAGATGGCGTCGACGGGGCACTCCGGTTCGCAGAGCGCGCAGTCGATGCACTCATCCGGATGGATAACCAGGAAATTCGGGCCCTCGTAGAAACAGTCCACCGGGCACACTTCCACGCAATCCGTGTGCTTGCACTTGATGCACTGTTCGCCAACTACAAATGTCATCGCAGACGTTCCTTCTGGTGGTTTTAAACAATGCGGCAGTGTACCCGTTCACCGGGCCAAATTGAACTGCGCTCAATCAAGCTTGCCGCGCAATTCATAAAGCAGGTCCAGGGCCTGCCGCGGTGTCAGATTATCTACGTCGACGCCCTGCAACTGGTCTACCACGGGGTGCGGTGCGGCGCCGAACAGGTCGTCCTGGGCGGGCGACGGTGGAGCCGGGATCGAGCTGTCGCCACCACCTTCCAGTTCCGCCAGTTTGTCCCTGGCCTGCGCCAGCACCGCCGGTGGAATCCCTGCCAGCTTGGCCACCTGCAGGCCGTAGCTGCGATTGGCGGGCCCCTCCTGGATGTTATGCAGGAACACCACGTGATCCTGGTACTCGGTGGCATCCAGGTGCACGTTGGCCATGGTGGGGCACTGTTCGGGCAGGGTGGTCAGCTCGAAGTAGTGGGTGGAAAAAAGTGTGAAGGCCCGCACCTGCTGCGCCAGTTGCACCGCGGCAGCCCAGGCCAGGGACAGCCCGTCAAAGGTGCTGGTGCCGCGCCCCACCTCGTCCATCAATACCAGCGAGCGTGGCGTGGCGTTGTGAAGAATGTTGGCGGTCTCGGTCATTTCCACCATAAAGGTGGAGCGGCCGCCCGCCAGGTCATCGGAAGAGCCGATGCGGGTGAAGATGCGGTCCAGAGGTGACAGCCGGGCGCGCTCGGCCGGCACGAAACTGCCCACGTGGGCCAACAGCGCAATCACCGCCGCCTGGCGCATGTAGGTCGATTTACCGCCCATGTTGGGGCCGGTAATCAACAACATGCGGCGCTGGTCGTTGAGCAGGCAGTCATTGGCGATAAAAGGTTCGTCCAGCACCTGTTCCACCACCACGTGGCGTCCGGCAGTGATGTCGATGGTCTGTTCTTGGACGAACTCGGGTTCGCACAGGCTGAGGTGTTCGGCGCGCTCGGCCAGGGTGGCGAGCACGTCCAGTTCGGATACAGCGGCCGCGGTTTGCTGTAGCGGCAGCAGAATCTGGTTCAGCCCGTCCAGCAGGCCCTCGTAGAGGTGTTTCTCACGGGCCAGGGCCCGGCTCTTGCTGGACAGTGCCTTGTCTTCGAACTCCTTGAGCTCCGGCGTGATATAGCGCTCGGCATTCTTCAGGGTCTGGCGGCGGATGTACTCGTCGGGGGCCTGGGCGGCCTGGGCCTTGCTGATCTCGATGTAGTAGCCATGCACCCGGTTGTAGCCGACCTTGAGGGTGCTGAGACCGGTGCGCTCGCGTTCCCGCTCTTCGATCTCCAGCAGGTAGTCGCCGGCGCCGGTGGCAATGCTGCGCAGCTCATCCAGTTCATCATCGTAGCCATCGGCGATGACTCCGCCGTCGCGGAGTACGACCGGCGGGTTCTCGATCACCGCGCGGCCCAGCAGGTCCACTGTGTCGGGGTACTCGTTGCACTGCTGCTGCAGCTCGCCCAACAGCGGGGTCTGGCAGCGGTTCAGCTCATTGCGGATGGCGGGCAGGGCTGCCAGCGACTGGCACAGCCGGGACAGGTCCCGAGGCCGGGCCGAACGCAGTGCCACCCGCGACAGGATGCGCTCCATGTCGCCGATCGGTTTCAGCAGTTCGCGCAGCGTCTCGAAGTGGTAGTTGGCGCCCAGGCCCCGTACCGCCTCGTGGCGCCCGCCAAGGATCGCGGTATCGGTGAGCGGCCGGTGCAGCCAGCGCCGCAGCATGCGGGCCCCCATGGCGGTGACCGCGGTATTCATGACGGCAAACAGGGTGTTGCTGTCGCCGCCCATGAGATTGATGTCGATTTCCAGGTTGCGGCGGGTGGCCGCGTCCAGCACCACGCTGTCCTCACGGCGCTCCCGCGCCAGGCTGGTCAGGTGTGGCAGGCTAGAGCGCTGAGTATCTTTCACGTACTGCAGCAGGCAGCCGGCGGCACCGACGGCCAGTGCCATGCCCTCTATGCCAAAGCCGCTCAGGTCGTGGGTCTGGAACTGGCTGTTGAGGGCGCGCTCCGCCGCCTCCTGGTCGAACTCCCAGGCGGCTTGCAGGCGCGCTCCCGGCCGTTGCTCAAGGTCGGGCAGGGGCAGGTTGTCCTGGATCAGCAGTTCCGCCGGGTCGAGGCGCTGCAATTCACTGCGCAGGGCCTCCTCACCGGTGACTTCCAGCACCCGGAAGCGCCCGGCGGACAGTTCCAGCCAGGCCAGCCCGAACTCGCCGCCCTGGTCGGTGACCCGACCGCAGACCGCCAGCAGCAGGTTGTCGCGGGTTTCCTCCAGCAGCGCCTCGTCACTCAGGGTGCCAGGAGTGACCACCCGCACCACCTGGCGCTCCACCGGCCCCTTGCTGGTGGCCGGGTCGCCAATCTGCTCACAGATGGCGACCGATACACCGGCGCGTACCAGCCGCGCCAGGTAGCCCTCGGCGGCGTGGTAGGGCACGCCAGCCATGGGGATGGGTTCGCCACCGGATTTCCCGCGAGCGGTGAGGGTGATGTCCAGCAACTCCGCCGCCCGCCTGGCGTCGTCGAAGAACAATTCGTAGAAATCACCCATCCTGTAGAACACCAGGTCGCGCGGATGCTGGGCCTTGATGGCCAAGTACTGCTGCATCATCGGCGTGTGATCGGAGGTGCGGGTGCTAGTACTCAATGGCGGGCGGGAAGCGGATGAAAGCGAGCAGGTTAGCAGGGCTCATCAGCACCGGCAAACCGGGGCCGGCGCCTGCCCATTTTCGGTCATTTTCGGCCACGGGGTGCTCACGTCAACCAGGAAAACTGTCTCCTGGCGGGAATAGTTTTCGCTTGAGGGCGTTGTTGTGTGTAGCAGGACGGGCCCGGTGGCCAGTTTCTGCCTCTACCCGACAACGAATTGAGCACAAAGGTACCGACCATGTCGCTAAGTCGAGCAAGACTGATAAGCACTGAGACTCCAGACGCCGCAGCCCCCGCCGTGGTAGATGCGGAACATGGTGACGAGGCACCTGCCCAGCCGCCGCAGCGTGCGGCCCGCAGGCGGTATTTTTTGGCGATTGCCGGCGCCCTCTGCCTGGCCGGTGCGGTAGCTACAGTGGGCGTCTGGTGGCATTACCAGAGCACGCACGTGGTGACACGCAACGCCCTGGTCCGTTCGCATTTGTCCGAGCTCGGAATACGCGGCGAGGGCGTGATTGCTCAGGTGTTCGTAAGGGCCGGAGACACTGTACGCAAGGGTGATCTGCTTGCAACGCTGGAGAATGCACACCTGCTCGCGCAACGGGCTCAGATTGAAGCGCAACTGAAGACGCTTGAGCAGCGCATCGTCGTCGACGAGGCGGCGCTGGAAATCGCCAGTCAAAGCGCGCGGGTCAGCCTGCTGCGCGCAGAGTCCGAGTACCGGCAGATGCAGGCGGAGGCAGAAGCCGCGCGGATTCAGGCCGAGGACTCCGAAGCTTTTCATGCCGCGCGACAGGCCCTGCAATCGGACGGCGCGGTGTCTGCGGAGATTATTCGGGACGCCGCCGCCAAGGCGGCCATGAGTGCCTCGCTGGCCGCCGCGGCAGAGGCTGCGATGGCTGGCAGCTACTCGGATCTTGAGGCCGCCAGACTGGCGGAAGAAGAGGCCGCTCTGCTGGAGGGCGAGCTGCTCGTCCTGAAAGCCCGGCGTGAAGAATCGCTGGCGGAGCTGCAGCGCATTGACGCCGATATCGAGAGCACGCGAGTGACCGCACCCGCGGACGGAGCGGTGGTCCGCCGCCTGGCGCAGCCCGGTATGGCGGTGAATACCGGCATGCCACTGCTCAGTCTCTGGTTGACGGAAGATACCTGGATTGAAGCCTGGATTCCCGAAGAACAACTCGGTGACCTGCAGCCGGGCAGTGCCGTGAGCGTGAGCTTTCCGGCACTGCCGCACGCAGAGTTTCCAGGCCGTCTCGAGCGCGTTGGGCTGGCGACGGACTTCGAGATGCCGATGGACTACCTGCCCCAGACTCGCGAAGCCCGCATGCGCCCGACGCCGCAGATCGGTGTCCAGGTTCGCCTGGATGCCGCCCCCGACCTGGTGCGCCCGGGAATGTCGGCTGTGGTGGATATTCGCCGCGGTGGTGCCTGAGCGATGAGCGCCGAATCTCAAACGGTAGTCCGTGGCGCCATGTCCGGGTGGGACCGTCAACGCATTCCGATCCCCTGGCTGTGTGTGCTGCTTGCCGTGGGCCTGTTGCCCCTGCTGTTCATACTGCTCCGGCTTACGGCGCTGCACACATCCGGCCTGTCAGCGATGACTGCAACAGGTGATTGGCTGAACCAGTACCTCACACTGCAGTGGGTCGGTTTTGAGGATCGCGACGTTGTCTTGTATATCCTCCTGCTGCCTATCGCGGCCCTGCTGATCGCCCTGACGCGTCTGACGCTGGGTATCCGGGTTCTCGGGTTTCGCTCCATCCTGATCGCCATCGGGATGCAGGAAAACGGCGTTGTACCCTGCCTGCTGTTAATCCTGCTGATTGCCGGTGCCGTGGTGCTTGTCAGGCCCAGCATGCGCCGGTCGGGCATGCCTCTCTATGCCCGGGTTGCCGTGGTGCTCTGCATCGTCGCGTTTATCATGCTCGGTGCGCTCCTGACAGGCGCCTGGCTCGATTCGGTCACCCTCTGGAGCATGGCCTTCTTCCCGCTGGTTATCCTCGCCATGCTCGCCGAGAGCATCGCTGATACCGTGGCGCGAGACGGCCTGGCAATGGCTGCCTGGCGCACCTGCACCACGATTGTGCTGGCAGGCGCCATTGCAGGCCTCAACCAGCTTACGCCGCTGTGCGAGCTGTTGCTGTCCTGCCCGGAGCTGTTGCTGACACCCCTGGTATTGATTGTCTTCGTTTCTGAATTCCTGGATATGCGGTTGTTGGAGGGCTTTCGCCCGGGTTTGAACCCGGGGCGCGCGCAGTCCACGAAGCCCCAGATTGCTGTGGTGCGCAATCGATTTCCCGAAGCTTCACCCCGCCGCCTGACGGAGGAGGTCCCCAGGCGCTACCGTCAGGCATCGTTGCAGGCACTGATCGATCAGCTACGGGATCGCCACTATGAGGTGCACGTGCTCGAGTGCGACAGCTCTTTGCCGGCTGAACTGCGCTCCCTGGCCCATGCGGCATTTCGACCCCACGCGGCAGGTCTCTGCGTGCTGAATTGTGCAGGTGGCGTCCAGGGAACCGGCCGGCTTTCGCAGGTGCCGGTGATTTGCGAAATGCTGGGCATTCCGCACACGGGCCCCGGCGCCGAGGCCACCGTACTCAGGGATAACCGGCAGCGGCAACTCGATGAACTGCGAACCGCCGGATTGCAGGTTCCCACTGCCGTCTCCTATCAGGAAGCCAGGCGCATCCTGCATGAGGGCGGTGGCGACGTGTGTGTCAGGTCGCTTCGCCATGTTGATCGCGGTGCTACCAGGGTTGGCCACGTACGCCGGCTCAAGTCGGTGTGCGAACGTATGCAGCAACGTTCCGAAGAGTTCACCATTGAGCGGGTACCGGCAGGCCGTCCGGTGACTGCCATCGTTCTGAATCCGGAAGCGGCGGACAGTGCTCATGTGCTACCGCTACTGGAACGCAAATCCGGGCGACACCCCTTTCCACGGGAGGCCGATCTCCCTGGCGAATGCCGCACTGCGGCTGCACGTGCAGCGATTTGTGCCGCGCAAGCGCTGGGATGCTGCGACATGGCAAGGGTTGACCTGTATTGCAGCGAGTCCGGAGAGCTCACTGTAAGTCGCGTACTGGCTGTCGATCCTCTGGCACCACGTAGCGCCAGCGGAGTCGCAGCCGCCCTTGGCGGCCTCTCACTGGCCGACATTGCCGAGCGGACAATGCAGTCAGCGCTCAGACGGGCGTCGATTACCCTGCCGGTTTATTCCGCCGAAGCAACGGCCGGCAACCACCATTCCACAATCAATGAAAACAGGAGATCTGAATCATGCTTAACTTCAGCCTCATCCGCGATGGCATAGATACCGAACCGTTTCTGAGTGAAATTGCCGCCCTGGATGGCGCCTGGGAGCAGGCCACGGGGCGTCAGGACAAGATTCGCGTGCAGCGCGAGGCCCTGTCCATTCCCCTCCGCGGTCTCCGTAAGTCGGCCATCGCAGGACGACCGCGCCGCGACGTGCTCGAGAGCCGCTGGACCAGCGGCTCCCTGGCTTTTCCCCACGCCCGCAGATTTATTCAGTCTGCGGCAGACAGCCTCGGAGGCTTGCCAGGGCGGGCGAAAATCGTAAACCTTCCACCTGGAAAACGCGTATATCCGCATATCGATCGTGGCGCGTACTATCTTGTTCACGCTCGATTCCACCTGGTACTGAGATCGACGCAGGGCTCGATGCTGCGCGTCGACGAGGAAACACAATGCCTCCGGAACGGTGAGCTCTGGTGGTTTGACAACAACAAAGTCCATGAAGCCTGGAACGACGGTGATGAAAACCGGATTCATCTCATTTTTGACGTACTTCCAGCGGCGCACAGCGAGTCTTTCCTGCTTACCCAGGCGCTTTGATGTTTCGCCCGGGCGGCGCCTGCATGGATTAACCGCGCTTTTCCTCCTGGCTATCTTCGTTGTGGCAATCGACCCCATACGGGTGATTGCTCAGGAGGGTGCGGAGGAGGCCGCAGAAGAAGCGGCCGAGGAAGCTGCAGAAGAATCTGCCGAGGAAGCCGCGGAAGAGGCCGCCGAGGAAGCCGCCGAAGAGGCCGCCGAGGAAGCCGCCGAGGAAGCCGCCGAAGAGGCTGCCGAGGAAGCCGCGGAAGAAGCTGCCGAGGAGGCCGCGGAAGAAGCTGCCGAGGAGGCCGCGGAAGAAGCTGCCGAGGAAGCCGCGGAAGAAGCTGCCGAGGAGACCGCGGAAGAAGCTGCCGAGGAAGCCGCGGAAGAAGCTGCCGA
>JANQLM010000054.1 GCA_028280635.1 Halieaceae bacterium | reverse complement strand
GTGTCATGCTAGTCACCATCTGGAGTCCTCGGGGGCAGTCTACCCCAGGTTCCAGGGTTTATTGGGATGCTCCAGCGCATAGAGATAGGCACTGACACTGCTGTGGTTTCCGTTTAGTGATCCATACTGTGCGGTGAAATTCACCGGCGTGCCGACGTGGCAGTAATCGTCATCGCCCAAAATTGCTGGCGGCACATCGGGCACCAGGTCTTCGGTGTTGACTACGCGGTATGTGGTGACCTTATTGTCGTTGTAAGTCCTGGCGTACCGAATATTGCCGGCGCGTGGCGCTGCCAGGCTGTAGTGGAGAAGCTCCCGGGCGCTTGTGGGACGGTACTTCGTATTTTTGATGATGTCCGGCACTGCCAGCGTGGTCAGCGCACCCCCCAGACTGTGCCCGCATATCAGAAGCTGCTGGCGCACCGCCCGAGATCCCAGCTCTTTGAATATCTGGCGCCTCAGTGTTTTGTAGAGCTTGAAAAAGCCTTCATGTGCCCTGCCATAGCCGGGAACGAGGGTATACCGCGTTAACTCCGCGTGCAGATTGCTGATCCAGTCGGCGCCGGACTGTGTGCCGCGCAGTATGAGATAGGTGGTATTCCCGTTGTCCCAGGCGACGAAACCGAATGGCTCGGTCTCTCTCCACAGCAAGCCCTGCGCTTTTCCCCAAAGAACGTTGCCGTAAGAGACAGCCGGCCCCTTCGGCGTCCACTTGAACTTGTTCTTTGGCGGGTCGTGCTGCTTCTTCCACTGGGCGTATTGATCGTAAGCACAGTTCACCAGCTCGTTACACATGATCGCCTGGGAAAACTCGAACCCCTTGGGGGTATATATCGAAACGCTACTCATGCCGGTACCTCTCCATGTGGTGGGCGCAGAAGCTTCGCTGCCTCAGCTTCTAGAGTAGTCGATAAATCTCGTTTTTGTGCGGGTCAAGTTTTGTGAGTTCGGTGACAGCTTACGTATTTCAAGTCTTGCGCCAGGTGGGCAGGAGCACACCTGGCAATTAAGTAGATTGTCCCCCGAATCCCCAGCCGCAACCTTGCCTTGCTATAACTCCTCACTGGAGATCCTTTCTTGCTAACTGGATAACTTTAGACAAGCGTGGCGCAACAATTCTACTGACCTTTTCGGCGTGCTCTGCCATATGTTCCGCACGTCCGTTTTCATCGTAGTAGTATCGGTCGTCGTCGGCGCGGAAATCTTCACTCCATAGTTCATTTTCCAAGGTGTGGAGTTCGCTCAAAACTTCTTCGGAAATCAAAAGTCCGCCGATCCTACTCTGCCGATAGATAGCTCTCCTAGCACCAACGAAGCTGAGACCCTCCAAAGCGCCAATGGCGGGTAGCAGCTTATTGCTGCTGTAAGTCTCGTTGGCCCATAGACTTAGCTCTTCGAGGGCACTAATAATTTCGATATAGGATCTATATTTTTCCTGCCAGAGCTGCTCGTGCCTGTACTTCTTGACCGCTAGTAGAAAGCCGATGACTGCGGAAGTGATCGCAGTAGCTAACGCAGTGATCCAGGCAGCGATGTCTACCATGACTCTGAAATAGAGTCATAACGCTCAGCTAACGGGCGAAATGCGCAGCACTTTGTCTCGCTTGGGCGCTTTGGTAAGTTTTTACTGCTCATTCAGAGTGCCATCCGAAACCAAGTTCTCGTAAAACTGGCGGTATATTAAAACTTCCCTTTTATATTGATCAGTTTTATCACTTGGCTCTTCCAATAGCCACAGGCAATATTCGTAGCAGAACTTCATTTTTTTGTCTTGTTCTTGAATTAATGACTGCGAGAAATGGGACCGTTCATTTCTTGGGGAATCTTGTTTGGCTAACTCGATTTTCTCTTTATGGAGGTGGGTGTACCACTGAACCCCATCAGCTAGGTCCTCGAAAAGGCGGGACAAACGCACGACTTCTGGGGATAGATATACGGCGTTTGTAAGTTGTTCTTTTAGATTGCCTCTGTTTATTGCATGGAATGGCTCTTCTTCCCAGTCCATTTGGCTGACTCTGTTGATGGTTTTCCATCTCTTATCAATCATGCTCCGAAGCAAATTTAGATGATTCAGATAGTTCGCTATTTGTTCATTTAGGGAGGATTCCCTTCTTGCCTCTTTTAGTTGATGCGTAAGAGATAAAAAGGCAATGGTTGCTGCAATTGCGGCCAATATGGGACTAAGCATGTTATTGAAGTAACCGGCAAATCCATGCCATGAAGATGATTCAAAGGAAAATGCACCTCCACCAATAACCCCAATTCCGATCGCGTATGAACCTACAACAATTGCTATCAATATCAGGCTTGTAAGAACTACTATTTTTGGATTTAGCCTTTCCATCGATCGCTATACTCGAATCTTGGTGACATTTAAAGCCGCAAGCTGAGGCGCTCAGCCTGGAGCGCAGCGGAAAGTTGGGTGTACCAGCGAAGCGCTAGCCTTGCCTTGTTCCGGTGACTCAACGACAAGTGATCAGTTAGCCTTTCCAATTCGCTCAAGAACAAAGCCTTCCGAGCTGAAAAACTTGCTGTTGCTGCTCATGTATTGCGCCACGTTTACTCCACTGTCAGATATCGTAATCTCAGCACCATGAGCACTTAGTGTGTATTCTCCTTCAATGGATCGACTGTCTATAAGCTTAGTAAGCTCTACAGGCGAAACGCCGAATACTCTAATCATGTCTTTGCTCACACTCTCGATCTTGAACACAAAGATGCCCTGATGTCCTTTGGCTGCCTCGACTCCATTATCAATACTGGTCACGGTCAGCTGAACGACTGAGCCTCTCTCAAGCCTCATAAACTCTATTTCCGCTTCGATGGTATAGATAGAGTCCTTATCCTTACCTTCCCATCTCAGTTTCGATTCCGCACAGCCACTAGTCTGCACTAGATCTAGTTTTTGGTGTTTGGGTCCAAATTCCTCACCAATTTCTTCAACGGTGCTTTGAGCCAATCCCCATTGGCCGTTGAAGCCCAGTTCACAGAATTTATTGCCCGTCACTCCGTTGGTAAAAACTGGCAGACCTGTACACGCATTGAGCAGAACTGCCAAAAAAAACGTAAGAGGCTTCGCCGTTCTACTTGCGAAGATAGTCGAATCTTTAGCTGCCAGCGTCTTAATCTCTCCTCTGCCTCAGAAACATGCGTCAAATGGCACCGTAACGTCGCCATAAAGGCCGCGCGCTGTTTACGCGTCCCAGGCCATGCTTTTCTATGGCCGATTTCATGGCCTTGTTACATGTCAACACGAGTGAAACGCTTTTAAAAAGGACTTTCGATCTTGATTCAGGAATCGCTGATGAGAGTCGTGATTCATTGGCCGTTTCGATTCCTGAAATGCTGGCATCACGTATCCCCATGTTGAGTTTCTGGCAATGTAAATAACGTAGTCCAAGTCGCTGCCGTTCCAACGGTTTTCAACGACATGATCTTCACCTTGCGCCTCGATAGTTTTGACTTGGAGGCGGTGATAATTGGGGCCGTCAGATATAAGAATATCGGTCTTGTGACCGTGGTCCAGAACTGGAGCGAACACCTGCCAGCCATCGTACATCAGCCAACTAACGAGACTGTTTTCGTAGCTCGTGTTCTTGAGCGTCTGATGAGTTCCTTCGGGTGTTTTCGTAGTCCTTTTCGGCAAAGCTCAATCCTTTAAGCAGACATGTAACGCCGCAAGCTGGGGCGCCCAGCCTGGAGCGCAGCGGAAGGTTGGGTGTCCCAGCGAAGCGACAGCATTGCCTTGTTATGTGTTGAAACGCTCATGCTACTGAACACCACCTGGCATGCTGTCATTACCATAGTTTTCATTCTTCGATCTTGGGGGCGTAGGCCTGCTGCTCTTGTCAAGGATATAGAGCACTAGCGAGGCACCTACGACCGGGATCAGCCAGATAAGGACGATCTGAGCCACCCTCTGACCCACGCTGAAATCTGTTGCGCGTACAAGCCGAACATTTGCGTACAGATTAAAAAGAGCCAATGCCCCAGCTAATACTATGAAGACCTCAATCATTGTGAAGACACATAACGCCGCAAGCTGGGGCGCCCAGCCTGGAGCGCAGTGGAAGGTTGGGTGTCCCAGCGAAGCGACAGCATTGCCTTGTTATGTGTGATGACGCTCATGCGTAGACAGTGGCTACCAGAATGACGATTACTGCTAGTTTTAAGAATAACTCTAGAACAGATCGGTACCATATTGTTTTAGAGCCCTCCTGATTCGACCACTCTCCAGGAAGGTCGTCGTCGAGCGTCGCAAAGTGGCCGAAGAACGCCCAGCCTGAGAAGAAAAGAGCTGGGCCGCCCGCGATCATCGCCGCGAGCTTGTAGCCGAGAAGTGCAAGGCACAAGGCTGCGAGATAGGAAGCGGAAGCTACACCCCACCAGAACTTGAAAGGCTTGATGCTGGACATCACACATAACGCTTCAAGCTGGGGCGGCCGGTAGGCCGTCCCGGCGCGAAGCGGCCCTGCAGCCTTGACTTGTTATATGGCCTAGTTGAAGTCACCGCTGAGCCTCGCTATTCCATTCTCTGCATCCACCTCAGTTTTCTCAGTATGTGCTATCGCTTGGTCACGGGGAACCCGAACGAACACATAGAAGTCGGTATGGCCGTGAGCAGACGACTGATAGTGCAACTCTGCACCGACAGGGAGTAAGCCAGGTTCTGACTTCCCTGAGCTGATTGGTAAGGGCGTCTTTAGCACATACGTGTCAGAGTAAACGAAGCTCAATGAGGCTGCTCCGTACCCGAATGCAAAGGCGATAAAAAATGCTAGAGGAAATCCAAGTGCTTTGCCCATCGAAGCTCCGCTCTAGGCCTTATAACAGCTAAATAAATAGACGTGGTTCATCTGTACCTCGTCTCTGTATGTTGAATTTGACTACACCATTCTCCTGAAAACTGTCGACGGAACAAGCGCGTGCATGCTTTTGCTGGAATGCCTGGAGAGCAAAGCGAGCTTATGGTCTGCAGGCTTAAAGGTCTTTCGCACGCTCCCGCAGCAGGAATTTCTGGATCTTCCCCGTGGAGGTCTTGGGCAGCTCTCCATAGACAAAGGTCTTGGGCAGCTTGAAGCCGGCGAGGTGCTCCCTGCAGAAACTGGTCAGGTCCTCATCGCTGGGTGCTGCCGCGCCTGCCTTGAGCTCGATAAAGGCGCAGGGGGTTTCACCCCATTTGTCATCCGGTTTGGCGACCACGGCGGCGGCCATGACGGCGTCGTGTTTGTAGAGCGCGCCTTCCACCTCGATGGAGGAGATGTTCTCGCCGCCGGAGATGATGATGTCCTTGGAGCGGTCCTTGATCTCGATGTAGTTGTCCGGGTGTTTGACGGCGAGATCGCCGGAGTGGAACCAGCCGCCTTTCAATGACTCGCGGGTGGCGTCCGGGTTCTTCAGGTAGCCTTTCATTACGACGTTGCCGCGGAACATCACCTCACCGATGGTTTCCCCGTCGGCGGGCACCGGTTGCATGGTCTCCGGGTCCAGCACATCCAGGCCGGCCAGCACGGGGTAGGGCACGCCCTGGCGGGCCTTGAGGGCGGCGCGGTCGGCCAGTGGCCGGCCGTTCCATTCCTCGTGCCAGGCGCAGTACACGCAGGGGCCGTATACCTCGGTCAGGCCGTAGGTGTGTGTGATTTCCGCGCCCAGGCTTTCCACGCCGGCAATCACGGCGGCCGGTGGCGCCGCACCGGCGGTCATGATTTTCAGGCCCGGGGGTATTTTTGCTTTCAACTCGTCGGGGGCGGAGGCCAGCATGGACAGCACAATCGGTGCGCCACACATATGGGTCACCTGGTTGGCCGCCAGGGATTCGATGATGGGTTCGGCGGCCACATCTCGCAGGCACAAGTGGGTGCCGCCCTGCAGGGTGATGGTCCAGGGGAAGCACCAGCCGTTGCAGTGGAACATCGGCAGCGTCCACAGGTAGGTGGGGCCGGGGGTCATACCCCAGGCGAAACTGTTGCCGATGGCATTCAGGTAGGCGCCGCGGTGGTGGTAGACCACGCCCTTGGGGTTACCCGTGGTGCCTGAGGTGTAGTTGAGCGCCATGGACTGCCATTCATCGGTGAGCGGCGGAATCTCGGTGGCGGGGTCGGCTTCCGCCAGCAGGGCCTCGTAGGTCATGCTGCCGATGGCGATGCCCCGGGGGCCAAGTGTGTCGTCGAGGTCAATCACCAGCGGCCGACGCTCGCTCTTGCCCAGCGCCTCGGTGGCGACGTCGGCGAACTGGGCATCCACCAGCAGCACGTCACACTCGCCGTGGTCGAGGATGTAGCCGATGGTGGCGGCATCCAGGCGGATATTGATGCTGTTGAGCACGGCGCCGGTCATCGGCACGCCAAAGTGCGCCTCCAGGTGGGCCGGTACGTTGGGCGCGATGATGGAGACCGTGCTGCCGGGGCCGATGCCGCGGGCTATCAGCGCCCGGGCCAGGGCCTCACAACGGCCCAGCAAGTCGCGGTAGCTGTAGCGCAACTCGCCGTGGATGACCGCATCGCGGTCGGGAAAGATCCATGCCGTATGGGACAGGAAGCCCACTGGCGTCAGCGGCATATGGTTGGCGGCGACCTTGTCCAGGTCGGTCTTGTAGATGTCAGGGTTGAAGGGGTTGCTCACGGTGCGCCCTCTTATGGTCTGTCTAATCCTCGGCCAGCAGTTCCGTGGTGAGCAGGCGCCGCAGCCAGCCTTCGCTGTTGCGGGCCTCGTCGCGCAGGGCAAACAGCTCCTGCAGCATGGCCTCGATCTGTGTGGCCACCTCGTCGCGGATGCTCATCAGCGTCTTTTTCTTTAGACGCTTGCCACGGTAGGTCCCCAGGTTTACCGGTTCGCCAAACTGAATATAGCAGCGCTGGGGTTTGGGGAAGGGGGTGCCGAGGGCACCCAGCGGAATCGGCGGCAACAGGTCGGGCCGGGTATCCTCGGTCAGCAGGCCGACACGGGATAGCAGCTCGCCGAGACGTGTATTGGGCAGGTCGCGGCCTTCAATCCAGTGCTCGTAGAACTCGTCCGGCCCCACATGGGCGCAGGGCATGATGGTGTAGCCGTGCTCTGCCGCCATGCGCACAAAACCGGCGCGGTCCTTCCACTGCAGGGTGTAGCGTTTGTCCTGGGTCTTGGTGGCCTCATGGGCGCCGCCCGGGAACACCATCAGGTCGTGGCCGGCTTCCATCAGCGCGCTGCACACCTGCGGGTGGCCGATCACTGCGCCCTGGCTGATAAGAAAGTCCTCGGAGTAGCGATTCCACAGGGCCTTGTCGCCCAGGCCCCGCAGGAAGCGGCCGTGCTCATGCCACATCAGCGGCGCAAAAATCATGCCGTCGGTGGCGAACAGCGAATGGTTGCCAATAAACAGGCAGGGCTCATCGGGAAGATGGCGGGCGTTGACCAGTTCCGCGCGCAGCAGGCGACGGATCAGCGGATAGGCCAGGTAGAACATGGATCCTGGCCGTGCCACAGTCAGCGCCCGCTCGATATGTTCGTCCAGCGCGTCTCCGCTGATGGGATCGTTGTCCCGGTCCATCATGCCCATGGACGCTATCTTACGCGCGGCGGCACGATTCACCTACTATCGCAGTGTATTCCCCGCCGTGATCGCCCCGGATGTCTACCGCCCGCCGGGCACTTTCACCTATACTGTGGAATTCGCCGCGATTTCGCGGTAGCCCAATGGAGATAGTAATGCGTACCGGACGTCGACTCTGGCAGGCAGCGTTAAGCCTCGCCCTGGCCATTTCCCTTACCCCCGCCCTTACGTATGCCAAGGAAGAAACCCCGAAACCGGGGCTGAATGCAGCCACCCTGAAAGGCCTGGAGCTGCGCAACATCGGCCCGTCAGTCACCTCGGGCCGTATCGCCGACATCGTTATTCACCCGGACAATCGTTCCGCGTGGTACGTGGCGGTGGGCAGCGGCAATATCTGGAAAACCGTTAATGCCGGTACCACCTGGGAGACCATTTTTGATAATGAGGGCTCCTATTCCATCGGCGCGATTACCCTGGACCCCAGTGACCCCGACACGGTCTGGGTCGGCACCGGTGAGAATGTCTCAGGGCGCCACGTGGGATTTGGCGACGGTGTCTACCGCAGCCGCGACGGCGGCAAGACCTGGGAAAACCTGGGTCTCAAGCAGTCCGAGCATATCGGCATGATCCGGGTACACCCTGAGGATTCCAACACCGTCTATGTCGCGGCCCAGGGCCCGCTGTGGTCCGGTGGCGGTGACCGGGGTCTGTACAAGACCACCGACGGTGGCGAGACCTGGAAGAACATCCTCAGCGGCGGTGAGTACACCGGCGTCAGCGAAGTCCATATGGACCCGCGCGACCCCGATGTGCTCTACGCGGTGAAGTGGCAGCGCCTGCGCACGGTGGCCGCCCTGATGGACGGCGGCCCGGAAACGGGCATTTACAAGTCCACCGACGGTGGTGGCACCTGGCGCGAGTTGACCGAGGGCCTGCCGAAAGGCGCCAAGGGCAAGACCGGCATTGCCGTGTCGCCGGTCAACCCGGACGTTCTCTACGCCACCATCGAGCTGGAACAGCGCACCGGCGGCTTCTGGCGTTCCGAGGACGGCGGTGAGAGCTGGGAGAAGCGCAACGATTACCTGTCCAGCGGCACCGGCCCCCACTACTACCAGGAACTGTTCGCCAGCCCCCATGAGCTAGATCGGGTCTACCAGGCGGATGTGTTCCTGCACACCACGGCGGACGGCGGCAAGAACATCGAGCGTATGCCGACCTCGGCGCGTCACTCGGATCACCACGCCCTGGCTTTTGACCCCAAGGACCCCAATTACCTGCTGATTGGTACCGACGGCGGCGTGTACGAGAGCTTCGACAAGGGCCAGACGTCCAAGTTTGTCGCCAACCTGCCGCTGACCCAGTTCTACAAGGTCACCGTGGACTACGACACGCCGTTCTACAACGTCTACGGCGGTACCCAGGACAACAACTCCCTGGGCGTGCCCTCGCGCACGGTGGACCACTCCGGTATCCACAACTCCGACTGGTTCGTCACCCTGTGGGCCGATGGCCACCAGTCCTTTGCGGACCCGGACAACCCCAACATCATCTACGCCGAGTGGCAGGAAGGGAACCTGACCCGTTTTGACAAGGCCACCGGCGAAAGCGTTTACATCCAGCCCCAGCCGCGCCAGGGCGAGCCGGCGGAGCGTTTCAACTGGGATTCCCCGATTCTCATCAGCCCCTTCGATTCCAAGCGCCTGTACTTCGCCAGCCAGCGCGTCTGGCGCAGCGATGACCGCGGTGACTCCTGGACGCCGGTAAGCGGCGACCTGACTCGTGACATCGACCGTCTCAGGGAGCCGATGATGGGCCGCCAGTGGAGCTTCGACTCCTCCTGGGACCTGTACGCGATGTCCAAGTTCTCCACCATCACCTCCCTGTCGGAGTCGCCGCTGGTGGAAGGCCTGCTGTACACGGGCACCGACGATGGCCTGATCCAGGTTAGCGAGGATGGCGGGGCCAACTGGCGCCGCATCGACAAGCTGCCGGGTGTGCCACGTTACTTCTTCGTGAACGATATCCGCGCCGACCTGCACGACCCGGATACAGTGTACGTGGTGGTAGATAACCACAAGCAGGGCGACTTCAAGCCCTACGTGTTCAAAAGCGAGAACCGCGGCAGGAGCTGGAAGAGCATTGTCGGTGACCTGCCCGATCGCCACCTGACCTGGCGCATCGTGCAGGACCACGTCAAGCCGGAGCTGCTGTTCCTGGGCACCGAGTTCGGCCTGTTCTTCACCGTTGACGGCGGCGGCCGCTGGGTGAAGCTGGAGGGCAATGTGCCGAATATCCCGTTCCGCGACGTGGTCATCCAGCGCCGTGAGAACGACGTGGTGGGCGCCACCTTCGGCCGTGGCATCTTCATCTTCGACGATTACTCGCCGCTGCGGGAGATCTCCGATAGCGCCCTGAAGAACGACAGCATGCTGTTCCCGGTCCGCAAGGCGCCCTGGTATGTGCCGACCCGGCGCCTGGGCTGTGGCAGCGCCGGCTGTAAGTCGTCACTGGGCGAGGCCTTCTACACGGCCCCCAACCCGGAGTTTGGCGCCATCTTCACCTATTACCTGCCGGAAGAAATTCGCAGCCTCAAGGACCAGCGCCGTGAGCGTGAAAAGCCCATCGAAAAGGAAGGCGGCAATACGCCGTTCCCGGGCTGGGCCGCTATTGAGGCGGAGAACCTCGAAGATGCCCCGGCCGTGGTGCTCACCGTTCGCGACAGCGAAGGCAACCTGGTGCGCCAGATCGAAGGCCCCGCCAAGGCCGGCTTCCACCGGGTGGCCTGGGACCTGCGTTATCCGCTCAACCGCCCCTGGGTGGATCCCGCCAAGCGCGGCTTTCAGTGGCGCACGCCGGTGGGTGTGATGGCCGCGCCGGGCAGCTACTCGGTCACCCTGTCCAAGCGTGTCGACGGCAAGGTGGAAACCCTGGCGCAGTCCCAGAGCTTCGAGGTGGAATCCATTCGCACGCCAACGCTGGATAACGTGACCCAGCAGGAGCGCGTGGAGTACGCCCTGTACGTGGAAGAGCTGGAGCGCGCGGTACGTGGTTCTGTCTCCACCATCGATCAGTTGGTGGTCGCCACCGGCGCTGCCAAGGAGAAGCTGATGGAGTCGCGGGCCAATATGGCGCTGTATGAGCGCGCCCAGGGCATCGAGCGCCAGGCCAAACGCCTCCGTGACCGCCTGACCCAGAATACCCAGCGCGACGAGATGGGCGACCTGGGTCCGGTGCCGGTGCTGACCCGCCTGCAGTTTGCCGGCGGCACCAAAAGTGCCGAGCTCTACGGCCCGACCCAGGCAGCGCGCGCCAGCCTGAAGATTGCGGAAGACGAATACGCCGAGATCTATCGCGAGCTGGAAGACCTGGTGAACGGCCAGTTTAACGCCCTGCAGGAAGACCTCGAGAAAGCCGGGGTTCCATGGACTCCGGGCCGCGGCCTGCCGCTGCTCCCCAACCTGTAAGCGTTAGTGAATGCACAACCCCCGGTCGGGCAACCGCCGGGGGTTTTTTGTATCCGCGTACGCTGATTTCGGCGGCATCGCCATTCCCGCCCACGCGGTAATGAGGGAATTGAAGGCTAAGCCTGGAAAGCCCTGGCTCTTTGGGCTTAGTGGCCCGAATAAGCCCGCGCCACCTCTTCTGCGATGATTTTTACCCCGGCCTGCACCTTGTCCGCATCCTGGGCGTAGGACACGCGGATACACTCGTCCCGGTGGGGCCAGTCCTCGCCGTCGATACCGATAAAGAAATCCTGCCCGGGCGCCACCAGCACGCCGCGTGCCTTCAGTCGTTCGTACAGCACCTGGCTGGAAATCGGCAGACCCTCGAACCACAGCCACAGGAAGATCGCGCCCTCGGGCTTGTGGATATGGAAGGGCAGGTCGCCCATGGCCGCGCGGAACCAGTTGACGGTTTGCTGCGAGCGCTCGCGGTAGAAGGGGGTGACGTGGCGGGCGGTCAGTTCCAGTATCTCTCCCGTACGGAACCACTCGCGGGCAATCGCCGGGCCGAGGTTGCCGCAGGCCAGGCTGACGATGGTGTTGGCGTTGGTGTAGGCATCGATAACAGCTTCACCGGCCACGATGATGCCGGTGCGTACGCCCGGCAGCCCCAGTTTGGACAGGCTCAGCGCCAGGATGATGTTGTCGTTCCACAGCGGGGTGGCCTCCACGAAGCAGATATTGGGGAAGGGCAGGCCGTAGGCGCCGTCCACAATCAGCGGTATATCCCGCTCACGGGCGATCTGGTCGAGGTGGGCGACTTCCTCATCGGTGAGCACGTTGCCCGAGGGGTTGGTAGGCCGGGATACGCACAGCGCGCCCACGCTGTCGTCCGGGTCCAGTTGGGAGAAGTCCACCCGGTACTTGAACATGTGGTCGTCCAGCAGCTCGATACTGGGGCGCGTGGCACTGAAGAAGTTCTCGCTCAGGCCCACGTCGGCATAGCCCAGGTACTCGGGGGTCAGCGGCAGGTGGATGGTGCGCTGGCTGCCGTCGGCCATCTGGCCGGCAAACATATTGTAGATGACGAAGAAGGCCGCCTGGCTGCCGTTGCTGACGGCAATATTGCGGGCGCTGAGCTGCCAGCCGTATTGCTCGGCGAGAAAGCGGGCCACCTGTTCGCGGAATTCCAGGTCGCCCTGGGGCGACTGGTAGATGCCGAACAGGGCATGGCGCTGGCGCGGGTCCTGCATCAGCGCATCCAGGCGCTGCTGGAACACCGTTTCCACCTCCATCAGCCGGCTGGGATTGCCGCCTCCCATGAAGATTGCATCCGGGTTGCTGTGCAGGGCATCGCTGAGGTCCTCCATGAGTTCGACGATGCCGGATTTCCCGGAGAATTTTTCCCCGAAAGCAGATAGTTTCATTGGTCCCCCCGTGACCGCTGTGAGGATACTCCCAAGCTTGCTGGTCGCCAACCGTGCTAGGCTAACTAAAGGTCCAGTTTGCAAAACAGGCATGGGAACCTCGCGCTACAAAGCTGTTTTCTTCGATATCAGTGGTGTGCTCTACCAGGGCAGCGAACTCATTGCGGGTGCACCGGCGGCCGTGGCCAGGCTGCGAGAGAATGGCCTGTCGGTGCGTTTTCTCACCAACACCTCGCGCAAGACCTGTGAGCAGATTCGCAGCGATCTGTCGGGCTTCGGCATCGAAACTGAAGCAGGCGAAGTGATCACCGCCCCTTCCGCCGCCCACGACTACCTGCGGGATCACGGGCTCAGGCCCTGGTGCCTGGTGCACCCGAACATCGCCGGCGAGTTCGCCGACCTGGACCAGGACTATCCCAACGCGGTGGTGCTCGGCGATGCCGCCGATGGGCTCAACTATGAGAATCTCAATCGCGCCTTCCGGCTCTGTCACGGCGGCGCGACCCTGGTGGGGATAGGCGCCAACCGTTTCTTCCGCGATGGTGATTCCCTGCTGCTGGACGCGGGCCCGTTTATCAGGGCCATTGAATACGCGGCCTCGGTGGAGGCGGTGATCATGGGCAAACCGTCCCCGGTGTTCTTCCGTCAGGGCCTGGACACCGTGGCCTGCCAGCCCGGTGAGGTATTGATGGTGGGCGACGATGTATTCGGTGACATCGAAGGGGCCTTGCGGTCAGGGCTGGCCGCCTGCCTGGTGCGCAGCGGCAAGTACCAGGCCGGCGACGAGCAGCGGGTAGCCGGTAGGTTTGCCTGCATTGAATCGGTGGCGGAGTTAGGCGCCATTTTGTAATCACTTCCTGCCCCCGGTACCCTTGTTCCAGGGAGGAGATGTCATGTCCCTGCGCGACACCAATATCGAAAAGCTGAAAGATCGTACCTTCGACGTGCTGATTGTCGGCGGTGGCATCAATGGTGCGGTATCCGCTGCATCGTTGGCGGCCCGCGGCGTCAAGGTGGCGCTGATAGACCGCGGCGATTTTGCCGGTGAGGTGAGCTCCCACTCCTCCAACCTGGCCTGGGGCGGCATAAAGTACCTGGAAAGCTACGAGTTCCTGCTGGTGCGCAAGCTCTGTAAATGCCGCAACCAGTTGATGCGGGAGTACCCGTCCACAGTGCGGGAAATCCGCTTCCTTACCACGATCCAGAAGGGATTCCGTTTCCACCCCTTCCTGGTATTTCTCGGCACCATCCTCTACTGGTTTATCGGCCTGTTCGGCACCAGGCCGCCGCGTTTCCTGACCCGCAAGCAACTCGCCAGGCGCGACGCTGCCATCAACACCGAGGGTGCCGCCGGCGGTTTCGAGTATTCTGATTGCTATCTGCACGATAACGATGCCCGCTTCGTGTTCAATTTCATTCGCTCCAGCATGAACTACGGCTGTATCGCCGCAAACTACGTGGAGTCCCTGGGGGCCGAGCATCGCGACGGTCAGTGGCAGCTCAAGGCCCGGGATGTGGAGGGCGGCGCGGAGTTCACGATTCGCTCCCATGCGCTGATCAACGCCTGCGGCCCCTGGGTAGATGCCCACAACCGGCTGGTGGGTGAGCGGACCGACTACCAGCACGTGTTCTCAAAAGGTATACACCTGATCGTTGACCGGGTGACCCCTCACCACCGGGTGCTGACTTTCTTTGCCAGCGACGGGCGGCTGTTTTTTGTCATCCCCATGGGGAAGCGCACCTGCGTCGGCACCACCGATACCCGGGTGGAGGACCCGCACGAGGGTGTTACCGACGCCGACCGCCGCTTTGTGCTCGACAACGTGTCCGGCCTGCTGAAGCTGCCCAAGCCCCTGCGCGTAGAAGACATCATTGCCGAACGCTGCGCGGTACGGCCGCTGGCTACCCGCCGCAGCACCGAGGACTGCGAGGGCGTGGAATGGGTTCAGCTGTCTCGCAAGCACCAGATCGAGGTGGACGCCGACAACCGCCATCTCAGCATCTACGGCGGCAAGCTCACCGACTGCCTGAACGTCGGTGACGAGGTGGCCCAAGCGGTACGCGAATTCGGCATCGAGGTGCCGGATTTCCGGCGCAAGTGGTACGGCGAACCCGGCAAGGCGATTCGCGAGGAATTCCTCTACCAGGCCCATATGATGAACCTCGACAGCCTGACGCCGCCGACCTCGATAGAACCCTTGTCGGCGCGACTCTGGCGCCGCTATGGCGACAAGGCCATCGACATGCTGGAGGCGATCCGCCAGGACCCGGGCCAGGCGGAGTTGCTGATCGAGCACACCGAATACCTGCGCTGTGAAATCGAGGAGACCGCGGAGAGCGAGATGGTGGTGAAACTGGAAGATTTCCTGCGCCGGCGCTCAAAAATCTCCCAGGTGGTGCGGCACGGCGAGATTATTCACGCCCGCGGCCTGATGGAGGCCTGCCAGGTGTTGTTCGGCGAACGCGCCCACCAGAAGTACCAGGAATACGTGGATGAGCACGGCGGTGAGCCCACGCCGCAGCTCCGGCTGGCCTGAGTCAGGCACCGGGATTGTTCTGCCGGTAGATCTCGATAAAGAAATTGCGCACCAGCTCCAGCGCCTCAGCGCGATCCAGCTTGTTCTGCCTGGCCAGCCGGCCGGCGATGGCCTGGATGGAGGTTTTGCCGTCCACTTCCGCCGCCAGCTCGCTGTGCACCCGGTGCTGGCGCGCAAAGTCCTGGAAATAGCGCACGGCGGGTATCGGTTTTTCCGTGTCCAGCGCCCACCCCGGTAACACCTGGGCATCCTCACGGGCGCTGACATCCGCGGTTTTCTGGGCCCGCCAGCACCACACCCGCTCCATCCGGTAGCCGGCGTTGTGGGGTGACTTCAGGTAGGGCATTTCCGTTTCCACCGCCTCACCAAGGGTGAAGCCGCAGTCGCTGGCGATGCCGCGCACTTCTTCCACCGTGTAGCAGAAAGCATCGCGGCGCTGGTTAAAGACCAGGCTGCCGAAGTTCACCCAGGTGCCGCCTACCGGCAGGTACTGGTTGAGGTCGGTCAGGAAGCGGCTCAGCTCATGGGGTTGGATGTCGATCAGCCAGGGTGTCACCACCAGGTCGAAGGCGCCGTGGGCAAAGGCGGGGCGCGCCACATCGGTGAACGCCAGCTGCAGGTTTTGCGGCCAGGCGGGCAGGCCCCTGAACACCTGTTCCACTGCCAGGTGGTCCTGGCTGCGCGGCTGGGCGGGAAACTCGAACAGGGAGAAGTCCTCCCCGGAGAATACGCGGTCCGCCGCCAGTAGCAGCAGAGGGTTGATATCGGTCGCCACGGTCAGCGCGGGCGCCAGTGCCGTATTGAGGTCGTGGGCAAGACGGGCGCTGCCCGCTCCCAGCACCAGCATCCGATCCGGGCGATCGCCGCCGAGCTGTGACATGACCAAATCGCAGTTCTGCTGATTCTCCTCATCGCCCCAGATCCAGTCCCGGTAGAGATTGGCTTCGTAACTCAGCAGGTTCTGGGTGGAGGGCGCGCGGTCACGCAGGGCGTCATACAGGGATTTTTCGGCCACGCGCGCGGTCGCAATGGGCGCAACCAGGGACGACACCTCATCGAGAAAGGCCTGCTTGGCCTCAGCCATGCGCTTGAGCCTGGTCTGGCTGACCGGCGTTCCCCGTTGCGCCTCCCGGGTCAGGCTGTCAGCTTCTGCCCGCAATACCTGTCGGAAATGGTTGAGTTTGGCTCCCCAGTCCAGCAGGGAGTTGCGCGCGTGGGGCAACAGCCAGGGGATGCCATTGATCAGCGGGTAGCTGTGTCCGCCCTCTGCGGAGCGCAGTTCACTGCCGCTGTGGGTGAGTTTGCTGGCGGTTACCGGACAGCGCAGTAGCGCCAGGAAGTCTTCGCTGGGTTGCATCGGGGGCGGCCGCGGGTAGCGGCGTCTCTTCTCGTTTGCGTGACACCGGCAGTATACGGCAAGGGCGTGAAGCAACGGCCGATGCGTGTCTCAAACGTTGCGACCCACATCGGCCTTCGGAGCGTGCTCATACGGCGCAGGTGCCGTCGGCGCAGCTTGTGGTCTCGGGCTCGGCGATGGGCGTGGGCTCTGCCAAGAGCTGGCCGATCATGGCACCCAGCGCCAGGTCGGAGCCGATGCCGAAATGCTGGTGACGCCGGCGGCCCTCCCGGTCAAAGATTACGAAGGACGGCGTCCCCTTGAGCTGGTAGGCAGCCATGGTGGCCGGTAGCCGCTGCCCTTCGCGCTGGCGGTCAATGCCGATGGGAAAGTCCAGCCGATACTCGTGGACAAAGGCTTCCAGCGCAGCCCGGTGACCCTGGGCCGCGTGGTGCTCGAACACCGTGTGCAGGCCGACCACGGCAACATCCTCAGGTTTGAAGCTGTCCTGCAGCCGTTGCAGGGCGGGCAGTCCGTGGGACACACAGCCGGGACACAACATCTGGAAGGCCTCCAGCACTACAACTCTGCCGGGGAAGGACTGCGGGCCGAGCGGGTCGGGGGTGTTAAGCCAGTCGCTGACCAGCCAGTCCGGGGTTGTCGTATACATCATCTCGTCCTCGTGGGTTGAGTACTTAAGTATCGAGTCGATACTTAAAGGGACGCTAACATCGTCTCCCGGGTTTTGCAATATTAGTTTTTAGTCGATACCATATTTTTCATGAGCCATGACACCAAGCTGATAGACCTGTTTGATCGCCTGGCGCGGGTTGCGGGCAATGACCGCACGGCGCAGGGGCTGAACCCCGTACAGTGGGAGGCCCTGCGCTTTTTCGCCCGCGCCAACCGCTTCTCCCGCAACCCCTCGGGGCTGCGGCAGTACCTCGGGGTGACCAAGGGCACGGTGTCACAATCCATCATCGTGCTGGAGAAAAAAGGGCTGTTGAAGAAAGTGCCGGATTCCCGCGACCGCCGGGGTGTGGAGGTGCGGCTTACGGCGGCGGGCAGGAAGTTGCTGGTAGACGATCCGCTGAATCGCTGGCGGGAAGACCTGGCTGTGTTGTCCGCGGCGCAGCGCAAGTCACTGGAAGCCACCCTGGAGCATTTGCTGCGAGCCGCGCTGCAGCATCGGGAGCGCCAGCCCTTTGGCTTCTGCCGGGACTGCGTGCATTTTGCGCGAGACGAGGCGAGCGGCGCGCCACACTTCTGCGCGCTGCTGGAAGTCCCGCTCAGTGACGAGGATTCGCAGTTGATATGCCGGGAGCAAGCCCCCGGCTAACTCAAATCCAGTGCATCAGCGCCACGGCCATGACGAGGCCGATCATGGGAACAACCACGGTCAGAGCCGCCACCGGCCCGTAGGCGCTATGGTGGGTTTCCCGGCAGATGGCGCGGATGGTAGTGACCACGTAGCCGTTGTGGGGCAGGGAATCGAGGGCGCCGGAGGCAATGGAGCTGATCCGATGTAGCTGCTCCATGTTTACATCAGTTTCCTGGTAATAAGGCGCCAGTACCGGCAGGGCAATCGACAGGCCGCCGGAGGCTGAGCCGGTCAGGCCGGCGATCACAGTGACGGCGATGGCCGCGCCAATCAGTTCGCTGCCGGGAATGCCGGTCATGGCCCCCACCGCCACGGCAAAGGCCGGACTGGCTTTGGCCACAGTACCGAAACCCACCACGGCAGAGGTATTGCCGATGGCAATCAGCGCGCCGGTGGTGCCTTCCCCGATGGCGCGATCCATATTGTGGAAGTGCTTCCAGTTGATGGCCATGATCGCCAGGCAGCCGCCACCGAGGGCGAGAATCAGGGCGTACTGGGCATAGGCTTCGTGGAAGAAGAAGGAGACCAGCAGCACCACCAGCAGCGGCAGCAGGCCGGTGACCGGGTGCGGGTAGTCCCGCTCAGGGATTTCCGGGTCGCCGGGACGATGTTCGTAGTGCTCGCCGTTGGCGACCGCGGCGGCAATCATGCGCTTCAGCCACCAGAAGCCGGCGCTGGCCATGAATACCGCCACCACCAGACTGACCTCCCAGGCCGCGTAGGGGGTGGTGCCCAGGAACTTGATGGGAATCCAGTTCTGGATTTCCGGGCTGCCGGCACTGGTCATGGTGAAGGTCACCGAGCCGAAGGCGAGAGCGCCGGGAATGAAGCGCCGCGGCAGGTTGGCGTCCTTGAACAGGCTCAGGGCCATGGGGTACACCGAGAACGCCACGATAAACACGCTCACCCCACCATAGGTGAGAATCGCGCAGGCAATGACGACCGCCGCCACCGCGTGCTTCATGCCCAGGCGATTCACGATCCACCGTGCCAGGCTGTCGGCGGAGCCGGTGTCCTCCATGAACTTCCCGAACAGGCTGCCCAGCAGGAACATCAGGAACCAGGCAGCCACAAAACTGGCAAAACCGTCCATGTAGGTCGTGACGAAGGCGGGTCCGTCGTCCGCGGGAAAGACCGGCACACCGCCGGTCATGCCCACGATCAGGGCGCAGAAGGGTGCGGCGATAAACAGGTTCCAGCCCCGCAGGGCCAGGATGGTCAGTAGCAGCAAGCCGCCGACCAGGCCGATCATGCTGATCATGGAGGGTCCTATTGATGTGTACGGCACGTGCCGTCTGGTGGTGCCTTCTTATGCTTATGGTTTTTCCTTTACCCAGCCAGTATTTTGCCAAAGTCCTGGTAGGGTGTCGCGCTGTGCCTGGATGCCTCGTGGCGTTCCCGGGCGCCGCCCATGTCGGTGGGCACGACGCCGGTGCCTTCGACGATGCGATTCATCATGTTGAAAGAGGCGCAGACCAGGATGGCGTTGTAGAAGGCGTCCTCGCTCCAGCCGGCATCCAGCACCTCGCGGGCATCCGCGTCGGTGAGTTTTGCGGGCGTGAGGGTCAGCTTGCGCAGGTAAGCCAGCAGCGGCAACCACTTGGCCTCCAACCCGGCTTTTTCCGGCTCGTGGATCAGGTGTTCGAATATCTCCGGATCGATGCCGTGCACCTCGGCAATCACCTGGTGGGAGCCGTGGCAGAAGTTGCAGGCATTGACACCGGAGGTGAAGGCGGCAATCAGCTCGCGCTCGCCGGCGCTCAGCTCCGACTCCCCGCGCAGCACCTGGTCGTGGAAGGCCAGCAGCGGTTCTACACCGCGGGGAAAGCGCCTGAAAACGTCCATCAGGTGCGGTTGCTCGGGTAGAGAGGGCAGGCGTGACATGGCGATTCTCCTGTGCTCGCGGCGGACCACAGTATAGACCGCCTCGCGGCAGTCTACTTCCAGCGCAGCCGAACGGTGCAGTCGCTATTCGGCAGGTGCGGCTCGAACTCCATGCGCAGGCCGTTCTCAGGGCTGGAGAACAGCGCCTCGAAGGGGCCCTTGCAGATCATCTGGCAGCCCTCGGCCGGGAGTTCACCGGGTACGGGCAGGCTGTCGGCGGCGGCGCAGCGGTGCCAGGCACAGTCCGGCACGTACATGGTCATGGTGCCGGCATTCATATCCATATCACGCATTTCCGCCGGTCCGGTGAGAAAACCCGCCGGATTGAAGGTATCGAAGATGAACTTCTGTAGTCGCCCCGGTGCCTTGCGCTGGCCCTGCTTGTGCCGGTTCTTCTCGGACATGGTGTTCATCATGGCGATGAAATCGGCGGTGGTTTCCTCAGCCGTGGAGACGCAGGTGCCGATCACGATGTCCTCGTACTGGGCCTGGGTGTAGTATTTGCGCAGCTCCAGCAGGGCCCATTCCGCCTCGCGCACGAAGTTGCCGTAGCGCTTGCGCCACCTTTCCCGCGGGGAGTCCGACCACCTGCACTGCTCGCGCCGGGACTTGATCTCCCGGTAACCGGCGTCGATCTCAGCGGGATCACCGGACAGGCGCAGGATGGGCAGTAGGGTATGGGTGACCAGGGGCATGGACTTTGCCAGCAGGATGGATTTCGACATCCACATGTCGATCCAGGCCTGGGGACCCCAGTGGTACCACCAGCGTTTGAGTCGGGTTGCTTCACTCATGCTCAATCCATCCGGTAGTTGAAAGTCAGGCCATAGGTGCGCGGCGGTGCGTTGATAGCGGCGTAGCCGCTCAGTACGGGGATGTCGAAGCCGATGGCGTAGTACTCCTCATCCAGCAGGTTTCGGCTCCAGGCGGTCAGCTCCCAGCGCCGGTCTTCACCGTGGATGCCAATGCGCAGGTTGACGATGTGGGCCTCATCGTTGACCAGGTTTTCGTCCAGGTCCTGGGCCATGTAGAACTCGTCGGTGTAGTTGTACTCCAGTCGTCCCAGCCAGCCCATACGGGTGCCGGGGATACCGTCCTCGATCTGCAGGAAGTTGGAGACGGTCCACTCCGGGGCGTTATCGAGCGCTTCGCCGGACAGGTCCTGCACACAGTCGGGAGTGACGAATGGGCTGCCGCCGGTGACTTCAAATACCTGGGCGGCGGTACACTCGCCGGTTTCGAAATCCTGGTATTCCGCCTTGTTGTAGCCGATGGCCATGCCCATGGTCACGTTGCTATTCGGCACGTATACAACGTCCAGTTCCACACCGCTGCTCTCCAGCGAGCCGGCGTTACGCACCGTGATATTGGTGCCGTCAAAGCCCTGGGCCTGGAAGTCGTCATAGTCGATATAGAACACGGTGCCATTGATCTGGAGTTTGCGATTCAGCCAGGTGCCTTTCCAGCCCAACTCGTAGTTGCGGGAGCGCTCATCGTCGAATTCGCCGCTTAGGCCTACCGCGGTACGTAGCTGATTGAAGCCGCCGGACTTGAAGCCCTGGGCGAAGCTGGCGTAAATCATCAGGTCGTCCCGCAGGAAGTGGCTGAGCGCCGCGGTGGCGGAGAAATCGCTGCTGTCGCGCTGTTCCTCCACTTCCAGATTGGGCCCTGCGATAGGGGGAGCGTCGAAGATGGTCTCCGGCACGGTGGTCTGGGTGCCGGAGCGTTCCTTCTCCTCGTAGGTGCCGCGGCCGCCCAGCGTCAGGCGCCAGTCCTTGGCGAAGTCCCAGTTGGCCTGGCCAAAGGCCGCGTAGCTGGTGGTCTCGTGGGTGTTGTTGTCGTAGTTGACCGAGCCCTCCGGGAAGATCAGGCCGAAGCCGAACAGCGGCCCCAGCAGTTCCAGCATGCCGGTTTCACCCAGGGTGTCCAATTCCGAATAGAAAAAGTACAGGCCCGCCACGTAGTCCCAGCTCTCAAAGTCTGGCGAGGTGATGCGGAACTCGCTGGAATACTGGTCCATCTCCACTTCTGTGGAGCCCGCCACCGCCTCGTAGTGAGAGAAGTCGCCATCCCAGATAGAGGTGTTTTCGTAGGTGCGCCAGGCGTTGAGCCAGGTCAGGCTGTAGTCGTTGTCCATTTCCAGGTTCCATTCGGCGGCCACGCCGCCGACCTCGACCTCGTTGGTCCAGGGCTGGTTGAAATAGACGTTGCGGTCTTTCGGGTCCGGGTCAGGCAGGGGCTCCCCGGTTTCCTCGGCGATCAGGTCGAAGGGCAGGCCCAGGGCCGAGCCGCCGCCGATATAGTCGATGACGTCCGGGGCGCAGCAGTCGCTGTTCTCCTCCGCATAGTCCAGGCTCAGCATCAGCTCGCCGGCATTACCCAGGTTGAACAGTGTTCTCGAGCGCACCCCCCAGCGGTCGGCATTGTTGGTTTCATCGCCCAGGTACTCGTTGTCGTCGAAGCCGTCCCGGTCCACGCTGTAGGCAGACAGGCGCATGGCGTGGCCGCTTTCCCCAAACGGGGTGTTGACCATGCCGCGCAGTTCAAAAGCGTCGTAGTTTCCCACCACGCCTTCAAACTCTGCTTCGAACACTTCGCTGGGGGCCTTGGAGTAGATGTTCATGGCGCCCGCGGCAGTGTTCTTGCCATACAGCGTGCCCTGGGGTCCGCGCAGCACTTCCACCCGCTCTATGTCCATGAAGTCGGCCACACTCATGCCCGCGCGGCCCTGGTAGACCCCGTCAATGAACATGCCCACGCTGGGATCGATGCCGGCGTTGGTGCCGATGGAACCGATGCCGCGGATGCGAATCGAGGTGGAGCGGCTGTCCTGCACGGCGGCGATGCGAAGGCTGGGGGTGTACTGTTCCAACTGCTTCAGGTTGTAGGTGCCGGAATCCTTGAAGAACTCGCTGGTGAAGGCCGCGACCGAGACAGCGACCTCCTGCAGGTTCTGTTCACGACGGTTGGCGGTGACGATGACTTCCTCAAGCGCGGCAGCCTCGCTCTCTGGCGACCCGGCTAGCTGCGCCTGTACTTCGGTTGCCAGCAGTGCCAGGGACAGGACCCCCGGCAGGGTTTGCATGGCTTTCATGGTGACCTCCTCGCCACTGCCTGGGGAGCGTGGCGTTGTTTTTATGTTTATTGTGTTTGGAGAGGCTGGATCAGTTCACACCCAGACCCTCGAATATCGCGGTAATGACAAAATCCCGTACCTGCTGCTCGGTGTATTGCTCGCCGTAGACGTGGTTCAGCCGGTTGTCGTTGGCGAGGCTGACGAAGCCGTGCACGGTAGACACGATGGAGATGGCCTGCAGCGTCGGGTCGCCCCGGCGCACCAGGCCCAGGTCCTGGGCCATGCGCAGGTCGTCGATCATGCGCACGAAGGACGCCTCGCTGGTATGGCGGAGCGCCTCGTTTCCCTTGCTGGCCAGCAGGTCGCCGCTAAACATGACCCGGTAATAGGCCGGGTAGCTCATGGCGAAGTCGAGGTAAGCTTCACCGCTGGCGGCAAACTGCGCTATCGGGTCGCTGCCGGCGGCGGTGCGCGCACGCTCCATTTCCTCGTCCAGTAGTTCGAAGCCCCGTTCCACCACGGCCAGGATCAGGTCATCTTTGTCCGGGAAGTGCCGGTAGGGCGCCGCGTGCGAAACGCCGGCGCGGTGCGCGACCTTGCGGATCGTCAGCCCCTGGGGCCCGATCTCGTCAATAATCTCCAGCGCGGCCTCTATCAGCGCCGTGCGCAAATCGCCGTGGTGGTAGGCGGCTTTTACAACTGCCATGGGAAACGTCTATTCATGTTTCGGAGTCTACTGTAAATAAGTGAAGATGTTTATATTGTAAACTTCAAAAAGCGCTGCTATGTTTCCATAGTAAACAATAAAAACATGGGAGACCGCCATGACTGAGGCAATGCCCGACAACCGCTTTCTGCAGGGTGCCTTCGCACCTATCGACGTTGAATACGACTTGACCGAGTTGAAGATCGAAGGTGAGGTGCCCCGCGATCTCAACGGCAGCTTCTACCGCAACGGTCCCAACCAGCAGTTTCCGCCGCGGGGTGACTACCACCTGTTTGCCGGTGACGGCATGACCCACGCCTTCCACATCGAGGACGGCAAGGTCGGCTATCGCAATCGCTGGATTCGCACGGCCAAGTTCAAGCTGGAACAGGAACACCAGAAGGCGATGATCGACCCGATGAATCCCTTCAACAGCGAGCAGGGCTTCGAGGAGTTCGTCTTCAACGACAAGGACGGCCTCGCCAATACCGCCTGTGTCTGGCACGGCGGCAAGTTCCTGGTGATGGAAGAGGGCCACCCGCCCTTCGAGGTTGACCCGGTATCGTTGGAGTCCATTGGCACCTTTAACTACGGCGGCAAGCTGGAAACGGCGATGACCGCCCATCCCAAACTGGACCCGCTGACCGGTGAAATGCTGTTCTTCGCCTACATGTCTTCCGGGCCTTTTGCCTCCGACGTCACCCTGCACAAGGTGAACGCCGATGGGATGCTGACCGAATCGCACAGGATCGACACGCCCTACCCGGCGATGGTGCACGACTTCGTGGTCACGGAGAACTACATCCTGTTCCCGATCTTCCCACTGATTGGCACCCTGGAGCGGGCCATGGAAGGCAAGATGCCCTTTGCCTGGGAGCCGGACCAGGGCGCCTCTGTCGCCGTGCTGCCACGCCATGGCAGCGCTGCCGACATCCGCTGGGTTGAGTGCGACCCGGTGTTCGTCTTCCACTTCATGAACGGTTTTGACCGCGATGGTGTGATTACGGTAGATGCCTGCCAGTTTGCCTATGCGCCGCTGTTCCCGCGTCCCGACGGTACGATGCTGCCGGACAACGACGCGGTGCTGACGCGCTGGACCATCGATATGAACGATCCGTCGGCGAAGGTGGTGCACCGCCAGATCGGCGAAGACCGGGCGGAGTTCCCGGTCACCGACCCGCGCCGGGCGATGCAGGACTACCGCTTCGGCTACCACACCTCGGCGAATACCGACGACGGTGAGATGTACAACAAACTGGTGTGCTTCGACCACGACACCGGTGCCAGCGCCAGCTACACCTTTGGCGAACGCCGCAGCAACTTCATTTCCGAGGCGATCTTTGTGCCGCGCTCAGCGCAGGCCGCTGAAGACGAGGGCTACCTCTTGACGGTGGCCACCGACCTCCATGAGGGGGCCAGTTCCCTGGCGATCCTGGATGCGCAGAACGTGAGCGCAGGGCCACTGGCCAAGGCAAAGCTCGAGCACCGCATCCCCATCGGCTTTCACGGTGGCTGGAGACCAGCCGGCTAAGCAATTTGGAGTGAAACAAAAAACGGCGCCTGTTGATCAGGCGCCGTTTTTCATTGGGGTATGGCCTGTTTACTTGAAGTAGTCGGGGTCGTCCGAATAGATCACCCAGAACTTGGTATAGCCCTCGGTAATCCAGGTGCCGGTCCACTCCTTGGGCACGCTGATCGCCTCACCAGCGGATACCGTGGTGATCGTGCCGTCGCTGGACACCAGCGTGACACCGCCTTCGACAAAGTACATGAACTCGTCCACGCCGTAAGGCTCGGTAATCTCGGCGCGGGTCTTGCCGGACTTGTACATGCCGGAAGCGAAGCGCCCGTCGGAGCTCAGCAGCGAGGTGACGTCCTCGGTCTTGTGCCCGTCCTCATGGGTGGTGGCAATCATGTCCGGGCGCTTGAAGATAGCGCCGGCTGCTTCCCCCGCACTGATCTTCGCGGGGTGCACCACTTCCGCCAGGGCGACCGGTGCGATCACCAGGGTTGAGAGCAGGGCCAGCAGGCCCGTCGCTTTCCGTAGTGTGTTCATGAGCAGGCCTCCCGGCTCTCTGGTTTGCCTAGTTGAAGTTCTTGCGCAGGGTGACACCCCAGGTAGACGGTTCGTTGTAATAGGCGATCATACGACCGTCCTGGGCGACGCCGTCGGCAATGGTGTTGGTGTAATCCTCGTCGCCGATATTGCGGCCCCAGGCCACAATCTCCGCGTCCCAGTTCTCGAACACCAGGCCCGCGCGCAGGTTGATGATGTCGTACTCATCGGCCAGCTTGAGCGGGTCCTGGTTGACGTCAGTCATGCGCTCGTCGAACCAGATGTATTCACCGTACAGGAAGGCGGTGATATTGCTGCTGAGGTTGAAATCCTGGCGCAGGGAGGTGACCACCACGTTTTCCGGGTTGCCCGACAGCAGTCCGCCAGAGCGGTCACAGGAGCCGTCGCCGTTTTCCTGGGGGTCGGGCTGTTGGGTATGGAAGGGCGTCCCTATCCAGCAACTGCCCTGCTCAAAGTCCTTGTACTCCGCATCGTTGTAGGCATAAGCCAGGGTGAAGGTGGTGTTGGTGAGCGGCTGCCACAGCAGGTCCAGCTCGCCGCCCCAGGTTTCCGCCACACCGGCGTTCTGCAGGGCAAAGCCAACGCTCTGGAAGGAAATGGTTTGCAGGTCGTCGGTGTCGGTACTGTGCAGGGCCACATTGATGCGCAGCGCCTGCTCCGGGAAGTCCGCCTTCATGCCCACTTCGAAGGCCTCGGACTCCTCGGCGTCGAAGACCACATTCAGGGCCGGGTCGATGCGGTCGGTGTTGATGCCGCCGGCCTTGTAGCCGGTGCCGTAGGAGGCGTAGAACATGATGTCATCGGTGGCGAACCAGCTAATCTTCGCGGTGCCGGTGACCTGGTCGTCATCAATTTCCTCGTCGACGTTGTCGCGGGGAGCCAGCGCGGCGAAGAAGGGAAAGCCAAGGCCGGCGTCCACCTCGGTGAAGGTGTTGGTCATGTCCTTGTCTTCATGGGTCCAGCGCAGGCCGGCGGTCAGCACAATGGTGTCGGTCAGGTTGTAGTCCACCTGGCCGAACACCGCATAGGCCTCGTGCTCCTGCTCGGCGAGGTCAAGTGCAAAGCTACCGTCCGGGAACAAGAAGGAGGGTACGCCCACCAGCGGGCCGGTGTCCTCTCCGACGATGGTGCGGGTTTCTGAATCGAGCTCCTGCCAGAAGTAGAACAGGCCCGCCACGTAGGTGAATTTTTCACCCTCGTTGCTGATGCGGAACTCCTGGGAGAACTGTGACTGATCGGCATCGTTGATACGCACCAGCGCATCGATGTCGTAGAAGTCGGCATCGATATTGTCGTAGGAATCAAACTCGCGGTAGGCGGTGATGCTGGTCAGGTCGGCCCAGTCCAGCGCCCAGTCCACCTGCAGGGAGATGCCCGTGTCCTCGTTCTCACTGCGGGGCAGGAAGCTGGTGGCCACTTCGTAATCGAAGAAATCATCCTGGGGGATTACGGTGCCGCCAAGGTCTATCACCGTGGCGTCCGAGCCCACCACCGGGTCCGATCCCGGCGGCAGCTGCTGTGCCACCAGGTTGTTGGTCCAGTTACCCACAGCGCAGCAGACCTCGTCGATCTCGGAGCGGTCCACGATCAGATGCACGGAAACGTCGTCACTGGGCAGCCACAGGGCCTGCAGCCTGGCACCCCAGCGATCGCGGTCTTCCAGCACCTCGTCGCCAATGTTGACCGCGTCTACGAAGCCGTCACGTTCCTGGTAGAAACCGGTGGCGCGAATCGCCAGCTTGTCCTCGGCCAGGGTGATGCTCTTGGCGCCGTTGAGTTGCAGCAACTCGTAGTCGCCGCCGGTGGCTTCCAGGAAGCCCGTGCCCTCAAAGTCGGGGCGCACGCTGGTCATGGTGATCGCCCCGGCGGGGGTATTGCGGCCAAACAGCGTGCCCTGTGGGCCGCGCAGCACTTCCACCGACTGCACGTCCACCAGGTTGTTGATCATGGCGCTTTGGCGGGCCCGGTAAACGCCATCGACATACAGGCCGACGGAAGATTCCAGGCCAAAATTCTGGGAGCTGGTAAACACGCCGCGGATACTGAAAGTCGAGGTGGTAGAGGTCTGGCTCTTGCCGACGATGAG
>JANQLM010000025.1 GCA_028280635.1 Halieaceae bacterium | reverse complement strand
CGGCTGATCGCGCCGAGTGGGTCGACTTCGCGCTGGACCACAACTTCCGCCTCAGTGCCGCGCGCTATCGCGAGGAGGCGGCGCGCCAGAATTCCCGGGCCTTCGCCTCCGAGCACCTGCCGACCGTAACAGGTCGTGCCTCCTACTCGGACTTCGAGACCCGCGGTACCCGGACCGAGAACCCGCCCTCGGTGTTCAACTTCATACCGGATCAGGACCAGGAACAGGAAGTCTATTCCATTCGCTTGGATGTTCCCCTGTTCTCGGGCGGTCGCATCAGCGCCAACCGGCGCCAGGCGGCCCAGCAGTTCATCACCGCCCGGGAAAACCGCATCAACCAGATGCGCAACACGGTGACCGACACCCGCTCCCTGCACATGACAGTGATGAACGATGTCGCTCGCGTGAACGCCCGCCGCCTTAGCATCATCTCCTCCCAGTCGGCGCTGGATGCCACTACCGCCGGCTATGAAGTCGGTACCCGGAACGTGGTGGACGTGTTGAATGCCCAGAACACCCTGTTCTCAGCCCAGCGCGATTACGCCAACTCGCGCTATGACTACGTCAACAACCTGCTGCGCCTGAAGCTGCAGGCAGGCCTTTTGAGCCCGGAGGATGTCTATCGCCTGGATGCAGAGTTGATCCCACCGCCGGCACCCACCGCCAGCACCCGCGCTGGCAAGTCTCCCTACCCGACCCGCGAGCGCTAGGCGCGCGGTACGGGTCGCGCAGACCGGGCCGCGCAGACGGCGCACCGCTGAACGGAACTTGCCATTTTGAGCTTTGCACCTCCGCCCTTCTGGCACGACCTGAAGGGCTTCCTGGCTGATGACGAGGCGGCAGCACTGGCCGCCGCCGCCGCCACGGCCTGCGCGCTGGGGCCGCTACTGGAAATCGGCAGCTACTGCGGCAAATCCACCATCTGCCTGGCCCAGGCGCTGGGTGACTCGCATGCCCTGCTGTTCGCCCTCGATCATCACCGCGGCTCCGAAGAGCACCAGCCCGGTGAGTTCTTCCACGACCCGGACCTGTTTGACGAGGGCGTGGAGCAGATGGATACCTTCCGGGAGTTTCGACGCAACCTCGAACGCGCCGGCGTCAGTGACCGGGTGGTGCCCCTGGTGACCACCAGCGAGCTGGCAGCCCGCCACTGGGCAACACCGCTCGGAATGGTGTTCATCGACGGTGGTCACAGCCTGGATGCGGCACTGGCGGACTATCGCTGCTGGGCCGGGCACCTGGTGCGCGGCGGAATCCTGGCCATTCACGATGTTTACCCCGACGCCGCCAGCGGCGGCCAGGCCCCCTATGCCGTTTACCGCCTGGCGCTGGAATCGGGCCTGTTCGGGGAACTGGAGCGGGTCAACAGCCTGGCGCTGCTAGAGCGTCTTTAGGGCAAATAGATCGGGCGTCTTTAAGGTAAGAAGCCAGAGCACTTTGATGTGAGAGCCAGGAGAGCGCTGGCACTCAGGAGCGCTGGTGGCGTGCCACAGCGGCATCCACGGCGGCGTCATCCAGCAGCACGACGTCGCGGAACAGGCGGGACGCCGGTGAGTACTCGGTCAGGGCATCCGCCGCCAGCATGATCGCCCCCGCGGTCCAGGTCGGCTTCTCGTCCGGCCAGGTGATCTCCAGAGCGAACTGGTAGCCAGTCCAGTAGGAGCCGTCTTCCAGGCGCCACTGATGCAGCCAACTGTACACTTCCACTGCCCGGGCGTGATCGTCCGCGGCCAGCAACGCCATCACCAGCTCGCAGCTCTCCGCCACGGTGACCCAGGGCTCATCGGATACGCAGCGACAGCCCAGGCCTTCCTCGACAAAGCTGTCCCAGCGGCCGGCCAGGCGATCCCGGGCCTCTCGGCCTGAAAACACTCCGGTCAGTACCGGGTAGAACCAGTCCATGGAATAGCGCGCCTTGCTCTCCCAGGTGCGATCAAAACGCTCGGGCTTGTTGCGCAGGGCGTCGCCCAGCCGCATACGCGCATCCAGCCACTGGGGCCGCTCATGGCCGAGAGTGGTGGCGATGTTGTGGGCACATTCCAGACTCTTGTAGATAGAACTGCAACCAGTGACCAGGGCATCTTCACGGGCGCTGCCATCAGCGCTGATAGCCCAGTGGATATCACCGTGCTCGGTCTGCAGGATCAATACGAAGCCAATGGCCCGCTCCACGGTGGGCCACATCTCCTCGAGAAAGGCGCGATCCTCGCTGATCAGGTAGTGATGCCAGACGCCGGTGGCGAAGTAGGCCACAAAATTGGTTTCCCTGCGCTCGCCATTGTCGACCTCGTGACCGCGATAGCCGGCCCACCAGCTGCCATCCTCAAGCTGGGTGCTGGCCAGCCACCGGTAGGCGCGCACCGCGGCGTCGTATTCGCCGCCGATGCTCAGGCCCATGGCCGCTTCCACGTGGTCCCAGGGGTCGCTGTGGCCGCCGACAAACCAGGGTATCTCGCCGCTGGCTTCCTGGGTCTGAAGCAGGAACTCCACCGTGGGTCTGAGGAAGTCGTGGGGAAACAGGCCCCGACTGAGGTACAGTCCGGACATCAGGCGGCTACCTTTCTAAAATACATGACAATGCTTTTCCCCATCAGCGGGTTGAGCAGCCGCTCCAGGCTGCGGGTGAGCCAGGGACGATCCATCAGGTCCCATACCAGGAATCGGTGGTAGAGCCGCACCAGCGGATGTGAATCCTGCCGCTCCCAGAACAGGCACTTGAGCCACCAGAACGGTACGTGCAGGGCATGGGCCCAGTGGCGGTGGTACTGGCACATGCCCAAATCCTCGATTTCCAGCTTGAGCCTGCGATCGCGGAAGATCCGCAGGTGGCCGCCGGGTGCCTTATGGTAGGCCTCGCTCAACGCCCAGCAGAGTTGCTCAGGCCAGCGCCGGGGCACCGACGCACAGAACAAGCCGCCGGGCTTGAGCACGCGATTGATTTCCTTGAGTGCCCCCTGGTAATCCGGGATGTGCTCGAGCACTTCAGAGCAGATGACCTTGTCGAAGTAGTCATCGGCAAAGGGCAGCGCCAGGGCGTTGGCCGAGGCCAGGGTGAAGCTGGATTCGGCGCTGGCGCCGTCAAACTCCTCGAACTTGTCACGGGTGGTCCGCAGGTCGTTGACACTGAGGTCCACGCCGACGGCTTCGATGCCCGGCTCCAGATAGGCGGAGATCACGTGCCGGCCTTCACCACAACCCAGGTCCAGCACCCGGTCACCCGGACGCAGGTCGAAATGGCGGAAATCAACCGTCTGCACGACCCAACACCTCCCGGTAATAGCGCGTCATCTGGCCCGCCGCCACCTGCCAGCAAAACAGCTCTTCAATACGCCGGCGGGCAGTCTGGCCGAGGGCATCACGCCGCGCCGGATCCTCCAGCAGATCGGCGATGACCCTGGCCAGCGCGTCGACGTCGGCCGCGGGCACCTGCACACCGGCATCCCCCACCACTTCCGGCAGGGCACCGCCGTCCGTGGATACCAGCGGCATGCCACAGGCCATGGCCTCACCGGCGGGCAGGCCAAAACCCTCGTAGACGGAGGGCACCACGGCGATGGTGGACTCCGCGTAGCGGGTCACCAGTGCCTCGGTGCTGAGACCGGTCTCAAAGCGCACCCGTTCGGTGATGCCCAGCCGGCTCAGCAGCCGCTCGGTATCACCGCCCGGCTTGGGCTTGCCGATCACCAGCAGCTCCAGGTCGGGGTAGTCCTTGAGTAACCGGGCATAGGCGCGCAGCAGGTAACGCAGGCCCTTGAGGGGGGCGTCGGCGGAGGCGGTGGCCATGAGCTGGCGCGGCTTGCGCTGCACATCCGGCAGCGGCCGAAACTCGGCGATATCGATGCCGTTGTGCACAACAGTGACCGCGTCGCCATCGATGTTGAAATCGGCGGCGATGTCCCGCCGCGAGCATTCCGATACGGTCACCACGTTGTCGAGACCGGCCACAACTTTTTTCTGCATCCGCAGGAAGCTGTGCCAGCGGCGAATCAGCAACCGTTCATGCCAGCTGCGCGCTGCGTCCAGGGCGATGCGCAGGTCGCTGGTGATCGGGTGGTGCACGGTCGTCACCAGGGGGATACCCATGGCCTGCAGCTTCAGCATGCCGTAGCTCAGGCTCTGGTTATCGTGCACCAGATCGTACTCGTGCCGGTTGGCGCGCAGGTATTTCACCGCGCGCCGGCCAAAAGTGTAGGGCTCGGCAAAGCCGCCGGTGAGTTTGCTGGTCCACTCGATGATATTGGTCAGCGAACGCAGGTGACGCGGCCGCAAAGAGGCGAGGCCATTCTCAAACAGGTCCAGGCTGGGTAGCTTGATCAGGCGTACGCGAGGGTCGAGATGGGGATAGGGCGGACCGGAAATCACATCCACCGAGTGTCCGGCTTCCACCAGCGCCTTGCTCAGGTACTTGAGATAAATACCCTGGCCGCCGCCAAAGGGCTGACTGCGATAACCCAGCAGGGCAATACGCAGTGGGCGCTCGGGCAGGCGCGCCCTACCGGTACTGTGCATACCGGACAGGTGGGCGCTACGCGCAATCGGGCCCGAGCCAAGTTTCTCAGCCTGCATCTGGATGCGCCGTGGGGACGCTTTCCTCCTGTAATTGAGTGCTCCCGTGGCGGCGCAATGGCGACCCGCGAACTCACCCGGCAGAGCACCCGGCGATGACCCAAAACAAAACGCTCGAGTGTAATCAGCGCTCACTTAAAAATCCAGTCGGCGCCGGGTCGTCCAGGGCATCCACCGGCCCCAGCGGGCCTCGGAAAATCGACGTATAATGCGCGGCTTTGCGAACCGGTATACGGGACCAACATGCCTGACAGCGCCTACAAGGGCATCATCCTCGCGGGCGGCTCCGGCACCCGCCTGCACCCGCTGACCAGCACCGTCAGCAAGCAATTGATGCCGGTGTACGACAAGCCGATGATCTATTACCCGCTGGCGACCCTGATGCTGGCCGGTATTCGCGACGTGCTGATCATCACTACACCCCGTGACCAGGAGGCCTTCGTCGACCTGCTGGGCAACGGTAACCAGTGGGGTATTGAGCTCACCTACGCCGTACAACCCAGCCCCGATGGCCTGGCGCAGGCCTTTATCATCGGCAAGGACTTTGTCGGCGACAGGCCGGTGAGCCTGGTGCTGGGGGACAACATCTTCTATGGCGGCGGGCTGTCACAGAAGCTCAAGGCCGCCGGCCAGGTGGAAAGCGGCGCTTCGGTGTTCGCCTACTACGTGACCGACCCGGAGCGCTACGGGGTGGTGAGTTTCGACACCGAAGGCCGCGCCATCGACATCGAGGAGAAGCCCGCGCAGCCCAAGTCCCACTACGCGGTCACCGGACTCTACTTTTATGACAACGACGTGATCGATATCGCCCACAACATCACGCCATCGGCCCGCGGCGAATTGGAGATTACCGACGTGAACCTCGCCTACCTGTCCCGCGGCGACCTGCAGGTGCAGGTACTGAGCCGCGGTACAGCCTGGCTGGACACCGGCACCCACAACTCGCTGCTGGACGCCGCCAACTTCATCCGTGTGGTGGAAGAGCGCCAGGGACTGAAAGTGGCCTGCCCGGAGGAAATCGCCTATCGCCAGGGCTTTGTCAGCGAAGAGCAACTGCTGGCGCTGGCAGCGCCGCTGAAAAAATCCGGCTACGGTGAATACCTGACCCGGCTGCCGCTGCACAGCGAGGTGGTTCACGATGATGTTTGAAAGCACGCCCCTGGAGGGGGTGCTGGTGATAAGGCCACGGGTGTTCGGCGACGAGCGCGGCTTCTTCATGGAAAGCTGGAATGACCGAGCCTTCACCGAGGCCGGACTCGACATCCGCTTTGTGCAGGACAACCACAGCCGTTCCAGCCGAGGAATCCTGCGCGGGTTGCACTACCAGACCGAGCAGGTACAGGGGAAACTGGTGCGCGTCACTGCCGGCGCGGTGTATGACGTGGTGGTAGACCTGCGCCAGGGCAGCGCGAGTTTCGGCCAGTGGTTCGGCCTGGAACTACGTGCCGAGGAACACACCATGCTGTGGATGCCGCCAGGCTTTGCCCACGGCTTCTACGTACTCTCGGACAGTGCCGACTTTCTCTACAAGACCTCCGATTACTATCACCCGGAATCCGAGATCTCCCTGCGCTGGGACGACCCGGTGCTCGGCATCAACTGGCCGCTGTTGGACGGTGAGAAACCTATTCTCTCGAGTAAGGACGCCGCCGGCCTGTCCTGGGACGCGATCCCACTATTCGACTAACCGCGACATCACGTCAGGACTTGAGCAGCGGGCTTATACCTTGAGTAGCGGGCGCCACCAGGCCTCATTGTCCAGGTACCAGTCGATGGTCACCTCGACGCCACTCTCAAAACTGTGCTGGGGGCGGTAGCCAAGCTCACTGCTGATCTTGCTGGCGTCAATGGCGTAGCGGCGGTCGTGACCGGCGCGGTCGGTGACAAACTCGATCAGGCTGCTGCTTTCCCCACCCGCGGCGGCCGGTGAGTCCGGGAAACGCCCCGCCAACTCGGCACGCTCGGCAAAGCGGGCATCGACCCGGCTGCACAACAGCTCGACGATATCGATATTGGCCCACTCGTTGTTGCCGCCGATATTGTAGGTCTCGCCGATAGCGCCACCCTCAAGCACCAGCTCAATACCGCGGCAGTGGTCCTCGACAAACAGCCAGTCACGGATATTCATGCCATCGCCGTAGATCGGCAGTGGCAGCCCGCGCAGGATATTTGTGAGGCACAGAGGGATGAGTTTTTCCGGATAATGCCAGGGGCCGTAATTGTTGGAGCAGTTCGTCTCGGTTGCATGAGTTGCCTTTGATGCCGGGGTCAGTGACGTCCGACGCTACCGGCACTACGCCGGAATGATCGAGCACACCGCCAGTCCTCCGAGGCGCGGCGAGAAGCATGGTTGTGGTGCGCTACCCCACCGCGCCCCTTTCGAACATAAAGAGCGCGCCGCAGATTGCACGCTCAAGGAATGGCGAATTGCCCCTTGGTCCTAGTGACCATGGGGCTTGTGAACTGCAGAAATCGCCACGGTTGCGCTGTAGCCAACGACAGGAGTTTCGCCTTTCATCACTATGTTGCCGCCCGTTTTGACGACTTCGTAGGAAACGAATTTCGCGAACTCTTCACGGTGGTTTTCCCAGCCCCCTTCGACGGCGTTCTTGGCCGCTTCATCGAAGCTGTTCGGCGAAAAACCAGTAACCGTGAGGACGTGAAATACGTCTTTGTCCACAGCCATAGGATCTTCCTTCCATGGTCTACATTGGACTGAGTTCAGCGAGTCAATGGTATCTGCAAGGAATCGGATATACAATCATGAGATGTCAATCTGATCTTCAAGTTTCTGTGGGCATCGCGGTCCTGGCGCCAGGAGTCGGCGCTCGTCTTGAAGTCCGGCCTGAGGCCAACGCGGTGTAGAGGACCTAGGCTACGAGATCACCGCCGGAACCGGACATCGCCGCTCGTGGGCTCACGCCCTACCGCCCTCGAAACGCCGGCTCCCGCTTCTCCAAGAACGCCCGGCGACCCTCCTCGTAATCCTCGCTGGCGAAGCAGGCCTCGACCAGCGACTCGCAGAGTCCGTCGTCGCGCTCCGCCGGGCCCTTGAGCAGCTCGGCGGCGATCAGCTTCATGGCGCGTAGGGTCAGGGGAGCGTTGGCGGCGACCTGCGCGGCGTAGTCGGCGACGAAGGCCGCCAGCGCGTCGGCCGCCACCACCTGCTGCACCAGGCCGATGCGCAGGGCCGTCTCGGCGTCGATGCGGCGGGCGCTCAGCATCAGGTCGCGGGTGGCGCCCTGGCCGACGACGTCGACCAGCCGCTTGATCGCCGCGGCGGGGTAGCCCAGGGCCAGGCGGGCGGCCGGCATGGCGAACTGGGACTGCGTCGAGCAGAAACGCAGGTCGCAGCAGACTGCGAGGTTGAGGCCGCCGCCGATGCAGTAGCCGTCGATCTGGGCGATCACCGGCTTGGGCAGGGCCTCGATGCGGCGGTAGACCGCGGCGGTGCGCTCGGCGTAGGCCCGGGCG
>JANQLM010000026.1 GCA_028280635.1 Halieaceae bacterium | reverse complement strand
CCTTGTAGTTGTAGACCGGGTGGGCCAGGGTGCCCTTGTCCACGTGCATCTGCACCATGCCGCTTGCGGCGGTTGCATCCGAGCTCATGGCTTCACTCCCACTCATGGCTGTATCGCTCATCTAAAGAATCCTTGAATGTCTGGTGCCGGTGCCGCCGGCTCAGGCGTCAGTAAAGGCCGGTCCGGCACCGAAGTCCCAAAGGATCACCGAGCCCACCAGGATGCAGACCAGGATCACCAGGCAAATCGCTAGAACGGCACTTGAGAACAGGAAGCCGCGCTCCTCGGGAATGCGCATCACGATCGGTATGCCCAGGTACATGAGGTACACCGACCAGCAAACCGCTACCACACCAATAAGCATATCGAGCCAGAGTACCGGATAAAAACCAACGACCCCGGCAACGAACAGCGGGGTGGCGGTAAAGCCGGCAATGACAAGGCCCTTGGCAAGACTCGAATCGGCGCCGTAGGTCTTTGACATCCAGTGGATGAAGTAGCCGATGACGGCGATGGAGCCGACCATGGCGCAGTAGAACAGGATGATCAGCATCAGTGCGCTGTCTTTGGTGAGCCGTATGGCACCGCCGTCGCCGACGGTCCAGCCGATGTTGGTGGTGCCGTAATACCAGGCTATGGAAGGCAGCAAGGCCATGATGGCGGGAAACAGCACCATGGTTTTCATGGTGGGTGTGGGCAGGTCTGCGACACGCTGCCACTGCACACTCGGCTGCACCAACAAGCCCAATGCATGATTGAACATCGATTCACCCCTCGTTTGTGGACGGGCGGTGTTCTTGTCACCGCCTTCGTTTATGGCGCCGGGTATCCCGGCCCCGGCAAAGCTATATTCCGGCTGTTCCGGCAACCCCGTGCTTAGTCCTCGTCCTCGCGTACCTGGACGTTGGCAATGTCATTCAGGCCATCCAGGTCGAGAATCTTGATCTCCTTGTTGCTGACCTCGAGGATCTCGAGTTTCTGGAGACGGCTGAACACCCGGCTGACGGTTTCTACCGTCAGGCCCAGGTAGTTGCCGATATCGATGCGTGACATCGGCAGGCGGAACTGGGTGGCGCTCAGCTTGCGGCGGGAATTGCGTGCGGAGATGCTGAGCATCAACGCGGCAATACGCTCTTCCGCCGTGTTCTTGCTGAGCAGGGTGATGAGCTGCTGGTCTTCGGTAATCTCGCGGCTCATCAGCTGGAAAAAGTGACGCTGCAGTTCCGGCATCTGCGCGCTCAGCTCCTGCAGGGCGCTGAAGGGAATCTCGCAGACGGCTGCGGTTTCCAGGGCGCGGGCCGAGCAGGCGTGAGCATTCTTGCTGATGCCGTCCATGCCCAGGATCTCGCCGGGGAAGTAGAAGCCGGTGACCTGCTCGCGCCCGTCGTCTGTAACCCGGTAGGCTTTGATCGCACCGGAGCGTACCGCGTACACCGCCGAGAAGGTCACGCCTTCCTGGTAGAGGTGCTCCCCTTTCTGCAACGGTTTGCCGCGCTGAATGATATTGTCCAGGCGCTCTACGTCGGCTGAGTCCAGCGCGATCGGTAGGCAGAGAGAATTGAGCCGGCAATTGCCACAGCTCACCCGGTAGTCATGGGTGCATCGACGCGCACTCGCAGAATCACCCACAGTTTTTGCAGGAATATCCATAAGCCCCCCCGGACAAATTTCCAATAGTATAGTCCGTCAAATCACCGCGGAATAGCGCGGTGCGTTGGCAGCGGCTTCCGGTGGGTTCAGATACTGGTCAAACACCATACAAACGTTGCGCAGGAATGGCCTCCCCTGCTCGGTGACGTGTATGGCCCCCTCTTCCAATGACAGCAGGCCGTCGGCTTCCATCTCCCGCAGGGATTCGGCCTCCTCACCGAAGTGCTGCCAGAAACTGGCGCCGGCGGGTACGTCACAGCTATCGAGATCCAGCGACAGGTTGCAAATCAGCGACATGATGACGTGGCGACGCAGCCGGTCTTCGGAACTGGTGCGGTAACCGCGATGGATGGGCAGCCGGCCGCGGGAGATTTCCTCGTAATAGGCATCCAGGTCACGGGCGTTCTGCACATAGTAGTCGCCCACCTGACTGATGGACGATAAGCCCATGCCCACCAGGTCGTCTGCCAGCAGCAGCGAGTAGCCCTGGAAATTGCGTTGCAGCTTGCCGTCGCGCTGGGCGAGGGCGAGATCGTCATCGGGCAGGACGTAGTGATCGAGGCCGATGTGCAGGTAGCCGGCTGCCTGCAGGGTTTCGGCAATTTGCCACTGCATCTGCAGCTTGTCAGACGCCAGCGGCAGGGTCATGCGGTCGATGGCGCGCTGGGACTTGAAGCGCTCCGGCAGGTGCGCGTAGTTGAAACAGGCGATGCGATCGGGCTTGAGTTCCAGCACCTTTTGCAGGGTCTCCTGCATGGTGATGCTGTCCTGGTGGGGCAGCCCGTAGATCAGGTCGAAGCTGATGGACCTGAAATCGAAGTGGCGAATCTCGTCCACCAGCTTGCGCACCATCTTGTAGGGCTGCACGCGATTGATCGACTTCTGCACCAGCGGGTCGAAGTCCTGGATACCCAGGCTCACCCGGTTGAAGCCCAGGGCCTTCATCAGAGGGATTGCCCCCCGCGCCGTGGTGCGCGGGTCAAGCTCTACCGAGTACTCGCGCAGGCCGCTGTCCAGCAGGGTGAAGTGGCTGGCGAGGTCGTGCATCAGTTCGGTGACCTCTGCATTGTCCAGGTAGGTGGGTGAACCACCGCCCCAGTGCATCTGGCGCACGGGCCGTCGGCCGCCGTGCAGCTCAGCCTGCATGGCAATTTCATGGCGCAGGGAGGCCAGGTAGCGCTGTGCGGCACCGGGCTCCCGGGTCACGATCTTGTTGCAGGCGCAGTAGTAGCAGATGTCCTGGCAGAAGGGGATGTGAACGTACAGCGACAGCGAGCCCAACTGGTGGCTGCGGGCGTCGCTCAGGTAGTCCTCCATCGGGAACTGCTCGCCAAACTGCGGCGCAGTCGGGTAGGAGGTGTAACGCGGACCACTGCGTGCGTATTTTTGCACCAGCGCCATGTCCTGCTGCCCCGGTTTTTCCACCAATTTGTCCATACAGTCTGAGCCTCTGGCGGAGAGCATAACAACGCTGCTTCCGGGGGAGCTTGATACAGGTCAAGACCGCAGAATAAGTAGGGTTAACGGGGGTGGTATATAGGCCTGAACCGGGTCAGTGACGCTGCCCGGAGCGGTTGACCGGCTGCGAGGGCTGTCGCCAGAATGGCCAAAAATCTGAGGAATGCCTATGAACGTTCGCAGTCTGGGTTATGTGCGTATTGAATCCGCCGATCCGGCCCAGTGGGCCAGCTTCGGTACCGAAGTGCTGGGAATGATGCTGGTGCCCGGCGAGGAGGGCGCGCTGTACCTGAAAATGGATGCCCGTCCCTACCGGTTCGCGATTTTGCCGGGCGACCGGGATCGACTGCTGCTGTGCGGTTGGGAGCTGGCGTCGGCGGCAGATTTCGCCGCCGCCTGCGAGTCCCTGGAGGCAGCTGGTGTGGCGTACACGGGGGGCACCGAGGCGGAGTGTGCCGAGCGCCAGGTGCAGGCGCTGGTGCGTCTGGAGGACCCCGCTGGCAATACCCTGGAGCTTTATCACGGCGCCGCCCTGTCTTATGACAAGTTTGTCTCTCCCGCCGGTATCCCCGGTTTCGAAACTGGCTTCAACGGCGATATGGGTTTCGGGCATGCGGTGCTACCTGCGCCGAATCTCATTGAAACCCACGCGTTCTACCGCGATTTACTGGGATTCGGTGATACCGACTATATGCACTTCCACTTCAGCGAGGACCCGGCCGATCCCGGCCAGGGCCTCAACTTCATGCACGTGCAAAACCCCCGGCACCACAGCCTGGCCCTGTACCAGGCGGAGATGCCGTCTGGCTGTGTGCACCTGATGGTGGAAGTGCACTCCATCGATGAAGTGGGCTACTGCCTGGACCGGGTGCTTGAGCGCAATATTCCGGTAACGTCCACCCTGGGGCGCCATACCAACGACCGCATGCTCTCCTTCTATATGGCTACTCCGGGAGGCTTTGCCCTGGAGTTCGGCTGCGAAGGATTGCAGATGGACTGGGAGGGTTACACGCCTACGGTGTCTTCGCGACCCAGTCTGTGGGGCCACGAGTTCCAGATGCCGGAGTAGCCCTGGCGCAGGGTGCGTGCCGCCTGGCGCGCCCTGCCCGACGCGCTCGACTCAACCCAGGCTGGCGACGCTTTTCAGCACCAGCCGCACCAGCTCCGCCTGGCGGGTGGCGCCGGTCTTGGCGAAAATCGACTTTAGCTGGGCGCGGGCGGTGTGCTGCGAAATGCTCTGCTGCTCGGAGACCTCGGCCAGGCTCAGCCCCTGGGCCAGGCGCAGGGCCAGCGACGCCTCTGCCGGTGTTAGCTGGAACAGTTCCTGCAGCAGTTTCCGGGACAGCTCGCTGGGCTGCCTGTCAGGTCCCTCCGCCAGGGCCGGGTCGCTGATAAACACCGCCACACTGGGGCTGGACTGGCCCTCGGCCCATTCCGCCAAAGGTACCGGGCGCAGGACCAGGCCGTAATCCTGCAGGCCGCTGGGGCGCGGCACCCGCAGTGCCCGCACCATGCCGGCAGTGCCGGCCCGCTGGGCGGCGATGGCAGCCTGGATCATGGCCTGCAGTTGGGTGTTGGTGCCCCGGTCCTGGACGTGAAGCCGCTGCTCCAGCAGTCCCAGACCGTCGTCGCTGTCGAGCAGCGCCGACGCGACTGAGTTGGTGTTCAGCACCCGTCCGCGTTCATCCAGTACCAGGGTAGCCACGGCCAGCTGGTCGACGGCGTCGGCATACAGGTCGCGTTCGGACTCGGTGCGGCTGAGGCGGGCGTGAATCTGGATGGCGCGCCGAAGGTGGGGCAGGAGCCGTTCACAGAAGTGCTTGTGCTGGTCATCGAAGGCCGGTTCATCCGGGCGTCGTGCGATGCGCAGGCGCGCCTGCATGCCATCAGGCTCGACGGTGTCGACGCCGAGAATATGGAATAGGCCTATGGGCTTCAGGTAATTCAGGTAGTAGTCGGACACCAGCAGTTCGTCGTCCGGGATCAGCTCGCGCTGGGTAACCACCTTCCCCGGGGGCAGGTTTACAAACGGGTCAATGGCAAAAAACTGCTCCTGGTAGGTCATTGCTTCCCAGTCGCTGGGGTCAGCGAGGTCGTCCTCACCGGTTTCACTGCGCTGGCAGTTGAGAATCACACCGCGGTCGCCTGCGGCGGGAGGCCTCAGCACCAGGGAGACCACCTGAGCATCCAGCGCCCGGCGCAGCGCCGGCAGGAAGCTGCGCCAGGGCTTATCCTGCAGAGGGCCTTCATATATGAAGCCGATCAGCTCCTCGAAGCCGGTGTCTGTGGAGTCCGCGGGCGCGGACGGCGAAGGGCTCATCGCCTATTTTTCCATCATCTCCAGCTTGTCGGTCAGGCTGGTCAGGGGGGCGGGGCGGCCGACACCCCAGCCCTGGATATAGTCACAGCCGATTTCGCGCAGCTTGGCGATGACTGCGTCGTTCTCGGCGAACTCGGCGATGGTTTCCATGCCCAGGAAGTGGGAGAGGTCGTTGATGGACTTGGCCATGGCGAAGTCCTTGGCGTTCTCGTGGATATTCTTGATAAAAGTGCCGTCGATCTTCACGTAATCCACCGGCAGGTCTCGCAGGTAGGAGTGGGAGGCCAGGCCGGTGCCGAAGTCGTCAATGGAGAATTTGCAACCAATGTTCTTGAACTCGTTGACGAAGTCCGTGGCCTTCACCATGTTGTTGATAGTGCCGGTTTCGGTGATCTCGAAGCAAATCTTGCTGGTCCCCACCCCGTATTCCGAGATGGCCTCGAACAGGAACTCCATAAAGCTGTCGTCGGTGACGCTGTTCCCGGACAGGTTGATAGCGAGGTTGGGCACGTCTTTCTCCTCGTCCATCATCTGGCTGATCCAGCTGAATACCTGGCGCACAACCCACTGGTCCACCTGAACCATATAGCCGAACTGTTCGGCGCTCTTGATGAAGTCCTGCGGTGAACTGAGCTTGCCGTTGTCGTCGGCAATGGCCATGAGAATCTCGTAGTGCTCAACTTCGAGCTCGCCATCCACCAGGTCCGCGCGGGCGATGGGCTGGGCCTGCAGCACAAAATTCTTGGTATCCAGGGTGTGCTCGATCTGCTTGATCGCTTCCGCTTCCTCGGACTTGTAGGCATCCGCGCGGGCCCGGTCCTCGTTGAACTGCACCACTCGGTTGCCGCCTTCCTTCTTGGCCTGTCGGGATACCAGCTGGGCTTTGCCGAGCACTGCTTCCACCGACTCGCTGTGGTCGAGTATGGCGGCAACGCCAACCGACACGGTGAACGAGATTTTCTCGCCATTCACGTCCACGGGGCTGCTCTCTATGTCGCTGCGGATGCTCTCCGCGTGGGCGATCGACTGCTCCAGGGTGCGATCCAGCAACAGCACCGCAAAGCGATCCCCTTGCAGGCGGGCGGAAGAGACCTTGCGGTCGTGCTGCTGGGCGAGCAGCTTGCCGAACTCCACCAGGATCTGGTCGCCGGTGGTCTCGTCGTAGACCTGATTGACCAGGCCGAACTTGTCGATGTCGATGTAGAGCAGGGCGTGGCTGGAGCGTTTGGCCTTGGCGTGCTGCAGCGCCTGCTCGAGCTGGTCCAGGAAGGTGTCGCGGTTGATAAGCCGGGTCAGGCTGTCGTGGTTCTTCTCGAAGCTGAGTGAGCGCTGGACGTGTTCCAGGGTCTTGTACATGGACTGGTCCACCAGCGGCAGTTCTTCACTGGGGGTGGGCGGCTTGACACCCCTCGACAGCTGACGCGCCAGCTCGACCCCGGTGACATCGGCCACCTTCTGGCCGCGCTCATTGACGAAGATGAAGCGGTCGCCGTCTTCATTGATCCAGGCCAGCTGCATGCGCCGCTTGGCCCCCTGCTTGTCGCGATAGGTCAGCCAGGTACCGCGCTCCAGGTCTTCCACGCGCTGTACCCAGCGGCGCAGGCGGGGCAGGCTCTGGACTTTTTCCCGGATTTTTTCGGGGTCGCGTTCCTCTGTATCTTCGGGGGGCTCCACCTCGACGTACTCGAGTTCAGCGCGGCCCGCGAGCACCTCACGCAAATTGTCGAGCACCGGCTCGTGTTCCATGTGGGTGGGCAGGGCTTCGGAGATTTGCTGGCTGACCATATCGAGCAGCGGCTCGGCCTCGAGGGCGCGTTCCACCTGCACCTGCTCGTCCTCTTCCTCACCCTGCTTTTTCTGCATCAACCAGAGGGATAACAGGTCGAGGGTTTTGACGTAGTCCTTCCAGGCGCGGCTGTTGGGGCCCTGCTTGACGAAGGTCAGTTTCAGAAGATCGCGCCAGCCCTTGTCGACCAGGTCCACCAGTGGGCGGGGTGCCTGGGGCGGGCGGATGCGTGTGCGCAACACTTTATCTACGGCTTTTTCCGCCTTGCGCAGCTTTTCCTGTCCGTCCTGGGTCTTGACGACGCGTTCGACGTTGCGTTCCAGCGCCTTCTTCTGTTGTGCTGACAGGCGCTCCAACTCGTTCAGGGCGTTGGCAAACACCTGGCTGTCGGTCTGGTAGTTCTGGACGATATTGTCGATGATCGCGGAGACCTTGGCTTCCAGCGCCCGATTGGGATAGTTGCTGGAGTTGGCCAGTTGAGTCACCTTGTCGATCACTCCGCGGGCCGGGTGCGACGGGTCGGCAAAGAACTGGGGTTCCAGCAGGGCCAGCTTTGCCAGCGGAATCTGCAGGTCGCCAACGATGGGGCGCAGTTCCGGCTCCACGTCCACTTCGACGGATATATCCGAGAACAGATTGTCTACCAGGTCGAGCTGATTGATGCTGTCTGTCTCAAAGCCGTCGGTGCCCTCCAGGCCCGGCATGCTGTCCTGGCGGTCAGCGAGATACTGGCGCACCGAGCGCTGCTCGCGCAGTTCCGAGCGCACCTGCTCATTGGACTGCAGTTGCGACAGCACATTGGCCAGGGCGCCCGAGGTGGCCGGCGGACCGCCGCTGCCCGACCCGGTGCCCGCATCGCCTGCCAGGGTGCCACCGCTTTCCACCGGCGCGGCCCTGCGGAAGTTGAGCGCATCAATGACCGAGCGATAAAGCGTGGGCGCATCAAAGTGCCGGCTTGCGGCACCGCCGACAGGTGCCTGAGGTGGCGCGGCCAGGCCGCCGTCACTGGCGGGTATGGGGCTGGGAACGCCGCCGGGCGTGGCCGCGGTACCGGAGGGAACGCCACCTTGTTGAACGCCGCCCTGTGGTACACCGCCCTGGTGAACCCCTCCCTGTTGAACGCCGCCCTGCGGGACACCGCCCTGTTGAACCGCGCCCTGTTGAACGCCGCCCTGCGGGATACCGCTCTGTTGAACCCCTCCCTGTGGAGCAGCACCCTGTTGAACACCACCCTGCGGGACGCCACCCTGTGGGATACCGCCTTGTGAAACGCCACCCTGTTGAACACCGCCCTGTGGGACGCCGCCCTCGGGAGCTCCGCCCTGCGGGACGCCGCCCTGCTGAACACCCCCGTGTGGAATCGCTTCCTGCGGAACCCCGCCTGCCGCGGCGCCTCCCGGATGTGCGCCCCCGACCGCCGGGTCTACCGGCGCGCCACCCGTGCCGGGTGTGCCGCCAGCAGCCGCTGCGCCAGACGTTGCCGCCCCGCCCGAGCCGGGCACGGGTGCCGATGCGAGGCCGGCATTCTGGGCCTCTGCCTGCAGATCTGCAGTCTCCGTCTCACTGGGCAGATCAGGCTGCGGTGCTGATGCGGGCTTGGGCCGGGGTGCAGACTTGGCGCGCTCTTTCTGGAGACGCTCGAACAGTGATCCATTTTTCTCAAGATCCTCGTCGATACCCGGCTGCACACCGCGATCTCGCAGGAAGGTGTTGAGGCTTTTGTAGTAGGGCGCCAGCTTCTTGACGATTTCGTTGTCAAAAAACTTGTAGAGGTCCGAGACCACGACGGTGTTGACGCCGCCGCCGATGACGGCCTCGCGAAACGCGCTGCAAAACTGCGCAACATGCACCGGAAGCCGGGTGTCCATGGGTTCAGTGCCGCACATGTCGGCAAAACGAATGGTCAGCGCCTCCATGGGCAGTCCGAGCTTGCGCTGTGCTTCTCTCACGATACGGTCGATGGTGAGTGAATCCTCGAAGTCCTGGATGTCGACCAGACCCAGGTCCTCAACATCCACCGACCCGAGGTCTTCGTCGGATTCCTTCCTGGGGCGCAGCGGCTCGTCGAAAAAGCCTGCTATCTGCTTGCCGAAAATCTCTCGCATTTCCTGGTGGTCGCGTCGCAGGATGTTCATGGCTTCGAACAGGGCGTCCTGCCGGTCGCGATTGCCGTGCTGAGAGGCGAGATCCATCATCCTGTCGGCAGCGTCCATGATGAACGGGTCGATCAGGCTGTCGGCCTGGCGCAGGGCGCGGTCCCTGAAAGCCTCCAGGTTGGCGCTGGCATCGCTACCCGACTTGACTGCGCCCGCTGGCAGCAGCAGCCGGCGTATACGTTCAACGTATTGCTCGTCATGGGAGCGAATTTCGAGATTGATTGAACGGCCGTGCACGGAGTTGATCGCTACCGGTACGTCCAGCGGCGTTCCGTCTTCATCGTAGACATTGCCGAAGGCGAGGGTGGCCCGCGCGCCTACCGGAATCTTCAGCGCATCAACAGCGCTTTCCGCACTGATTCGGTGGACACCGCTTATCAGCAAGCCGTGTTCAAGTAGCTCGCTGACCTGGCCTGCGTAGCTCGCTCCACCTTCCAGGTGAAGCTCCGCCGAGTGAGATTCCGGCAGTACCTCAGCTTGCGACATGTTTAACCTTTGTTTTTGCTTTTGTTTTAGCTTTCGCCCTTATTGTGGCGAATGGCATATTTGCCGTTCGCCAGGGCGTTTTTGATTCCGCTGTGTATGCCATCACGTCAACCGTCATAAGCACTGTGCCAGGGACGGCTACCCGCGGCAGCGTCCAGCGGTCTCTTGCGTTGGCTTTCCTGGAAGCGATTTTTGTGCCCGCAGCGGCGCACACGAAATCGCGGCAACACCCGTCAAGCCAATTTCACGTAGCTTAGTGAGTATAACCTGATCGACCGCGGGGTTTACAAACCGGCTTGGCAGGCTTGTGACGGACTTGGCGTCCTGCGTCAGTCTTTGCCGATACTGGCGGCATCCAGGAAGGCGGGCTTCTCTCCGCCACCGTGCACCAGCAGGCTCGCGCCACTGATATAGCTGGCCAGGGGCGAAGCGAGGAACAGGCAGGCATCACCGATATCGCGGGGCTGTGCCATGCGTTCCAGGGGAACGGTGGCCGCTACCCGGGCGATGCCCTCCGCATCCCCATAGTGCAGGTGGGCCTGCTCGGTCAGCACCAGGCCGCAAAGGACCGTGTTGACCCTGACCCGGGGTGCCCATTCCACTGCCAGGGAGGAGCCCAGGCTGGTCAATCCCGCTTTGGCGGCCCCGTAGGCGGCGGTGCCGGGTGAAGGTCGCTGCGCGCTGACACTGGAAATATTGATGATGCTGCCGCCGCTGTCCTGTTCCTGCATCACCCGGTTGGCCGCCTGGGCTAGCAGCAGTGGTGCCAGCAGGTTGAGTTTGATGATGGCCTCGGAAAAGCGCGGCGAGGCGGTGGCGGCATCTGCCGCCGGAGCGCCACCGGCATTGTTTACCAGGATGTCGAGGCCACCGCCGGCGTCGACGACGGCGGCGATAAAGGTATCGACCTGCTCGGCGTCGCGCACGTCGCAGCGGTGAAACAGGGCGGTTTGCCCGCCTGCGGTGGGGAGCGCGTCCGGTGCATTGCGGCCACAAATGTGCACCTCGGCCCCGGCTTCCAGCAGTCGCTCACTGATGCCGCGACCAACGCCGCGGGCGCCGCCGGTGACAACGGCGGTTTTGCCTGTCAGGTCGAGGGGGTTATCCATGCGCTGCATCCCTTGCTTCTTGCTGCCCGGCGGCGTGCCAACAGAGGCTTTCCGCGGCTTGTTATGGGGGTGTGAGTTACATAATATGCCGGGGCACAATCCTACCCTCGCCGGAAGCGGGGTTCCAATATCCAGGTAATCAAACAGTCACCCGCCGGCGGCGGGCCTGCAATCCAGAGGAACTATCTATGACGAACGAATCGCTGCCAGTATTGGCAATACTGGGGGGCACAGGTGATCTCGGCACCGGGCTTGCACGGCGTTGGGCCCAGGCTGGCTACCGGGTCATTATCGGCTCGCGCACTCAGGAAAAAGCGGAGGCAGCGGTTGCAGACCTGCACGAGGTGATGGCTGAGCGGGGTGTCGCGGAAGTGTCCGTCGAGGCCATGGAAAACCTTGCCGCGGCACAGGCCGCCGATATTGTGACGCTCACCGTGCCGTTTGCGCACCAGGTCAGCACCCTGGAACACGTCAGCAGTGCACTGCAAGGCAAGATTCTCGTCGACGTCACCGTACCCCTGGTGCCGCCGAAGGTAGGGCGGGTGCAATTGCCCGAGGGCGGTTCAGCCGGCCAGATCGCCCAGGACCTGCTGGGAGAGTCCGTGCAGGTCGTGTCCGCTTTCCAGAACGTGGCGGCCCATCACCTGCAGGAAGGTCACGGCATCGAGTGCGACGTGCTGGTCACCGGCGACAGCAAGGATGCGCGTGGCGAGGTGATTACCCTGGTGGAAGCCGCTGGCATGCGCGGTTTCCACGCCGGGCCCATCGCCAATGCGGCGGCAGCCGAAGCACTGACGTCGGTACTGATTACCATCAATCGCCAGTACAAATGCCACGCCGGCATCTCCATCACGGGACCGGACAGCGCTGAATGATCCCATCGGTACAACTTGTACCGCTACTCCCTTTTCCCCTGGTACAGCCGGGGGATGACCTTGCCGCAGTGGTGCTGGCGGTGCTGCGGGATCAGGCCATCGAACTGGTCGCAGGCGACCTGCTGGTGGTCGCCCAGAAAGTAGTCAGCAAGGCAGAGGGTCGCTACGTCACGCTGTCTTCCGTGACGCCCGGCGAGCAGGCAAAGCAGCTCGCTGAGCAGGCCGACAAGGAGCCCGAACTGGTCCAGCTTATCCTCGATGAATCCCGCGAGGTGCTGCGAGTGCGCCCTGGCGTCATCATTGTTGAACACCGCCTGGGCTATGTGCACGCCAATGCGGGCATTGATCGTTCCAACCTGCCGGGCGGCGGGGACCCGCAGGTTTTGCTGTTGCCGGAGAACCCCGATGCCAGCGCGGCCCGGCTGCGTCGATCGCTGGAGGCGGCTTTTGTGCCCGGGCTGGCAGTTATCATCAATGACAGTGCCGGGCGGGCCTGGCGCCAGGGCACCCAGGGCTTCGCCCTGGGTACCAGCGGCATCGATCCGGTGGAGGACCAGGTGGGCCGGCTGGATCTGTTTGGCCGCCCGCTGGAAGTCACCGAAGTGGCGGTCGCTGACGAACTGGCGGCGGCGGCGTCGTTACTCATGGGGCAGGCCGACCAGGGCTGTCCTGCCGTGCTGATTCGCGGCGCCCTGTGGCAGGCGTCAGAACAGGGTTCGGAATCCCTGTTGCGGCCGCGCGCCATGGATATGTTCCGCTGATGCTCGGGGCGGCCCGGTGAAGAAGGTCCTGGCACTCTCGGGAGGCGTCGGTGGCGCCAAGCTGGCGCTTGGGCTCGACCGGGTGCTGCCCGGAGGTTCGCTCACGGTGGTGGCCAACACCGCCGATGACTTCGAGCACCTGGGACTGTATATCGCACCCGACCTGGATACGGTCATGTATACCCTGGCCGGCATCAATGACCAGGAACGTGGCTGGGGCCTGGCGGGGGAGAGCTGGCAGTGCCTCGACGCGCTGGGTGGCCTTGGCGCTGAACAGTGGTTCCAGCTCGGTGATCGCGATCTGGCCACCCATATTCATCGCACCGCGATGCTGCGAGCCGGTGGCAGCCTGAGTGGCGCTACAGCCCGACTGTGCGCCGCGCTGGGAGTCAGTGCGCGGCTGCTGCCCATGTCCGACGACCCGGTGCGGACCCTGGTCACCTGCAGTGAAGGTGAGCTGCCTTTCCAGCAGTATTTCGTGCGCGAGCAATGCCGCCCTGAAGTTCGCGGTTTCCGCTTCGAGGGACAGGCAGCGGCAAGCCCGCTGCCAGAATTCATGGCGCTGCTGGAGGACCCGGCGCTGGCGTTGATTGTGATCTGCCCCTCCAATCCCTTTGTCAGTGTGGATCCCATCCTGGGCCTGCCCGGTGTAAGGCAAGCCTTGCAGGCCTCACCCGCACCGCTGTACGCGGTGTCTCCTATCGTTGGCGATCGGGCCCTGAAGGGGCCGGCGGCGAAAATGATGGTCGAACTGGGCCTGCCGGTGAGCGCGGTCTCCGTGGTACAACACTACCGCGGCCTGGTGGACACTTTCGTGTTGGATGAATCTGACGCTACACTGGCGGGCAGAATTGAGGAGCCGGCAATGCGTGTGATGACTGCGCCCACGGTAATGAAGACACTGGCAGATCGCGAGCAACTGGCGCGCGTGCTGCTGGCAGACGCTGGCATGCCGGCAGCATGAGTGGCGTGCATCCTTCGCAGGTGAAGCAGCAGGGCTGCTGGGCGCTGCTGCCGATGAAAGACCTGGTGCAGGCCAAGACCCGGCTGGGCGGGGTGCTGGCATCCCACGAGCGACGGGCACTGGCACAGGCCATGGCGGAGGACGTGCTGACGGCCCTGACGGGGTCTGCCGCGCTGACGGGTGTACTGTTGATTTCCGATGACCCCGGTGCCGACATGCTGGCCGCCAAGTACGGCGTGGACTGGCTGCCTGAATCGGCGCTGGACGCCAGCGGTCTCAACAAAGTGGTAACCGCAGGTTGCGCAGTCCTGAGGGCCAGGGGTGTTGAGTCGGTGATGGTGGTTCACAGCGACCTGCCCCTGTTGACTCCGGCTACGGTGGATGACGCGTTGGCCACATTTGAAGAACGTGATGTGGCGTTGCTGCTGGTGCCGGATCGGCGCCTTGAGGGTACCAATATGCTGCTTGCGCACACCTCCGGGTTGCCGGTATTTCACTATGGGTGCGGCAGTTTTGCAGCGCACCAACGGGCCGCGCGGGCACAGGGCCTGGCCTGCGACGAACAGCGGCTGGCCGGCGCCGCCCTGGACGTTGACCAGCCGGCTGACCTGATAGACGCCTGGCGGCGGCTGATGGACGGCGCCGCCGCCGGTACTCATACCCGCGCTTTTCTCGGTCGCTCCGATATCGCGCGGCGCTTGCGTGCCCTGTCTGAACTGTATGCGGCCAACACGCGAGGTGTGCGATGACCGGCTACGAAAACCTTTCCACGGATGCTTTGCTGCAGGAGCTGCTGGACTCCCCACCGGACGACACCCGGGCGCTGGATCTGGCAGCGTTCACTGATACGGCGCGCCTGGCGCGGGCGGCAGCCAGCCTGCGGGATCGCGGACACGGTAGCGTTGTCAGCTACTCGCGCAAGGTCTTTATACCGCTTACGCAGCTCTGTCGTGATGTTTGCCACTACTGCACCTTCGCACAGACCCCGCGGCACATTCCCCAGGCTTATCTGCCGGTGGAGGAGGTGCTGGCCCAGGTCAAGGCGGCCGCTGAGGTGGGCTGCCAGGAAGCCCTGTTTACCCTCGGTGAACGCCCGGAGCTACGCTATCGCGCCGCCCGTGATGCACTTGCGGAAATGGGATTTGACTCCACGCTGGCCTATCTCACCCATGTGGCCGGCCGGGTGCTGGAAGAGACCGGCGTGCTGCCGCATATCAATGCCGGCTGCATGGATGACGATGAGATGCTGGCCCTGCGCAGGGTGTCTGCTTCCATGGGCATCATGCTGGAGTCGGCCTCGGAACGCCTCTGCGAAAAAGGTATGCCGCACTATGGGTCGCCGGACAAGGCGCCGGCACGACGACTGGAGACCATCGAGCGGGCTGGGCGCCTGCAGGTGCCGTTTACCTCGGGCATTCTTATCGGCATAGGTGAGACCCGTCGCGAACGCATCGAATCCCTGCTGGCGCTGCGCGCCAGCCACCGCCGCCACCGCCAGTTGCAGGAAGTGATTATCCAGAACTTTCGTGCCAAGCCGGGCACGCTGATGGCCCAGGCGCCTGAACCGGATCTTGAGGAGCTGCTGTGGACGATTGCAGTAGCTCGCATCCTGTTCGGGTCGGAGATGAATATCCAGGCACCACCCAACCTGAGTCCGGGCGTGCTGCCGCAGATCGTCGCGGCGGGCATCAATGACTGGGGAGGTGTGTCCCCGGTCACCCCGGATTTCGTCAACCCGGAAGCGCCCTGGCCGCATCTCGAGCAGTTGGCCAGTGAGACTGCCGCGGCGGGCAAGGTACTGCAGCCGAGGCTGACGCTTTATCCTTCCTATGTGAACGCGCCGGAGCAGTGGCTGGACGAGGCGCTGCGGGAACCCGTGCTGCAACAGGCGGACGCCGAAGGCCTGGCGCGCAGCGATAGCTGGTGCCCGGGGGCGCAACTGCAGCCGCCGACTGCGGTGCTGGAGGAGATGGGTCTCGTGCCCGCGGACACCGATATCGACCCGCTGTTGCTAGACATCGTCGAGCGCTGCCGCGAAGGGGCGGAGCTGAGTGAAGCCGACGTTGAACGCCTGTTCCGCGCCCGTGGGCCGGAGTTTGCCTGGGTCTGCCGGGCGGCGGACCAACTGCGCAGGGCGCGGCACGGTGACCGGGTGTCCTTTGCGGTGAATCGCAACATCAATTACACCAATATCTGCTACTTCAAGTGCCAGTTCTGCGCCTTCTCCAAGGGCAAGCTCAGCGAAAACCTGCGCGGTCGCCCCTATGACCTCGATGCGGACGAGATTGCCCGCCGCTGCCGCGAGGCCTGGGAGCGCGGCGCCACCGAAGTGTGCATGCAGGGTGGTATCCACCCCGAATACACCGGCCAGACCTATCTGGATATCCTCGCCACGGTCAAAGCCGCCACGCCGGACATGCACGTGCACGCCTTTTCGCCGCTGGAGGTGTGGCAGGGCGCCCATACCCTGGGGCTGTCACTGGAGGACTATCTGCGCGCTCTCAAGGAGGCGGGGCTTGGCACACTGCCGGGCACTGCGGCGGAAATTCTCGATGACGAGGTGAGGGCAATCATCTGCCCGGACAAGATCAATACCGCACAGTGGCTGGAGGTGATGGAAACTGCCCATCGGGTCGGCTTCCGCACCACGGCCACCATCATGTACGGCCACGTGGAGCAGCCACGCCATTGGGCGCGGCACCTGTTGCGCCTGCGCGAGCTGCAGCAGCGTACCGGTGGCTTCACCGAGTTCGTGCCCCTGCCGTTCGTACATATGGAGGCACCGATGTACCTCAAGGGCAAGGCGCGCCGCGGCCCCACGTTCCGCGAAGCGGTGCTGATGCACGCGGTGGCACGGCTGGCCCTCAACCCCTATTTCGACAGCATCCAGGCATCCTGGGTGAAGATGGGTGAAGCGGGGGTTGCCGCCTGCCTGGACGCGGGCTGCAACGACCTCGGTGGCACCCTGATGAACGAGACCATCACCCGTGCCGCAGGTGCCGCCCACGGCCAGGAATGGCCGCTGGCGGACATCGAGGGTTTTCTGGCATCCCGCGGTCGAGAGCCCTGGCTGCGTGATACCTGCTACCGGCCGGCACCGGCCGAGCGCCGCAGTGCGGCGCTGGAGGCCGCCCCCCTGGATGCGGTAGTGAATACCCCGGCGGCACGCTATGAGCGCCGCGGTGAGGGCAAGCGGACGCCGCTGCTGCGCAATGCAGTGATTGGCAGCGATCGGGGTTGAGCCTTGGCTGAAGCCGGGATACAACTGGAGGCGAGTTGGCTGGCCCGATTGCGCGAGGAGTTTGAACAGCCCTACATGCAATCGCTCAAGTCCTTCCTGCGCGCCGAGAAAGACGCCGGCAAGGTCATCTATCCGCCCGGTGCAGAAATGTTTGCCGCCTTTGAGCACACGCCCCTGTACCAGGTGCGGGTGGTGGTGTTGGGACAGGACCCCTACCACGGCCCCAGCCAGGCCCACGGCCTGTGTTTTTCAGTACGGCAGGGTGTGGCGTTGCCACCTTCGTTGGTCAATATTTATAAAGAGCTGCACGACGACCTGGGCATAGCGCCGCCCCCGCACGGCTGCCTGACCCACTGGGCCGACCAGGGCGTGCTGCTGTTGAACAGCGTGTTGAGCGTCGAGCGCGGTCGCGCTGCATCGCATCAGGGCAAGGGCTGGGAACAGTTTACCGATCGCGCCATTGAGATCGTCAACCGCGAGTGCGAACACGTGGTGTTCATGCTGTGGGGATCCTATGCCCAGCGCAAAGGCTCGGTTATTGATGAGCAGCGCCACTGCGTGCTGCGAGCCCCACATCCTTCCCCGCTGAGTGCACACCGTGGATTTTTCGGCTGCCGGCACTTCAGCCGCGCCAATGACTACCTGGCCGCCAACGGCCGGGAACCTATCGACTGGGCGCTGCCGGCCTAGGTGCTGCTGCCCTCATCTTCGTCCAGGGCGTAGGGCAGCGCGTGAAATGTCAGCGGGCTGCCGGCAAGGCTGGCGCCTGCTGTCATTGCCTCCCGGGTCAGGGATGCCAGCAGCCACCACTGTCCGTCGCCGTCGCGGGCGGCCTCAACCACATTGCCCACGGCCTTGTCGGCGGCATCCCTGATGCTGTCACCGGGCAGCACATCTCCGCCAAGCGCCACGGATGCCAGCGCCATGGGGCGTTTCACCCTGCCGCGGTAGTGCATGCGGGCGACCACCTCCTGACCGGTATAGCAGCCCTTGGTAAAGCTGATGCGTTCCGTGGCCTGGAAGTTGAGCATTTGCGGCAGGAACTCCCCGCTGGTGGCGCCGGTGACGTGGCCGATGCCGGCCTGAATCTCCAGTAGACGAAACTGCTCCTCGGCAGCGGCCTGCGCTCCCTGGTCCACCAGGCTGGCTGCAAACGCTTCAGCACCGCCGGCGGGTACGCAGGCTTCGAACACCCCATCCGCATCATTGGCTACCCACCATATGTCTCTCTGGCGCCAGCAAATGTGCGCGGTGGAGCCCGGGGCTCCGGCGAGCGCGGCTGCCTCGGGACCCCACAGGGCATAGTGGCACCAGTCTTCGCTGGCGTTTCGCAGTTCCGCTTTCGAGAACACGATGTACTTGCCGAAGGTGTCGAGCGTAGCGGACGCGGCGCCCGCATCTAGGGATAGCAGCAGGGTGTCCGGCGCCAGTTCCAGCAGCCGAAAATCACAGACCATGCGCCCCTGCGGGTTGCAGTAGGCGCCCACCAGGCTGCACTCAGCGCTGAGCTGGTCCACGTCGCAGGTGGTCTGGCCCTGCAGGAACTTGCGTCCATCGGGGCCCTCGAGCACAAGGCTGGCGCGGGAAGGGAGTCTGGCTATGAAGGTAGTCACGGCGGCTATGATAGGTGCTGCTTTGGCCCCTGTCAGCTCTTATACTGCGCGCATGAATACCGACGCCGAATACAACCGGGTAATCTGGGCCAGCCGTCGCGGCATGCTGGAGCTGGACCTGGTGCTGGAACCTTTTGTGAAAGACGCCTACCGCGAGCTCTCAAGTCGCGACCAGGCTCGCTACCGCAAGCTGCTCGAATGCGAGGACCAGGAACTGTTTGGCTGGTTCCTCGGGCGTTTGCGTCCGGAAGACGAAGAGCTGGCCGGCATTGTTGACACCGTCCTGGCATTTGCCCGCCGCCCGTCTTGAGGGTGTGCAATCCCACCGTGCCCTGACCGGGCTGGCTGTCGCCATGTCTGGTTGTCTCGTGGCCTATGCAGTCACGGGTGGCTACTGGCCGCTTGCGGCTGTGGGCTTGCTTCCGCTGCTGTTGTTTCTGCCGCGCGCGACACCGTCAGTGTGCGGCGCCAGTCCGACCAGCTTCCAGTTTGATGGTCTGCGCTGGTACCGCGGCGACGGGCGCCCGGCACGACTGGTCGCCGCCTTTTCCTCGACGCTGATGCTGGCCGCCGTGCTGCGGGTTGATGATCGTCGCTACCGCTGCCTGCTGTGGCGGGGGCAGTGCAAAAGTGAAGCCTGGCGGCGACTGCGGCTGGCCCTGCGCTACGGGGCGGGAGACAGCACGGTATCGCCGGCCGCGGGGTCCAGCTCCGGGTAGTCGAGCGTGTAGTGCAGGCCGCGGCTCTCGCGACGGGCAATGGCGCAGTTGATCATCAGTTCCGCTACCGTTGCCAGGTTGCGCAGTTCCAGCAGGTCGTTACTGACCTTGTAGTTGCTGTAGTACTCGACGATTTCCTCCTGCAGCAGTTCCACGCGGTGGCGCGCGCGAGCCAGGCGCTTGTCGGTGCGCACGATACCCACGTAGTCCCACATAAAGCGTCGCAATTCATCCCAGTTGTGGGAGATCACCACGTCTTCGTCGGAGTCGGTGACCTGGCTCTCGTCCCAGTCCGGAGCGGCCTGTGGCGGCAGGGTGTCTGCAGCGCGCGAGCCAATGTCATCGGCGGCGGCGCGGGCATAGACCAGACATTCCAGCAGTGAGTTGCTGGCCATGCGGTTGGCGCCGTGAAGGCCGGTGCAGGCGGTCTCGCCGATGGCGTAGAGGCCGGGGAGGTCGGTCTGCCCGCGTTTGTCCACCATCACCCCACCGCAGGTGTAGTGGGCGGCGGGCACCACAGGTATGGGTTCGCGGGTGATATCGATACCAAAATCCAGGCAGCGACGGTGCACGGTAGGGAAGTGTGTCTGCAGGAAGCGGGCAGGTTGGTGGCTGATGTCCAGGTAGACACAGTCGCTGCCGGTGCGTTTCATCTCATGGTCAATGGCCCGTGCGACCACGTCCCGTGGTGCCAGCTCGCCGCGCTCGTCAAAACGTTCCATAAAGCGGGTGCCGTCCGGGAGCTGCAGGCGGCCACCTTCACCCCGCAGTGCCTCGGTGATCAGGAAGGATTTGGCACGGGGGTGGTAAAGGCAGGTGGGATGGAACTGGTTGAATTCCAGGTTGGCCACCCGGCAGCCGGCCCGCCACGCCATGGCGATGCCGTCACCGCTGGCGCCGTCCGGGTTACTGGTATACAGATAGGCTTTGCTGGCGCCGCCGGTCGCCAGCACCACGAAACGAGACTGGTACAGATGCACACTGCCGGTGTCGCGATCAAGCACATAGGCTCCCTGGCAGCGACCGTCCGCGGTGACCAGGTCCACGGCCACCCCGTCGGTAACGATTTCCACGTTGTCGCGGGCCAGAGTACGCTCCACCAGCACTTCGGAGATCGCCCGCCCGGTGGCATCGGCCGCGTGGATTACCCGGCGCTGGCTGTGCCCGCCTTCCATGGTGAGATGGTATTCGCTGTGTTTGGGCGTTTCCCGACGGTCGAATTCAACCCCCTGCGCTACCAGCCACTCCACGACCTCGGCACCCTGGGAGACCACGAACTCCACGACGTCGCGATGGCACAGGCCGACACCGGCGGCCAGCGTATCCTCCACATGGGATTCGATGGTGTCGTCCTTGTCGAGCACGGCGGCCATTCCGCCCTGGGCCCAGAAGGTGGAGCCCTGGGTGAGCTCACCTTTGCTGAGCACCGCGATTCGCATCGATGTCGGCAGGCGCAGGGCCAGCGACAGTCCGGCGGCGCCGCTGCCGATAATCAGTACGTCGTGTTGATGGCGTTGTGGCATGGGTGTTCCGGGGCTGTTCGGGAATGGGAATTCGTGTATTTTAGGCCGTCAAAGCGCGGCGGTACGCGGCTTGCCGGGTAGCGGCGCCGGATAATTCAAACGCTCATCATACGCAGCGGGGAATCGAAAGGAACTTTTTTGTTTCCCTGTGATCAGAGGTGGCGAGATAAGGGGGCACGATTGGCTGCGGCCACTACAGACCAGCAGTTAGTAGAACGGGTGCAAGCGGGAGATAAACGTGCCTTCGATCTTCTGGTATTGAAGTACCAGCCCAAGATTCTCGGGTTGGTGTCCCGCTATGTGCACGACAGCCACGAGGTCCAGGATGTTACCCAGGAGGCTTTTATCAAGGCCTACCGGGCGCTGCCACGATTCCGTGGCGATAGCGCGTTTTACACCTGGCTATACCGCATTGCGATCAACACTGCCAAGAACCACCTGGTGGCTCGCGGTCGCAGGCCGCCGGGCAGTGATGTGGAGATTGAGGACGCCGAGCATTTCGAGAACGGTGGCGCCTTGCGGGACATGGAAAATCCCGAAAACAAGCTGTTCAGCCAGGAACTTGGCGAGGTGGTCAACCAGGCGATCAGCGATTTGCCAGATGACCTGCGCAGCGCGGTAACTTTGCGCGAGTTTGATGGTCTCAGTTACGAGGAGATAGCGGAAATCATGGATTGCCCGGTGGGGACCGTGAGATCCAGGATTTTCCGGGCCAGGGAGGCCATCGACAAACGGGTGCGGGCCCAGATTGATGGTGAGAGTGCACCCTATTGAAGAAACGGTTTTTGGTCAGCTATTGATTGGTCGCCACTGAGATATAGCTAGTTGTTGATAGCTAAGCATAAAGCCGCGCACGCACGACGCGGCAAGATCTGGGAGGTCGTTGATGAACGAAAAGCTTGGTGAAGCACTGTCGGCCCTGGTGGACGGGGAGGCTGATGACCAGGCACTGGATGCCGTGCTGGACAATGTCCAGGACCGCTCGCTGCGCGATACCTGGCGACGCCTGAATGCTGCCAGCTTCAGTTTGCAGCCGGGCGCGCTCGATACTCACACCGACCTCTCCGGGCGCATCGCGGCGGCTATCGACCTGGAACCCGCGCATACGGCTGCTGTCACCCCCGGCGCTGGGGGTGAGCAGTTCGGTGAGGCCCTGTCCGCGCTGATGGACGGCGAAGCCGACGACAGCACTGTGAACCAGTTGCTGGACAAAGTTGGTGATACCTCGCTGCGCGATACCTGGCGGCGTTTCAATATGGCCAGCCTCAGCCTGCAACCTGGCGCGCTCGATCCGCACACTGACCTTTCAGCCCGGGTCGCGCAGGCTATTGAGCATGAGCTCACCGCCACGGCTGCGACTGGCTCCGCGGCAGATGACAGCGAGTTTGGCGAGGCCCTGTCAGCCCTGATGGACGGTGAAGCCGATAGCGCCACCCTCGATCAGTTGCTGGACAATGCTGGGGACGCCTCCCTGCGTGCTACCTGGCGACGCTTCAATACCGCCAGCCACAGCCTGCAGTCCGGTGACCTGCTTGCCGACACCGATCTTTCCGGGCGCATCATGGCTGCCCTCGAACAGGAGCCCGTCTACCAACCACAGCCGGAGGTCGGTGAATACACGTCAGCCATCGCGCCGGTGGCCAGCTGGCAACGTTTTCTGCGCCCGGTGGCGAGTTTTGCGGTGGCAGCCTCGGTGTTTGCCGTGGTGCTGGTGGGCAGCCAGTTCTATGGCGTGCAGCAGGGCGCTGAGCTGTCCGCTCCGGTAACCGCGAGCACGCGTGAGCGGCTGTCACCGACCGGGGCGGTTACCGCTCTGGTCGGCACGGCGAACCGCGCTGGCTACGCCACTCCCAGCACGGTAGTCCCGGTGGCGCCTACTGCAACGGTGAATCCGCCGGCAGATGCTGTCACCGATTACGATGCCATGGCGCGGCAACGGCTTGAGCGCTACATGCTGAACCACGCTGAAGAGGCGTCCCTGAATGCGCCACAGGGCATGATGCCCTATGCGCGGGTGGCCACCTTTAGCACCGAGGAATAGGCCTTGCGCGCATTGATCACAGCCAGCTTCGCGATGCTGGCGTCGCTGTGGGTGACGCCACCGGTGTTCGCCCAGTGCGAGGTCGGGGACGAGGAGGCCTTGCGCTGGCTTGAAAAGATGTCGCACAGCCTGCGGGAAACCAGCTACCAGGGTGTATTTACCTACCAGCACGGCGGTGCCGTGCAGTCGATGCGTATCTCCCATTCCGTGACCGGTAACGTCGAGCAGGAGCAGGTGACGCGCCTGACCGGCAGCGGCGCACGGGTGATGCGCGCCGAACACCCGCTGGATTGTGTGCACCCCGGGCATCGCCTGGTGCGCATCAGTCAGCTCTACCAGAACGGCGACGCCGGTTGTGGCGTCGCCGGTTACTATCAGCTCAAGGTTGCGGGCCGGCACCGTATCGCGGGGCGCGAGGCGGTGATCATCAACGTGCTGCCGCGCGATATCTACCGTTACGGCTACCAGATGGCCCTCGACCGCGCCACCGGCCTGCTGTTGAAGACGCAGACGGTTGCCCAGGACGGGCGGGTGCTTGAGCGCTTCCAGTTTGCAGATATTGAAATCGGCGACGTCGAGCTCGACGGCACCCGGGTCGATCTCTTGCACGAGGCCGGCCACACCCATGGGGCTGAGCGCCCGCCGGCGCCCACCTCCACCCCGGCCTGGAACGTGGCCTGGTTACCAAGCGGCTTCATGCCCACCGACCGGGTTGCCGACACCAGCTACAACAAGTCCTTCACTGACGGCCTGGCGATTTTCTCTGTGTTTGTTGAGAATGCGCCCGGCCTGGGAGAGTTTGGCGCGGGACTGGCGCGACGCGGCGGCACCACCGCCTACACCCGCGGTATCCAGCTCTCCGGTCGGCCGATCCTGGTCACGGTGCTGGGCGAAGTTCCCGTTAACACGGCCCGCCGGGTGGCCGACTCCGTGGTCTGGTCGACGCAGGCCAACGCACCTGCGCCCTGAGCCGCAGGGCCGTGACGGGGCCGCTCTGGTATTACTCGGGAACAGGGGCGAGATGGGATAGAATACAGCCTATGTTGACTGAAACCGGTCGAGTCGTTGCGGTAGAGCCCGGGTCACTCTGGGTAGAAACTATCCGTCAATCCACCTGCGGTAGCTGCCAGGCGGCCAAGGGTTGTGGGCACGGTATTCTCAACAGCCTGCGCGACGGGCAACGCAACCTGCTCAAAGTGTCCTCCGCGGCGTTTCCCGAAGGCCGCTTCCGGGTTGATGACGAGGTTGCCATTGCCATTCCCGAGAACCTGCTGGTCGGCAGCTCCTTTGTGGTGTACATCGTTCCGCTGATCTGCACCCTGGCGGCGGCCGGTGTCTTCGCTGGCGCCGTGCCCGGCGCCTCAGACCTCGATACCTTTATTGGCGCCGTCGTGGGTTTC
>JANQLM010000012.1 GCA_028280635.1 Halieaceae bacterium | reverse complement strand
GCAATCAGAATCACGCCAATGGGTACCGGGGAAAACAACAGCGCAAAGCCCAGCAGCAGGCCCAGGCAGGCCAGCAGCGAGATCAATGAATTCCAGAGTCGTTTGCCGAGCTTCTTCAAGGAATCCCCCAATAGTTGTAACGAGAATACCAGCTTGAGAACGCATCGCCGAATAAAAGTTCAGCCTGCTGACCCCAGGACATCCGCCTGGCCCGGGCATCTCACGCCGACGGTAGGGCTAATCTGGTTGGCGCGTCATTGCTACTCTAATATTCATTCTCCCTGAAGAACATATCTTGATGCAGGAAACAACACCGATGGTTCTGGGCATGAGTTTATTGGATGTACTGTTGATTTCGGCTGCCTTACTGGCGGTCTTTATCAGCCTCTTCAGGCGGGAAACACAAATACTGCATGCAACTGCCGTAACACTCGTGACAGTGGCCGTTCTCCATGTGTTTGCCAATGGACTGCGCTGGCAGGTACTACCCGCTTACCTGGCAACGCTGCTCGCCATCGGCGCACTCTTAAACTCACGGCGCTGGCTCAGCTTCGTATTGGCCGGATTCACTACTGCCTTCGCTGGCGTCGCAGTTGCCGCGACATGGGCTTTTCCTGTCTTTAAAGTGCCCGAGGTGCACGGGGAATACGCGGTGGGTACCACCAGCGTGTTCCTCACCGATAACACACGAGAAGAGCGCTATACCGAAGAGGCAGGAGACAGGCGTCGAATTGCCTTACGCATCTGGTACCCGAGTGACGAGCCGTCCTCCGGGCAGAAGCGAAAGTACTTCGAGCAAGCACTTGTGCGCAGCAAGGCGATCACCACTGGCACGCCGCTGCCATGGTTTACCTTCACGCATCTCGATAAGATAAGCGTTCAGTCTCGAACAGACGCTGCGATTGCCGAAGGATCGTTTCCTGCGCTGATCTATTCCCATGGCCTGGGTATTGGTTGGTCATCCGGGAATACCCCGCTGGTTGAGCACCTGGCCAGCCATGGCTACATCGTGATCGGCATTGGCCACTCCTTCATCGGTTCCTCGGTGATTTTTCCGGAAGGCGTCGCCCGGTTCGACCCGGCCACGCGAATCGCCATGAACACGGAACCGCCTGAGGAGATCATGAACATCTACCGTGAAGTCAAGGAAATCAAAGACCCGGAAAGGCAGCTCGAAATCTACATGCGGGCCATGGCTATGATGCCGATTTCAATCAAGGGCAAGGTAGATGAAGCACTCCAAACACAGATAAACGATCAACAATTCGTCCTTGATTCCCTGGCTTCACTGGCTTCCAGCACCGTGGACCTGGGCCCACACATCAACTTGACCAAAGTTGGCCTGTTTGGCATGTCGATTGGCGGGAGCGCCGCCATGATCACCTGCGGCGACAATCCGGCGTGTGGAGCCGTGGTCAACATGGACGGCTTTCATCCTGACCAGACGCAATTGGAATTGCGCGCTCCCTCTTTAACCCTGCACAGGAGTGACAACCTACTGGTCAAGGTGAACTTTGATCGCGCCAAAGCTGATGCCTACCTGCTGGAGATCAAAGATACCACCCACTTCAACTTCTTTGACTTTGCCATGATGTCGCCGCTCTACCAGCGGTTGGGCGTCCTCGGCTCTATCGATGGGGATGCAGGCCTTGAGATTCAGCGCGAGTACGTAACAGCATTCTTCAACAGTTACCTTCTGGGACAGTACTCACCATTGTTGCAAGGCGATATGGCAAACAAATCTCGCCACGCGATACTCAATAGACGCAAGCGCGCCTCTGCTGACGGTGAAGCTACTTACGGCCGAGATCTATGCTGTCAGGGGAACTGGTGATCACCATAAGCGCTCTACCGAACTAGCGGTTTGCTGGAGAACCCTATGACTAGAAGCTTTCTTTTCTTTATTGCCTTTGTCAGCAATACAGTCATAGCAACGGAAGACGCCCAGGTCGTTGTTGACGATATCTTATTCCTGTATGACGCCGAAAAGCAGTGGAATGAGTACGTCCGCAACTCAGTCCGCTCAACTCGCGAAAGCCTGACATACCCAGAGCTTTACCAGGAGGAGCTGGACTCATGGCTGACCGACCAGCTCTCCTGGTCGAACGTTGAGCCCATCTTTCGAGAGGAGTTGAGCACCCGGTACTCCATTGAGCAACTGCAGGAGATGGCTGAATCATTGAGGGACCATCCCTCCGGCTATCCGGATGACCCGAACGCCAGAGCTTATGGCCCTGAGCTCTTCAATCTGGGTGTGTACGTTGCTCGACAGGTGTACCCGCCACTCACCAGTCGCCTCAACCAGCTAAAAGCACAGTTCGAGACGGTACCGCACACAGCAAACCCAGAGGTGGGGCGCAGCGCACAGGAAGCACCGCGTGCGATAGAGTGAGAGAAGGACGAGGCAATCAAGGAGTCTGACCCCTTGATTCCGACACCTTGATCCGAACCAGCAACAGGCTTTAAGCCATGTGCTTATTGAAGCATTGATCAGCCAGGGCTCCAGAGCTGTGGCGCGTTCTGAACACCGAGCGCTGAGTTCGTTGCCAGGTTTAGGCCCATCTGGGCAATAACGCTGGTGTCACTATTACGCTGGCGCTCCCAGTCCAGGAGTGCCTCAACCGGCAATGCCCCGCTGTTGTCCCACCCCACGAGCGTTCGCGCCAGCAGCGTGGCATCCGCGAAAGCCTTGGCGGTGCCGGCAGCGGTATGCGGCCGCACCGTGCCAGCCGCGTCGCCCACCAGCGCACACCTGCCAAAAACGCGCCGCGAAATTGTGACATCCTGGACCGGCTGCACAAACAAGCTAGAGCGTTCGACCAGCGTACTGAACAGTGAAGGCAGCGCCTGTTCTGCCAACTCGAGGGCTCGAGCCTGGGATTGGGGATTGACATCCCCGGCCGGTACAAAAGAAGCATAGGCCCGGCCTGACGTTCCGCGCATCACGTCCGGCAGAGCGACCGCGGGTGTATTGATATACCAAACCCAGTTAACACGCCGACGACCGGGATCAGTGCTTCCGTCCGCGCCGGGAACCAGGTAACAGAGGAACTGCATGCCATCGTCATGAAACAGCGTAAAACGCCCATCCAGTTCAGAGACTACCTCAGCAGGCAGATCGGCCTCGGCTTCCAGGCCACGCCAGGCGACGTAGCCAGCATAGGTCGGCCTCGACTCTCCAGCTAAAACAGCGCGGCACTGTGAGTTGATACCGTCGGCTGCGACCAGGAAGTCGGCGTGTGTGCGATAGCCGTCCGCGAACTCTACCTGCACTTCATCACCGCTCTGATCCAGGGTGACAAGCTCAGATTCCTGGCGATAGCAGACGTCAGCCAATTGCTCTCTCAATGCAGCGTAGAGCGTGTCCCACGCCGTCATCAACTGGAGCGCCTGCTGAACGAGGCCTTCTCCATCTCTACGCAGGCGAACCCGCTCCCTGAGGCCTACGCAGACGTCCTCGGCCGCGCGGCCATGCTGCTCCAACAGCCATGCCACATCCGGCTGCATCACTACGCCGGCACCGCGCGCATGAAGCTGAGCCCCGGAGCGCTCATAGACAGCCACGTCAGCGCCGGTCAGTCGACGAATCTCCAGCGCGGCCGCCAGACCGCCCACGGATCCACCGATGACAATGCAACGCGGGCTTTCATGACTCATGGTATTACCTCAACAAACACGATTTCTGATGCGACCTGCCGTAGCAGCCAAACACCCGACTCATTGCGGTCGCCATGAAGTTATCCCGCCTCAAGCATTGCGCGCAGGGAAGCGCCGATTTGTCCTCCGCACCACTCATTGCCGTAGGCTGTGTCACTGTCGCGGCGCAACTCTTCCTGCTCGGGCAGTTGCGCGATACGTTCACAGAGGCCGGCCACGGCCGGCGCCGTTGTTACCAACATGGGTTCGAGCGCGGGCAGCCTGGCGATCATGGTTCCCCACAGGGCATAGGCCGTCAGGTCGGCAATACCTGCCGAGCCAGAGCCGAGGATGAAGCCACTTGCTGGTGTCAGGCCATGCCGCCGCCCGGTCTCCTCGAAGATTGCCATCCAGCGTTCCAGGCGCGGGACGTAGGCCTGCCAGCTCTGTTCGGTCCACATTTGCGCGCCATTGTGCAGAGTCATTTCATAGAGCACGTCATTGGCATCGGCCACCAGCTTATCGGTTAGCGCGGCGGCCGCCGGGTCTACTGGTATCAAGCCGTGCTTGCGGCCCAGGTAGCCGAGAATAGCCGGCATCTGTGACAGGCATACATCCTCGGCATGATCGATCAGCACAGGTGGCCCCATATGCGGCACCGGCTGTTCCGCAGGTACTGCATCCTTAAGAGCGAAGATCGCGTCGATGTCGCGCTCATCCCAGCTGGCGTGAACGTGCGCCAGCACGGCGCGCACAAACTGACCCCGGAAGGGTAGCGGCCAGTAGTAGAGGGTGTAGTCGGCCATGGGGATTACGGCGTGCGGCAGTACATGGCCTGCAGCAGTTCGTCCGGGTAGTCGATCCAGTCGACCTGCCTGGTGATCTTGCCGTCGTCGCTCCAGGTGAGCCAGATGGTGAAGCGCATCGGCTCGTCCTCGGCATAGGTGAAGCCCTGGTACTTGAAGGGCGTGAAATAGCCGGAGCCAATGCTGCGGTTACCCTGCACGATCAGGTCTTCCAGCACCAGGGTGTCCGGGTAGTCTGGATGCTTGCTGAAAGACGGGTCGGGCCAGTGGTAAAAGGCCTTGAATTCCTGCCGCGAGGCGAGAGACATGTTGGCCAGCGGGTCCTCGAACACCAGGTCATCGGAGAACAGCGCCAGGAAACCCGCCCAGTCATCGCGGGCGGCATAGCGAGCAAAGTAGTCCTCGGCCCAGGCGCGCACCTTTACATCGCGCATCGGTTGGGAGGATGCCTGATGGGCGAAGCTGGCAAGCAACAGGACAATTAAGATGGCGCGGTGCATAGATGACTCCAGACCTTCGGCAACCAGCGGGTCGCCCAAGGGGTGAAGCCTAGCACGATGTACCTCTCGCGAGTGCGAGGTCCGGCCGCTAATCGGCTCCCAGTATCAGCGCGCCAGTGGGAACTCCCACACCGCTGGATACCAACACGTGCTCGACGCTCTTGGCCGGCTGATTGCAGGACTCACCGCGCACCAGCCGCGTTGCCTCGGCGATGTTGTTCATGCCGTGGATGTAGGCCCCCGACAACAGGCCGCCGTGGGTGTTGTTGGGCAGGCGGCCGTCGATATCCAGGGCGCCGTCGCGCACCATGTGCACGCCCTCACCCTGCTCGGCAAAGCCGAAGCTCTCGAGCTGCATGATGATTTCCGGGGTGAAAGCGTCATATAGGCAGGCGGCGTCGATGGCGTCCGGGCCCAGCCCGGACATGTCATAGGCGCGGCGAGCCGCCATTTCCATTTCCGGCAGGGACAACAGTTCGTCGCGATAGTAGCTGGTCATCTGCTCCTGGCCCCGGGTGGAGGCCTGGGTGACGCCGCGAATCACGGCGGGTTTGTGGCGCAGGTCCCTGGCACGCTCGGCACTGGTAATGAGAATGGCACAGCCGCCGTCGGTTTCCTGGCAGAAATCGTACAGGCACAGCGGATCGGCAATCATCTTTGAGGCAAGATAGTCCTCCATGCTGAGGGGTTTGCCGTAGCCAAAGGCGCGCGGGTTGTTGAGCGCATAGTTGCGCTGCGAGATCGCCACCCGGCCCAGGTCTTCGCGGGTGACACCGTAGGCATCCATGTACTTGTTGGCAATTAGCGCCACCCAGGAGCCGGGGGTCAGCATCCCGTAAGCCATATACCATGACCAGTGAATCAGGTCGCTGGAGATGATATTGCCGGACACCCCCTGCCCCATGCGCTGGCCCGAGCGGCCATTCATGGCCCGCCAGCACACGACGTTGGATGCCTGGCCGGTGGCGACGGCCATCACCGCCTGCAGAATCGTGCCCACCGCGGCGCCGCCGCCGTAGTTGATGCGGCTGAAGAACGAGAGATCACCAGCGCCTACCGCGCGCGCCACCTCGATCTCATCGGTGGAATCCAGGGTGTAACTGACAAAACCGTCCAGCTCCGAGGGGCTGATGCCAGCATCCTCGCAGGCCGCGTAGACACACTCAGCCGCCAGCGAGAGTTCAGACACTCCGGAGTGCTTGGAAAACTCGGTAAGACCAATGCCAGCGATGGCCGCCTTGTTTTTCAGGAAAGAGGCTTCCAGGCTCATGCCACAGCTCCCGCCGGCACGAATACCGGCAGCTTGAAGCCATCTGCATCCTCGTGGATTTTCATGGTGACCGGCATGCCGAAGGACACATCCTCGGGTTCACAGTCGACCAGTTGGGAGGTCAGCCGCGTACCCTCCTCGAGGTCGACCAACACGATAATCAGCGGGTATTCGTAACCCGGAAACTGCGGATGGCGCAGCACGGTGAACGAACAGAGCGTGCCTTTGCCACTGGCCTCGACCGTATGCCACTCCGTGGCGTTACACACATGGCACATGGGCCTGGGCGGATGGCGCAGGGTCTGGCACTGGCTGCAGCATTGAATGCCCAGCTTGCCCTCGGCGGCCATCTCCCACCACCAGGCATTGTCATGTCCCAGCGGCGGCTTGATTCGGGTAGCGTCCATTCACACCTCCATCGCGTGGAAACCGAGCACATCGTCGGCAGCGAGAAGGCGACCGAGCTTCTCAAGCTGCGAACCGGCGCTGCCCAGGGAGAAGCTGATCTGCTTGGCCAACAGGAAGAAACGGTGGATCGGGTAGTCGAGGTCGGCGCCAATACCGCCGTGCAGGTGCTGGGCGGTGCAGACCACCCGGTGGGCCGCCTCGCAGGCCCACCACTTGGCGGACCGCACCTCGGCGCGGGCGTCTACACCCTCACTGGGGCGCCACAGCGCCAGCCAGTAGGTGGAGCGAATGGCTTCCACGTCGATATAGCTGTCGGCCATGCGCATGGCCAGCGCCTGGAAGCTGCCCAGCGGCCGGCCAAACTGCTCGCGCTCGCCCAGGTAGGCCGCGGTGCGGGTCATGGCTTCTTCGGTGACCCCCACCTGCATGGCGCAGTGGGCCACATCGGCGCGCTGTTCCAGCCAGGCGACGATGGCGCCGCCCTGGCCCACAGCGCCCACGCGGTTCGCATCATCCAGCTCAACATTCTCCAGCGACAGGTGTGCCGCTCGCTGGCCCGACAAGCTCACGTCGACGGGTGTCAGTAAGACACCGGTGGCATCGGTGGGTACCAGGAACAGCGTCTTGTTGCCTTCACCATCCACGGCGGGCACCAGGATGGCCTCGGCGCTGGCGCCATCCGGCACCATACTGCGCGCGCCATTCAACACCCAGGCATCACCGGTTCTTTCCAGGGCAACCGGTACTCGCAGCGCCGGGTTCATGTTCATCTCGGCGATCGCGGCGCTAAGCCGCGCCTCGCCGGCGGCAATCCGCGGCAGCCAATCGGCCTGCAGGGCCTCGCTGGCGAATTCACAGAGCGGCATGGCACCCAGTGCCAGGGTGGAGAACAGCGGTACCGGCGCCACCCGCCGGCCCTGCTCTTCCAGCACCAGGCACAGTTCCACCAGGCCGAGCCCTGAGCCACCCGCCGTTTCCGGCAGGGCGATACCCAGCAGGCCCTGTTCGGCAAGCACCTTCCAGAGCTCGTCGTTATAGGTGTCGTCACCGCGCGCGAACTGTTGCATGGCCTCATCGGTGGCGTGGTCGCCGAAGATCTGCGCGGCCAGCTCGCGGATGGCGTTCTGTTCGTCGCTGAAACTGAAGTCCATAGTCGATATCTTCCGAATGCTTTGAGCGTTGAATAGTGGGCGCAGCTATCGCCGCATGGCGGCGAGGTTGCGGGTGTACTTGAGCTTGTCCGCGGGCGGGTGCTCCAGAAACAGGGCCCGGTAGAACATGGTAGAGAGCAGTTCCGCGAGCTGTTCGCTGGAGAGCTTGGCCGCACGCAGAGTGTCGCTGCCATTGATGAAGTACTCCCGCAGCAGGCCCTCGCCAATCCCGGCCAGGGCATAGACCGTGACCAGGGCCTGGTGGCGCTTGAAGCGCACCTCGGGAAACATCTTTGGCAACAGCTTCACCAGCCACATCAGCTGCTCCCGGTAGGACTCGCGCAGCAGGGCGGAAAACGCCGGCTCTTCATCCGCCATTTGCAGCAGGCAGCGCATCACGCCCGGCCGACGCGCATAGCTGCTTACCACCAGCAAGTTATGGGCATAAATCCGACCGTACCAATCGCCGCGTTCCACGCCGCGCTCGATGTCCTCCACATCCTGGGCCGGATTGATAAAGTCTTCCAGCACCTCGATGGTCAGTGACTTGAGATCACTGAAGTAGTGATAGAACAGCCCCTGAGCGACGCCGGCTTCACGAGTCACATCCGCAATGCGCATACGGTGATAACCCTCGCGCTCCAACACCACCAGTGCCGCCGACTTGAGGCGGGCGCGGGCCCGTTCGCCTTTTGCACTGCGAGCATCAGCGCTGCGGGTGAGTTTATGGCTGGCGGAGGTCATGGGGAGGAAAATAGTTGAATTTGAATTCAAAATCAATAATATGCCAGCTATCCATAGCCGGCAACGAGGAGGCGCACCCATGTTCGTCGACTACACCGACAGCCAGAAAGCCCTGCGCAAGGAGCTGCGCGAGTACTTCACCGACCTCGTTAAACCCGAGTACCGCGAAGCCCTGCGCAGCGCCGAAGGCGGTGAGCTCTACAAGTCGCTGATTCGCCAGCAGGGCAGGGACGGCATGCTGGCCCTGGGCTGGCCCAAAGACTACGGCGGGCGCGGCTTGACGGAGAGCGAGCAGCTCATCCGCTACGAAGAGGCCCTGCTGGCCGGCGCCCCTACCCCCTTCGTCACACTGAACACGGTAGGGCCGGCGCTGATGGACCACGGCACCGAGGAGCAGAAGCAGCGCTTCCTGCCGGGCATTGCCGCCGGGGAAACTCACTTCGCCATCGGCTACACGGAGCCGGCAGCGGGCACCGACCTCGCCTCACTGAAAACCGCTGCGGTGAAACAGGATGACCACTACCTGGTCAACGGCAGCAAGGTCTATACCAGTTCCGCCGAGGCCGCCGACTACGTGTTCCTGGCCGCCCGCACCGACACAGACGCGCCCAAGCACAAGGGTATTTCCATCCTGGTGGTCGACACCAGCGACCCGGGCTTTTCCTACGGCCCCATCCACACGGTGGGCGGCGTGCGCACCAATGTGTCCTACTACACCGACATCAAGGTGCCGCTAGACATGATCATCGGCCAGGAAAACCAGGGCTGGCGCCTGATCACCTCACAGCTCAACCACGAGCGGGTTGGGCTTGCCGCATTCGGCATCAACGGCTGGAAGCTGTTCAAGGGCGTACTGGCCTGGGCCCGGGAGCAGCGCGGCCCCGAGGGTCGGCGGGTCATTGACGACCCCATGGCACAGCGTAACCTGGCCGAAGTCTACGCCTACCTGGAGGCCATGCGAGTCATGAACGCGCGCATGGCCTGGCGGCTGGAAAACAACCCGGTAGATGCGGTGTTCCCCTCTGCCATGAAGGTCTACTCCACGGAAGTCATGCTGGAGGTCTGCAAGCTGATGATGGAGGTGGTCGGCCCCCACAGCCTGATCGCTGCGGAGAGCGAGGGCGCCATCCTGCACGGCGATCTTGAACACGAACACCGCCGCTCCCTGATCAACACCTTCGGCGGCGGCGTAGTGGAAGTTCTGCGCGGCCTGGTCGCCACCCACGGGCTGGGAATGCCCCAGCACCGCTAATCACCAAAAAGGGGTGACGACTGTCTATTGGCCGGCGGCGGTATAAACCGCGTCAGCGGCGCGCACCGCTCCGTTGACGTTCTGCCCCTGGGCCACCAGCGCATGCTGCAGGGCACCCAGGCACAGGCGCACATTGGTGGGATTGCTGGCGTAACCCATCAGGCCGATACGCCAGACCCTGCCCGCCAGGGCACCGAGACCGGCGCCAATTTCCAGGTTGTAGTCATTGAGCAGCATGCCGCGCACAGCGGCCTCATCCACACCCTCGGGCACACTGACCAGGTTGAGCTGCGGCAGGCGGTCGGCCTCATTCACGACCAGTGACAGGCCTATGGCTTCCAGCCCCGCCTTGAGGGCCTCATGGTTCAGGCGGTGGCGAGCGAAGGACGCCTCAAGACCCTCCTCCTTGAGAATAGTGAGCGCCTCGTGCAGGCCATAGAGGGCATTGATGGGTGCGGTATGGTGGTAGGCACGCTTGCCACCACCGGATTCTCCACCGCCCCAGTAACCCATTACCAGATTGAGATCCAGGAACCAGCTCTGTACCGGGTGTGTGCGATTGCGGATGATGTCAGCAGCGCGCTCGGAAATGGTCACCGGCGACAGACCCGGGGTGCAGGACAGGCACTTCTGGCTGCCGGAGTACACCGCATCGGCGCCCCAGGCGTCCACCGCCACTTCGATGCCGCCCAGGCCGGTCACCGTATCCATGATCGACAGCATGCCGGCATCGGAAGCCAGCTTGCACAGGGCGCCCGCATCGCTGCGCACGCCGGTGGACGTTTCCGCGTGCACGAAAGCCAGCACCTTCGCATCGGGATGGTCGGTGATGGCCTGGCGCACCTCGTTGAGGTCGATAGCGGTGCCCCAGTCGTCTTCCACCATCACGGCCTCACCGCCCAGGCGAGTGACGTTTTCCTTCATACGGCCGCCAAACACGCCATTCTGGCAAATGATGGCCTTGTCACCGGGCTCCATCAGGTTGACGAAGCAGGTCTCCATGCCCGCTGAACCCGGCGCCGATACGGGCAGCGTCAAGGCATTGTCGGTCTGGAAAGCGTATTGCAGCAGACCCTTCAGCGCTTCCATCAGCTCGATGAAAGCCGGGTCCAGATGGCCGATGGTGGGCCGGGCCATGGCATTGGTAATACGTGGATTGACGTCCGAGGGGCCGGGGCCCATCAGGGTGCGACGGGGGGGATAAAAACTCATTAACTCTCTCTTTACTCGCAAATGAAAACTGGAATCTCGCGGTCGGTCCTGGCCTGGTATTCCGCATAGGGCGGGTAGTGCTCCAGGCAGGTCGGCCAGACGCCCGCCTTCTCCTCGCCGAACACTTCACGGGCGGTGAGCGGCTTGCGCTCGCCGTTCACCAGCACTTCCACCTCGGGGTGGGCGACAAGATTGTAGTACCAGGCCGGGTGCCGCGGGGCGCCGCCCAGGGAGGCGACGATGATAATGCCGTCCTTCCAGGGTACGTGCATCACCGGTGTCCAGCGTTGCTTGCCGCTCTTGGCGCCGGTCATCTTAACCAGGCATATGGGGCGGCCAAAGGCTTTCTTCCAGAGCCTGCCGCCGCTGGCCCGATAAACCAGTACGTTCAGCTTCGCAAACACCCGGATAAAAGCCTTTACAAAGCGGTATTCCGAAGGGGTCATGGGCTTCTGCGCCACGGCAAATTCTCCTTGTTGGGGGCCGCCTATACTAGCAGCCCCACCGCGACTTGTGTTTGCTCACACAGTCGGGGAACATGGCGCCCCATGTTCGAGCAACTCCTCACAGCGGGCCTGTTTCTGGCGCTGATCTACGGCCTGGTGTTCACCCGCATTTCAGCCGCCTGGGTGTTTTCACTGACCATGCTGGCCTGCTACCTGCTGGGCCTGGTCAGCACTGAGGAAGTGCTGCGCAAGGCCGCCAATCCGGGCCTGGTCACGCTGATGCTGCTGCTGTTGGTGTCGGTAGGCGTTGAGAAAGTCACCTGGCTCAAGGACATGTCGGGCAAGCTCATCGATGAGGGCTACAAGAAGAGCCTGCTGCGGCTCGGGTTTGTCACCGCCCTGTCCTCCGCCATCATCAACAACACGGCGGTGGTAGCGACCCTGGCGGCCACGGTGCGCAACAATGGCTACCACCCGGCCTCCAAACTGCTGATCCCGCTGTCCTACATGGCCATCCTCGGCGGCACCATGACCCTGATCGGCACGTCCACCAACCTCATCGTGTCCAGCTTCCTGGAAGACGCCACCGGCCAGGGCCTGGCATTCTTCGACTTCCTGATGGTCGGCGCCAGTGCGGCCTTCCTAGGCCTGGTGATGATCGTGGTCACCAGCAAGAAAGCGCTGCCCGCCTACGCCGCAGAGGAAGTGACGGTAGCCGAATACCTGATCGAGACCGAGGTCGCCGCCGACTCGCCACTGGTGGGCAAGTCGGTGATCGACAACAAGCTGCGCGACCTGGAAACCCTGTTTCTGGTGGAGATCGTGCGCGCCGATCACCTGATCAGCCCGGTCAGCCCCTCCGAGGTGATCGAGCCCGGCGACAAGCTGATCTTTTCCGGCGACATCAACCAGCTGCAGGTGCTGGACCAGTTCCGGGGACTGAACATGTTTGCCGTCGAGGAAGGCCTGCTGCAACAGAACCTTACCGAAGTCATTGTCATGCCCAACGCCAACGTCGAGAGCAAGAGCCTCAAGGAGGCGGGCTTCCGCTCCCTGTTCGATGCCGCCGTAGTCGGCATGCACCGGGGCGGCAAACGGCTGTCCGGCAAGCTCGGGGAGATTGTGCTGCAGGCCGGTGACCGCCTGATGCTGGCCACCGGGCCCGACTTCTGCGACCGCCGCAATGTCACCAAGAACTTCTTCGTGGTGCAAAACGGTGTCAATGCCGGCGGCATCAGCCAGCGCGAGAACCTGTTTATCTCCGGCGGCCTGTTCGCGGTCATCGCCCTGGCCACCCTGGAAATACTGCCATTGCTCAAGGGCCTGGTGTTTCTGCTGGCGGGCATGCTGCTGATGGGCACGGTCAGCGCTGAGGAACTGAAGCGCCGGTTCCCCTTCGAGCTATGGCTGATCATCGCCTCGGCTTTGATCTGGGCACAGGTACTCAATGACTCCGGGCTGGTGAGCCTGCTGACCGACGGCTTCCATACCTACCTGGCCGGTATCGGACCCTACGGCGCCATGATCGGCATCTTTCTGCTGACCCTGGCGCTGACCGAAATCATGACCAACAACGCAGCGGCGGCGCTGTCTTTCCCACTGGCCTTTGGCCTCGCCCAGAGCTACGGGCTGGACGTGATGCCCTTTGTGATGGCCGTGGCCTTCGGCGCCAGCGCCAGCTTTCTCACCCCCTACGGTTACACCACCAACCTGATGGTGCAGAACCTGGCGGGTTACGAGTTCCGGGACTACATGCGCGCCGGACTGCCCGTGTCGATCATCTACTCGGTCACCGCGCTGTACCTGATCCCCATCGTGTTCCCGTTCTCCGGTTAGCCCCGTGTTCAACTGGCTCAAGGTGCGCGGTTTCCGCTGGGTCTACCGGCTGATGAATCGGCGGGCCTGGAAAGGTGTGGACCTGTCGGCGGTCAGTGCTCGCGACCTGAACGTGGCCGATGGCATTCCCGCCCGCGAGTACCGCGCCGGCGATGAGCGTCTGCTGGTGTACTACCACGGCGGCGGCTGGACCATCGGCGACCTGGACACCCACGACCCCTTCTGCCGCCGGCTGGCGCTGGACGCCAGGGCCACGGTGATCGCTATCGACTACCGACTGGGCCCGGAGCACCCCTTCCCCGCCGCCGTCGATGACTGTGTTGCCGCCACCCGCTGGATAGTCGAACAGCGTGCCAGCCTGGCGGGGGCGGCGCCGGTATTCGTGGCCGGTGACAGCGCCGGTGGCAACCTGGCAGCGGTTGTCAGCAATACCCTGGCGCCGGAACTGCCGGGCGCCATCGCCGGACAACTGCTGATCTACCCGGCGGTGCGGCACTGTACCCCGCCCACGCGCTCCATGGAGGAAAACGCAAAAGGCCATGTGCTGACCTATTCGATGATGCAGTGGTTCTGGCGCAACTACCTGGGTGCGGCGCGCGAGACCAGCGACGGAGACATCGACCCCCGCGCCACCCCCCTGTTACACCCGCTGCCGACAAACCTGCCGCCGGCCCTGGTGATTACCGCCGGTCTGGATCCACTGAGGGATGAGGGCGCCGAGTACGCACAGAAGCTGTCAGACCATGGTGTGGAGTGCGTGCACGAGCTGTTCCTGCGGGAGGAGCACGGCTTTGTCTGCTCGGAAGGGCCCACCGACGGCCAGCAGCGCTCCATGGAATTGATGTGCGCCTGGATGACTACCCAGCACACCGCCTAGTCGCTGATGGGCCAGCGGTCGTCCTGTAAATAAAAAGCGAAGCGCTCCCGCACGTCTGACTCGCCAAGGCCGAAAGCCGCCAGGTCGTAGACGTGCTTACCGTGTTTCCCCTTCGGGTTGTTGTCGATGTAGGCCTGCATGGCAGCGCGAGAGCCCTTGCCCAGTTCCAGGCCGAAGCTCTGGTAGATGCGCTCAACGACCGTCATCGGCGAAGCGGCGATCTCCGCCTGGGAACAATCGACGAAGCGCTCCGCCGGATGGCGGCTCCGTGCCGCCAGCCCGCGCTCCAGCGACATGGCATACCAATCCATGACCGCGCGGCCGATATCGGCCTGGGACAGGTGACCGGTATCGCCGGCGTACATCCGCATGACCTGCCGGTTCATGCTGTTGATCGAGGCCACCACCGGCAGCGGCTGGCGATGGCACCAGACGAAGCGCGCGTCCGGGAACACCGAGAAGATGGTATCGATGGCCCACATATGGGCCGGCGCCTTCAGCACCCAGCAGTGGCCGGGGTTGCGCCAGTTGAGCAGTTGCAGCAGGCGTTTCTGGTAGCGGTACAGCGGTGTCAGGTCCTGCTCCAGAAACCAGCTGCGGTAGGGCTCCAGCATGATCTCGAAGCCCAGCTGCACGCCGCTGAAAGCGTAGGAGTGTATGAGGCAACACTCCTCCGGGGTGTCGGCATCCACGTAGTGAATCTTGCGGAACTCCGGGTCCTGGTTTTCCTCCAGTGCCTTCACCAGGTAGCCGTAGCGTGGGTCCACCTGACCCGGCTGGGATTCCGGCCAGGGATCCGGGAACTGTACTTCCCACTGCAGCAGGCCGCGATTCTCAGGGGCTCGGCTCAGCAGGTTGATCAATGCAGATGTGCCTGAGCGCGGCAGGCCGGTGACGAAGATCGGCGCAACAATCTGCTGTTCCTGCACCGCGGGGATGTCGCGGAAGGCGCGTTCACAACGCAGCCGCACGCTCAGCAGGTTGATAAGACGCTCGCGGCAGCGCTGGCGTCCCTCCGGGTCGGTGACGTTGCGCTCGTAGGTCTCGCACAGCACCTCGAGACCCGGGCGCACCGGCATCTCGCCAAAGTCGTTGAGCCCGGTGGCCTCCATGGCCGACTCGATCAGGGCTTCGGGATGAAAGTGCAGCTCGCCCACGCTGGGTCCTCGGTGCTTGCTCCTGGGTTCGTCGCGAGTGTAGCAACCACCTCGCCGCAGCGGCTACGGCGCGCCCACAGCCCTCATTCAACTATCTGAACCAAAGCCCACAGCCCCGGCTCCCACCTTGCCCCGGTTGCGCAAAGCGCGGTTAATTAGCTGCTTAAGCAGCGTCGAGACAGGCTATGAGCGACACCGATATTGCAGCATTCGAAGCACAGCTTCAGGCCTACGTGGGACGCCAGGTGTGCCCCAGGCAGCCCGCCAGGGACGCCGTGAATCCCGCCATGATCCGGCACTGGGCCGAGGCCATGGGCGACGCCAACCCCGCCTATCTGGACGCCGACTGGGCTGCCGGCAGCCGCCGCGGCAAGCTCATTGCACCACCGGCCATGCTCTATGTGTGGAACCAGGAAGGCATTGTGGTGGCCATCGACCGGCGCCCGCCGGATGCCCAGAGCGAGCTGGTGGAGCTGTTCAACGACAATGGTTATCTCGGCACCCTCGGCACCAACGTGGTTCAGGCGTACGTTCGAGAACTGGAACCCGGAGACACGGTGTTCATGGAGATGGTGATAGACAACATTTCCGAGCGCAAAACCACCGCCCGGGGTGAGGGCTATTTCTTCGAAACCCTGGCCACCTTCAGCAACCAGGCCGGCGACACCGTGGGCACCCAGCGATTCCGGGTGCTGAAGTTTGTGCCGCCGGCGGGCAGCAGCGGCACAGCCATGCCCTTTGAGGCGCCAGAGCCCGGCGAGCTGCTGCCGGCTCCCGTCCCGCGCCGCGAGACGCTGGCCTGCGCCGATGTCAGCGTGGGCGACCCGCTGCCGCCGCTGCAGATACCTGTCAGCACCGGCCTGATCGTCGGCGCCGCGCTGGCCACCCGGGATTTCGAGAAAGTGCACCACGACCGGGACGTCGCCCAGTCCACCGGCCTGCCAGATGTCTTCATGAATATCCTCACCAGCCAGGGATTGATGGCACGCTACGCCACCGACTGGAGTGGCCCCGAGGCCAGCATCAAGTCCCTGGCGGTGAAGCTGGGCGCGCCCAACCTGCCCGGCATGGTGATGACCATCAGCGGGGAAGTCACCGCTGTGGACACGGCCGGCCACATCGTCGAGCTGAGCGTGCAGGGTGACAACAATGCCTGGGGCAGGCATATGAGTGGCACTGTGACCCTGGAGCTGCCAGCCAAAGCCAACCGAATATCGAGGTGAACGCCATGAGCGATTTCAGAGTGGTTGTGATAGGCGCCGGCATGGCTGGACTGCTGGCTGGCATCAAGCTGAGAGCGATGGGCATCGACAACTTCACCGTCTACGAAAAGGCGGACCGGATCGGCGGCACCTGGCGCGAGAACACCTATCCGGGGCTGACCTGTGATGTGCCCTCTCACCACTACACCTACAGCTTTGAACGCAACCCGGACTGGACCCGCCACCTGCCGCCGGGCCCGGAAATCCAGGCCTACTTCGAGCGCTGCTGCGATCACTACCGGCTGCGCGAGCGCATTCGCTTCAACGCCGAAATCACCCGCGCGAAGTGGCAGGAAGGCCACTGGCGGCTGACGCTGGCCAACGGAGAGAGCGACGACGCCGACGTGGTGATCGCCGCCACCGGCGTGCTGCACCACCCCAGCACACCCGCCATCCCCGGCATGGAGGACTTTGCCGGCGAGCTGTTCCACACGGCCCGCTGGGACCACAGCGTGGCGCTGGATGGTCGCGTCGGCGTGATTGGCATGGGCTCTACCGGCGTGCAAATCATCTCGGCCCTGGCCGGGGTGAGCAGCCAGCTCTCGCATTTTGTACGCACCCCCCAGTGGATAATGCCGGTGCACAACGGCTACTACAGCGAGGAAGAACGGGCCCTGTTCCGCGCTGACCCGGCGGCGCTGGACGCGTACATGGACGTGGTCACCTACAACCGCAATGTCGAAAACTACACCCTCGGCATCACCCAGCCGGATTCTCCCGGCGCCCTGTACTTTCGCCAGGCCTGCTTCGACAACCTGGATAGCATTGAAGACGAAACACTCAGGGAAGCCCTGCGCCCGGACCACGAGCCCATGTGCAAGCGGCTGGTGTTCTCGCCGGACTACTACCAGAAAATCCAGCACCCCCAGGCAAGGCTGGTGCGCGCCGACATCGAGCGCATCGAGTCCACCGGCATCCGCACGGTGGACGGCGAGCTGCACGAGCTGGACGTGATCGCCCTGGCCACCGGCTTTCGCGCGGACCAGTTTATGCGGCCCATGGAAGTGCTGGGGGCCGATGACACGGATCTTGAGACCCTGTGGGCTCGACGCCCGGTGGCTTACCTGGCGGTGTCGATGCCGGGTTTCCCGAATTTCTTCATGCTCAACGGCCCCAACGGGCCGGTGGGTAACTATTCACTGATCGACATTGCCGAACACCAGTGGGGCTACATCCAACAGCTACTGGAACGGGTGCGTGAGCAGGGCCCGCTTTGCGCCACCGCACAGGCGCTGGAGGATTTCGACAGGGAGCGCATCGCGGCGGCCAAAACCACTATCTGGTACACCGGTGGCTGCCAGAGCTGGTACCTGGACGCGGACGGTATTCCCGCGAGCTGGCCCTGGAACTACTCACGCTTTGTGGCAGAAATGAAAACGCCGAAGTGGGACCACTTCGGCGTTGAGGGATAGACAGCGCCGCCGGGGCGGCGCTCAGGGTCGATCAGGAGCCGACGATACCGCCGTCCTTGCGGCTCAGCGCGACAGTGCAGTCACGGGGAACCGTGACGTTGTCGGTGGGCGCAGGGAAGTTGGTCGCCGTGGGGTCACCGTTGCCCGGGTGCTGTACGTTGATGAACGCAGTACGGCGGTTGGGCGTAAAGGCGATACCGGTGATTTCGTCACCGTTAACGCCCATGAACAGGCGACGGATTTCCTTGGTGTCAGGGTCAGCGATCAGCAGCTGATCCTGGAGGCCGTCTTTCTGGCCACCGTCCGTCTCGATCCATACCCGGCCCTGGAAGTCGATGCCCAGGCCGTCGGGGTCAGAGAAGGACTCTTCGGTGCCGTGGGTGTCTTCCGCGATCAGGAAGATTTCCCAGTCGAAGGACGTGCCGGAAGGCGCGTCATCGGTGAAGCGGATAATGTGGCCATCTGCGTTCGGTACCAGCGGGTTGGCCGCGTTGGCTTCGGTACGGCGGCTGTTGTTGGTCAGCGTGACGTAGCAGGTGCCGTTGGTGGCTGAGGTGGTAGCCGTCCACTCCGGACGATCCATCGGGGTGGCGCCCACCGCGTCAGCCGCCAGGCGGGTGTTCACCAGCAACTCGCCCATGTCGCTATACAGAGAGGCCAGGGTCGGGTTGTTCAGGCTCAGCTCGATCCACTCGCCCACACCGCCCTCGCTGAACTGGGCGACGTACAGGGTGCCTTCGTCCAGCGGGCTTACGCCAGCGGCGAGCATATCCTCGTAGGGCTCGGCGGAGACGTACTTGTACAGGTAGTCGAAGCGCTCGTCGTCGCCCATGTAGAAGGCAATGCGACCGTCGTCACCGACCGTCCATGCCGCACCTTCGTGCTTGAAGCGACCCATGGCGGTGCGCTTGATCGGCGCGTTGTTGGCGTCCTGCGGATCGATTTCCACCATCCAGCCGAAGCGGTTTTCTTCATTGGTGAAGTCGGGATCAGACAGATCGAAACGCTTGTCCCATACCCACCACTGATAGTTGCCGAAGGTGCCGCCTTCTGCGAAGCCAAAGCGCTCCTGCAGCTCGGTGGGAACCCAGGTGGCTTCGGTGTTGGTCGCGCCGAAGTAGGCGTTGAAGTTCTCTTCACAGGTCAGGTAGGTGCCCCAGGGCGTGGTGCCGTTACCGCAGTTGTTGACGGTACCCAGCGGGATGTTGCCAGCCGGGGTCTGCAGCAGCGGGTGGCCGGCAGCCGGACCAGAGTACTCAACCGGGGTGTTAACGTGGATGCGGCGGGCAAACTGGCTGTCCACCGGCTGCCATACGCCGTCGATCTGCTCGATCTGGATGACGGATACGCCGTGAGCGTGCTGGGAGATGCGCACATCTTCCAGAGATTCAGGCGCTTCCTTGCCCAGCACCTGGAAGTTGTTGCCGAACTCGTGGTTGATGCACAGCAGGCCGCGGGTATTGACATTGAACCAGCGCTGCAGGAAGTCGTTAATCGGCGGTATGCTGGGATCGGATACCAGGTCTTCCGCCAGCGGGAAGAACCACATGCCGTCGTGGCCGATGCCGACCTGGTTGGCCTGTTCCCGGGAGGTGTTGGCATGCTCCCGATAAGCCGGGCCGCTGGGCTCGATGGGATCGCCCCAGGGAATCAGCGTCTGCATATTGTAATCCGGAGACACCAGCGGCTGCTTGCCGTCTCCCGCTTCAGCGTCGGCCAGAGTGACCGGGGTGAAGTTCATCAGGCTGCTGGTCTGCGCCTGCGCGCCGGTAGAGGCGGCGATACCGCTGGCGGCGAAGAAACCGGTGGCAGCGGAAGCCAGGCTGCCCTTCAACACGTCACGACGCTCCATCTCTGATTTCAGGATGTCGTAGAACGGGCGGTTATCCGTGGGGTTGTTACCTTGATATTCAATGTCATCGTCCAGCAAGGAGTCGATGACGTCCTTATCTACAGCTTTATTCATTACGAGCCTCGTTGAAATTTTGGTCCGCCAGGCGGGGTGCATGACGGCCCAGTAAAGTCGGTTGGAACTTGCGTCCAACTCCCCTAACTCCACACGCGAACTTAAAGGGGGATTGCGACAGGCGGTTGACGCCTATGTAACGTTTTCATGAGGGTAAATTGACGGGAATATCACTACGAGATGACAGTAATAAGACTGAACAAAATTCGAAATACTCGAATTATCAGGCACTTAACTTTTGGCGCCGGCGGCGGCACCGAAAAACAAATATGACAAAACAGAAATCTTGTTGCAGATTCCGGCCGGGGGTGTTTACCGCATGTCCAGGAATGCGGTGAGAGGCGTGGCGGACGGGCAGAATGAAGCGCAAACGCTCGCCTCCCGGCACAGGTTCTCCAGGGCGCGCAAGGTAATACCGGTGGGGACAACGCCCCGGGACATACCGGGGCGGTTTACAGGTGAGTGTGAGGGTAATTCCGGATGCTTTGCCGCTGGCTGGCCCGAAGCATCGTATGAATCCGCTCGGGGCTGCTACGGGAACCGCTCAGGGCTGGTACAGATGCAGATGCCGCTCAAGGCTGTTGCGGAAGCCGCTCAGGGCTGTTCCAGAGCGGCTCAGGACTGTCAGGACAAGGGCTCCTGGCCCTGTTCTTCCGGCAGGTGGACTTCCATACCCTCCATCTCCCAGGTCACCAGCACCTGGCAGCCCAGCCGTGAATTGTCCTTGCGGCCCTTGGCCGTCTTCAGCATTTCCAGTTCCTGCGGCCCCTGGGCCGGCAGCTTGGACAGGAAGGGCTCGTCGATATAGCAATGGCAGGTCGCGCAGGAAGCCACCCCGCCACACATGCCTTCCACGCCCGGCACCAGGTTCATGGTGGCGCCTTCCATGAGGTTCATCTGTTCTTCCAGTTCCACCTCGTGACGGCTGCCATCAGCTTCGACATAGATAATATTGGGCATCAGAGTTCCTTGTGATGTTCTGCGGCATGAGAGTTTCCGCGACCGGGGAGTCCGGCGCAAGCGCCGGAGGCGGTCATTTCAGGCCGCCCTGAAAAGACATCACCTTCAGCGCTCGCCCAGGTAAGTCTCCAGCGTCTCCTTGAGCAGCTCCGCCTCGGCGCGGCTGGTGATTCGCTCGCCCACCGGCAGGGATATGTCACCTCGACCACGGGCATGCAGTTGGTAGTACACCGTGGTCTTGCTGCCGCTGCTACTGCTGGCCGTTCTGTCGATCTCGAAGTGAGAAAAGTCGGCCCGGGGCATCTGCCGCGTGGTCATCGGATAGCCGAACAGGAAGCGCCGACAGCGCACACCTTCGCCCGTCACCCCCACCAGCAGGGATTTCGCGAGGTACCAGATGCCGTAGCCCAGTATCAGCGTGCCGACCATGAAGAAAACCACCGGTATCACAATGCCGCCGTCTCTCGCATAACCCACGGCGATGCCAATACCGGCGAACAAACCACCGAACAGGATGGCGGCGATGCCCTGCCCCGGGCGCTGCAGCGCCGGGAAAAAGGCCTCGATGCCCCCAGGCACCGTGCGAAACTCCGCGATTGACTCCAGCCCTTCCATGGCCAGGTCCTGGGTAGCGGCGTGGCTCTCGGTGCCCTGCTGGAGGCCGGACACCTGGCCGGTGGCGAAGACCGGGATGTCATAGCGGCGGGAGAAATCCGGGCCATCCATTTCACAGGCGATGCTCAGGCGCCAGAGGTAGTAGGTCCCGGTTCGCGCCATATCCGCGGCGGGCAGCCACTCCGGCACATCAAAGCGAAAGAAGAGCTGGGTACCGGTGCCGGAACGCTCGGTGTGACAGACACCGTCGGTCTGCCAGTGCACGGATTCACTGCGCTTCCGGTTTTTGCCGGAACCGCTGACCGAGCTTCTCATACAGGCCAGTGTCACATCGAAACGCTGGCGGGCGGCGAAGGGAATGCGAGTATCCACCCAACCTCCCACGTGACCGCCGATACTCCCGGGGAACGGGTCCAGCACCAGCGGCGTTGGGCCGAACTTGCGCCAGGCCATGAACGCCCAGACAGCGGTGGCCATCAGCCCCATCCCCACCAGCGGGAACAGCAGCGCCACCAGGACCACGGGTTCCTGGTCGACACGGCCCCAGAATTCATCCGCATTGAGAAACAGCGGCAGGGTAATACCGTTCCAGACCAGGGCAAAGGCGAACAGCGCCCAATGCCCGTGGCGCGCACCCGAGCTGATGCGGTTATCGCGCCAGGACTTTTTGTCTAGCCAGGGTTCGCCCAAGAGGCCTCACACGCGGGGGCGCAACAGGAAAAATACCCCGGGCAGTAGTAGCGCCACGAAGCCAACCATCAGGGCCCAGGAGCGCTCAACCCTGGCGAGGGCCTCGAGCGCGATGTCTTCGCGATCATCGGGAAACTTGGCCTGCACCACCGCCAGGGGCTTGCCGTAGAGATCGCGCAGCTGGCTCACCAGGTAGAGCTGGCCCGGTTGCCGGTGGATGATAAAGGGATCTTCGGCACCCTCCAGCTCAATGGGAATCTGCTTGATGCGAGCAGACAGGTTCGGGTCGGCCAATGGGAACAGCGCCAGCGTGGTATCTGCCGCCCTGGAAAACTGTTCCAGGCGCGCATTGTTCAGCAGGCTGCCCACCACGAAGCTGCCGGCGGATGGACCGCTGCCGTCGGTGCGGGTAATAGGTGCCGATACGATCATGGCAATGCCGGCTTCCGTGTCGAGCAGGCCACGGGTATGGCTCTGCACCCCCATGCTGGAGGAGAGCAAGGGGTTGTCGGCGAACAGTGAAGTAACCGTGTCATCCATCAGCACAGATTCGCCGTCACTGTCGATCAGCTGGCCCCAGAGCAGTTCGCCACTGGCGTCCAGGATCAACAGCAGTTCGATGCTCAGCGCCGGCCAGCTTTCGGCATAAATGTTCTGGCCGATAAAGTCCGGATGCGCCGCCGGGTCCAGCGCAAAGTCGCGCATGGAATCCCACTCGGCGTACTCCCTGGCCATGAGTATCAGGGAATCCATATGGGCATCCAGCGCCTGGTCCAGGCGCGCCTGTTGGCTCTGGTGCAGAGCCTGGTGATGCTCCTCGATCACCGGAGCCAGATGCTCCCGCAGCAGGTAACGGCCGCCGAGCAGCAAACCACCGGCACAGGCCAGCAGCAGGAAACACACTCCCGCACGTGGGATCAGCGAAGAACCCGCGCTACTCACAATTACCCCTGTCGCTCAAACATCTTGCTATGACGCGCACAGGATAGCGCAAATTTGCACAATTTATCGCGCTATTGACCCGTTTCTGGCGAAGCTCTCGGGGGCGGCGAATGCGGATCAGCGCCGGGACAAGGGAAACAAAACCGGAGTGCGTTCGCAGTACTCCCGGTATGCAGGGTCGTCACCCCAGCGCTTGTGGCCGCTGGCCTCGAGCATGTTCACTCCACTCACCCGGGTCAGCAGCAGATAGACAAACAGCGGCGATACCAGGGTCAGGTGCTGCCAGGCCACCAGCATGGGGTAAGCCATGATCGCGATGCCGGTCCACAACAGGATTTCGCCCACGTAGTTGGGGTGCCGGGAATAGCGCCACAGGCCATGACTGATGAAGCGGTCGCGGTTGGCCGGGGCGGCGCGGAACCGAGACTTCTGAGCGTCAGCGATCACCTCGATGGTAAACCCCAGCGTCCAGGCACCGGCGCCCACCAGCGTGTACAGGCTCACGGCCGCCTCGACAGTTGAGGTGATAGCCGCAAGCCCCGCGGCGAAGGTGACATATACCCACAGGCCCTGCAGCGTCCAGGTCATGAGGAAGCGCAGGAAGTGTGGTTTGATGTGGCGAAAGCGGCTGTCCTCGCCGGCAGCGCTGATGCGCCAGAACAGAAAACCACCGAGCCGGCAGGCCCACACCATGACCAGGACGGCGATCAGCACCCGCGGCAGGTCCTCGGGCACGGCCGTCAGCAGCGCCACCAGTGCCAGCAGGATATAAGTCAGGCTGCCGGTCAGGTCGTAAAAGCGTTCGGTCTGCAGGGCAAAGGCCGGAATAAAAGCCAGCCACTGAATGCCGAAAGCCAGGGCGCCACAGAGGGCGAACACGCTGGCACCAGCCACCGTCGCTCCGGCCTGGCCACCGGCCAGCGCCATGGCCGCAGCGAACGCCACCGCCACCAGGATGCCGACAATGGGGGCCAGGCCGGCCTTCACGTTGCCGCCACGGGCTAGCGCTTCACCTTGTAGCCCGCCGCCTCACGGTCCCAGGTTTCCGGCGTGATACCGCGCTCGCGCAGCTTGAATTTCTGCACCTTATTGGTCGGTGTGTAGGGCAGGCTGTCTACAAACTCGAGATAACGCGGCACGAAATAGTGGGGTGCGTTCTCGGCAATGAAACCACAAAGATGCTCGGCCTGCAGAGTCTCGCCGGCTTTCAGCACCACCGCCAGCTTCAGTTCATCTTCGCTGGCCATCTCCGCGCTGGGAATGCCAAAGGCCGCCACGTCGCTGACAACAGGGTGGCGGCGCACCACGCTCTCCACCTCAAGACTGGAAATATTGCGCCCGGCAAAGCGCACCACGTCTTTCTTGCGATCCATAAAGTACAGCGCGCCGGTAGCAGGGTCACGGCGGGCCATGTCCCCGGTGAGGAAATAGTCGCCGCGAAACGCCGCGGCAGTTGCCTCCGGATTCTCGAAATAGCCGTTGAACAGTACGTGTGGGGCCAGCGGCTTGATGCACATCTCCCCCGCCTCGCCATCTGCTACCTCGCGACCGCTGTCATCACAGAGCTTCAGATCGATATCCGGCGCGGGGTAGCCGAGGGAATGCGCCGGCAGCTCCGCGGTGGCCGCCAGTTGGTTGGCAATCAACTGGCATTCGCTCATTCCCAGCCCGGCGGTGAGAATGCTCAGGCCAAAGCGACGCTCGAAGGGCTCGCGCAGCTCCGGAGGGAACGGCACGATCATGGCCTTGCTCAAGCTCGTCTCCTCGTCGCCCTCCGCCTCGGGCTGGTTCCACAGAAACACACCCATGGCGCCAATCAGGAAGGTCTGGGTGGCATTGAACCTGGCGATGCGCTCCCAGAATGCCGTGACCGAGAACCGCGCCTCGATCACACAGGGGATACCCTCCAGCAATGCGCGATAGACCGAGGTTATCCAGGCACCGGTATTGAACAGCGGCAGCGCGCAGTAGATCACGTCGCCGTCGTGAGAGCTGAACATGGGGCTCGCGCCCTTGTCGATGGCGCGAATCCAGCTATTGTAGTTCTGCATCACGCCCTTGGACTTGCCGGTGGTGCCGGAGGTCCAGAGAATCGCAGAGGTGTCGCCGTAGTCCTGCTGCACCGCTGCGTCTATGGGCACCGCCTGCAGGAGCTCGGTGTAGCGCAGCCAGCCGGGTACGCTCTCCTCGCCCACGCAAATCGGTGTGCCGTACTGCTTGAAGTCTTCCAGTTCTTCCAACCGGGCCGCCCGCTCCGGGTCGGCCAGCAACACCCGGCAACGGGAGCGCTCCAGGGTGTCGCGTAGCCACTCACCGCGGTAATCGGTGCTGACAGGCACCCAGATCGCGCCCAGCTTGTTCGCCGCCAGGGTCAGCAGCACAAACTCCGGGCAGTTGCCCATGTACAGGGCGACCCGATCGCCGGCTTTTACGCCGAGTGCCCGCAGCCCCCCGGCCAGATGGTCGGTGAGTTGCTCGGCGTCGGCAAAGGTAATGGACTGGCTATCGTTGACGAGGAACGCCGTGTCGCCGTTCTCCTGGGCCTGGCGACGCAGGATGGCCGGGAAGGTGCGTCCCGCGGTATCACTTAAATCGAGCCGATTCATGACAAATCGGGAACGGTTTACTTAATGCCCGCAGCTCCCCCGCGTGGGAAAGCTCCGGAGGAGAACTAAGTAAGCCGTCCCCAAATACACCTACCACCAACGCCAGAGGTGGTTTTTACCCTGGTCGCAGTCGCTGTCGATGGTGGACTGCATGGCGCCGACGTTGTTGGCCGCAAGCTGCTCGCCAAAGGTGGCGCGGCCTTCTTCGTAGCTGGGTTGGTCCATCCTGCCCTCGAACAGGGTGACGGGGACCACCTCGTTCCAGGACAGCCACATGGCATTGCGATCCACCTGGTCAACAGGGTACTCGCCCAGTCCCTTCTGGATATAGCCGTGGCAGAAGGATGCCAGGTCACCATCGGTGACATTGCTGGCGCAGCCGCTCAAAACGGCGGCGGTGGACAGCAGGACAATGGAAACAATCCGGCGCATGGGCTCACTCCCGTTATGGTTATGACTCCATTCTAGAGAAAAACCGCGTCAATGGAACCGCCCGGGTCAGTGAGCGCCGCCGGGTGTGACGCGGGTCGTGCCCTCACCCTCTTTTACCAGGCTCCAGGCCACGGCCGATACCGCCAGGCTCACCGCGCAGATAGTGAAAATCAGGCTCTTGTCCTCCGCGCGACTGACTGCCAGGCCCACCGCCAGGCTGGCCAACAACTGGGGCAACACCACCGAGAGATTGAACAGGCCCATGTACAGCCCCATGCGCGTTTGCTCGACCTTCTGGGACATGATGGCAAAGGGCAGGCTGACGATGGCCGCCCAACCCACGCCACACAACGCCATCAACAGGTACAGCGATACAGCACTGTGGCCAAACAGGGTGATCCCCAGATAGCCAAAGGCCATGATGGCAACACAGCACATGTGAGTGCGCACGCGGCCGATGCGCTCGGTAATCGGCTCCAGCACGAAGGCCGGCAGGATGGCCGCCACCGCGTTCAGGACCAGGAAGCTGATGGAGATGACCCGGCCGGCGTCGACATCACTCAAGTCGGGCATCTTCTGCTGTACGTAGGCCAGCGTGTAGATAAACATGGTTTGCACCCCCACCCAACTGAAGGAGTGGGCGGCCAGCACCTTCTGGAAACCGATGCGGTCGGTGGCACCGTCACTGGACTCCTTCTGCAATAGCGTGGAACCCACCAGCCAGGCGGTGAGCAGCAGGCAGGCGATCTCGGCGTAGTAATTGTCGACCTCAATATGGGCAAGCCGCAGGGTCAGGGCATAGAAGTCGTAGACCAGGAAACCCCACAGGGGCCGGATACTCAGAAGGATTTCGCGCCAGCCGCCATCCGCCTGGGCTTCCTCTGACTCGCCCAGTTCCTCGGGCTCCCGCACGAACAGGGGCGGCAGGATGGAGAACAGCAGTACCAACACCACGCCGGCATAGATGAGCACGTAGTTGTTCCAGACCGCACCAATGGCGTAGGCCAGCACACCGAAGCTGCCGGAGATGGTCTGCATCCAGGTATAACCGCGGGTGCGCGCGATCCCTTCGGGTGTCACGTCAGCGATGATCGAGCGCGTGGGGTTGAAACTGACATTGATGGCGAGGTCCAGGGTGAGGGCCACGATCAGGGCGACGCCGAGAATGCCCTCCAGTCCGAGCCCGCTGGAGATCACGTCTATGCTGGGTAATGCCAGCAGCATCAGGCTGGCCAGTACCCCCCCAATGAGGATATAAGGCCGGCGCCGGCCACCCCAGAACCAGGTCCTGTCGCTGACCACACCGATGATGACCTGGCCGAGAATGCCGGCGATGGGGCCCGCTGCCCACACCAATCCAACGTCGTGGATATCGAGGCCGTACTGGGTGGTGAGGATCCAGCTCAGCGCTGATATCTGCACCGACAGGGCGAAGCCCATGGCGGTGGCCGGCAGGCTCAGGAGGATGTAGAAGGAACGCCTGAGGTCGCGCTGGATGGGCAGCATCAGTTGACCTCCGCGAGCGATGCAGGTCGGGCCTGTTCGGCCGGATCACAAACCCAGTGCAACGACAGTGCCGCCAGCACCAGGCTGCCGGCGCCGATCGCAAAGGCGGCATCGGCGCGGCCATCGAAGAGGCGGGTGAGCAGCCAACCCAACAGGCCGGCCGCCAGCAGTTGTGGCAGTACGATAAAGAAATTGAAGATGCCCATATACACTCCCATCTTCGCCGCCGGCAGGGCCACCGACAGGATGGCGTAGGGCATCGCGAGAATCGAGGCCCAGGCAATGCCCACCCCCACCATGGACAGCAGCAACCACTGGGGATCGCGTACTAGTAACACGGAGGCGAAGCCGACAGCACCGAGCAGCAGACACAGGGCGTGGGCGCCACGTCGCCCGAGGCGCGCCGCCAGCGGAGGCAGGCAGAAGGCAAACAGGGCCGCGAACCCATTGTAGGCGGCGAACAACACACCCACCCAGTTGGCCCCCTCGTTCCAGGCCGCGGAACTGGTATCACTGGTGTCGAAATGGCGTGCGGTGATGGCGGCGGTGGAGTAGATCCACATGGCAAACAGGGCAAACCAGGAAAAGAACTGCACAACCGCCAGCTGACGCATGGTAGGTGGCATGTGCACGAAGTCACTGGCCAGTTCCGCCAGCATGGGCCGTTTAGAACCTCCCCCGGGCGCATGGCCCTCGAAGGACGCCAACTGCTCCGGGGTGTACTCCCGGGTGCTGACCACCGTCCACAGCACGGCTGTGAACAGGGCGACGCCTCCTACATAGAAGGCATAGCGAACGCTGTCGGGAATTTCCCCGGCCGGCGCGCTGTTGCTGACATCAAACCAGTTCACCAGTATCCAGGGCAGCGCTGAAGCCACCACCGCGCCGGTGCCGATAAAGAAGCTCTGGGTGGCAAAGCCCAGGGCGCGCTGTTCTTCGGGCAGCATATCGCCGACAAAGGCGCGGAACGGCTCCATGGACACGTTGATCGAGGCATCCATGATCCACAGCATGCCGGCCGCGAACCACAGCACCGGTGAGTGGGGCATGACAATGAGTGCCACCGTGGTGGCAATGGCGCCGAACAGGAAATAAGGCCGCCGCCGGCCCAGCCGATTCCAGGTGCGGTCACTGTAGTAGCCCACCAGCGGCTGCACCAGCAGCCCGGTGGCCGGTGCCGCAATCCACAGGATGGGGATATCGGCAATGTCCGCCCCCAGGGTCTGGAAGATGCGGCTGACGTTGGCGTTCTGCAGGGCGAAGCCCATCTGGATACCGAGGAAGCCGAAGCACATGTTCCAGATTTGACCAAAGCCCAGGCGCGGGCGCCTGCAAGGGCGAGAAACTGATGGGTCGTCAGCCACTTGGCGTTTTCTTGTGGTTATTGTGCAGGGCATCTTAGGCAGCGGGAGACTTGAACGACAACAGTGAATTCGTATGCGTTGACTGAATACGTATGCAGTCCGTTGCAGGGATTTCAGGAGCCTATCTACAATCCTCGCATACCTATAACACCCATAAAATTGAGGGGATAACCATGAACCGCACCCGCAAGGCCCGTTCGGGGTCCAGTAATTCCGACTGCAAAAATCCGATCTCTCACGGCATCAGGCAAAGCCTGCTGGCAACTGCCGTAGCGTCGGCACTAAGTCCCGCGGCCTTTGCCCAGGGCGACGGCACGGAAGGCCGCATGATCGAAGAAGTGATCGTGACGGTGAACCGCATCGAGGAAAACCTCCAGGACGTGGCCGGCACGGTGCAGAGCTTCTCCTCTGAAGACCTGGAGCGCATCGGCATCGGCAGCGAATTCTCCAACCTGCAGTACGGCGTACCCGGCCTGCAGATCGCCAAGCAGGAGGGCAAGCTGGAAATCTTCCTGCGCGGTATCGGCTCCTCCGACTCTGACTTCTCTTCCGACCCATCTATTGCAGTGCACTACAACGGCGTTTACCTGCCGCGGCCCCGGGGCATTGGCCCGCTGTTCTTTGACAGCCAGCGGGTAGAAGTCAACAAGGGGCCCCAGGGCACCCTGCGCGGTCGGAACGCCACTGGCGGCACAATCAACATCATCTCCAACAAGCCGAACATGGACGAGCTGGGCGGCTACGTGCAGGGTGGTATCGGTAACTTCGACAACCAGGAACTGGAAGGTGTGGTCAACGTGCCGATCACCGACACGTTCGCGGTGCGCCTGGCAGGCTGGGCCCGCAAGCATGACGGCCTCTACGAAAACGCCTTCGATATCAGCGACAACAACTTCGACACCCCAAGCGCCCAGGACGACAGCGCCTATCGCATCAGCCTGGCCTGGGATATCAGCGACCGCCTCACCGCCAACTTCCAGTACTTCAAGGCAGAGGTGCGCAGCACCGGTGACCCCGGCGCCTTCTCCGGCCGCTCTTTCTCCGCCGGCGAGACGGTGGAAGACCTGGACGACCCCTGGGAGCAGTATTTCCGCACCGAGGGCAACTTCGAGCAGGATGTGGACACCGCGCTGCTGCAGCTGACCTGGGATACCGACCTGCTGGGCGGCACCGGTTTTGAATACAACGGCTCCTACAACAATCTGGAAGCTTACAACCAGAACGCCTCCCGTGAGTGGCAGCTGGGCATGGTGTACCCGGGCTCCGAGGCGGAAGCAGACTTCATCGCTTCCGGCGAGAATCCCCAGCGCAACCTGCTGGTCAACGACACCTTCTACCAGGGCGATCATTCGGAATCACAGACCCATGAAATCCGTGCCTTCTCAACCGGCGGCGGACGCCTGAGCTGGACCGCTGGCGCCTTCTACTTCCAGGAAGATTTCGAGTACTTCTCCTGGGACGTGGGTAACGGCTTCTGCGGTGACAGCACCGACTTTATCGGCGACGTACCCTGGGACGGCGGCACCATCAGCTGCTGGCAGAACGGCCTCGGCGGTGAGAACCGCGGTGATGAGTCCGAAGTTGAGTCCTACGCTTTCTACGCCGACGGCACCTTCGATATCACCGACAACCTGCGGGTTTTCGGTGGCATTCGCTACACCGACGAAGAAAAAACCCAGAAAGATTCCAACGCCCAGTACCAGTTCAACTGGAGCTCGGACTTCTTCTTCGCCCAGCCGGGCATCAACGAGCCCAGCGACCTGATCATCGGCGAACAGGGCTTCCGCCTGAAAGAGCCGGGTGATCGCAGCATCAATGACTTTGCCACGGGCGAGGGCGGCAAGGCGCTGTTCCAGGACGGTATCGCCAGCTACGGTCTCGGCGACAACTGGGGCCGCACCCTGGACAACTGCCGAGAGGGTATCGACTGCCAGGTAATAGTGACTTCGCAGTTTGACCCCAACGGCACCCGCGGCACCATACGCGCCACCAACGTGGTCGAGGATGACTATATCGACTGGCGACTGGGCTTCGAATACGACTTCGACAGTGGCTACAGCTCGGACCTGCAGACCATGTTCTACGGCTCGGTCTCCACCGGAACCCGCTCCGGCGGTATTAACCGGCCGCTGATTCTTAGCGAAGACCGCCAGGCAGACGTGATCTGGGATACCGAGGAACTGATCGTTTACGAGGTCGGCGCCAAGAACACGTTCTTCTGGAACGACCGGGCGGTGCGCCTGAACGGCGCGCTGTTCTACTACGACTACTCCGACTACGTCGCCCAGGTGCTGGTCGATGTTCCGAACCCGACGCCGGAGAACCCGGACGGCAAGACCCAGAACGTGCTGACTGACAACGTGGCGGATGCGGAAATCTTCGGCTTCGAAGTCGAGGGTAATGTCGACCTGCCCTGGGGCCTGAACTTCAACGGCTCGCTGCTGTGGCTGGATAGCGAATTTGATGATTCCGCTATCGTCGACGCCCGCCAGAACGACAACCCGGTGGTCAGCGTGGACGGCAACGAGCTGCCCAATGTCTCCGAGTGGAACGTGAACCTGCGCCTGTCCCAGGTTATCGACCTGAACTGGAACGAGTTCAACAGCTTCGACTGGACGATCAACGCCGTGTATCGCAGCGAGTATTTCCTGACCGCCTACAACAACAAGGGTTATGCCCTGGACGCGAACGGCAACACCCAGCAGATTCCGCTGGCTGACATGCCGCCCCCCAACAACAATGATGCCCTGTCGAACGTCGGCGGCGCTGCCAACTCACGCTTCTTCTACGACGAGGTGGACAGCTTCTGGATCTTCAACGCCAACGTGGGCCTGAACTTTGGCGAGGATGACCGCTTCCGGCTGTCAGCCTGGGTCGAGAACATCGACGACGAGGCCTTTTCCACCAAGGGCTTTATCAACAGCTCGGTGAACATTCGTTACCTGAATGCACCACGCCAGTACGGCGTGCGTTTCCGGGCCAACTTCTAAGCATGTCTTACCCAGTGAAACCTGAGTAAGAAAGCGGGGGTGCGGGGCCGACAGGCCCCGCCTGTGACTGGCGCTCGGGTGCAAACCCGGGCGCTTTTTTTTTGCCTGCTACAGCAGCTCCACAGGCAGGCCGAGGCCGCAATCGCCCATGCTAGACTCAAACCAATAAAAACGAGGTATCGCGATGGCAATGAAACGCGTACTGATTGTCGGCGGCGGCTCCGCCGGCTGGATTACCGCCGCCTACATGGATGCGGTATTGAACGCTCCCAACCGCCGCGCCGTGGACATCACCCTGATCGAATCGCCGGACGTGGGCCGCATCGGGGTTGGGGAGGCCACCGTGCCGAGCCTGCGCGACACGATGCGCACTATCGGCATCGACGAGAAACGCTTCATGGCGGCTGCTGATGGCAGCTTCAAGCAGGCCATCAGGTTCGTGGACTGGCTGGAGAAAGGCAGTCACTACTACCACCCCTTTGACCGCCGCCCGGCCGGCCGCATGGACCGGGCGGGGCTGAGCTGGCTGGCCAGCAATCGCTCCACCCCCTTCGCTTCCACCGTCTCGATCCAGCCGGATCTGTGCGACGACGGCGTAGCCCCCAAGATTCCCGAGCACCCGGACTACCAGGGGCCGTTGTCCTATGCCTACCATGTCGATGCCGAGAAGCTCGCCGACACCCTGCTGGAAGTCGCCACCTCTCGAGGCGTGAAGCACCTGCAGGGCTTTGTCACGGAAGTGGAGCACCACAACAACGGCGACATTTCCGGCGTGGTAACCAGGGACGGCCAGCGCATCGAGGCCGACCTGTTTATCGACTGCACCGGCTTCCTGTCACTGCTGATAGAAAAGTCGCTCAAGGTTGGCTTTGTCGATTACTCCCAGTGGCTGCTGTGCGACTCCGCCGTGGCCATGCGGGTGCCCTACGACACCTACTACCCCGGCGCCCGCCGCCCTTATACGGTGGCCACCGCGTTGTCCAACGGCTGGGTCTGGGATATCGCCCTTGCCACCCGGCGCGGCACCGGCTACGTCTACTCCAGCCGTTTCCTGGACGACGATGCGGCGGAAGCCGAACTGCGCGCCTTCGAAGGCCCTCACACCGCAGATCTGCCGGCCCGCCGGCTGAAGTTCCGGGTTGGGCGCCGGGCGGAACCCTGGCATCGCAACTGCGTCTCTATCGGCCTGTCCTCCGGGTTTATCGAGCCACTGGAGTCCACCGGCCTATTCCTGGTGGAACTGTCGGTGGCCACTCTGTGTGAGTACTTCCCCTTCACCCGTGACATGGGTGGGCTGGCAAAGGCCTACAACAAGATCATCGTGGATCGCTACGAGGAAATCCTCGACTTTATCGTGTTGCACTACTGCCTGACGCGGCGCAACGACACCGCCTTCTGGCAGGAAGTGCAGAAGCCCGAGCGCATCCCCGAACGCCTGCGAGAGCGGCTGGAAATGTGGCGCTACAAGTCGCCGTCGTTCTCGGATTTTCACGACACCATCCAGCTATTTTCTCATCACACCTACGAGTACGTGATGTACGGCATGGATTTCCTGCGCGAGCGGGTTGACGAGGCCGGAGGCCGCGCCCCCGACACCCGGGTGCCTGCCCAGGTTAGCGACGCCCTGCAGCGCGCCCGCGGCACGCTTATCCCCCACGACGCCTATCTGGAGCGCGCGCTGGGTGAAGCCTATCGCGTGGACAGCGGCGACGGAGCGGCCAGTGTCCGCGCCTGACAGGCGGCCTGTCAGGCGCGTTCTGATCGTCGGCGGCGGTTCCGCCGGCTGGATTACCGCAGCCTATATGAACGCCGCCCTCAATCGGGGCGGCCTCGGCCAGCAGCCGGCAGAGATTGCCGTGGTGGAATCCCCCGACGTACCGCGGGTCGGCGTCGGTGAAGCGACGGTGCCCACCATTCGCCATGTCTTGCAGACCGTGGGCATCGACGAAGCCAGGTTCATGCGCGAGGCGGATGCCACCTTCAAGCAGGCCATCAAGTTTGTCGACTGGCACCGCAAAGACGGCGGTGGGTACTACCACCCCTTTGACCGCCGCGGCGCCGGGCCGGTGGATTACAGCGCCCTGGACTGGCTGGGCAGCGACCGCTCGGTGCCTTTTGCCGAAACCGTGTCGGTGCAACCGCAGCTCTGCGAGATGGGCCTGTCACCACGCATGCCGGACAGCAAGGACTTCAGCTCGCCCATGCCCTATGCCTACCACATGGATGCCGAGAAGTTCGCCGACTGCCTGTGCGAGCACGCCACGGCCCGCGGGGTGGAACACTACCGGGAAAACGTGGTGGACGTGGAACAGGCGGAATCAGGCCACATCAGCGCCGTAACCACGGACAGCGGCCGCCGGCTGGAAGCCGACCTGTTTGTCGACTGTACGGGCTTCCGCGGCCTGCTGATCGACAAGGTCATGAAGATACCGTTTCGGGATTTCAGCGATTACCTGCTGTGCGACCGCGCGGTGGCCATGCGCGTGCCCTACGATGTGCACTACCCCGGCGCCATCAGGCCTTACACAACGGCCACCGCGCTCTCCAACGGCTGGGTCTGGGATATCGGCCTGGTCAATCGGCGCGGCACCGGCTACGTCTACTCCGGTGCTTTCCTCGACGACGACGCCGCCGAGGCTGAGCTGCGCGCCTTTGAAGGCCCTCACACCGAACAGCTCGAGGCGCGCCGCATTCGCTTCCGGGTCGGCCGCCGCGAGACCTTCTGGGAGAAGAACTGCATCGCGACCGGACTCGCCGGCGGTTTTATCGAGCCGCTGGAATCCACCGGACTGTACCTGACCGAGTTTGCCGCCGTGACCCTGTCCGAGCACTTCCCCTTTGCTGATGCGATGCAGCCCCTGGCAGAGCGCTTCAATCGGATTATCAGCAACCGCTATGACGAAGTGCTCGACTTCGTGAACATGCATTACTGCCTGACCCGGCGCGACGATACTGATTTCTGGCGCGAGGTTCAGCGCGAGGAGCGCATCACCGACAACCTCAGGGCCAAGTTCGAATTCTGGCGCATCAAGCCGCCCTCGGCCTCTGACTTCGATGACCAGTTCCGGCTGTTTTCCCACCAAAGCTACGAGTACATCCTCTACGGCATGGACTTCAACGCCGGCGGATACGGGGAGCGCTTTGGCGAGACGCGGCCGGCCACCCGGGTGCCGCCCCATGTTGGCAAGGTCGTGGAGGCGGCGCGTACGCGCCTGCCCCGCCACGAGGCCTGGCTGGCCGCGGAGCACGGTGGTCAGAGCCTGGTGGCCTGAGCACTGGTCGCCTGATGGACGAACGCCTGCAGGAAGCGCTGATGGCCGCAGCCGATGGCGTCACCGCGCTGCTGCCCCAGCGGCGTCCATCGCGCGCCGTACTGCAAGGCTGCCGGCTGGTATCCCATCGCGGTGAGCACGACAACCACAGCGTGTATGAGAACACCCTGCCCGCGTTTCGCCGGGCTCGCGATGCCGGCGTATGGGGTATCGAATGCGATATTCACTGGACCCGCGACCTGGTCCCCGTGGTGATTCACGATCCCGATGGCGCGCGCGTGTTCGGCGACCCGGGCGTGGTGGCGGAACTTGATTTCGCCGGGCTCCGCAGGCGCATGCCGCTGGTGCCCAGCCTCGAAGAGCTGGTCGACGAATTCGGCGGCAACACCCACCTGATGATAGAAATCAAGCAGGCAGCCTATCCCGATCCGCTTCGGCAACAGGATATCCTGGCGCATACCCTCGCGAAGCTGTCAGCGGTGGAAGACTACCATTTCCTGGCCCTGGACCCGGCGCTGTTCGGACATGCGAGCTTTGCGCCAACCGCCAGCTACCTGCCGGTGGCGGAGCTCAATGTGGGTGAACTGAGTGAACTGGCGCTGGTGCACCACTACGGCGGCCTCACCGGCCACTACCTGCTGCTGGGCCGGCACACCGTGAACGCACACCACAGCTTCGGCCAGCAGATTGGCACCGGCCACATCGGCTCGCGGAATGCGCTGTACCGAGAGCTGAACCGCGGTGTGGAATGGCTGTTCAGCAATCATGCGGTGGCGATGCAGGGCCTGGTGGACAGGCTCCTGGCCTAGCCTTGCATTGCCTCAAGCTCGAGGCCGCGGGTTTCCTTCACATAGCGCAGCACAAAAGCCACCGACACCGCCGCCGACAGGGCGTAGAAACCGTAGGCGCCCACCAGGCCGACGCTGGCCATGAGGATAGGGAAGGTCATGGTGATGGCAAAATTCGCGCCCCACTGGCACAGTCCGGCCACTGCCAGGGCGGAGCCCCGGAACTGGTTCGGGAACATTTCCCCCAGCATCACCCACATCACCGGGCCCCAGGAAAAATTGAAAAACACGACGTAGAGGTTGGCGGCGACCAGGGTCAGGGCACCGGTGCCGTCACCCAGCACCAGTTTACCGTTCTGCAGTTCTCCGCTGCTGAAGCCGACCACCATCAGGGCCAGGCACAGTGTCATTCCCGCTGAGCCGATGGCCAGCAGCGGTTTGCGGCCGATGCGATCGATGGTGAGGATAGTGCCAATACAGGCGGCAATGCTGAGCGAGCCACTGATGATGTTGATCAGCAGCGCATCGGATTCTGAAAAGCCCACCGCCTGCCACAGCACCGCCCCGTAATAGAACACCACGTTGATGCCGACCAGTTGCTGGAATACCGCCAGGCCAACGCCAACCCACACCACCGGACGTATGCGACCGGCATCCAGCAGATCGCGAAACCGTGGCCGGTGGTCCTCCGCCAGCGAGGCCCCGATCTCGGCCAGCTTATCGCCGGCCAGCCGTGCGCCGTATAGCCTGCTGAGGGTGGCCTCAGCATCCGCCAGACGCCGGACGGCCACCAGGTAGCGCGGGCTCTCGAGGATGAACAGCAGCGCCACCAGGAACAGGCCGGCCGGGAGCATTTCCATCCAGAACATCCAGCGCCAGGCCTCGAAGCCGGCCGCCAGCACTTCGGTAGACGCCCCGGCGACGCCTGCCAGTATGTAGTTACTGATGAAGGAGGCCGTGAGGCCACAGATAATCGCCACCTGTTGCACCGTCGCCAGCCGACCGCGATAGTGGGCCGGGGCGATCTCGCTGATATAAGCCGGCGCCATGACGCTGGCCGCGCCGACCGCCAGGCCACCCAGCACCCGGTACATCACAAATTCCAGGGAGCCGCCTGCGACCCCGGAGCCCCAGGCGCCCACCAGGAAGCACAGGGCGGACACCCGCAGCAGGCTGCGGCGGCCGAACACCTCGGCCAGGCGACCAGCAAAAAATGCCCCGACGGCGCAGCCCAGCAACATGGAGGCGACATTGAAGCCGGTACCGACACTGTCGGAGTTGAAGGCAATACGCAGGCCGTCCACGGTGCCGTTGATCACGCCACTGTCGTAGCCAAACAGGAAACCGCCGATGGTGGCCACACAGCTCACCAGGATCACCAGCCCGTGATTGATATCTTCGCCGACTGCTTCGCCAACCGTTGTCGTGGTCATGCCACCTCCACCCAGAATGTTGTTTGAAGCCGCTCAGGGCCGGCTTGGTATTGGTGTCAGCGCGGCGGCATAACCACCCAGGGCCAGAAACAGGCGCAGTGGGTGACCCCCGCATAACTGCCGCTCAGCCACGGTCACCGCGCACGGCCACTCGCACCAGTGAACGGCGCTGCATACGTAATCATGAGCGCCAGCAAATAGACAGCACCGGCGATCTTATTCACAATAGCGCTCCGCTAATAAAACCCCTGCATTTACAGGCTTTCGCGCATCGTGAACGAACCCATCATCGTGGCAGACGTCGGCGGCACCAATGGCCGATTTGCTGTAGCCCGCTTCAACGACAACGGCGTCGAGCTTGAGCGCAGCGTCAAGTACAGCAATGCCGGCCTCAAGGGTTTTGCCGACTTGTTGGCGCTCTACCTTGAGGAGCTCGGTGACGATGCGCCGCGCAGTGCTTGCTTTGCAACGGCCGGCCCCAATACCGCCCGCGAGGGCCTGCTCACCAATCTCGGCTGGCAGCTTGATGCCGCCGCGCTGGAGGCCCGCTTCGGACTCCAGGAGATCCTGTTCGTCAACGATTTCAAGGCGCTGGCGCGCATGGCGCCGGAGCTTCCGGAATCCGACTCGGTGATGGTCAGGGAAGCCGCTGGCCAACCCGGCGCGCCGCTGTCGGTGATTGGGCCGGGTACCGGGCTCGGTGTCGCCCTGGTGCTGGACGAACCCGGCGGCCCGGTGACCGTGGGCACTGAGGGCGGACATGTCGGCTTTGCCCCGGGCAACCCGCTGGAGATCGCCCTCTGGCAACACCTGGCGGAGCGCCACGAGTTTGTCTACGCCGAGCTGCTGCTGTCCGGAGACGGGCTCTGCCGCCTGCATGATTTCCTGGTGCGGGAACACGGCGACGGCAGCGGCGGGCTGAGCGCGGCCGACATTACCGCGTCTGCACTCGATGGCGATGCCGGCTGCGAGCGCACGGTGATGCAGTTCCTGGGGATTCTCGGCAGCGTGGCCGGCGACATGGCGCTGTGCCACGGCGCCAGAGGTGGTGTCTATCTCGGTGGTGGCATTGTGCGCCGGGTGATTCCCCTGCTCGAGCGCAGCCCGTTCTGCGAGCGCTTTCTGGCCAAGGGCCGCATGTACGACTACCTGGCGGATATCCCCGTGCGGCTGATCACCGCTGAGCAAATCGCGCGGCGCGGGGCGGCGCGTCTGTTCCAGCAGCATCGCCGGGGATAACTCGGGCCGCTCACTGATCGCTGACATGCTCCCGGTCGATGGCCAGGGCCTGTAACGGGGCGAGGCGGATGTCCGCCCGCCCGTCGCTGTCCACGGTAACCCGGCCCGGCTCGCCAAGCAGATTGATGTAGGTCCCGGCCGGCAGACCCGTCTGGAGCCTGTGCGCAAGCATGGCACTGTCGTCACGATTGATAGCAACAAATCCCTGCGTCCATGTGCCGCGACTGACGGCGAAAGCGAGCTGCGCAGGACCGCCAGCCCACCAGTGTGATACATCGAGTGCCCCCGCGGAGCGCGCCCGGTTGCGAAAACCCACCATTGCCAGCATCGGCGCGCGCCGGTGTTCACACACCCAGTTGTCACCGCCACAGTCAGCTACCCCATCGGCATCGTAGACCGGCAGCGTATTTCCCTTGCCGTCGTGGGGCGGGCCCGCGCTGTCGTGCACCCCGTCCCAGCGATAACTGGACATAAGCTTTGGATAGCCGTAGGGCCAGCCCAGCAGGAACACGCTGGCCAGGTCGTAGACGGCGCCGTCGCGATGGGTGGTTTCCGCCGACATGCCGTGGCCGCGCTGGTTGTCGTGGTTGTCAACGAACACCACTGCATCGCTGCTGGGCAACAGTCCGCCGGCCTCGTTCAGGTCTCCGAGTCTGTGCAGTTCGCCGCTCGCAAAGGCCTCTCCCAGACGTCGGCTGTAGAGAAACTCGGTCACGTCGGCAGTTGACGAGTAATCAAACACGCCCACCACCTCACCGCGGGTATCCACCACCTCCTGGAAGACGTAAAAGTCACCGTCGAGCTCGCGCAGGATCGCGGCTATGTCTTCCGGGTACATGTGCTTGGCCGCATCCAGTCGAAAGCCGGCCACGCCTCTGTCCAGCAATCCCTGCAGATAGTCGACCTGGAGCGCCCTGACTTCGGCATTGCCATTGTCGAGGTCGCGCAGGTCCAGGAGCTGGCAGCGCCTCAGGCGGCCAGCCCGTACCTCGTTGAGGGCCGGATCACTGGACGCCCGGTAATCTTCACCGGCAATTTTGCAGAACCGATTGAAGTGGCGATCTTCCAGATCGCGGTAGCGCCGCACTTCGACGTCGAAAGGCGTGCCCGCCACCCCGACACCGACCTGGTCGCCCATGTGGTTGAGAACGGCATCCACGTAGATGCCGACGCCCGCGGACCGGCAGCGCCGCACCATGTCCTCGAAGGCTGCAGCGTCACCGGAGCGACTGACCAGGTCGTAGGTCACCGGCTGGTAGCGGGCCCACCAGGCATAGGGAACGGCCAGTTTCGGGCTGCGGTGATCGATGTGCTCGTTGGGCGGCGATACCTGCACCGCGGAGAAACCCGCGGGGCCCAGGACCTGCTCACATTCCAGGGCGACATCTTCCCAACGCCATTCAAACAGTTGCACGAACACGGTGCGCGAGTCAGGGGATTCGACGGGGCCGGCGGAGGCGACCGCAGGCAGCACCAGGCCCAGTACCAGCCCCAGCAGCAACCTCATGACCTCGCCTCGCGCACGGCGGCACAGATCGCTTTTACGGAATCCCGCTGGAACAGGCCCTCCAGCGACCAGCGCAGCTTACGCTGCCAGTTGCGGTGATTGTCGAAGGTGCCGGGCACGTTGACCGGCGACAGCATCTCCATCAGGTCCTCAAGCTGCACCAGCATCACCGCCGAGCGGCTGCTGGCCAGGAAGCGGTGCACCGCGACATTGAGCGCCTCCGTCATGGTCGGGATGGCATCCGCGTCGCGCGCGCCCTGCCAGCCCGCTTCGGCTGCCAGCGCATCCAATAGCTGCTGGCGATCCCGCCGCCGGCCCCGACGCATTTCCTCGGCCACGCTTTCGGCCCCCAGCAGGCCCAGCTCCGCCCGCAGATCGATATCCGAGCTATCCCACCAGCTCGCCAGGGTGGGGAGATCGTGGGTGGTGACGGCGGCGACCGCCTCGCGCGGATAAGCCGATGGCGCCGCCATGGCGGTCTGGCTCTTTTCGAAGTACAGCACCTTGTAGGAAAACAGGTGGTTCTGCTCCATCACCTGGGTGAGCTGCTCCGGCACGGTGCCGAGGTCCTCGCCGATCACCAGGCAGTGGTTGCGCTCGCTTTCCAGTGCCAGCATCCCCAGCAGGTCATGCAGGGGGTAGTCCACATAGGCGCCATTCACTGCGCCACCGGGCCGGGGTATCCACCACAGGCGCAGCAGTGACACCGCGTGGTCAAAGCGTACCGCGCCGCACACGGACATATTGGCGCGCAGGTCTTCGGCAAACAGCCGGTAGCCGGAGTCACGCAGGTCGCGCGGATCCATGGGCGGAAAGCCCCAGTCCTGGCCGGAGCGGGCCAGCTCATCCGGTGGTGCGCCGGCACTGGCCTCGAGGCAGAAAGCCGACTGCTTGGACCAGACCTGGGAGCCGTTGAGGTCAATGCCGACGGCCAGGTCCAGATAGATGCCCACCGTCATGCCACAGTCCCGGGCCACGGCCTGGGCGGCGCGTAGCTGTCGGTAGGCGCACCACTGCAGGAACTGGTAATAGCGGATGCGGTCCGCATGCTCTGCGGCAAACGCCTGCACCGCCTCTGAATGGGGGTTCCGGTAGGCTTCAGGCCAGACCGGCCAACCCCAGATTTGCATATCCCGACGCAGGAAGTGTTCGTGCAGGGTGTCGTAGGTGGCATGCAGGCGCAGCGCCTCGCCACGGCGCTCGCACCAGGCCAGGAAGGCTGCGCCCATCTCCCCCACCGATTCGAGTTCGCGCTCGACGAAGTGCCGGTACAGTTGCTCCAGCACCGGCAGCTTGCAGTCCGCCACGCCCTGGTAGTCAACCAGGTGGGTGGCGCGAAGGCTCGCCAGCCGCGCCTGGAACTCCTCACCCTCTACCAACTGCCGAATGGCGTCACAGCTTTCATAGCCGGGCCCCGCCAGCGGGGCGATATACATCACGTTGAGGAAAGCCCGGTTCGAAGGGCTGTAGGGCGAAAAGTGCAGCGGGTTGGCGGGAAACAGGGCATGCAGCGGGTTGACGCCGACCACGTCGACACCCTGGCTGGCGGACTGGCGAACCAGTTCCGCCAGGTCGGTGAAATCGCCCATCCCCCAGTTGCGTTCGCTGCGCAGGGTATAGAGCTGCACGGTCACCCCGTATACCCGTCCACCTTCGGCCAGGCGGGGCGGCTGCCAGGACGTGCGCGGTGCCACGATCAGGCGGCTGCTACATACCACGGCGCCATCGGCCCCCAGCAGTTCCAGTTCATGGTAGCCGCTGGGGCAGCCGTGATTGAGTGTCACTGGCACGCGATGCACCTGCTCCCCCGCCAGCGTGTCCAGGCTGCCCAGTGACAGCTCCAGGGTCGGCAGCTCGATGGTTTCACCTTCCTCGAGGTGAATGCGCAGGCTGTGGGAACCGGCATCTTCCGGCAGCAGCACGTCGAACCGCAACGCTTCATCGCTGCGCAGCAGCAGGGTCCTGGGCAGCGGCCTCAGCGCCTCGTGATCCAGCGCCTGCAGGGCCTCGCCGGCCGCCTGTTCGCTGCCAAACTGGCCGCACATGGCCGCCAGCACCGCCATGCGCGCACTGTGGGCAATCTCTACCGGGTCTTTCTTGTAGTCCAGGTAGTCGCGGGCGATGCCGACACGATCACTGAGTATTTCCAGCCGGTTCATCAACATGTCTTGGCATCCGGATTGGGGATGCCGCCGGCGTCGATGCCACTGGCCTGTGTTTGCAGTGTCTTCACTAGTGTGCGTCCAATCCCCAGATATCGCGGGCGTAGTCGCGAATGGTCCTGTCACTCGAGAAGCGGCCACTGGCTGCTGTGTTCAGAATACTGGAACGCAACCAGCGCGCGCGGTCCCGGTAGGCGTCGGCGACCTGCTGCTGTGCGGCGACAAAAGCCGGGAAATCCACCAGTGTCATCCAGGGGTCGGTAGGGCTCAGCAGCGCATCCATCAGCGGCTGGTAGATACCGGACTCGTCGCCACAGAAGTCATCGCTGCCCAGTCGCGCCAGTACTCGCTGCAATTCGGGGCTGGCGTCCAGGTAACGCTCGGGATCGTAGTCTTCCCGCGTCGCCCGCACCTCTTCCGTGCTGAGGCCGAAAGGAAATCCGTGCTCGGCGCCCACCGCTTCAAAAATCTCAATATTGGCGCCGTCCATGGTGCCGATGGTCAGCGCGCCGTTCATCATGAACTTCATGTTGCCGGTACCGGAAGCTTCCTTGCCCGCGGTGGAAATCTGCTCCGAGAGATCCGTGCCCGGGCAGATCACCTCCATCGCAGACACACCGTAGTTTGGCAGGAAGGCCACCCGCAGCCACTCGCGCGCCGCGGGATCGGCGTTGACCCGATCAGCAATGCCATTGATCAGCCGCACGATCAGCTTGGCCAGCGCATAGCTGGGCGCCGCCTTGCCGCCGATCAACACGCAGCGTGGCAGCATCCCCTCCGTTTCACCGCGTTCGATACGGTCGTACAGGTGGATGATATGCAGTGCATTGAGCAACTGGCGCTTGTACTCGTGAATGCGCTTCACCTGAACGTCGAACAGGAAGGCTGGATCGAACTCGACGCCGCAGCGCACCGCCACCAACTCCGCCAGCCGCCGCTTGTTGGCCTGCTTGACAGCATCCCAGCGCGCCTGGAAGCCGTGATCCTCGGCGAAATCGCACAGCGCATGCAGCCGGGAAGCATCCTCCAGCCAGCCTTCGCCGATAGTGTCCTGCAACAGGGTGGCAAGACCGTGGTTGCACTGGGATAGCCAGCGCCGGTGGGTCACCCCGTTGGTCTTGTTGTTGAATTTTTCGGGCCACAGCTCATGAAAGTCCCTGAACAACTGCGAGGTCAGCAGGCTCGAGTGCAGGGCCGCGACCCCGTTGACCGACGTGCCGCCGACAATACCCAGGTAGGCCATGCGCACCTGCGGGTGGTCACCGCGAGAAACGATCGCCATACGGCCCAGGCGCTCTGCGTCACCGGGCCATCGGGCCTCGAGGTCCTCACAGAAGCGGCGATCGATTTCGAGAATAATCTCGGTAATACGCGGCAGCAGGTATTCGAACATGGACAGCGGCCACTGCTCCAGGGCCTCGGGCAGCAGGGTGTGGTTGGTGTAGGCCATCGCCCGGCGCGTGATGTCCCAGGCCTGGTCCCACTCCAGCTCATGCTCGTCGATCAGCAGGCGCATCAGCTCGGGGATAGCGCAGATCGGATGGGTATCGTTGAGCTGGAAGCAGTTGAGTTCGGCGAAGCGGCTGAAGTCTTCCCCGTGATGGTCCACCCAGCCGGCCAGTACGTCCTGCAGGCTGGCGGAGCAGTGGAAGTACTGTTGGCGCAGGCGCAGCAGCTTGCCTGCCTCCGTGTGATCAGCCGGGTACAGCACCATGGTGATCTGCTCCGCCTGGTTTTTGGCGGTGACCGAGGCCATGTGATCGCCGGCATTGAAGGCGTTCAGGTCGAGGGCGTGGCTGGCCTGGGCCGACCACAGGCGCAGCAGGTTGACTCGCTGGTGGCCGTGGCCCGGGACCGGGATATCGTAAGGTATCGCCATCACGTCCTCGGTATCCACCAGGCGCACATGGGCGCGGCCGTCCTCGTCCACCTCGTGCTCGATATGCCCGAAGAACGGCACCCGCCTTGCCTGGTCAGGTCGCTTGATTTCCCAGGGATAGCCGGAGCGCAGCCAGGTGTCCGGGTGCTCCACCTGGTAACCCTGCTCGATGGACTGGCGAAACATGCCGTAGCGATAGCGCAGCCCGTAGCCTGTCACCGGCAGGTCCAGGGTGGCGCAGCTGTCCAGGAAGCAGGCCGCCAGACGACCGAGGCCGCCGTTGCCAAGGCCGGCGTCGTGCTCCTGTTCTGACAGGTCCTCGTAGGCTACGCCCAGCTCGCGCAGCGCGCCGGCGAGCCGTTCATGCAGGTCGAGGTTGTCCACCGCATTGGTGAGCAGCCGGCCCATCAGGAATTCCAGTGACAGGTAGTGCACCTGCTTGCGCTCCCCCGCCAGGTCGGCCTGGCGCTGGGCCACGGCGGGGCCGATCATCTGGTCGCGCAGGGTCAATCCCAGGGCCTTGAACAGGGCCCGCGGCGTGCTGTCATCCGCCTCCGCCTCGCCCAGCGAGACATTCAGGTGACGGCGTATATCCTCCGCCAGTTCATGGGCGGCGTTGTCCTCGACGGGGCTCGCCACGGGGGGCTCAGGTACATCTGCCACAGGCATTACTCTTCCTTCTGCGTTTCGGTAAAAGTCAGGAGCACCACCGAACGCTGCCGCAGCAGCAGGTGGCCCCCCGCCAGGTGTTCGACCCCGTCACCGGTGAAATCGCGGTTCCCGGTATCGAGCTGTGTTACCCAGCTACCGGCGGCAGGCGCCGGCAACTGAAAGGGCACATTCTGGGCGCTGCCGTTCACCAGCAACAGCAGCGGCTGTTCGCCGGGGGCGGTCAGCAGTTTGCCGAGCCAGGACTGGTGCGGATTGTCCCAGGCGCCGCGATCCATGGCACTGCCATCGCGATCGTACCAGCGGCACTGCGGGGTGTCGGCCTCGCCCGTATCGTGGATATAGCGCGGCCAGCGCAGCAGCGTATGGCGGCGGCGCAGGGCCAGCAGGTGGCGGACAAACTCAAGGAAGCCCGACTCAGGGCCGGCCAGCGCCTGCCAGTCAAACCAGCTGATCTCGTTGTCCTGGCAGTAGGCGTTGTTATTACCCTGCTGGCTGCGGCCCAGTTCGTCGCCCATCAGCAGCATCGGCGTACCCTGGGATAGCAGCAGCGTGGCCAGCAGGTTGCGGCGCTGGCGCAGCCGCAGACCTGCGACGCGCGGGTCGGCGCTGAAGCCCTCCACGCCGTGGTTGCCGCTGAAGTTGTGGCGGTGGCCATCGCGGTTGTCTTCGCCATTGGCCTGGTTGTGCCGTTCCTTGTAGCTGACCAGGTCAGCCCCGGTGAATCCGTCGTGGCTGGTCACAAAGTTGATGCTTGCCGCCGGCAGGCGGCCAGCGGCTTCAAAAAGGTCTCCCGAACCGTGCAGGGCCCTGGCCAGGCCCGGCAACTGGCCCTCGTCACCGCGCCAGAAACGCCGAACCGTGTCGCGGTAGCGGTCATTCCACTCTGACCAGCCGGCCGGGAACTGTCCCAGCCGGTAGCCGTCGGGGCCGATATCCCAGGGTTCCGCCACCAGCATTCGCTGGCACAGTACCGGGTCCTCGGAGAGGGCCTGGAAAAAGGCGCTGTCGGGATTGAACTGCCCACCTTCCCGGGCCAAAGTCGGCGCGAGGTCAAAGCGGAAACCGTCGACATCCATGGTTTGCGCCCAGTAGCGCAGGCTGTCCAGCACCAGCGCGCGAACCCGGGGATGCTCAAGGTTCAGCGTGTTGCCGCAGCCGGTGTCGTTCACGTAGTAACGCGGGTTGTCGGCAGCCAGGCGGTAGTAGCTCAAGTTGTCTATGCCACGGAAACACAGCTGCGGGCCGAGGTGATCGCCCTCACCGCTGTGGTTGTAGACCACGTCCAGCACGACTTCGATACCGGCCTCGTGCAGGCGATCCACGAGGGCGCGAAACTCGGCGGGTTGCGGCTGGCTCGAGTAGCGAGCTGCCGGAGCGAAAAAGCCCACCGTGTTGTAGCCCCAGTAGTTACGCAGCCCGCGCTGCTGCAGGTGTGGCTCGTCGACAAAAGCCTGCACAGGCATCAGTTCCACGGTGTCGATGCCCAGCGCTCGCAGGTAATCGATAATGCGCGCGTCGGACATACCGGCGAAGCTGCCCCGCAGCGCCGGCGACAGCGCCTCGTGGCGCATGGTCAGGCCACGCACGTGGGCCTCGTAGATCACGCGGTCGCCGCGCATATTGCGCGAGCGCTGCGGCGCCGGAGGCAGTTCGGGCATTACCACGCAACGCGGCATGACCGGTGCACTGTCGCGGCTGTCGAAGCCAAGATCCTCGCGCTCGCCACCCTGCTCAAAGGCGTAGTGCCGGGGATCCAGCACCAGCTCGCCGCTGATCCAGCGGGCGTAGGGGTCCAGCAGCAGCTTGTGCGGGTTGAAGCGATGCCCGGCCTCTGGCGCCCAGGGGCCGTGCACCCGGTAGCCATAGTGGGTGCCCGCGGCCAGTCCTGTCAGGTGTTCAGACCAGGTGCCATTGGCGCGGCGCGCCAGGTCGACACGGCGGGTTTCGTCACCGCTGTCAGCGTCAAACAGACACAGCTCCACCCGTTCCGCGTGTTCGCTGAACAGCGCAAAGTTCACACCGTCTTCATCGAGGTGGGCGCCGAGTGGAACGTCGGGTTCGACCCCGGGCGACTCGGTTCGGTGAGCGGGCTCAGGACGCTTTGCAGGCTCAGCGCTGTTGATCCGCTCGGGGCCGTTCATACACTCGGGGCCGTTCTCTGGCTCAGGGCCATTTTTTGGCTCAGGGCTGTTTTTTGGCTCAGGGCTGTTTTTTGGCTCAGGGCCGTTCTTTGGCTCAGGGCTGTTCATCCCGGCAATCGCTCATAGATCACAGTGGCCAGGGGCGGCAGACTCAGCAGCACCGAGTGTTCGCGGCCATGGGCGGCAATGGCATCGGCCTTGAGTGTGGCGTGAACGGGATAGCCGCTGCCGCCATAACCGGCTTCGTCGGTGCTCAGGCGCAGCCGGTAGCTGCCGGGGCCGGGCACCCCGAGGCGATATTCCGCATGGGGCACCGGCGTGAAGTTACACACGGTGACAGCCGCATTCCCGGCGTCATCCTGGCGCTGGTAGGCCACCACCGAGTTGCCGGTATCGCCACCTTCCAGCCACTCGAAGCCCTGCGCCTCACAGTCCAGGACGTGCAGGGCCGGCAGCTCGCAGTAGAGTCGATTGAGATCGCGTACCAGGGTTTGCACACCGGCGTGGGGCCCTGCATCCAGCAGCTGCCAGTCCAGCGGGCTATCGTGATCCCACTCACGCTGCTGGGCGAATTCGCCGCCCATAAACAGCAGCTTCTTGCCCGGATGGGTCCACATAAAACCGTAGTAGGCGCGCAGGTTGGCAAAGCGCTGCCAGTCGTCTCCGGGCATGCGCCCGAGGAGACTCCCCTTGCCGTGCACCACCTCGTCGTGGCTCAGGGGCAGCACGTAGTTTTCACTGAAGGCGTAACTGAGCCCGAAGGTGATGTCCCTGTGGTGATGTGTGCGATGCACCGGATCACGCGACATGTACTGCAGGGTGTCGTGCATCCAGCCCATGTTCCACTTGTAGCCGAAACCCAGGCCGCCGCTGTCGGTGGGCCGGGATACGCCGGGCCAGGCAGTGGATTCCTCAGCGATCGTGGCGACATCGGGAAAGTTGGCATAGACCCGCTCATTGAGGCGACGCAGGAAGGCAATGGCTTCAAGGTTTTCATTGCCGCCGTGCTCGTTGGGAATCCACTGCCCTTCCTCGCGGCTGTAATCCAGGTAGAGCATCGAGGCCACCGCATCGACGCGCAGCCCGTCGATATGAAAGCTCTCCAGCCAATAGTGGGCGTTGCTCAGCAGGAAGCTCAGCACCTCATTGCGACCCATGTTGTAGATGAGAGTATTCCAGTCCTGGTGGAAGCCCTTGCGCGGATCCTCGTGCTCATAAAGGGCGCTGCCATCAAAACGCCCCAGGCCATGGGGGTCGGTGGGAAAATGCGCCGGCACCCAGTCCTGCAGCACGCCGAGGCCGGCGCGGTGGCAGCAGTCGATAAAATAGCGGTAGTCATCGGGACTGCCAAAGCGGCTGGTGGGTGCAAACATGCCCACCGGCTGGTAACCCCAGGAGCCGTCAAAAGGGTATTCACTCATCGGCATGAGCTGCAGGTGGGTAAAGCCCATGTCGCGGGCATAGGCTACCAGTTCATCCGCCAGTTCCCGGTAGCTCAGGTAGCGGCGGTCGGCGCCGCGGCGGCGCCAGGAGCCCAGGTGTACCTCGTAAATGCTGATGGGTGCGCGCCGGTCCATGCGCGCGGCGCGCTGCGACATCCATTCCTCGTCAGCCCAGCGGTGTGCGGCCTGGGCGCAGGCGATCGACGCGGTGTCGCCGGGTTTCTGCATTTGCAGCGCATAGGGATCGGCCTTCAGGGGCAGGAGCTTGCCGTCGCGATCACTGATCTCGAATTTGTACATGGCGCCCGACGCGGCAGCGCTAACATGGCCACTCCAGAGTCCGCTGTCCCCAAGGCAACTCAGGGGATCGGCAGTGCCGTCCCAGCCATTGAAATCGCCTACCACGGCTACCCGGCGCGCATTCGGCGCCCAGACCGTGAAGCGCAGGCCGCCCTCCTCGGGATGCGCTCCCAGCCACTGCCAGGCGCGCTCATGGGTACCCTCACCGAACAGGTAGAGGTCGTCCCGAGATACGACACTTGGTTGTTTAATTGCTGCCACAGGCGGCATTAGCCCTGAAAAAACCGTGGAAAACACAGTAGGCACGGGGCAAAGCGCTGGCAATGGCTTGCATACGTATTCACGTAGGGGGCGAATTGGCGGCGTTTTTGGCCCTGACCACGCCCATTCACGACCGTTGCGCAAAGATCAGCAAATACAGACAATCAAGACCTGTCAGTTTGGTGTGCTGCTGTCATGGCGGAAAGAAAGGCGACGTCCTTCGATATCGCGGCCAAGGCCGGGGTGTCCCAGTCCACGGTGTCCCGCGCCCTGCGCGACAGCCCCCTGGTCAATCCGGAAACCCGCGCCCGGGTGCAGGCCATAGCCCGCGAACTCAATTACCAGGTCGACCGCACCGCCAGCAGCCTTCGTACCGGCAATACCCGCACCCTGGCGCTGCTGCTGTTCGAGGATGCCCCGGAAGCCGCCTCACCGATCAACCCCTTCTTTCTCTCCATGCTGGGCAGCATTACCAAGGCCTGCTCGGCTCACGAGTACGACCTGCTGGTGTCTTTCCAGCACCCTGAGGAGGACTGGTACGCGCGCTACGAGGAGGCTCACCGCGCCGATGGTTTGATCCTGCTGGGTTACGGCGATTACGTCAGCGCCCACCCCACCCTGCAGCGGCTGGCAGACTCCGGCGCCCACTGGGTGATCTGGGGCCCGCGCCTCAACTTTGAGCACGGTATCTGCGTGGGTTCGGACAACGCGCTGGGCGGCTACCTCGCCACCCGTCACCTGCTACAGCAAGGCCGTGGCAAGATTGCCTTCCTGGGCTGCAACTCGGAACAGGCGCCGGAGTTTGCCGATCGCTACCGGGGCTATGGCGATGCCCTCAGGGAAGCCAGGCTGGCCGCTGACCCCGACCTGCAGGTGTATGCCGAAAGCTTCGAGGAAAGCGGCGCGGATGCCGTGGCCAGCCTGCTGGACGCCGGGCTGGAGTTTGATGCCCTGGTGTGCGCCAGTGACCTGATCGCCATCGGCGCCATGCACTACCTGCAGGACAAGGGTATCGACGTTCCCGGCGATGTCGCCATCGTCGGCTTCGACGACATCCAGGCCGCCGCCTACTGCAGCCCGGCGCTGACCACCGTGCGCCAGGATGTGAAGCGCGCCGGGGAAACCCTGGTCAACCTGCTGTTGGAACTGATCGAGAGCGGCGACGAGACCTCACGCCTGCTGAAACCCGAACTGATCGTCCGCGAATCCTGCGGTAGCTGAGGCTCAGGGATCGAAGCCCGCTTCGAACACCGAGGCGCCCAGCAATGAGCCCGAGTTGTTGGCGCGGAAGGCGGCGAACAGGTTGCGCCCCAGGTTGAATTCCTCCGGCGGCGCCTCGGCCAGTTCGCGAGAATCCCATTCCGCCGCATCCACCTCGATAGCAAGGCTGCCGGCCATCGCGTCCAGATTGACGATATCCCCGTCGCGCAGCTTGCCGATGGGCCCACCCTGGGCGGCTTCCGGCGACAGGTGGATGGCCGCCGGCACCTTGCCGGAGGCGCCGGACATGCGGCCATCGGTCACCAGCGCCACCTGGTAGCCGCGGTCCTGTAGCACCCCCAGGTAGGGCGTCATTTTGTGCAACTCGGGCATGCCGTTGGCGGCAGGGCCCTGGAAGCGCACCACGACAACCACGTCCATGTCCAGCTCGCCGGCCTCAAAGGCATCTTTCAGATCGTGCTGGCTGTGGAACACCCGGCAGGGGGCTCGCACTACCCGGTGTTCCTCGGCGACGGCAGATACCTTGATCACCGACTCACCGAGGTTCCCGGTCAGGCGCTTGAGCCCGCCTTCCGGCGCAAAGGCCCGGGCCACCCCGGTCAACACCGTAGTATCGCCGGAGGTTTGCACCGTATTGGCCCAGGCCACGCCATTGTCGCCATCAGCCTCAGGTGCCCTGCACCAGGCCTCAAGGCCCGCGCCCAGCAGGTTGACCACGTTTTCATTGAGCAGCCCGCCGTCGCGCAGTTCGCGCACCAGGAAAGCCATCCCACCGGCGGCCTGGAAATGATTGATGTCCGCCGAACCGTTCGGGTAGATGCGCGCCAGCAGTGGCACCGCGGCTGACAGTTCGTCGACATCGCCAAGCACCAGTTCAATGCCGGCGGCGCGGGCGATGGCCACCATGTGCAGCATATGGTTGGTAGAGCCGCCGGTGGCCAGCAGCGCCACCAGGGCATTGACGATGGACTCTTCACAGACCACCGCCGACAGTGGCCGGTAGTCGCCGGCATCGTAGGTGGCCTCCACCAGACTCTGCACCGTACGCCGCGTAAGAGCTTCACGCAGTGGGTCCTCAGGGTGCAGGAAGGAGGACCCGGGCAACTGCACACCCAACATCTCCATCAATACCTGGTTGCTGTTGGCGGTGCCGTAGAAGGTGCAGGTTCCGGGCGAATGGTAGCTCGCCGACTCCACCGCCAGTAACTCGTCGCGCGTGGCCTTGCCTTCCGCGTGACGCTGGCGCACGGCGGCTTTTTCCTTGTTGGGAATGCCCGAGGCCATGGGACCGGAACCAATAAAAGCGATCGGCAGGTGGCCGAACTGCAGCGCGCCAATCATCATGCCGGGCACAATCTTGTCGCAGATTCCCAGGCACAGGGCGGCGTCAAACAGGTTGTGGCTGAGCCCCACCGCGGTGGCCATCGCCACCACGTCGCGGCTGAACAGGCTGAGGTCCATGCCCGGCTGGCCCTGGGTAACGCCGTCACACATGGCGGGCACACCGGAAGCTACCTGGGCGGTGCCGCCAAATTCGCGGGCGATCGCCTTGATACGGTCCGGGTAGGTGGCCAGCGGCTGGTGGGCGGAGAGCATGTCGTTGTAGGCATTGAGAATGCCGATGTTGACCGCCTGCATGCCGGCGATCAGGGCCTTCTCCTCCTCGCCACAGGCGGCGTAGCCGTGGGCCAGGTTGCCACAGGACAGGCGTTTCTTGGGGGGCAGTTCTTCCATGGTCTGCCGGCAGCGGTCCAGGTAACGACCGCGCCGGCCCTGGCTGCGTCGCTTGATGGTCTCGGTAACTTTTTCTACAACAGGATTCATGACAATTTCTTCAAAACCTCAGGGGGCGTAAAACACTTCCAGCGGGCTGTGTTCCCGATAGAACACCGAGCGAATCGGGTACTCGTAGATGTCCTCACCGGCGAGCGCGGCCTCCAGCACCCGCCACTTGGCTTCACCGGTGATGTGCAGATAAAGCTGCCGCGCACGCAGCAGGGCGGCCAGCGACAGGGTCATACGATCGTGGGGTGCCGCTGGCGGTCGCAGGGCCAGGCACAGGGCCTCGCTGCCCGGGTCAAGCGCCGCCGGTAACTCCCGTGCCTCGGGAAAGAACGACGCGGTATGACCGTCCTCGCCCATACCCAGCACCGCCACGTCGATGGCCTCGGCAAAGACGTGCAGCTTGTCGGCAACCCGGGCCTCAGCGGCAAAGGCGTCTTCGCCGGTCACTTTCATGCTGACCAGCTCGGCGGCGGCCGCGTTGTTCTGCAGCAGGTATTCGCGAATAAGCGCCGCGTTGGAATCGGCGTGGTCTTCCGGCACCCAGCGCTCGTCAACCTGGGTCACCCGTACCCGACTCCAGTCCAGTTCACACCAGGACAGCGCTTCGAACAGGGGCCTGGGCGTGGAACCGCCGGACACGGCCAGGGTGGCAACGTCGCGCAACGCCAGGGCGCCTTCCAGACCCGAGGCAATACACTCGGCCAGGGCCTCCGACAGCCGCTGGTTGCTCTCGAACTGGTAGATTTCGATCGCCATGCTGTCTGGGCCTAGGCTTCGTACCAGCTGCGGCCGTCGCGGGCCACCAGGGCAATGGATTCAGAGGGTCCCCAGGTGCCGGCAGAATAGTTCTTGGGCCGCATGCCTATGCGCTCCCAGGCGGCGCGAATGCCGTCCACCCAGTGCCAGGCCGCCTCCACTTCATCGGCGCGCACGAACAGGGTGGGGTTCTCACGAATCACATCCAGCAGCAGGCGCTGGTAGGCGTCGGGCGCGGCGCGTTCATTTTCCTCCGGGAAGGTCAGGTCCAGGGACACCTGCTGCAGGGGCAGGGCCATTTCCAGCCCGGCCTGCTTGTTCATCAATTCGAGACTGATGATCTCATCAGGCTGCAGGCGAATAACCATGCGGTTGCCGCTATCGGACTGCAGCAGTGGCCCGAAAATGGAGTGCGGCACCTGCTTGAATTCCACCACGATTTCGGCCAGGCGATGCTGCAGGCGTTTGCCGGTGCGGAGATAGAAGGGCACCCCGGCCCAGCGCCAGTTGTCGATCTCGGCCTTCACCGCCACAAAGGTTTCGGTATTGGAGGTCTTCTCGGCACCCTCTTCTTCCATGTAACCGACCACGGCCTCACCGCGCACGGCGCCCGCGGTGTACTGGCCGATCACGCTGTTGTTGCGCACCGCCTCGTCGGTCATGGGCCGCAGGCAGCTCAGCACCTTCACCTTCTCATTGCGCACGTCTTCCGCGGACAGGTGCGCCGGCGGCTCCATGGCGGCCAGCGACAGCAACTGCAGCAGGTGATTCTGCAGCATGTCGCGCATGGCGCCGGCTTCTTCGTAGAAGTTCCAGCGGCCGGATACGCCGATGTTCTCAGCCACCGTGATCTGCACATTGTCCACGTAGCGGTTGTTCCAGAGCGGCTCGATCACCGAGTTGGCGAAGCGCAGCGCCAGCAGGTTCTGCACGGTTTCCTTGCCGAGGTAATGATCGATGCGATAAACCTGCTCCTCGGTGAAAATTGAGGTCAGTTCCCGATTGATCTCCCGGAAAGATTCCAGATTGGAGCCGAGCGGCTTCTCCACGACAATGCGAGTCGACGGCCTGACCAGGCCGGCACCCTCCAGGGCCCGGCACACGGGGGCGAAAATATGCGGCGGCGTCGCCAGGTAGACCACCAGCCCGCGCTCGGCGTTGCCAAAATGTTCCTGCAGACCGGTGAGCGCCTCTGCCGAAGTGGCGTCCGCCGGGTAGTAGTGAAGGTGCTCGATAAACTGCGACCAGGACTCCGGATCTGCCGGGCCACCGGGGTTGTAGGTATCGAAACGTTCCCTGACCAGGGCGAGAAACTCATCCCGATCGGGTGACTTGCGCGCCAGGGCCACAATCCGCACCTGGTCACAGAGGGCGTCGCCGCGCCACAGCGCATACAGCGCCGGGTACAGCTTGCGCAGGGCGAGGTCGCCCTCGCCACCGACGATCAGCAGATCGCAGTTGGCCGAACTGGCGACTTCCATCAGCCTGTATTCCTCATACCCGCGGCCACCCCGGCAATGGTGACCATGATGGCCTGCACCGTTTCCGACGCCGTGTTTTCACTGCCCTGCTCGCGCTCGCGTTTCAGCAACTCCGCCTGCAGGTAGTTAAGTGGATCGGTGTAGATATTGCGAAGCTGGAGAGACTCCAGCAGCCAGCCCTGGTCTTCCAGCAGTGCCTCCTTGCCCAATAGTTCCAGCAGCGCGCTGCGGTCGGCTCGCAGCTGCGCGCGCAGCGCTTCACCGATCGGTTTCAGCTCGGGTTCCACCAGCAGTTCGTCGTAGTAGGCGGAGAGCCCGGCATCAGCTTTTACAAATACCATCTCCAGCATCGACAGTCGGGTGGCGAAAAACGGCCACTCGCGGGCCATCTCCAGCAGGCAGTCGCGCTCGCTGTCGGCAACCGCCCGCGCCAGTGATTCGGCCGCTCCCAGCCAGGCCGGCAGCATCAGGCGATTCTGGGACCAGGCGAAAATCCAGGGTATGGCGCGCAGGCTTTCAATGCCGCCATCGGCCTTGCGGCGGGTCGGCCGGGAGCCCAGCGGCAGGATGCCCAATTCCTGCTCCGGCGTGGCCTGGCGGAAGTAGCGCACGAAATCAGGATTGTCGCGCACGTAGGCGCGGTAGCTGTCGCAGGAGTCCTGGGCCAGGCGGTCCATCATCTCGCGCCAGCGGTCTTCCGGGGCGGGCGGCGTGACCAGGTTGGCCTCGAGGATGGCACTGGCGTACAGCGCCAGGGTCTTGGTGGCGATGGCCGTGCCGCCGAGCTTGGCGCGAATCATCTCACCCTGCTCGGTCACCCGCAGGCCGGTGTGCAAGCTGCCGGGGGGCTGTGACAACAGCGCATCCCGGGCCGGCGCGCCGCCGCGGCCGATGGTGCCGCCGCGACCGTGGAACAGGGTCAGCTCCACGCCGTACTGCCTGGCCTGGGCCAACAGCGCCTCCTGGGCCCGATACTGGGCCCAGCCCGCCGCCATCATGCCGGCATCCTTGGCGGAATCCGAGTAGCCGATCATCACCATCTGGCGGCCGTCCGCATAGCCGCGGTACCAGGCCTGGTCCAGCAGCGCCTGCATGGCATCGGCGGCGTTCTCCAGATCGTCGAGTGTTTCAAACAGCGGCGAGATCGGGATGTTGTGCCGGCAGCCCTGTTCCTTGAGGAGCAACAACACCGCGAGCACATCCGAGGGCTGCCTGGCCATGGAAATCACGTAGGCGCCCAATGCGTCCGGCGACTGCTGCGCCACCACTTTGCAGGTGGCCAGCACCTCGTTGGTGTCCGGCTCGCCCTCCCAGCCCCAGGGCAGCAGGGGTCGTCGATTATTCAGCTCCCGCAGCAGGAAGGCCTGGCGGGCTTCCTCATCCCAGTCGGCATAGTCACCCAGGCCCAGCCAGCGGGTCATATCGGACAGGGCGGCCTCATGGCGCTCACTGTGCTGGCGAATATCCAGCCGCAGCAGGTGCACACCGAAGCAGTGCACGCGTCGGATCAGGTCCAGCAGCGCACCGTTGGCGATCACCTCCATGCCGCAGTCGATCATGGACTGATAGCAGAGCGTCAGCGGCCCCGCGAGCTGTGACACCTCCTCAAAAATCCCCTCGACGGCCACCGGCTCCTGTTCAAGTTGGGCTTCCAGAACCTGCTTGGTGTGCTGCAGCATGCGGCGCAGGTCACGCAGCACTTCCCGGTAGGGCTCTCGCGCCTTGCCGCTGAACTCGGCGAGGGCCGAGTTGCAGCGGGTCATCGACAGCTCATCGATAAGCACGCCGATGTCAGCCAAGTAGAGATCCGCCGCTTTCCAGCGCGCGAGTAACAACACTTCGCGGGTCACCTCGGCGGTGACGAAGGGATTGCCGTCACGGTCTCCGCCCATCCAGGAAAGAAAAGACACCGGGGCGGCATCGATAGGCAGGCCGTCGGCGCCCTGGGACCTGAGCGCGGCGTTCAGCCGGCGCAGGAACTGGGGCACCGCCGCCCACAGGGAATCCTCCACCACGGCGAAGCCCCAGCGCGCCTCGTCAACGGGGGTCGGTTTCTCGCTGCGGAAGTCCATGCCATACCAGATCTGCGCGATCAGCTCACGCAGCCGGAACACCACCTGGGCGCGCTCGCGCTCGGTATGGCCGGACAGCTCAAGAGCTGAGAGGCAGGCGGCGATCTCACCGTGCTTGTGAATCAGGGTGCGGCGGGTGATTTCCGTGGGGTGGGCGGTCAACACCAGCTCGATGCGCAGCCGCGCCACCGCTTCGTTGATGGCCTCCTTGCCAAGGCCTCCGTTGGTCAGGTCCTCCAGCGCCTCAGCCAGCGTCTGGGAGGCGGAAAACTGGGAATCCATCTCCCGTGATACGGTGTGCTGCTGATCGGCGATGTTGGCGAGGTTGAGGAACTGGGAAAACGCGCGGGCCACGGGCACCAGCTGCGCCTCATCGAGGCCGCGCAGCAGCGCCAACAGGCCTTCGCGGGCGGAGTCATCACCGTCCCGGGCCGCCTTGGACAAGGTACGAATCTGCTCTACCAGCGCCAGGCAGTCATCACCCTCGGCGCTGGCCACCATCTCCCCCAGCATGCGGCCGAGGAAGCTGACATTGCTGCGCAGCGAGGAGTAGTCCGAGGGTTCTGACACGGTCATGGTTTACCAGCCCCGTACCCGTTCCAGCAGGTCGCAGACCCGGCAGGAATAGCCCCACTCGTTGTCGTACCAGTTGAGTACGCGCAGGTAGTGGCCCCCGGTCACACCGGTGAAACCGGCGTCGAATATCGAGGAGTGCGAGTTGCCGATGATGTCGGAGGACACGATGGGCCGCCGGCTGTACTCGAGAATGCCCTGCAGCGGACCTGCAGCGGCCTGGCCAACCACATCGTTGACCGATTCCACATCGACCGACTTCTCCAGCTTGACGAACAGGTCCACCACTGAGCCGTCGGGGACCGGTACCCGCGCGGCAATGCCGTGCAGCTTGCCTTCCAGGTCGGGCAACACCTTGCCCACTGCCTTGGCGGCGCCGGTGGAGGTGGGAATGATGTTCTCCGCCGCCGCGCGGCTGCGGCGCCAGTCGGAGTGCGGTACGTCGGCCAGGCGCTGGTCGTTGGTGTAGGCGTGTACGGTATTGATAACACCCTCGACAATGCCGAAGTTGTCGTTGAGCACCTTGGCCATGGGTGCGAGGCAGTTGGTGGTGCAGCTCGCGTTGGAGATGATGCGATGGTCGGCGTTGAGGCCGTCATCGTTAACCCCCAGTACCACCGTGTAGTCGATCTCGTCCTTGGAGGGCACCGTAAGGATTACCCGTCCGGCGCCGGCCTCAAGGTGCTTTTCCAGGCCCTCACGGGTGCGAAACACGCCGGTGGCCTCCACCACCGCGTCGATGCCCAAGTCCTTCCAGGGCAGCGCGGTGGGGTCGCGCTCACTGACCAGCTTGACCTTGCTGTTGGGCGTGACGAAGTGGCCGTCTTCGAGCTTCAGGTCCTTGCCGAAGGGCCCCATGATGGTGTCGTAATTGAGCAGATAGCGCAGGGCGTCCGGATCGAACAGATCGTTGATCGCCACCACGTCGATACCCTCGACGTCCTCGAGGATGCGAAATACCGAGCGGCCGATGCGGCCGAAACCATTGATTGCGATTTTCATCAGGCTGCCTCCTCCACGCCATCGAACTTCCCATAGAGCCGCGCCACGTCCAGCAGGCGGGCAGCGTGTCCCAGGTTCTCGTACCAGCTCAGCGTCTTGATGATGCTATCACCGGCCTTGATTGTGCCCTTGAGGTCGAACAACAGCGACAGGGGGCTGCCTATGACGTCGGACGAGACGATGGGATCCTCGACCACATCGACTACCCCGGGGTGATCCGCCACCGCGGCGCGCATGGTGTCGTTAACCGCATCCACGGTGATAGAGGTATCGGCAAACACCAGGTTCACATCGGCCAGGCAGCCCTCGTGAATCGGCACGTTGAGAGCAGAGGTCAACACCTTGCCGTCAAACTCGGGCAGGATATGGCTGAGCCAGGCACCCGCCTCGTGGGTATTGGGAATGATGTTCTCAGCCGCACGGCGGCTGCGACGGAAATCGCTGCCGGCGTAGTCCTGCAACGCCTGGTCGCTGGTGTAAGCGTGCACCGTCGTCAGGTTGGCGCAGAGGATTTCAAACTTCGCCGACAGGATTTTCAGCAACAGGCACAGGGCCGTGGTGGTGGCAGAGCCGGCGGAGATCATGCGATCAGTCGCCGATGCGGCACCTTCGTTGACCCCGGGGATGACGATCTGGTCGATTTCGTCTACCGGCAGAGTGCGCAGCAGCACCCGGCCGGCGCCATTGCGCAGGTGGTCCTCCATGGACGCCGCGTCGCGGTACTTTCCTGTGGCGTCGACGACCATATCGACACCCAGCACGTCCCAGGGCATCTCGCGCGGTGTATCGATGGCCATTAGCCGGCTGCTGAAGGCCGGGTTGCGCAGGAAGTTGCCGTCCAGTTGGTAGCGCTCGCTGTCGCCTACCTCAGTCTGCAGGAGGTAATGCAGAATCTTGGGATCACCGATATCGGCAATGGCGACAATCTCAATATCGTCGCTGTGGCTCGCCAGGTCATAGAGCTGGCGTCCAGTCTGGCCAAAACCCATCAGGCCCAGCCGCAGGGGTTGCTTGTTGCTCACCGTGATTCTCCTCGCCTTGCTGTGTGTTGATGTCTTACCGTTGCCAAAAAAGGCAGCGCTGCCGCGCCTGCCCATCATTCTTCCAGCGCCTGTTGCGCCAGTACCTTGATCATCTCCCACTGCCGGTCGCGCACCAGCTCCGGGGCCACCATCCAGGAGCCCCCGCAGCAGACCACATTGGGCAGTGCCAGAAAGCTGCGAAAGTTGTCCGGGTTCAGCCCACCGGTGGGACAAAACGCGGCCTCCGGAAACGGGCCCGCCAGCGCCTTCAACAGGGCTACACCGCCCACCGGCACCGCCGGAAACAGCTTGAAACAGTCGAGACCGTAGTCCTTCCCCAACATGACCTCAGAGGGGCTGGCCACCCCCGGCACCAGGTCGACGCCAGCCTCCTGCACCGCGTCCATGAGGCGCGGGGTGATACCGGGGCTGACATGGAAACTGCAGCCGGCGTCGATCGCCCGGTGCAATTCATCGGGAGCCGTCACCGTCCCGGAGCCGACAGTAATGCCTGGCACCGCCTCGCTCACCGCGGCAATGGCCTCCAGCGCCGCCTCGGTGCGCAGGGTGATCTCGATAGCGCGCATACCGCCATCCAGCAGTGCCGCCGCCAGGGCCACGGTGCTGTCGACGTCTACCGCCGTCACCACCGGCAGCACCCGGAAGGCCTGGAGCTGTTCGCGCATCGTCATTTTGGGGATGTAATTTTATTACAATGAATACACATTAGACCAAGTACCGCTATCTCGCAAGCCAGCAACTGCAAAATACGTATGCAGGGGTCGATCACATCAATTTTTCGTTAAGGTCTTATTAAAACAGTGCTTTTTGGTGCAAAAAAGGCACAAAAATGGCGCAGATGGGAAATTCCAGCTTGCAGACATAGTGTAATTTAACTACATTTTGAGACTACACGCTTCAGGGTTACCCGCCATGGAACTGCTCGCCAGCCTGCGAGACAGCACCGTCCGCCGCTCCAGGGCCGCAGCCAAACTGGCCGCCTGTGTACTGCGCGACCCGGAGGCCATACTGAGCATGACCACCGCCGCGCTGGCCGCGGAGGTCGGCGTCAGTGAACCCACCGTCAATCGTTTCTGTACCGGCCTCGGACTCAAGGGATTTCCGGACTTCAAGCTGCAGCTCGCTGCGGAGCTGGCACGCCAGCAGCCGCGGGTCGCACCCGACGTCGAAGCCGGCGACTCGTCCAGCCAGGTCATTGCCAAGCTGTTCGAGTCCACCCGCGCCAGCCTCGACCGGGTACAGGCCGGGCTGGACGACAGCGCCGTCGAAGCCGCCGTGACGATACTGGACCAGTCACGCAGCATTTCCCTGTGCGGCCTCGGAGCCTCCGCCTCGGTGGCGCTGGATGCACAGCACAAGCTGATGCGCTTTGGCATACCCGCCACTACCTACACAGATGTCATCAACCAGCGGGTGCTGACGACCAATCTGCAGGCCGCGGACAGCGTGCTGTGCATTTCCTGGACCGGCCGCACCCGGGCCATGGCGGAGCTGGCAGAGCTGGCGGCGGCCGCCGGCGCGTCAGTAATCGGCATCACGGCGCCGGGATCGCCGGTAGCCACCCATTGCCAAACCGTGCTCGCGGTGGAGGGTGGCGAGGACACCGAGCTGTATACCCCAATGACCTCGCGGCTGGCCCAGTTGGTCGTCATCGATGTGCTGAGTACACGCTGGGCGCTGCTGCGCGGCGAAGGCTACCGCGAACATCTGGCGCGCATGAAGCAGGTGCTCGCGGACACCCGGTTCCCGCTGACAGTGAAAAGCTAAGCGCGTGTCTCCCCTGCCCCTCTCCGCCCTGTTTCCCCGGCTCTCACGGCTGGGCTATGGCTGCATGGGACTGGGGGGCGACTGGGATTCCAGCGAACTCACGGACACGGACCGCGAGACAGCGTTTATCGCTCTCGATGCCGCCGTCGACGCCGGCATCACCCTGTTCGACCACGCCGACATCTATCGCCAGGGCAAGGCCGAGCGAGTGTTTGGCGAATGGCTGGCGGCGCGGCCCGGGCTGCGCGAACGCCTGGTGATCCAGAGCAAGGGCGGCATTCGCCTGGCCGACGGTGAACGCCCCGGCCACTACAACGCCGACCCGGGCTATCTGGAGAACTGCATCCAGGGCAGCCTGGAGCGACTCGGCATCAAATCCCTGGACCTGTGGTTGCTGCATCGACCCGACCCGCTCTGGGAGCCGGAGCGGTTGGCCACGTGCCTTGCGGCGCTGCAGGCCACGGGTACGGTAAAGCACTTCGGCGTTTCCAACATGCACCATCACCAGATGGCCCTGCTGAGCGAGGCACTGGGCAGCGAACTGGCCGTCGATCAGCTGGAGATCAGCCTCGCGCGCCATGAACTGATTGAGGCGGACGTCACGTTTAATACCGGCGTCCCACAGGACACGGCGGGCACTCTGGACTACTGCCGGCGTCGGGGCATCCAGGTGCAGGCCTGGGGCAGCCTCGCGGCGGGGCGCTTCAGCCGCAGTCCTGACACCGGGCCTGCGGCAAAGCTGGTAGCCGAGTTGGCAAAGGACCTGCAGTGTTCCACCGAGGCGATTGTTCTCGCCTGGCTGCTGCGCCACCCGGCCGGCATACAGCCGCTGGTCGGCAGCACCCACCCCGGGCGCATCAGCGCCTGCGCCGAAGCCACCGGCATAACGCTGTCGCGAGAGGACTGGTACCGGCTGTATATCGCCGCCCGGCAGAACCCGCTACCCTGATACCACCATGCAAGAACCCCCGAGCAAGACAGCCTCGGTGCTGGTGTTTGGGGCCAGTGGTTACATCGGCTCCCACCTGGTCCCCTACCTGGTCAGCCACGGCTACACGGTGCGCGCCGCTGCCCGCAACCGCAAGGTGATCGAGGGCCGCCAGTGGCAGGATGTCGAGTGCGTGGCTGCCGACGCCCTCGACCCGGCTTCGCTGCAGCCCGCACTTGAGGGCATCGACGTGGCCTTCTACCTGGTGCACTCGATGGCCTCCGGGCGTGATTTCAGGCGCCTGGACCTGGAGGCCGCCGCCAATTTTCGCGAAGCCGCCGCCGCGGCCGGCTTGCGGCGCATCGTCTACCTGGGCGGCCTGATCCCGGAAGATCCGGAATCCCAACACCTCAAATCCCGTGAGGAAACCGGCGACTACCTGCGGGCGGGGACGGTGCCGGTCACCGAGGTTCGGGCAGGCATGATTGTCGGGCCCGGCTCGGCGGCGTTTGAGGTGATGCGCGACCTGGTCAACTACCTGCCGGTCATGGTGACACCGCGCTGGGTGGAGTCACTGTCGCCCCCCATCGCCCTGTCCGACCTGCTGGTCTACCTGGAAAAGCTGGCATTCATGGAAGCCGCGGCCGGGGGCATCTACGACGTGGGCGGACCAGACCTGGTCAGCTACCGGGCCATCATGCACACCCTGGCCGAACGCCTGCAGAAGCGCCCCTGGATCATCCCGGTGCCGGTGCTCACCCCGCGCCTGTCATCCTACTGGCTGCGACTGATCACGGCGGTGCCTGTCAACGTGGCGGCGGCGCTGATCGACGGCCTCAAGCACGACGTGAAGGCGGATACCGCACCGGTCAGGGCGCTGGTGCCCCGCGAGCTGCTACCGCTGGAGCAGCAAATCGATGCCGCACTCAGGGCCGAGCGCAACCAGAACCTGCCGGCCCACTGGGTGGAGGGCTCTATCCGCTGCCGCAACTTCGAGCCGCGCTACGCGTTCTATGCCAAGCAGGCCTCAGGCCACTGCGACACCGACGCCAGCGCCGAGCGGCTTTGGGCAGAGGTGTGCCGGGTGGGCCACCGCGGAGACTTCTTCTCCCTCAATAGTCTGTGGTGGATTCGCCGCCTCGGTGACTGGCTGATCGGCGGGCCCAGCTTTCGACGCCACCGGCGCCACAACAGCGAGCTGCGCTACGGCGACGTGCTCGATGCCTGGCGCGTCATCGGGTACAACCCGCCCCACAAGCTGACGCTGCTGATGGAAATGAAAGCCCCCGGCAGCGGCGTGCTGGAATTTGAAATCCAGTCCGAAGGCGGACGCCAGCGCATCACCGCCACCGCCTACTTTCACCCGGCCGGTGTCTGGGGCCTTCTCTATTGGTACCCACTGATCCCCGCCCACCTGTGGATATTCAAGGGCATGACCCGGGAGGTCTGCCGGCGCGCCGAGCGGCTGAAAAGCCCTGACTATTAGCAGGGTCTTATAGTTGACCAAAATACTCGGGTATGAGATAGTCGCAGGCCTGTCCAGAACCCCGCCACAGGCGACTTCAGCTTATGAGACTGACTACCAAGGGACGCTACGCAGTAACGTCCATCCTCGACCTCGCCCTGCACCAGGATCGCGGCCCGATTCCGCTGGCCGGCATCTCTGAACGCCAGGACATATCACTTTCCTACCTAGAGCAGCTATTCGCCCAGTTGCGGCGTCGCGGCCTCGTCCAGAGCGTGCGCGGCCCCGGCGGCGGCTACCACCTGGGCAAGGAGGCCACTGCCATCAGCGTGGCCGAGGTCATCGAGGCGGTCAACGAGACCACCGATGCCACTCGCTGCCAGGGCGCGGGCGACTGCCAGAAGGGCGAGACCTGCCTGACCCACCACCTGTGGATGGACCTCAGCGACCAGATTCGTGATTTCCTCGGGGATATCACCCTGGCCGATCTGGTGACCCGCCAGGAAATCCGCTCGATTTCTGACCAACAGGAGCAGCGGGTCGAGAACAATGAACACGAGGAGATGGCCGAAATCCCGGTCAGCCACGTATAGCGCTGTAGCCAATCGCTACAGCAGCAGACACCGAGGCAAGATGTTATGAGCCAGGAACAGATCGACAAGGCGATAACCCGCGAGTACTCAGCCGGTTTCACCACCATGATCGAGTCCGAGACCTTCCCCCCGGGTCTCAGCGAGGACGTTGTGCGCGCCCTCTCCGCCAAGAAGAACGAACCCGAGTGGATGCTGGAGTGGCGCCTGGAAGCCTTCCGTATCTGGTCCGAGATGGCCGACCCGAACTGGGCCCATGTCGACTACCCACCGGTCAACTTCCAGGAGATTTCCTACTACTCCTCGCCGAAGAGTATGGAGGAGAAGCGCCCCAAGAGCCTCGACGAGGTGGACCCGGAGCTGCTGGAAACCTACGAAAAGCTCGGTATACCCCTGCACGAGCAGGCGGCGCTGGCCGGTGTTGCCGTTGACGTGGTGTTCGACTCCGTGTCGGTAGCCACCACTTTCCGTGAAAAACTTGCCGAAGCCGGCGTGCTGTTCTGCTCCATTTCTGAAGCAGTGCAGGAGTACCCGGAGCTGATCCGCAAATACCTCGGCACCGTGGTACCGCGCAAGGACAACTTCTACGCGGCACTGAACAGCGCGGTGTTCTCCGACGGTTCCTTCGTCTACATACCGAAGGGCGTACGCTGCCCCATGGAGCTGTCCACTTACTTCCGCATCAACGAGGCCAACACCGGACAGTTTGAGCGCACCCTGATCGTCGCCGACGAAGGCAGCCACGTCAGCTACCTGGAAGGCTGCACGGCGCCGATGCGCGACGAGAACCAGTTGCACGCCGCAGTGGTTGAGCTGGTGGCGCTGGACAACGCCGAGATCAAGTACTCCACGGTGCAGAACTGGTACCCCGGCGACGACGAGGGCAGGGGCGGCATTTACAACTTCGTCACCAAGCGCGGCCTGGCCCATACCAATGCCAAGATTTCCTGGACCCAGGTGGAGACTGGCTCAGCCATTACCTGGAAGTACCCGAGCTGCATCCTGCGCGGTGACAACAGCGTCGGCGAGTTCTACTCGGTGGCACTGACCAACAACATGCAGCAGGCCGACACCGGCACCAAGATGATCCACCTGGGCAAGAACACCCGCTCCACGATCATTTCCAAAGGCATCTCCGCCGGCAAGTCCAGCAATGCCTACCGGGGCCTGGTACGCATGGGCCCGCGGGCAGAAGGCGCGCGCAACTACACCCAGTGTGATTCACTGCTGATTGGCGACAAATGCGCCGCACACACCTTCCCCTATATAGAAAGCAAGAACCCGTCTGCCGTCATAGAGCACGAGGCTACCACCTCGAAGGTCAGCGAAGACCAGCTTTACCTGTGCCTGCAGCGCGGGCTGGACGAAGAAAAGGCGGTCTCGATGATCGTCAACGGCTTCTGCAAGGAAGTCTTCAAGGAACTGCCCATGGAGTTTGCCGTGGAAGCGGGCAAGCTGCTCGAGGTAAGCCTGGAAGGCTCGGTGGGCTAGCGCGGGAAAGTAGAGAATTCAGAGAGCACAGACGATGTTGAAGATTGAAGACCTGCACGCGCAGGTAGAAGACAAGGATATCCTCAAGGGCCTCAGCCTGGAGGTAAACCCGGGCGAAGTGCACGCCATCATGGGCCCCAACGGTTCCGGCAAGAGCACCCTGGGCCACGTGCTGGCCGGCCGCGACGGCTACGAAGTGACCGCCGGCAGCGTGAGCTTCGAGGGCAGGGACCTGCTGGACATGGAAACCGAGGAACGCGCCCACGCCGGCATCTTCCTGGCGTTCCAGTACCCGGTGGAGATTCCGGGCGTCAGCAACATGGAATTCCTCAAGGCCGCGGTCGACACCACCCGCGAAGCCCGGGGCCTGGACGCGCTGGACACCGTGAACTTCATGAAACTGGCGCGCGAGGCCAGCAAGGCCGTGGACCTGGATGCCAGCTTCCTGAAGCGCGGCGTCAACGAGGGCTTCTCCGGCGGCGAGAAAAAGCGCAACGAACTGCTGCAGATGATGCTGCTGGAGCCGAAGCTTTGCATCATGGACGAAACCGACTCAGGCCTCGACATCGACGCCCTGCAGGTGGTGGCCAATGGCGTCAACGCCATGCGCGGCGCTGAACGCGCCTTCGTGCTGGTCACCCACTATCAGCGCCTGCTGGACTTTATCGAACCCGACTTCGTGCACGTCCTGTCCGGCGGCCGCATCGTGCGCTCCGGTGACAAGTCTCTGGCCCTGGAGCTTGAAGACAAGGGCTACGGCTGGCTCGAGGACGTCGCCTGATGAGCGATTTCATCGACGGCCTGCTGGTGGCCGGTGACGCCCCCGCCTGGTTGGCGAACCGGCGGGATGCCGGTATCGCGCGCTGGCGCAACAGCCAGAAACCGACCCGCAAGACCGAGGCCTGGAAGTACACCAGCCTGCACCTGCTGGAGCGCGAGTTTGCCGCGCCGGGGCCGGCACAAACCAGCGCCGACGCGCTGCCTGAGTTCGGCGGCACCCGACTGGTGTTTATTGACGGCCAGTTGCAGGGCGATATCGACGCGCTGTCCTTGCCGGAGGGCGTGCAACTGGTGCGGTTCGCCGACGCCGATGCAGCCCAGGCAGAGCAGATAGCCGCCCACCTCGGTACGGTTGTGGACCCGGACAAGCACCTGTTTGCCAGCCTCAACGACGCCAACCTGAGCGACGGCCTGTTCCTGCAGGTCGCCGTCAATGCGCGCCTCGAAGCACCGCTGCACCTGGTGTACCAGACCACCGAGCGCGAGCCCGCCTTCACCGTCAATCAGCGCCTGCTGGTGGTACTGGACGAGCATGCCGAGGCCAATGTCATTGAACACTTTATCGGCGCCAGCCCGGCGGCCTTCACCAACGGCATCACCGAGTTGATTCTGGGCGCGGGCAGCCGCCTCAGGCACCGCCGCCTGCAGGTGGAAAGCGGCGGCGCCATGCATATCGGCGGCGTGCATGCCGAGCTGGGCCGCGACAGCCATCTCGACAGCTTCCACCTGGCACTGGGCAGCGAATTGAAGCGCGTCGACATCGTGGTGAACCACGCCGGTCCCGGCGCCCACTGCGACCTGAACGGCATCTACCTGCTGCGCGGCAGCGAGCACGTGGATTACCACACTTGCATCGAACACGCGGTACCGCACTGCACCACCGACGAGGTGTTCCGCGGCATCATGGGTGACAGCTCCAGCGCCGTGTTCAACGGTCGCATCCACATCCATCCGGATGCCCAGAAGACCCGCGCCGAGCTGTCCAACAAGAACCTGCTCACCAGCACCGATGCCGAAATCAACACCAAGCCGGAACTGGAGATTTATGCCGACGACGTGCAGTGCGCCCACGGCGCCACGGTCGCCCAGCTCGACGAGGGTATGTTGCACTACCTGCGCACCCGCGGTGTTGACCGCGCCGAGGCAGAGGTCATGTTGAGCTACGGCTTTATCAACGAGCTGGTGGATGCGCTGGAGAACGAAGCCCTGCGCGACTACCTGCACCCGCTGCTGGCAGAGCGCCTGACTCGCGACACTCGACTGACGAGGCACCTGGCGTGACCGCGGCCAACCCAGCCAACTATTTCGACGCTGCAGCCCTGCGCGAGGATTTCCCAATCCTCAAGCAGGAGGTCAACGGCCACCCGCTGGTCTACCTGGACAACGCGGCCACCACGCAGAAGCCCGAGGCGGTAATCGAGGCAATTGCCAACTACTACCGACAGGACAACGCCAACGTACACCGCGGCGCCCACGCCCTGAGCGATCGCGCCACCCGCGCCTTCGAGGCGGCCCGCGAAAAGGTGGCCAGCTTCCTGAACAGCCCGCGACCCCAACAGGTCATCTGGGTGCGCGGCGTCACCGAGGCGGTCAACCTGGTGGCGAATAGCTGGGGCCGTAACAACCTGGGGCCGGGCGATCGCGTGTTGCTTCCCTACCTGGAACACCACAGCGATATCGTGCCCTGGCAGCTTATCTGCGCGGCGGTAGGCGCCACCGTGGAGCCGATCCCTGTGCTGGACAGCGGCGACATCGACCTGGATGCTCTCGACGCCATGCTGGATGAGCGCGTCAAGATGGTCGCACTGAACCACGTATCCAACGCCATCGGCACCGTCAATCCGGTGGCGGAGATCATTGAAAAAGCTCACGCCGTCGGCGCCAGGGTGCTGGTGGACGGCGCCCAGGCGGTGGCTCACTGGCCCGTCGACGTGCAGGCCCTGGACTGCGATTTCTACGCTTTCTCCGGCCACAAGCTGTTCGGCCCCACCGGCATCGGCGCGCTTTGGGGGCGTGAGGAACTGCTGGAGGCGATGCCGCCATTCCTGGGCGGCGGTGAGATGATTGAAACCGTGTCTTTTGCCGGCACCACCTTCAACACACTGCCCTTTAAATTCGAGGCCGGCACCCCCAATATTGCTGGAGTCATCGGCCTGGGCGCCGCCATCGATTACCTGGGCAGTATCGACCGTGAAGCGGCAGCCGCCCATGAGATGGCGCTGCTGGACTACACCCTGGAACAGGCCGCGGACATCCCGGCCATTCGCCGCATCGGCGAGCCGCAGTCTGCGGCGGGGATTTTCAGCTTCCTGCTGGAGGGTTGCCATCCGTCGGACCTTGGCATGCTGCTGGACCAGCAGGGTATCGCGGTGCGCACCGGTCACCACTGCGCGCAGCCGCTGATGGAACTGTATGGCGTGCCGGGCACGGCGCGCGCCAGCTATTCGATTTACAATACCCGGGACGACGTGGATGCGTTGTTCGCGGGGATTCGCAAAGCCCAGGCACTGTTCGCCTGAGCGGCTCACAGGACTGGCCGCGGAAGAGGTAGAGAAGGAAATGAGCGTAGAAACTTTTGATGTCAGCAGTGACGTGATCAGCGTCACCCCCGAAGCGGCCCAGCACCTGAAAAACACAGCCGAGGCCAAGGGCACCCGCGCGGTGCGGATCAGCGTCAAGGAAAGCGGTTGCACCGGCTACATGTACGTCATGGAGGAGGTGAACAGCGGTGAAGATAAAGACCTCACCGTAGACCTCGATAACGGCATCCACGTGTTCGTCGACCCCGGCTCCATCGGCGTGCTGCGCGGCACCGAACTGGACTACGTGCGCGAGGGCATCAACCGCACCCTGAAGTTCAACAACCCCAACGTGACCGCCGCCTGCGGCTGTGGCGAGAGCTTCTCGATTGAATAATGGTTCAGCAATGAGTAGTGGCTCTAACTGTGGGCATGCACCTCGAGGCAGCCTGATGGCAGTTTGCATGAGCGGTTTTGTAGAGTGAGCGCCCAGGAACGCACAATTCTCACCACCACAAGGGACTGCCCCGCGCGGCTGGTCCCAGTGGGTGACAAACTGGTGATCCCCGCCCATACCTTCATAACGCTGACCCAGTCCCTGGGTGGAAACTACACGCTCACCTACAACGGCAACATGGTGCGGGTGGACGGCACCGATGCCGATGCACTGGGCCTGGAGCCGCTTAAGCTGGAGTTCGAGGCGCCCGCCGACGGCCAGATCAGTGAGGCGCAGGTATGGGAAGCGTTGCACACGGTATTCGACCCCGAAATTCCCGTCGACCTGGTCAACCTCGGCCTGGTCTACCGTATGGAGATTGACCAGGACAGCGGCCGCGTGGAAATCGATATGACCCTGACCGCACCCGGTTGCGGCATGGGCCCGGTACTGGTGGGCGACGTAGAACACCGCGTGGCCCTGGTACCCAATGTCAGGGAAGTCTCCGTAGACCTGGTCTTCGATCCGCCCTGGCAGCGGGAGATGATGTCGGAAGAGGCCCAACTCGAGACCGGTATGTTCTTCTAGCGGCAACCCGCTGCTCCGCCCGCCACCAGGCCGCCTGTCCTGACAGCCTGGCGGCACTTGCTTAAAAGCTGGTTGTTCACTAGTAGTAGTGTATAGCGCTAGCGGTATGAGGTATCAGCGGTGAAGTGGTATAGCGTTTTCATGGCATCTCTGGGAGCCGCCCTTGTCGGCTGCGGTAGCGGTAACTCCCTCGTCAATGTCAACATCGACATCGAAGTCCCCCTGCAGATCGAGCTACCGGCTCCCACGGTAACCAACCCGCCGGAAGACACCGGCGGCCCCGTACTCCGCGCCCAGAATTTCGACCTGGCTGCCGTCGGCTACGTGGAACAGGAGTATTTTCTTGAGGGCACTGCCCGATCATTCACCAACGTCAACGCGTTCCTCAATGACGGCCTCTGGGAGGCGGAGCCCACCGGCAGCGCGCCTTACAAAATCCGTATCGTCGTTCACAAACCTGCCGATCCCGAGACCAACCTGTCCGGCGGCATTGTGGTGGAATGGATGAACGCCAGCGAGGGCTTCGACCTGCCGGTATGCTGGGGCCTGGGTCATGTCCAGATGTATCGCAACAACTACGTCTGGGTCGGCGTGTCGGCACAGGCGGCAGGCATTGAAGGTGGACCCCTGAGCCTGAAAAGCGTAAACCCGCAGCGCTACGCATCACTCTCACATCCCGGTGACAGTTTTTCCTACGACATCTTCGCCCAGGTGTCCCGAGCCCTGGGTAACACCGAGGGCCTGGATATTCTCGACGGCAAAATGCGGGGCTCGCGCGAAGCCTGTGGCCACGGCGAGGCTGCCGACCGGCTGGTGACTTTCACCAACGCGGTGCTGCCCCTCTACCTGCCCCAGGTGTTTCCGGAGTTGATGATCGTCGGCCGCAGCGGAGGGGCTGCCCCCCTGTCCCAGGCTCCGCAGGCGGACATCCCGGCGCCGGATGCACCGCAGATTCGGGCAGATAGCCAGACGCTGGTGCTGAATCTGCAGTCGGAGACCGATGTCACCCTGCGCGGCTCCGCCGCTTCACGGCAGGAGGACAGCTCAGTGTTTCGGCTGTGGGAAGTCGCCGGTAGCGCCCACCTGGATTACTACAGCACCGACGATGGTCGCGACGACGCCACCGGCGAGCCGCGATTTGCCGCCATCGTCGAAGAGGACACGATCGACGATTTGCTACAGTGCGATCAGCCTGTCAACTCGGGCCCCATGCACTACGCCTTCAACCGGGCGCTGGCGGCGATAAGCAGCTGGCGCGGCGGCGCGCCCCGGGCGCCTGATCGCCTGCAGCTCGATGAGCAGGGGAATCTGGTGCTGGATAGCAACGGCAACGCGCTCGGCGGTCTGCGCACAACCTACGTGGACACACCGGCAGCCACCCTCTCAGGGCTCGGGAACAACGGTTCGGCTGGTTGCGAACTGTTGGGGACCACCGCCCTGTTTACCGCCGACCGAATGGCCAGCCTCTACGTGGACCAGGACGGCTACGTGCAATCAGTCAGGCAAGCGGCCAACAGCGCGGTGGCTGCCGGCTTCCTGCTGCGCCGGGACGCCGACGCCATCATCGAGTGGGCACCCAGTCAGTGGCAGGCGCAGGTCGGACAGTAGCCCATCTATTGGGCAGTGTGCATCAGCCTGGGCTCTCTGGTATAAAGCGTGTCCACCGCGGAGCGCAGCCATGACCGCCATGTCACCTTTCGGCCATTCCATCAGCAGCGACGACATTGTCGACACGCTCAGCTTTTTCGATAGCTGGGAGGATCGCTACAGGTACATCATCGACCTGGGCAAGGAACTGCCCGCCATGGACGAGAGCCTGCATACCGATGACCGGCTGGTGCGGGGCTGCCAGAGCCAGGTATGGATAGACACCACCGTCGACTACGGCAAGCTGCAGATCGCCGTCGACAGCGACGCCTTTATTGTCAAGGGCTTGCTGGGCGTGGTGCTGGCCGCCTACAACAACAAGTCACCGCAGGACGTACTGGCCTTCGATATCGACGGCTACTTCGACCAGTTGGAGCTCATGAATCACCTCTCCCCCACCCGCGGCAACGGCCTCAAGGCCATGGTGGCGCGGATTCGCGATATCGCCGAGTCCGCCTGAAGCAGCGGACATGGACTGGAAGATCTTCGCCACGGTATTCGCCGCCGTCTTTATCGCTGAGTTGGGAGACAAAACCCAGTTGGCCACCATGCTGTTTGCCGCTGATCGTGAGGCCAGCAGGTGGACGGTATTCCTGGGAGCTTCGCTTGCCCTGGTGTTGGCCTCGGCGATTGGCGTGCTGGCGGGCAGCCTGCTGTACAGTTACATCAATGAGAAGGTTCTGCACTACGTCGCAGGCGTAGGCTTTATCGCGATCGGCGCCTGGACACTTTACCGGGCCTAGAAACTACCGCCCTCCTCCGCCAGCTTGACCAACAGCGGCGCGGGCTCAAAGGCCGAATCGCCGGTAGCTTCCCGATACCTGCTGAGGGTCGCAACCACCTTGTCCAGGCCAATGCTGTTGGCATAGTGCATGGGCCCGCCGCGATACACCGGCCAGCCGTAACCGTAGACCCAGATCACGTCGATGTCGCTGGCGCGGATGGCAATGCCCTCCTCGAGGATCTTCGCCCCTTCATTGATCATCGGGTAGAGACAGCGCTCGAGGATTTCTTCATCCGACACCTCGCGCCGCTGCAGCCCCGCCTTTTCAGAAAACGCCAGGATGATCTGCTCCACCTCCGGTGAAGGGCTGGGATTGCGCTTCTCATCGTAGTCGTAATAGCCGGCTGCGGTTTTCTGGCCACGCCGGCCCTGCTCGCAGAGCACGTCGCGGATGGTTTCGCTGTTCGAGGTCTCGGCGCTCCAGCCAATATCCAGTCCCGCCAGATCGCTCATCTGGAACACACCCATGGGCAGCCCGAAATCTACCAGCACCTTGTCGACCTGGTGGGGCATGGCGCCTTCGAGAATCAACTGCTGGCCCTGGGCCTGGCGCTGGAACAGGATGCGATTGCCGACAAAGCCCGGGCATACCCCGACGCAGGCCGGGACTTTCCTGATGCGCTTGGCCATACTCATGCAGGTTTTCAGCACATCCTTTTCCGTCGCCTCACCCCGCACAACTTCCAGCAACTTCATTACATTGGCGGGGGAGAAAAAGTGCAGGCCCAACACATCGCCGGGGCGTGCGGTCGCCGAGGCAATCTCGTTGACGTCCAGCGCCGAAGTATTGGAGGCGAGAATTGCGCCCGGCCTTGCGATGGCATCGAGCTTCCCGAAGACCTCTTTCTTGATCTCCAGGTTTTCGAACACCGCCTCAATGATGAGGTCGCAGTCGGCCAGGTCGTCGAGGGCGAGGCTACCGGAAATCAAACCGCAGCGCGTCTCTACATCGTCAGCAGTGATGCGACCTTTGGCGGCAGTGCTTTCGTAGTTCTTGCGGATAATGCCCAGTCCGCGGTCCAGGGCTTCCTGGCTGGTCTCGACAATGGTCACCGGCAGGCCGATGTTGGCGAAATTCATGGAAATACCGCCGCCCATGGTGCCCGCGCCAATGACGCCAACCTTCCCGACAGGGCGCTCCGGGGTATCCCTGGGCACATCGGGAATCTTGGCGGCTTCCCGCTCGGAGAAGAAGAAGTACTGCTGGGCGGTGGACTGGGGCCCCGCCATCAGTTCCGTGAACAGCTCGCGCTCTACCGCCATACCCTCATCAAAAGGCAGGTTCACCGCCGCTTCGATACAGCGGATGTTGTACTCCGGCGCCAGGAAGCCGCGAGCCTTGCGCGCGATAGCCCGGCGGAAGTCGTCGAACATACCCGGGTTATCCCGAGCGGGCTGCAGCTTGTCGTCCAGGTCGCGAATACGCAGCAGCGGGCGGCCCTCGTCCATCACCTTGCGGGCAAAGGCCACGGCAGCTTCGCGGAGGCTCCCCTCGACAATCTCCGCCACCAGCCCGTGCTGCAGGGCCTCGGCGCTGCCGATCTGTGCACCGCTGGTCATCATCACCAGTGCCTGGTCCACGCCCACAATGCGCGGTAGGCGCTGGGTGCCGCCTGCCCCGGGCAGCAGGCCCAGGTTGACTTCCGGCAGCCCGAAGCGGGCACCGCCGTCGCAGATGCGGAAGTGGCAGCATAGGGCTGTCTCCAGGCCGCCGCCGAGTGCGGTGCCGTGAATCGCCGCGATAATGGGCTTTGCCGCGTTCTCCATGGTATCCAGGGTCTCGTGCAGCCCGGGTTCTTTCGGCGGGCCGCCGAACTCGGTGATATCCGCGCCGGCGATGAAGGTACGACCCGCGCAGATCAATACCACAGCCTCCACTGCATCGTCGGACAGGCACTGCTCGATGCCCTCCTTGATGCCCTGGCGCACCCCCTGGCTGAGGGCGTTGACGGGTGGGTTGTCGATGGTGAGAACGGCGATGCCGTTTTCAATGCTGAGATCGACCATGTCGGTAATGGCTGCCATATCGCACTCCCGGAAAGCAAAAGCCTGATTATAGAAGAGCCTAGAAGTTTCCGGAGCCCCAGAACACTGGCAAGACAGGCATGCGGGCCCTGGCATGGCCGCGGTGCGGCCAGGCTCGAAAAGAGCCTGGCAAGACCGGTCACCCGCCGACGCGCTGGTGACCGCCGATGTCAGCCTGACTTATTCCGCGACTTCTTACTCTTGTCAGACTTTTTACTTTTATCCGATTTCTTGCTCTTGTCGGACTTCTTGCTCTTGTCCGACTTCTTGCTCTTGTCCGACTTCTTGCTCTTATCCGACTTCTTGCTCTTCCTGGACTTGTCAGGCCTTGCGGGCTTCAGGCAGTACTCACCTTCCCCACTCAAGGGCGCGCCATCCAGCAGTGACCCGGTGATCGTCACTGTGTCCTCGTCCATGGGGCTCCACAGCTCCGGGTCGTCCAGGTACTTACAGACGAGGTCCATATAGCCGTCCGGGCCACCCTCCGGGTAAGTGACAAAGTCGCCGCTGGCGTCTTCAAAGACACACTGGGGCAGGCCATTGCCGCGAGTTCTCACCGGCATGCCGCCCAGCGACAGGCTTGCGGGGTCAATCGCGGAGACGTCAAATTCCATGCTGCCGAGTACCGCAGCGCGCACAGCGCCGCGGCCATTGAGGCGGAAACAGCCGGGATCGCTACCGGGCTTCACCTCGATATCAACCACCACCTCTTCCGGCGGTGGCGGCGGTGGAGGGGGCGGCGGCGGACAGGACTGGTTGGATGCCAGGTCAGTGAACTGAATAGCGCCCGGTGTGAAGCCGATTGACGTCAGGGCGCCAGTGCCAGTATCGACGGTGAAGAATTCACCTGTCGCCGTCCGCGTGGCATAAAGCACGCCGTCCTCACCGAAGGCCAGCTGCAGCGTGCCGTCCTGGACGGGACCGGTGGCAATGGTGTTCCACCTCAGCTCGCCTTCAAGATCGATACTCAAAAACTCTACCGCGACAGGCCCGCGGTCGTCGCTGGCCAGGGCCGAGCCGTACAACATACCCTCACAACTGATGGCGATATCGCCGAAGTCATAGATCAGCTCACGCAATACCTGCAGGGCGGTGAAATCGCTGCCAACGCCGGCGGCATTCACCGGCAGCCTGACCACTTCGTCGCCGCCGGGGGCACTGCTCCCTATCGCATAGTAGTAAGCCGCGTCGTAGAACGCGCCATTGAGAACAGAAGTGCGTGTCGAGGTGACAGTGGTCAGAGCGCCGTCGTTGAGAAACGCGAGCGTGCTGGAGCCCTGGTTTAGCGTGGCGAAGTACAGCCGGTCATTGGCAAGGTCATAGGCGGCACCATCGAACTGACCCTGCCCGACGGTGCTCCCGGATGCATCGTATACCAAAGTCACCGTGGGGGTTCCCCCCAGGTCAATGGCGTAGATGTCCCCGCTGCCGCCTGTCGATGTCGGATCGAGTTCGGTGCCAAAGATTATCGGCTCTGCTGTCAGGACGGCGGGCAATAGCAAAGTGAGGAGCGCCAGTGGCGCATGAATAGTCTTACTACCGCGTGTGTGTCTGCGGGCTTCGCTCATTGGTAACCTCTCCGCTTTCCCCTTCGGAGGGAGCCAGTCAGTACCCATTATGCTCTGACCGACTCCGGGTACCTGCGGCCCGGCTGTCTCCAGGGAGACCCGTGGCTTTGCGACACCGGCTCGCACCGGATTTGCCCTCAGTGGGCTAAATAATAGTCAAAATGCAAAGACTGTGCTCATAAGATAGTGCATGCCTGCGTTTGCGCCCCTGCGCCCGATACAGGGCTAGAACACCGCGCGCAGCGCCACGAACACCAGGCTGGAGAGCATGGCCGCCGCGGGCAGGGTGATCACCCAGGCGGCGCCGATGGGTTTCATGAGGTCCCAGTTGGTGGAGCGGTTGGCCAAACCGATACCCAGTACCGCACCCACCAGGATGTGGGTGCTGGATACCGGGATGCCGAAGGCCGAGGCCAGCAGCACGACCGCCGCCGCGGAGAGTTCGGCGGAAAAGCCCGAGGCCGGATGCATCTTGGTGAGATTGGTGCCCACGGTCTGTATCACTTCCTTGCCGATAAACCACAGGCCCGCCACCAGGGCGATACCAAATGACAACATGGCCGCCGGCGGCACCGGCGCCGTGGCGTTGATTTCCCCGGACTGCAACACGTCCAATACCGCGGCAAAGGGCCCGATGGCATTGGCGATATCATTGCTGCCGTGGCTGAAGGCGAAACCGGCGGCGGTAAACACCTGCATCCAGCTGAACAACAGGAAGGTGGATTGATCCAGGGAACTGGCGCGCTGGGTGCGGGCCAGGATGTACAGTGCCATCCACACTCCCGAAGCCACCATCATCATGATGAGGATGTTCTGCAGGTCGGACAGCCCCAGCTGCATATTCTTCAGGCCCTTGTAGAGCAGCATGGCAGTGATGATGGTGGACGCCAGCGCGGCGATCATCGGCACCAGGAATACCAGGGCCCGGTGGGCGTCGATTTCCTCACGCTGGCGCTCGATGGCGTGCAGGTCGCGGTAGTAGTCCGACTCAAAACTGGGGGTTTTGCCGTGCTCTATCTGCCAGTGTGCCGCATCCCGGGCCATGGCGCTGGTGAAGGCAATGCGCTCGATCTCCGTGAGTCGCTCGAACACAGTCTTGTGATGGTCCCTGAGCTTTTCGGTTTCCTCGTCCAGCACCGCCAGCTGTACCTTGGCCTCGTCGTTGTACTCCAGCACGTGCTTCTTGATGGCGCTGTACAGGGTATAGGAGACCACGCCACCGAGCACCGGCGACAGAATCCAGGAGGCGACAATGGCGCCAATCTGGCTCCACTGCACCAGCCCGAAGGCATCGCCCATACCGCTGACAATTGCGCCGAGGGTGATGGAAGACCCGACAATGCCGCCAATAATCGAGTGGGTGGTAGAGACCGGCCAGCCCTTGCGGGTGGCCACCAGCAGCCATAGCGCTGCGGCCAG
>JANQLM010000005.1 GCA_028280635.1 Halieaceae bacterium | reverse complement strand
CGCTCGCGGCGGTGTGCGCACGGGCCACAAGACCATCATGGATCACATGTTCCTGGACGGCCTGGAAGACGCCTACACGGGCCGCGCCATGGGCTCTTTTGCCCAGGAAACCGCTGACAGCTACGGCCTGACCCGTGAGCAGATGGACGCCTTCGCAGTGGAATCTCTCAGCCGCGCCCAGAAGGCCATCGATGGAGGCAAGCTGACGGCGGAAACCGCGCCGGTAACGGTAAAAACCCGCGCTGGCGAAACCGTGGTTACCGATGACGAGCAACCACACAAGGCCAACCTCGGCAAGATTCCCCAGCTGCGTCCCGCCTTCACCAAGGACGGCACCATCACCGCCGCCAACGCCAGTTCCATCTCCGACGGTGGCAGCGCCCTGGTGCTGATGGCCGAAAGCGAGGCCGAGGCCCGCGGCATCAAGCCGCTGGCGCGCATTGTCGCCCACAGCCGCCACTCCCAGGAACCCAGCGAGTTCACCATTGCCCCGATTGGCGCCATCAACAAGCTGCTGGAGAAAACCGGCTGGGACAAGGACGAGGTAGACCTGTACGAAATCAACGAGGCCTTTGCCATGGTGACCATGCTCGCCATGCAGGAGATCGGCCTGGACCACGAGAAGGTCAACGTGCACGGCGGCGCCTGTGCCCAGGGCCACCCCATCGGCTCCACCGGCGCACGCATTATTGTCAGCCTGGTGCACGCCCTTAAGGAATACGGCAAGAGCAAAGGTGTCGCCGCCCTGTGTATTGGCGGCGGTGAAGCCACCGCGGTTGCCGTCGAGCTGCTGTAAACACCATGGCACTGAGCAACGTCGCGGAACTGGTCGATGACATCCGCAAGGGCAAGATGGTCATCCTCATGGATGACGAGGACCGGGAAAACGAGGGTGACCTGATTATTGCCGCCGAGGCGGTGACGGCGGAAACCATTACCTTCTATTCCAGCGAGGCCTGCGGCCTGATCTGTCTCACTATTACCGAGGAACAGGCCCAGCGCCTGAACCTGCCGCTAATGGTGCGCCACAATCGCTCACAGCACGAAACCAATTTCACCGTGTCCATCGACGCCGCCAATCGTGTGGGCCCTGGTATCAGCTCGGCCCAGCGCGCCGAAACGGTGCGCGCCGCCACCGCCGCCGACGCCGGGCCGGAAGACATCGAACAGCCCGGGCACATTTTCCCCCTGGTTGCCAAACCCGGCGGCGTGCTGCGCCGCGCGGGCCATACTGAGGCCGGCACCGACCTGGCGCGCATGGCCGGCTTTGCCCCTGCGTCCCTGATTGTCGAGATTATGAATGAAGACGGCACCATGGCGCGGCGACCGGAGCTGGAGGCCTTTGCCGAGAAGCACGATCTCAAGATCGGCACCATCGCCGACCTGATTGCCTACCGTGCCCTGCACGAACAATCCGTGGAGCTCAAGGACAGCAAGCCCATCACGACCGAGTTCGGCGACTTTACCCTGCACACCTTCCTGGACCTGATCGACAACTGCCTGCACTACGCCCTGGTAAAAGGCGAAATTGATGAAGCAGAACCGGTGATGGTGCGGGTGCAAACCCTCAACACCTTACGGGACGTGCTGGGCACCCAGCTACCCGGCGGAGAAACCGGCTGGAGCTACCGGCGCGCGCTGCAACGGGTCGCCGAGGAAGGCAAAGGAGTCATCGTGCTGATTGCCCAGGATGAATCCACCGAGCAGCTATTGAACGACGTGCAGCAGTTTCCCGACCTGCCCATCACTACCTCCACCGCGGGCGAAGATGGCCACCGGGTTTACCGGCTGATAGGCACCGGCGGCCAGATTTTGCGTCAGGTCGGCGTGTGCAAAATGCGCCTGCTGTCCGCGCCCATCCACTTCAATGCAATTTCCGGCTTCAACCTGGAAGTCACGGAGTTTGTCGAGACCTAAGCGGCACAGCCGGCGTCACCCCACCGCAAAGGCGTTCAGTTTGTTTCCGTCAGGATCACGGAAGTAACCCGCATAGAATCCTTCGCCACGCTGGCCGGGGGCGCCTTCGTCGCTACCGCCCAGGGCGATGGCTTTCGCGTAAAAGGCATCGACCGCGTCTTTGGAGCTCATCCGCAGCGCAATCATCACGCCATTTCCCACCGTGGCCGGGTTGCCGTCAAAGGGTTTGGTCACCGACAAACCCGGCTCTTCCATTGATTCGCCCCAGGCCACGAAACTCTCATCCTCGAGGATCCGGCCATAGCCAACAGAGGCCATCAACTCATCGTAGAATGCGCAGGCGCGCTCCATATCATTGGTACCCAGCGTGACATAACCGATCATCTTCAAAGCCTCCGCGGCGTCTGTGGAATTCCCCCAAAGTATGGCAGGAATCTATTGCGCTTGTGCGCGGTTCAACTCGTCCAGCAGCACTTCCACCGCACGCTGCAACTGCACGTCCTCCCCCCTCACAACGCCATTGGGATCGGCATACACCAGCACATCCGGCTCCGTGGTCTTGCGTTCCAGGTAGTCGCCGTCCGGATCCAGTATCCCGAGCCGTGGCGTACCCGCGACGATATCGCCCGAGGGCAACCGCTCCCAGCCACCGTAGGTGCATGTGCCGGTCACCGGGGTGCCCACCAGGGTGCTGATGCCCAGGTTTTTCCAGGCCGCCACGAAGCAGTGGCCGTCCGAGTAGGCACCCTCATTGGTCAGGGCGATGGAAGGTTTCACCCACTCGGTGAGCGGCTCGCCCTGGGCGGGCCGGCCATTGGGCATGTTGGTCATGTACTGGGTGCCGGAGAATAGCTGCACCAGCCAGTCGACCAGGTCACCGCCGTTGTTGTCGCGCACGTCGATGACAATCCCTTCCCGGTTGAAGTTGCGCCCGAACGTATCGCCGTAGACGCGCCGGTAGGTATCGTCGGACATCTCCGGCAGATAGACGTAGCCGAGACGACCGCCTGACAGCTTCTCGACGAGGGTGTGGCGGCTCTCGATCCACTGCTCCTTCATCCATTCAGCCTCTTCGTCCAGGCTGACGGGCCTGAGCACAACATCGAATTCCCCTTTTCGGTCTGACAGGGTCAGGCGGGTGGGCTGGCCCACCGCGTTGTTCACAAGGGCAAAGTAGTTGACGCCCTCTCCCAGTCGCTGATCGTTTACCGCCAGGATGCGATTGCCGCCACTGGCACGATCACTCGCCTGAGCGAGAGGCCCCTGGGTAAGCACCTGTGCAATGCGGATGCCCGGCCCCTCATCGGCAAGATCGAGAATCACACCAACCGCTCCGGTCGCATCTCCCGGGTCGGGGCGATAGCGTCCCGCCGCGTGGGAAACATCCAGTTCACCCACCAGCTCGTCGGCCAGTTCGGCAAAATCGCGATTGTTGCTGATGGCCGGAAGTTTCGCCGCATAAGCTGCATACATATCGTTCCAGCGCGCCTCGACCAGCACCTCAGGCAGGTAAATCCTGTCACGGGTGGTTTGCCAGATATGGTGCAGCATGGCTTCGCGCTCGGCGGCGGCGTCAAGGTCAACGGTCGCCACCAGGGGCACGGCATCCGCCGACGGGTCATCAGCTTCAAGGTCGATACTCATCAGAGCGCCATCAGCCAGGACAATGGCGGCCGTGTCGTCTTCAAGCAGGGCCAGCGATGCACTGTCGGCACCGATACTGGCAATACGCGAGGTTTCCTCCGCCCGGAAATCATGTGACCAGAGGTCGTAACCCTCCTCAAACGCACTGAGGTAATACAGCACCGAGCCATCGGCATTGAGGGCAAAATCTGCCAGGTCTGAGGAGTGGATGGTGAGCCGAGCCTGGCGCTCGGCGGCCCGCTCCAGTTCTATCACTACCGGTTCCGGTTCGCGCTCCTCCTCTTCACCCCCGTCCTCTTCCGCCGACGCTTCCAGGGCGAGGTCTTCTTCGGTGCGGCGAAAGGCGTCCCAGGCCTCCTGATTGAGGAACTGGGCGTGTACGTCGTGCTGGGTGCCGTGCCCGCCGTGCTCGCGCAGGCCGAAACGACCGGTCACCCAGCTAATGAGTCCTCCGCTGGCATGCCAGTCTGGTGCCATATCGCTGTAGCCGGAACGGGTGAGCTGCACCGGTGCTTCAGAGCCGTCTGCGGGCACCACCGCGATATCCGGGAAGAACAGACGCCCATTGGGCTGCACACTCACTGCCAGCCAGCGGCTGTCCGGTGACCAGCTAAAGCCCACGTCGTTATCACCGCTCGAGTAATTCAGGTCTCCATCCACCACCGTGACCGACCGCTTGCGGCGCCGGTCAAACACTCGGACCTCTCGCCAATCGGAAAGGTAGGCTATGCGATCACCGTCAGGCGACGGCGCGGGGTGTGTCACAGCGAGCCGGGGTTTGCCAGGGCGATCACTCTTCTCACCCCGCACCAGGCGCCGCTCGGCAATGCGGGTAGCCAGGAAGAAGTGGCTTTCCGCATCGTCCTCAAGCGCGCTCTCGTAGATGCTCCACTGGTCCATGCGCTGGGAGGCGTATACCAGGGACCGGCCGCCCGCCGCATAGGCCAGGTAGCGCTCCTCCCCAGGCGTGCGGGTGACCTGGCGGGTGGTGTCAAACTCCACCGAGGTCGCGAACACGTCGCCGCGGGCGATAAAGGCCACTTCCTTGCCATCGGGGGACACCGCAAACTCACTGATCTCAGCCGCCACATCGACCCGCTGGGTTGCAGCGATATGCCGTGCAGTGGCCACCGTGATATCGACGGCTTCGGCCCGCTCACCGCGGGCGCCGAAATATACCTGCCCATGCAGGCTGTAGGCGATGTCGCCGTCATCTGACACCGACAGGTCGCGCACCGGGTGCAGCTCATGGAAAGTTAGCTGGCGGGCAGTACCTTCGCCGCCGTCGAACCGCTGATGCCAGACATTCAACGTACCCGAGCGCTCACTGATGAAATAGAAGCCCTCACCGGATTCATCCCAGGCAGGGGTGTGGTCATTCCACCGATTGGTGGTTAGCCGTTCAAAGCGGTTTTCCGAAGGCACCATGCGCCACACGTCCCTGGCGAAAGGGGAATCGTCGTGCTTGCGGTGGAAGGTCTCGCGCTTGTCATCGGCGAATAGCAGCGCATCCCCTTCCCTGTTCCAGCGGGCCTGGCGGGCGTAAAGGGTGGTGACCTGTGAAGGCGTGCCGCCGGCGCGAGACACCTCGTAGAGTTCCGGATTCCTGCGTTGGGGGTCGATGCTGGCGTTCAGGGCGTCGTGGCGACTGCTGGTGAACAACACTCTCTGGCTATCAGCGGAAAAGCCGGTGACGATATCTTCGGAGGCATGGAAGGTAAGGCGCTGCGGCGCTCCACCCGCCGCGGACATGACAAATACATCGAGGTTGCCATGCAGGTCGCTGCCAAAGGCGATCCACCGGCCGTCGGGAGACCACACGGGATTGGCCTCTACCGCATCGGAACTGGTCAGGGGCACGGCGATGCCGCCGCTGCTGGCTACCCGGAAGATATCTCCCATATGGGTGAAGAGGATACTCTCGCCATCGGGTGAGACCGCGGCATCCCGGTGCCAGCTCTCGCTGCCGGCGGCCAGACCAGGGACAAACAGGCTCGCCAGGCACAAGGCTTTCACCAGGCGGGAATGGAGGGTACGTTTCATGTGGGACGTTCCTTGTAATCGAGCAGCGCCCGCTGAGTATAGGTGTGAACGACGCAATGGCCCAATGCCGATGTGAGTGAGCAAGGCTCAAGATGAGCCAGCGACCCTTCTACTGCTTTACAACGTTGTAGAGGTACTGAAGTAGAGGTACTGAATCGTTGCTGCTGTGGGCAGGTAAACCTGCCCGCCAGCCAGAGGCGACACGCCAGACATCGCGCTTGATAAGACCGGCCTCAGTGGGTTAACTACCTCACAGAATGTCGACATCAGGCCACAACAGCCACGTTTCCGGGAGTGCATCCGGTGAGTGAGTTTCACAGCAATCGTCTGCACAGGCTGTTGGCTGTGGGTCAGCTGCTGGTGTGCGCCGGCTGTTTGGCGTTGGCCCACGCCACACCTGCCGGATCGCAGGGCGACTCCGCCGAACAGCTACTGGCAGCGTCACATGAGGCGGACGATTCCGGCAAACTGTCGCAGGCGGAATCTCTCGCGCGCGAAGCGATTGCCATGGCCGAAGCAGAACAGAACCCGCAGCTCGCCGCCGAGGGACAGCGCCAGCTTGGGCAGGTCCTCATCGCCCTCAATCGTTATCAGGAAGCTGAAGCCACCTTGCAGCAGTCACTGACCGCGCTCGAGCCTGACGGACACAGCGAAAGCCTCGCGCAGACGCTGGTGGCCATCGCCCTGCTGCACCGTTATCGCGCCGACTACCCAACCGCCCTTGAGTGGCTGCGTCGCGCCCATCAAATGTTTGCGGACATCGGCGATGATCGGGGCCTGCAGACCACCTACAACACTTATGGGGTTATCTACGACCTCATGGGCCAGCAGGACCTGGCACTGGAGTGGCACAGTCGATCCCTGGAGTTGGCGCGCGAGCTGAACCACACACCCGGTATCGCCGATGGGGTATACGCCATCGGCGAAGTACACCGCGCGCTGGGAGAACACGACCTGGCGCTGGACTACTACCGCGAATCCCTCAGTCTGGACAAAGCGTCCGGTATGACGAGGAACATCGCGTACAGCGAGATCAAGCTTGGCGCAACGCTGGTTGAACTCAAGCAGACCGTCGAGGCACGTACCCACTTTGACGCAGCGCTAGCCCTGTTTGAGGACATGAACACGCCGCGCGACTACCAGTGGGCCCGCGCGCACCTCGCATTCCTCGACGCCCTGGAGGGTGAAGTTGAGTCGGCCAGGGTTATCCTGAAAGACGTGCTCGCGCGCTCGGTGGCGGCGGGCTGGCCGCGGCTCGCAAACCACGCGCGGGAATGGCTCGCAACACTGGAGTGCCGCGCCGGCGGCACCGATACCGCGCTCACACACATGGATGAGGTGCTGCAGGATGTGCTGGAACAGCAGGCTCTGCGGCGGGCTCTGCGCCTGTACGACATGAAAGCCCACTGTCTGGAGGGCGCAGGGCGTTCAGTCGAAGCCCTTGCCGCCCTGCGCGAGCGCGACGCCCTCGAGGCAACGTTGTTTGACTCATTCCGTACCTCGGTGATCGCGGCCATGCAGGGCGAGGCCGAATTTGAACGAGCCCTGGAACTGGCGCAAAAGGACAAGTCACTCGCCGAACTGGCGCTGGAGCGCGAGACTACCCGGCGATTTGTCGGATTCGCAGCGTTGGTGACGCTCTTCATCCTGGCATTTCTGCTCTATGGCCGACTACTCGAGCGGCGCCAGAATCGACGTCTGAGCGAAGAGGTTCGCGAAAAGACCAGCGCGTTGGTGGAACGCAATAACGACCTGGAAGCAGCTTACCGGGCCGTAGAGCAAGCCAGCGTAACCGATCCGCTGACCGGCATCTCCAATCGGCGTTTTCTTGAAGGCCACATCGAGAATGATACCGCCCGCGCCCTGCGGCTTTACGCCGATTGGGACGGGAGCCCGGACAGCCGCCCCACAGATGCCGATCTGGTTTTCTTCATGGTCGACATGGACAATTTCAAGTCCATCAATGATCGCCTGGGACATGCAGCCGGTGACGCCGTGTTGAGCCAGGTGAGCCTTGTGCTCAAAAGAGAGTTCCGCGACGCGGACTTCGTCGTGCGCTGGGGCGGCGAAGAGTTTCTTGCCGTAGCGCGATTCATCGACCATCGTACGGCACCGGCGATTGCTCAGCGCGTCTGCGCTGAGATAGCGAGCCACGCTTTCAAGCTGGACGACGGCAGCCTGTTTCGCTGCACCTGCTCCATTGGCTTTGCCGCATTTCCACTCTCACAAACGGCAAGCAACGGCGCGACCTGGCAGGATGTGGTCGAGCTCGCCGACCAGGCGCTTTATGCAGTAAAAGAGGGGCCACGGAATGGTTGGCAGGGCTACTTCATGGTACGCCCGCTTGAACCTGAACGCCCTATGGCCCGCTGGGTGTTGTCGGCGGTGGAGAGTGGGGCATTGGAGGTCGTGCGCTCCTTCCACCCGGCCTGACTGGAACGCAAACGCCAAATGTACAAGCACTCCACAGGGGCGGTTTCCGGCGCCACTCCAGGCGCGGCACATCCGGTCGGACACAAGTGTCGCTGGCGGCTTGTTCGATCTTACGAGCGATGGAGCGGGTGACGGGAATCGAACCCGTGTCATCAGCTTGGGAAGCTGAGGTTCTACCATTGAACTACACCCGCGAAGCTCATGGATGGTCGCGCAATTCTACAGTCTCAAATCACCATTAGCGACAATCCATCGTCCGCTTGCAACCGCCGCGATTCAGGCCCCGTCTTTCCATTCGCATATTGACTCACGTCATTAACATTTTGCGGTGAATCGGTGATTCTTGCTATCACTCAGACTAATAGCGGCACGCTGTCGCAGAGCATCACGATGTCGAGGCAGCGGGCCAGCATTGGGCGCAGGGAGGCATGGAACGAGCCATCTGGCAGGCGGCCAATATGAGCATCAGATCAAAGCTGTTCAAGTTTTTCGCAGGCAAAGCCCCCAGGGTGCGGGGATTTACCAGGCACTTCTACTTCGGCCACCCGTTCCTGGATGCCTGGTTCGCCTGGTTTCCGCTCAATCAAATTGAGTATGGCGGTGCGGCCGTGGGAGAGATTTTCAGCGCGGCGGAACGGATCGACGAGAGCAAGGCCGCCGCAAGCTGGATTGCCGAATGGTCCAAGGAAGCTGACCGGGTAAAACAGCAGGCTGAACAGCTGCTGGAAAGCCATCACCCTGTCAGCGCTGCTCACAGCTTCCTCAGGGCTTACACCTACTATCGAACCGCGCACCTGGCAACGGATCCCGGCGATTTCGAAGCGGAGATGCGAGCCAGCTACAGCGAGCTGTCCTACTGTTTCCAGAGGTTCATTGCCCTGTCTGGCAAACCCATTGAGCGAATCGAGGTTCCCTTCAAGACGTCGGGAGCTGACAGCGGTTTCAATATGTATGGGTACTTCCTGAGGTCTGCGCTCCATCAACCGGGAGAGCCCGCCCCCACGCTGCTCTGGCTGAACGGTGCCGAATCGATTGCCGAAGACGTTTACTGGTGGTGCGGCGCGGAAGCCATAGAGCGCGGCTACAACGTATTCGTGGTCGACAACCCGGGGGATACCGCGACACGGATCTACAACGACAGGCTGCTCAATGAAGGCGCGGGTGATGACACGCTGTATTCCCAGGTGGATTACCTGCTCCGTCGTCCGGAAGTTGATACTGACAAAGTGTTCGCCTACGGCATCAGCATGGGCGGCTACAGGGCCGGCAGGCTTGGCCAGATCGATAACAGGCTGACGGGAATTGTCGCCAATGCGCCCATGCTGGATGCCTCAAAAGTACTGGACACTGTCAGGCAGGTATACAAGGCGCCGAAAGATGCCCAGGGCTGGGGCAAGAGAATGTGCTGGCAGCATCGCGTGGATTATCGCCAGGGAATGAAGGCCGCTTTACAGGAACTGGTCGACGGCGTATGGGGAAAATACGTCGTTGAACCGGAGGCGATAAAAACACCGTTCCTGGTGATGGCGGGAGAAAACGAACTGGGCGGCGAAGGCATACGGCAGGCGCAGGAGTTCTATGAACGCCTGGGCAGCGACTACAAGACCAAACGCATCGTTACCGAACACGAATGCGGCGAAGCACACTGCCAGTTGAACAATTTTCCGCTCGCCAGGCAGATTGTGTTTGACTGGATAGAAGACCTCAGCAACCGGGCGTAGCGCAGCAGCCTTTTAAAGCGTAAGACGCCAGCGATTCTTCAGGGTTGAGGAAGGCAGCTCGCCATACACGGCGGCGTAGTCGGCGGAACACTGGCCTTCCATGCTTCAGCGTGCTGCGGACCGCAGAGCACCTGCAATGGGTTGGCATGGAAATCCTGCCCTGCTCGGCAGGCATTACCCCCGGGGCACTCGGAACAGTCTGCCAGCGTTCACGCTTCTGCTTCATACCGGCGCGCAAAGAACCAGGACAGAATGAACACCGCACAGAGCGCGAACTCCACATACATCAACAATACAAACAGGGGCGCCGGGTAACCAAATGCGAGGATGGAAAGTACCCGGCCAATGCCGCCCACCAGGAACAAGGTGGTGAGTGGCAGCACCCAACGCAGGGTGGCCGGCAGGCCCAAAGCGGTCCTGATCAATGCAATGCCGTAGGCCACCCAGAACACCGCGTAAAACCGGAATTCATTGTCGGTGTTGGCCGTTTTAAGGTCGTCGAAATCACCAGCAGGCAAGCCCAGTGTACCGAGCACCATGGAGAGAAATTCGGCCGTTGTAGCAATGCCGAACAGGAAGTTGGAGCTGCCGATGGCAATGGCGGATACACCCAACAGCCAGAATCCTGCTACCAGCACACGAACACCTATATTGCCCTGCATGGCACACCCCCTCCATAAACGGCCGCAACAGCGAACACTACGCCCGCCCGGTTGTGCCGGCATGGCCGTAGCTTGCAGGCGCTAGCCTGTCACCGTGGCGGGTGCTTTCAGGGCAGCGCTCAGGCTCTCATTTTAGCCCTTCTCAATGCGTGTGCAGGGCTCATCCTGCCTGCAGCATCGATTCATAGTGTGAAAGAGTCTGCTCGTGAACTATCGATGCCTGGATATCGGCCGCAAGCACCGAGTTAATGCGGCTCTTGATCCCGGCGTAGGCCTCGGGCGAGTGGCCGGCAAGCCGTGCCACCATCGCCAGTGCACGGCTGTTGCAGTCTGCCGGCGCCACCAGTTCATGGAAGACGCCCGCTTCCAGCGCCTGTCGGGCGGAGAATCGCTCTCCCGTACACAGCGTGCGACTGAACCAGGCTGCGGTGAGCCTGGCTTCCAGCAGCTTGAAAGCATACAACGGCGGGACAATGCCCAGTTCGATCTCATTGAGACACCACAGGTAGTCCGCATCGGCACCGATCCGGTAATCACAGGCCAGCAGGGTGAACAGGCCCATGGGAAAGATATGACCTGCGGCCAAGCCAATCGTGGGTCGAGGGAAATCGAGTATGGTATGCACCAGTTCACCTCCTGCCCTGACCATATCCAGTGCACTCTGCGGGTTCAGCTCGGCAAAGACCTTGATATCGAAGCCTGCCGAATAGGTCTGCGGTAGCTCGGATCGCAGAAGCACGGCGGCGTTGTCTTCCCGGGCCTGTTGAAAGGCCTCGATGAGTTCCCCCAGCAATTCGACGTTCATGATGTTTGCACGGCCATCGTTCATGGCGATGGTCGCTACACCCTGGCTAAAACTGTAGTTCACTAGATTCACTGTCTATCTCCGGATTTTCCTGGAATCGAGCTTCATTTTTTGATGTAGACCAGTCAATATACAAAAAGCCACCATGAGGATGACACATGCCTGCGGTTGGAAAACACCGGGAACCCATTATCGACGCAGCTATCAAACACTTTCGGCAGCAGGGCTACCCCGGTACCGGGCTCAACGACATTGTGCGCACCAGCGGCGCGCCCAAGGGCTCGCTCTACTACTATTTTCCCGAGGGCAAGCCGTCGATTGCCGTGGCCGCCGTTGAAGAAGCCGCACTGCGCATGGCGGCCAGCATGCGAGAAATAGCCGATAGCACGCATACCGCGGGAGAGTTCATCCTCGGGTTTGCCAGCACCCTGGGCGGTTGGCTGCAACGCTCCCGCTACCGCGACGGCTGTCCGATGACAACGGTGCTGCTGGAGCTTGCGCCCCAGGACAGGAACATCGTCAAGGCGGGCCGCAGTGCCTACCAACGCCGGCTCGGCGTGATTCATGACGTGCTGGAACGTGACGGCTACGCGCCCGCGAGCTGCGAGTCCATCGCCTGCCTGTGGATGTCGGCGCTCAATGGGGCGCTGATCCAGGCGCGGGTCGAGAAGAGTACGCGGCCGCTGGAAACCGTTGCGGCGCTCCTGGTCGAATCTCTTCCCGCTATCACCGCGCAACCGGGAGCCAGCTCATGATCGATCACATCTCACTGCAGGTGCAGAACCTCAAAGCGGCCACTGCCTTTTACCGGCGAGTGCTGGAACCACTGGGCTATCAGCTATTCTTTGATACCGACGACACGGCCGCCTTCGGTACCAAGTACCCGCAGTTCTGGCTCAACCACCGGCCAGATCTCCCGCGGGCACATCCCGGAACCGGGGCGCATGTTTGTCTGCGCGCACCCAGCGACGAAGCGGTCAGCCTCTTCCACGCGTCGGCACTTGAACTGGGCGGCACAGATGACGGAGCACCGGGGCCCAGACAGGCACTGATGACAAGGTATTTCGGCGCGTTTATCCGCGACCTGGACGGCAACCGCGTGGAAGCGGTGTGCTTTCCAAAGAAAGCCACCTAGCCATATACAGCAGCAGTTCACCCTCCTCGCGCGATCACGCCCTGCCAATGCAGATGTTAGTGCGCCAGGTTCAGCAAGCGGCCGTCTTTTACACGCAGGCTTATCCTGTAGGCGTTGTCAAAGTCCACGAGGGGATTACCCTCAAGCACCAGGAAGCTGGCCTCATATCCCTGATCAAGCCTGCCAATATTGCGTCCCGGGAACACCACCTGCGCGCAGTAGTCGGTCCACATATGCAGCAGTGTGAGATTGTCGACAACACCGAGCCTCGCCAGGTGCTCGGCCTCGGAGCGGGAGGTACCTTGCGTGTTGTCGCTGCCGATTGCCACCGGTATACCGGCTTCGATCAGCCTGGGAAGGTTGGTCCGCTGTGCATCAATGGTGGTGGCGTAGCGTTCGGGTGAGCGTATCCGGTAGCGGTTCGCCACGGTGAAGGTAGTCACCAAATCAGCTCCGGCGTGCTTCGCCAGGGCAATTGTTTCGTCAGACAGGATTTCGGGATTCGAGTTTGATGGTATGTGCGCGATGATATCCGCGCCCGCTTCCAGCGAGACACGCATATCGAAATCCGTCTCAACATGCACGGCAATTCGCAGGCCTTCCGCATGGGCCCACTCCACCAGGGTTGGTAACAGATCTGGGTCCAGACCGCGCGAACCGTAGTAGGCCGGGTCGTCCTTGCGTAAGTCGTATTCCTCGGAATACAACACCATCACTTTGATAAAATCTGGTTGGCCCGCCAGAATCAGGGACCACTTTTCGCGCATCTCTTCGAGTGTGTCAGCCTCGAAGTAACCCGCGTCTGGCAAGGTCTCCTCGGTATATTCTGGATACCTGTCATATTGCTCCATCAGCCACTCACGCAGGCGCCGGGGGTGGCCCCCTGATCCCGTCAGGCCGTTGTTGGCGAACACCACGTCCACCGAGGTCGGAGAGTTAAGCTGATCGGCAATCCGCTCACGGTAGTAAGCGAAGGAACCCATCATCATCGCGTAAAAGATGCCGTCCTTGAGGTAGGCGTTTACGGTTTTCCGCACAGAATCGGCTTCGGCGCCGCCGCCAAAGTTGTGGTTATGTGCTTCACAATACGGCGGCACCACGTACTGACCGCCGAGGTCAACGATTTCCGTAGCGGGCAACAGTTCCTCTGAATACTGCAACTGTCCCTCAACCACGTAGGCATTGCGCGCCTCGAAATGCTCACCGTTGAACCAGAGGCCATTGTCGAAGCGATAGTCAGCCGCAGGCTGGCGCGTGATCGTGCAAGACGCCAGGGCGACGGCCAACAGAACTGCTGGCATGTAAACCAGCCAACGCCGCAGGCAGCGGCACAACCGCACCTGGGGAACTGGCTGTTTGAGAGACCGAGTGCGCATGCTGCCGCTTGCTCGGAGACTTGCCAAAGCACTGCCGGTGTTCAAAACGCGCCGCTCAGTATCAGCGTGATACTGGCTCCCGCCTGCGTATCCCGGTTTTCCTCGAACAGCACCGGCGTCAGAGACCTTGGGCCAACAAATACTGCCCTGTTGCGGGTGGATGTCTTATCGAGCAAATTGGCAGCACGCAGCTCAACCTTCATCCCGGGAATTCTCGTGGTTTCCACGAAAGCGCCAAGCTCCATATCTGTATCAGTACGTACCAACTCGTCCAGGCCAAAGTAGTCTTCACGCGCGCTGTCCGAAAAGCTGATGCCCCATGCGGCGCCAACCTGTTTAAAGTCCTGGCGCAAGTCAAATGCGTAGCTCCAGGGCGGCTCGTTTGAGAGACGACGCTTATCACCCGTCACGGGATCGGTCACGCTTGAGTCCTGTATGCGCGCACTGGCCTCAATACGAACGTTCGGCAAACCCATGAAGTCCAGCGTGGCGGTCAGGTCAAACTCCCCTCCCCAGCGACGCCCGTCTCCAATGTTGCCGGGTGACTCGAACATATCACCAATCGGTATGAGATCCTGCACGTCATCAATCCAGTCATGAAACGCAGTCAGTGTCAGTACGCCGAACTCGCCGAACCGGTATTCGTATGTGGACTCCAGATGCCAGGTCTGCTCAGGCTCCAGCTCTGGATTGCCGAAATCGATATCGTTATCGTCAAAGTTGGTCGAGCTGACGAAATCGGAGAAATCGAGCTGCGCAACATCGCGCTCAAACCGGAGCCGGAACTGCCCGACCCCGCGCATGTCATGCGTCACCGCAAGGGTTGGCTTGGGATATGTGAAGCTGCGACGATTGCTGAAGTCCCCGCTTTGACGAATGGTCGACTCCTCAAGCGCAAAGCCATAGTCGACGATGGTCCTGGGGCTCAGGCTCCAGGAATCGATGGCAAATACTTCGTATCTGAACTCGGTGACTCGGGTATCTGACCCGTCGATCGGCACGATTTCCCCGTCGATGGCAAACACCGCTTCGCTATCGAGCGTGTTCCAGACACCCTCGGCGCCAAAACGGATGTTGTGTCCCTCCCAGCGCGTCCAGCTCAGCTCGGCCCTGGCGATGCTCTCTCCCTTTTTATCTTCGAAGTCGAAGATGCTTTCGCTGGAACGGCCCCCGGATTCCTCAACGCGCAAGCGGGATTCGCCGTCATCGACCTCGTAATTGAATATCGCGACAAACTTACCGGCCAAATCCTGCCCCAGGGACGCCTCCAAGTCCGCGGAGGCCTCAAGCTGAATCTCATCCATATCAAAGTCCTGAAGGAAGCGTGAGGGATCGCCCGCTTGAGGAGCGCGGTACGAGTCTTCATCGCTTTCCACCTTCTCGTCATAAATCCGGAAATTGGTTCGGAGTGTCCGCTCGCGGGCGAGCTGTGTCTCCGTGTTCACGGCAGCGGACCAAAAGGAGTAGCCTGATGTGGACGTTTCGTCCCTGCGTTCCGGCCTGGTGGCCGACACAAATTGCTCAGTGCCGCGGTTGCGCTCGTAGACTTCGAAGCGCTCGAAAGCAAGGGTGTAGTCCGTCGATCCCAGCCCGTCGGAATAGGCCAACTCGCCACGCGGCAGGATGCGGCCGCCTTCATATTCCGCGCTTGCCTGCCAGGAGACGCCCGCCCGCGCCTCCTCCTGCAACACAATATTGGCCACGACCCCCTGCACGCGGGCTTCAAGGGCGCCGGTCGCACCACGGATGAGCTGAATCTCCCGCACACGATCGGAGGGAATACGGCGAAGAAACTCCGACAGCTCCGTAGACTTGGCGCTCGGACGCTCACCGTTTACCAATACGTTACCGGCATTGGCGCCAAATCCGCGCAGGTTTTCACCCTCATCGAGCTGGAACCCCGGCAGCCTCAAGACCATTTCCAGTGCGTTGACCGGGCGATAAATTTCAAAAAAAGTCGGTGCGTAGACAACATGCGCCATAACATTACGCTCCAGCGATTCCGCGGCCATACCCTGGGCACCCTGAAACGGATTTGCATCGACCTCCTGTGCTCGCGCCGACACTGTGCACAGCATGGCGCCAACAGCAGCCATGCCGACAAGGGAGGTCGACACTGAGTCAATCCTGTGTAAGCCAATACCTGCCATCGGAGCTGCCTGTCAGTCGAGCATTTCGCATCTGAAACGCGGGCGACACGACGTCGTTACCCGCTACATGGGAGGCAACGTAACGGAAGCGAGATTGCTGCGGGAGAAAACTCGATCAACGACAAGAATCAGCATGTGAATGGGGCGCTGGCGTCGGTAAGTACAGGCGGTTTTCCGGGGCCTGTCGGCAAAAGAACGTCCGACCTGTCGCCCGATTTTGGGCAAACCCTCAGCAGGCCATGATGAACGGCAGATCATGCCGGGTGAACGACAACAAAGACCGGTTCAACGGTCTTCAGACGAATGCTATTTTGTCTTCGTCACCAAACTGCAATTTCGCGGAGGCAGTGCGGTCGTCCGCCGCTCGAAGCTCATTGAGATCCGACTACTGGCTTATCCTGTTCGCCTGGCTGCTCTATGTCGCCGCTGAAACGCTGCTCTTTCCCGTCTTTGCCCCGGCTGAATGGGGGGTCCCGCTGAATGCGCAGGGGCTGTTTTCACCCAGCTACTACGCGCTGGTAGCCTTGTTTATCGCCTTCCCGCTCTCAAACAGACTGCTGACCCGCCAGAGCTATACCGGTTTCGCCGTCAGCGCCCTGCTGGTACTGGCGGCCTCATCGCTTGTACTGGAATGCGTTCTGGAACCGCTGCTGTTCGGCAGCAAGATCATTTTTGCCGCCACCTATCTGAGCTTCATCGAGGGGGCCACGATCACCCTGCTGTTTACTGCTCTGAGGCTGATGGCGAACCGGCGTAGAAACGAGCGCAGAATCATCGAACTGCAGCGTGCAAACGCCGAGGCCGAGTTGCAGTACCTCAAAGGCCAAATCAATCCGCATGTCCTGTTCAATGCCCTGAACAATATCTACTCGCACGCGCTGCATAAATCGGACAATACACCCGACCTGATCCTCAAGCTCGCTGACATGCTGCGCTACATGATCTACGACTGTGATGGAGACAGGGTGCCGCTGGAGAAGGAAGTCCGCTTTCTGTCAGACTACGTCGACATACAGAAGCTGGCTCTGGATGAACGCGGGTCCGTCGGCTATCGCTTTCACGGCTGCGCGAAAGGCAAGCACATTGCTCCCTTCCTGCTGATCCCGTTCGTCGAAAACTGCTTCAAGCACAGCCTTGATACCATGGAGCGGAGCATGCTCATCAACATTGATCTGACAGCGTCCGAAGGTCGCCTGCACCTGGCGTGTAGCAACAGCTTCGACGATGCCGCCCTTCGCCCACCGGCGAAGCAGGATTCAGGCATAGGGCTTGCCAACGCCAGGCGACGGCTTGAGCTGCTTTTCGGCAGTGATTTCGAGCTGAGCGCCTATCCGCGGGACGGTGTCTTCCACGTCAGCCTCGACGTACCGGTGCAACAGTGAAAACCGTGAGAAGCGCCATCCTCGAGGATCAGCGCCATGCGCAGAAAATCCTCCAGACCTACATAAACGATGCAGACTATCTCGAGCTGGGTGGCACCTATGGCTCGGCATCTGAAGCGGCTATTGCGCTGCCTTCCGCCGGCATCGATCTATTGTTCCTGGATTTGCATCTCCCCAAGATGGACGGCTTCGCTTTCCTGGCCACCCTGCACCAGCCGCCCCTGGTCATCGTCACCACGGCGGATGAACAGCAGGCTCTGGATGGCTATACCCACAATGTGGTGGATTACCTGCTCAAGCCCTTTTCCTTCGAGCGCTTCCTGCAGGCCGTTGAGAAGGCGCGGGCACAGCTTTCCACAGCCCGGGAGGCATCCGTTACGGCAGGCGGGCACCAGGATCTGTTTGTCAAAAGCGCGGGCGAGATCAGGCGCGTACCTGTCGAACAGATCCAGTACATCAGGTCTGACGGAGACTATGTCGTGCTGGTCACCGGGGACAGGAAATACTACTTCGCGCGCACGCTCCAATCCCTATTGGCGGAACTACCACAGCACCTGTTCGCACGCGTACACCGGTCGTACATCGTCAATCTCCGGTGTATTTCTCGCATCGTAGGCCCTGATATCTACGTTGGAGACACTACCGTGCCGATTGGCCGCAGCTATCGGGAGCAGTTTCTGTCGCGTATAAGCTCAGGATAGTGCTGGCGAACTGCCTTGGGTGCAACAAGTGAGCTTTGGGGATTTGCTGCCCCGCCTACCTGTGCGCCAAACGCCAGTAGATGCGCACGGCGACTTCCTCCGCTGCAAGCATCAGCACCACAACACCGATGAATGCGACCACCCCGTGCACCGGCCCGTGGAAGGCCACGCTGTCTCCAAAGGCGAAGTCCACGGCTCCCAGCATCACAAACTTGGAACCAAACAGGATGAGCCAGGCGCTGAAGTAGCGCAGCCCCGTGGCCAGCCCGCCGCTCCTGCCCTTGAAGAAACCCGCCACCCAGTGTTCCAGCGCCAGCGTGACCTTCAGGAGGACCTGGAGGAGAATCGCGGCCAGCAAGGATACGGTGAAGGAGGTGATGGATACCCAGGCCCAATACTCATCGCAGAGATTGAGCACGGTCATGTCGATCAGCACGGCAAGCAGGTAGCGGTTATACAGCCGCTGGGAGTTGCTGGGCACGTCGGTCAGGGCAACGCCGGGTATTTCCTCGGACATCGGATTCGCTTCCGGACAAAGTCGCGGGCAGGTATAGCAGACCTGCCCGGGCTTGGCACCCTTTTCGACACAATCCACTGGCGAGATGGCCTGGGGCTGACGATACTTCAGGTATGGCCCGACGTTTTTCCATCCACTCCGACCTTGCCGCCCACACGGCGGAACTGTGGGACCACGCCGTGAGCCCGGTGGATGTGAACGCCGAGTTACGCCCCCTGCTCAGTATGAGCTTTCCCGATGGCGTAGAGGACATCACCACCGGTTGGGAGCCGGGCCGGTTTCGGTTTCGTAGCTGGATTCTACTCGGTGGCCTTATTCCGGTGGAATATGACGACATCGCCTTTGCCGAAGTGCAGCCGGGACACTCTTTCTGCGAGACCTCGTCGATGGCCAGTCAGTCGCTGTGGAGCCATGAACGGGTGGTCGAGGCCCTGCCTGGTGGTGCCAGGATCAGCGACCACCTCACCTTTGCCGCCAGGCTGCCAATGCTGGAGCCGCTGTATGGTTGGGTGTTTCGCTGGGTGTTCCAGTGGCGGCATTACAACCTGCGACGCCGCTATGGCAACCTCGTTGCCAGCGCGGCTCGCCGTCAAACCGTTAACATCACGGAGGTCTAGACATGGCGCTCAAAGCCACACTCGAACACCTGCTCGACGAGCGGCGTATTGCCACGATGACAACCTATGACGCCGATGGCCTGCCCCACGTCACCGCCGTATGGTTTCTGTGGGAGGACGGCGCCCTGTATGTAAACACCAGCGCCCAGACCAGCAAGGGTCGGAATCTGCTGCGCGACCCGCGCACTGCCATCTGTATCGATTCACGCGAAATGGGGAAAGAAGCCGGCGTCAGCGCCTGCGGGACGGCCGAGTTGCTCACCGGTGAGGCAGCAGCACAGATAGCCCCGCGGGTTAACGGCAAGTACCTCACGAACAAGGCGATGCAGGACCCTGTGATGGGACCGGCATTCGAGGCCATGTCCGACCTGGTAGTGAAACTGGTTCCAGAGCGCTGGATCTCCTGGGATATGGAGACCCTGGGTGAGGAGATGTTTGCCGCGTTCGACGGGGACGACGCCGAGTTCAACGAGGCGGACTACTTTCACCCCACCCTGCCCTGAGCCCTGTCCCAGTCGGGGCTAGGTCCCGTGGAAGTGGGTGATGTCGGCCAGGCTAGCCCGCTCGGTGCGGCAGCGATTGGACGGATGCTGCTCGTCCTCGTAGCCGAATGAGAGTCCAAACAGCAGGCGGTTGCCGGGATCGATATCCAGCACCTCCCGCACCTGCCCCGCCATGAAGCTGAGCGCCGTCTGCGGGCAGCAGGCCAGGCCATGGGCTACCATCGACAGCATCAGGGTCTGGGCGTACATCCCCAGGTCGCAGGCTTCGCGCAGGCCGAAGGGCTCGGGCAGGAACAGGAAAGCCACGTGTGGAGCATCGAAGAACGTAAAGTTGCGCATGAAAGCGACGTTGCGCTTGTCCTTCTCTTCCCGGGTGATCCCCATGGCACTGTAAAGCGCTTCCGCCGAAGCGTACTGGCGCTCTTTGTACACCCCTTCGTACTTGCCGTCGTAGGGAAAGTCCATGGTGAACTCGCCCTTCATGAACGCTTCCGGCAATTTGCGTCGCAACTCTTCCAGCTTGTCACCCGACGCCACATGGGTCTGCCAGGGCTGGGTATTGCAGTTTGACGGCGCCCGCAGTGCCACACCGAACAGCTGTTCCAGCACAGCCTGGGGAACCGGGTCGCTCTTGAAACCGCGGGCGGATTTCCTGGCATCAACTAGCTGGGTGAACACGCTGGCGACATCGCCGGCGGCGGATACGGGATCTTGCATGGAAACATCTCTCTTGTGGAAGCGAGGCGAGTTGCGCAGCTATGGTACCGCTACTCGCCCTTGAACACAGCCTTGCGCTTTTCCTTGAAGGCGCGCATACCCTCTTTGGCATCCGCGGAGCCAAACACCGGCCCGGCAAGAGCGTCGGAAGCGTCCATGGCGGCCCCTTCCTCCATATCTTCCTGTTGCTCGCGCAGGGACCGGGTGATGGCAACAATAGCCAGGGGGGCGTTTTCACAGAGCCTGGCAGCCAGCTTGCGAGCCTCGGCGAGGCTTTGCCCTTTCGGAACAACGCGATTGATCAACCCGTATTGCAGGGCCTGCTGGGCCGAGATCGTCTCACCCAGCAGCAGCATCTCCGCCGCCAGGCAATAGGGAATCTGGCGCCGCAGGCGCACCGTTGAGCCGCCCATCGGGTAAAGGCCGCGGGCGACCTCGGTCACGCCGAAGGTCGCATCCTCAGCGCCCACCCGGATATCCGTGCCCTGCAGTATCTCGGTGCCACCCGCCAGGGCGTAGCCCTCCACCGCGAGGATAATCGGCTTGCAGGGCCGGTTGTCGCGCAGCAGTGCCTGCCAATGCACGTTGGGCACTTCCGCCATCACCCTCATGAATTCCTCGGTGGCCTTTTGATTGCCATCGGCGCCGGCCTTCAGGTCCATGCCGGCACAGAAGGTGTCGCCCACGGCGGTAAGAATCGCGCACAGCAGGCTGTCGTCTTCGTCCAGCAGACGCCAGGCGCGATACATGCCCAGCAACATCTCCGGAGTAAAGGCATTCCTGGCTTCGGGGCGATTGAGAGTGACCGTGAGTACCGGGCCGTCGCGCTCAACGATGCAATTAGCGGTGCTGATTTCCAGTTCGGGCACGGTGATGCTCAGCTCCCCAGTTAACCTGCGAGAAAGTCGCCGGAAAGCGCCAGCTCGCGGGCTTTCGGATAGGCGGGTTTGCCGCTGGGGGCACGCGGAATCTCTGCCACCAGGTGCAATTCGCGCGGCACCTTGTAGCCAGCGACGTGTTTGCGGGCTGCCTCCTGCAGGGAATCGAGGGTCAGCTCCGTGCCATCCCGCAGGGCTACGACAGCGGTGACCTTGCTGCCGTAGCGTTTATCGGGAGTATCCACTACCAGGCAATCAAACACCGCCGGATGGGTCTTGAGGGCTTCTTCCACTTCTTCCGGATAAATCTTTTCGCCACCGGAGTTGATGCAATTGCTGCCGCGGCCGTAGACGGTAATCGAACCGTCCTCTTCAAGCCGGGCAACGTCACCGGTGAGCAACCAGGCCTGACCGTTCACCTGCACAAAGGTTTCCGCGGTTTTCACCGGGTCGTTGTAGTAACCCACCGGGATGTAGCCGGAGCGAGCGAATATGCCTTCCTGCCCCGCAGCCGCCAGATGGTAGTTGGCAGCATCTCCAGACCCCTCGACCACGACAACATTCATAAACTCAGACGGATTTACATTGCCCAGTCCCTTGGACTCGCCTTTCTTTTCACCCGAGTCGAAGCCCATATTGCCGGACTCGGAAGAACCAAATGAGTTGGTGATGAAACAATTGGGGAAATGCTGTTTGAAGGCATCCTGCTTGGAAACGGAAAACACGGCACCGCCGGAGCCAATATTGAAAATGGAGCTCAGCTCCCAGCGACCGGGGTTCTCCGCCAGGGCATCCAACAGGGGTATGGCCATGGCGTCACCGACAATAGTGAGAGAATTGACCTTCTCGCGCTCGACGATGCCCCACACCTGCTCACCGTCCAGGTGACGATTCGGGTTCAGTACCACGGTATTGCCCGCCAGCAACTGGATACAGGCATACCACCAGCAGGCGCCGTGCATGAGCGGGGCCAGTGCCATGCCGACAATGGGAAAGTCCGCCACCCGGCCGGCGATCTGCTCCGGCTCGGTAATGGGGCCGTCGGGATGGAACCAGCCACCGCCGCCCAGTGCGGCATAAAACAGGCTCTTGTGGGGCCACATCACACCTTTCGGCATGCCGGTGGTGCCGCCGGTGTACAGCAGGAACAGGTCATCGTCCTGCCGGGGGCCAAAATCCCGCTCGCCAGGCTGACCGGCGAGGGCCGCCTCATACTCCGTACCGGCACCGGTATCTGTAGCGCTGCCGTCTTCTACCGACACCAGCGTGTGCACACCGGTGTCCGGCAGCTGGGCAATCAGCGGCGCAAATTCGCGATGATGGATGCAGGCGACCAGATCGGCATTGCCGAAGATGTAGGCGAGCTCATCCGCCACATAGCGATAGTTGACGTTGATCGGCACGGCCCGCAGCTTGAAGCAGGCCATCATGCTTTCCAGGTATTCGTTGCAGTTGTAGAGGTAGAGCCCGACGTGATCGCCTGGCCCCACTCCGCGGCCCGCGAGGAAATGCGCCAACTGGTTGGCCCGGTGCTCCAACTCTGCATAGCTGGCGCGTGCCTCACCACAGACCAGGGCCGCGCGCTCCGGCACCGCGTCAGCCACCATCTCAAAAAGGTCAGCGAGATTGAATGCCTTACTCATGCTGTGAAGCTCCTCCCGTAGAGCCTGGGATCACGCCTGGTCGCTGCTCACAATCCACATCGCGTAGAACTGGGCACCGCCGCCATAAGCGTGTCCCAGCGCCATTCTCGCCCCATCCACCTGGTGGTCACCGGCATCGCCGCGTACCTGGCGGGCAGACTCGGCGAAACGAATCATGCCGGAGGCGCCAATCGGGTTAGACGATAACACCCCACCGGAGCAATTCCACGGGATGTCTCCGCCTTCATCGAGAGAGGTGGCGCCTTCCATGGTGAGTTTCCAGCCCTCGCCCTGCTCCGCGAAACCAAGGTTTTCCAGCCACATGGGCTCGTACCAGGAGAACGGCACATAGACCTCGGCGCAGTCCAATTCCTTGCGGGGGTTGCTGATACCCGCCTGGCTGTAGACATCGGCGGCGCAGTCGCGCCCCGCCTGGGGGTTGGCCTCATCACGACCGGCATACATGGTGGGCTCGGAGCGCATGGCGCCGCCGCGAATCCACACCGGCGGGCGCGGCCCCGCCCTGGCCAGGGCCTCGTCGGCAATCACCATGGCACAGGCGCCATCCGATGAAGGGCAGCTTTCCAGGAAACGAATTGGGTCCCAGAGCATGGGGGACTCCTCCACTTCCTTCATGGTGATTTCCGGCATCTGCAGGTGATTCAGCGGGTTGCGAGCCCCGTGCAGGCGGTCCTTGACTGCCACCTTGATGCCGGTGTCCCAGGGGGCGCCGCTGCGGCGCATGTACTCGCGCATGATGGGTGCGAAGTAACCCCCCGCGCCGGCGTTGAGGTGTGGGGAAAAAGGCTGTGGATTGGAGAGCGCCCACATGGCGTTGGATTCTGACTGCTTCTCAAAGGTCACGGTCAACACCCGTCGAAAGCTGCCGCTCTGCACGTGCGATGCTGCCACCAGCGCCGTGGAGCCGCCGACTGAGCCCGCGGTATGCACTCGCAGCATGGGCTTACCATTGCAGCCCAGGGCATCGGCGAGGTACACCTCCGGCATGATGACCCCCTCGAACATATCAGGCGCCTTGCCGATGATCACTGCCTCAATGTCGTCCCAGCCCAGGCCGGCATCATCGAGAGCATTCTGGGCGGCCTCGCGCACCAGGCCGGCGATCGAGACATCGCCACGCCGGGCCTTGTAGTGGGTCTGGCCGATTCCGGTTACTGCGGCGTATTGCATCAGGCAGCCTCCAGCACAGCGACAAGGTTGTGCTGCAGACAGGGGCCACTGGTGGCATGGGCCACACCGCGACGGACATCCCCGTCCATAATGCGGCGCGCCACCTCACCCACCCGCGACAGGCCCGAGGCCATCATCAGGTTTCCTGCCAGCACCCCACCCGAGGGATTTACCGTGGTGCTGTCATCCAGGCCCAGGGCCCGCGTGAGAATGATCTCCTGGTGGCTGAAAGGCGCGTACAACTCGGCCACCTCTACGGGCCCCTCGCCCACACCGGCACGCTCGGCGGCCAGCGTAGTGGATGCCGACCGGGTCAGGTCGCGGGCGCCGATGTTGTGGGATTCCATACGATGGTCGATACCGCGGATTACGGCGTAGGGTGCGCCCCAGGCCTGCGCCTTTTCCAGGGTGCAAATCACCATCGCAGAGGCGCCGTCGGAAATCGGGCAGCAGTCATGTTTGCGCAGCGGCGCCACCCAGGGCGCTTCTTCAAGCAGTTCCTCCACCGACACATCCCCCGCTAGCTGAGCGTGAGGGTTGTTGGCTTTGGCCTGGGACCGCGACCGCGACACCACCGCGGCCATATCGGCCTCGGTAACCAGTCCCTGGTCGATCAGGGTCCGTGCCTGCAGGGCGGCCAGGCTGACCGAATCCACCCACAGCGGGGCCAGGTAATAGGGATCCAGTTGCTGGGACAGCACCGTCGGCAGCTCGCCAGGAGACGACTTGCCGAAACCGTAGATCAAGGCAGACTCCGCCTGCCCCATGCTGATCTTGAGCATGGATTCATAGAGGGCCCAGGCGGCGTCCATCTCAACATGGGACTCCTTGATGGGAGGCACCGCCCCCAGCGCATCCACGCCCATAACAAAAGCGAAAGACGCCCCCTGTTGATAATCACAGCTACCTGAACAGGTGAAATCCACATCCTGGGCGCTGCTGAGACCAATGGCCTGCAACGCCTCCTGGATCACAGGCATCACCAGTTCCACCTCGTTACAGGCGCCGGCGTCGCGTCGACAGTCAGATTGGGCGTAAGACACCACGGCGACATCTTTCACTGTTCGCCCTCCCAGCCGGACAGCGGCACCCTGCCGATCATCTCAATAGGCACATCGGGCTCATCCAGCGGTCGGAAGTAGCGGATATTGTCCATGGCGTAATCCCACTCCTCCTCAGGCTTCCAAACTGCCTCGACGCGCTGGCCGATGTGCACGCTGTCGTTGTCGCATTCACTCATCAGGTGAATGAAGGAAATATTGGCGCCATCAGGCACCAGGTTGGCAACGATGTAGGGTGGCTGGATCGGGTTGTTGGGAATAGGAATCCAGACGATGGTAAAGGACTGCACGGTCGCCTTGTTGCCGAGCTCTACCTCCTCGGTAGTGGCCAGGCCGCAGGCCGCACAGGACCCCCTCGCGGGCACGTAGACATGGCCGCAGTCGCACTCGGGGCGGCGCTGACCCGTGAGCTTGCCTTTGCGAACCTGGTGAAGAAAGCGGGTGGTAGCAGCCCCGGCAGTGAAGTTGTACTTCAGGTATACCGGCGTCTCGATGGCGGTGATGAGTTCCTCTGTATCGCCAGGCTTATCGCTCATGCCGCGCCTCCCTGTATCTCGGGCTCAAAACAGGCGATATCGGTGATATAACCTCTCGGCTCTTCTACCCAGCGGGCCTGCACCCGCATGCCCGTGCGCATCTCCTCCTGCTCGGCGCAGACAGCGTGCACCATGGGAACGTCAGCGCCGTCCAGGCGCACCAGTGCCCACGCGAAGGGTTTGTCGAAAGGGTGACTTTCGCGGGGTTCGGTGATCCAGCACCAGCTTACGACCTCGCCATGATCACCCACTTCGACGAACTCGGTGAGGGCAGTGGCGGTGACGGGATCGAATTCCATGGGGGGTACGTAGACGCGGCCGTCATCACCCCGGGTGCCGACGATGCGGCGCCGGCGCAGTTCCGTGAGAAAGCGGCCCACCACGGGGCCGGTTGAGCGGGTATAGGTGTAGCCCAGTTCAAACTGCTGTCGCAGCAGCTCCGACACGGTGACCTCCCGCCAGGGCAATGACTAAGACGTCGGCAGTATCAGGGAGGGCCGGGGGCGAGACAATGGCCGATCTTGGCGATCGGCCATGGCTTTTTCGATCAGGCCGCGGGCGCTTTCGATCAGGCTAGAGGCGCTTTCGATCCGGCCAAACAGCCGCGCTGAATCAGGTTTCGAAGCGGTAGCGACGCAGCCACACCGCACCGGCGAGGAAAACCGCCGCCGTGAGGAAGCCAAACACCATGCCCAGGTAGTCGAGCTGGCTCCAGACCGGGCCAAAGTCATAGAGGCCCAGGGAGTTGGCATCATCGCCGTCTATCTTGTGCGGTACGTGATTACCGATAGCCATCAGCACATGTTCGCTGCCCAGCAGCAGGCGCTCGGCGATCACCAGGCCGATCGGAATGGCAATGGCCAGCAGAAACGGTGAGCGCTTGGCCGCCGCCGACGCCAGCAAGAACCAGGCGTAGACTGGCAGCGTCCACAGTATCCACACGACCATCCCGCTAAACTGGTCGATAATCAGCGGAATAAACTGCACCCTGGACAACACCAATTCCGTCGCTGAACCGTCCATGCGCCACACCAGCACCATGGCGATATAGGTCTCCAGTATCTGTGTCAGCAGCGATACCGCCAGGTAGATGGCGGGCACTACCAGCGAGGCCACCGTCAGCTTGGCCGCCACTTCCTGCCACTCCGACACCGGCATCGACTTCCAGAACAGGATGCTGCGATCCTTGCGATCAGTGTACAGGCACCCCAACAGGTAGTTGATGGTGACCAGGAACATGATCAGGCAGAAGATATTGTGGAACCCCCCCAGCACCGGGTTCAGTGACTCTCCTTCCAAATCGTCTTCAGCACGCGGCTCTGGATTGGGGGCCGAGAAGCTCCACTCCTTGCTGAAGTTCCAGGCTTCATCCGGCACCTCCTCGGCGGGTTCTGAAACGATCAGTTCCTGAGAGGGTAGCCCGGACCGATCCGGGTTGACGCGGTCGACATACAGCTCCTGGCTGCCGGAGGCGTCCTCATCGATGGTCAGCTCCAGGTTGATGCTGCGACCCTCACCGCCTGACAGCATATTGAAAGCACCTTCGCCAATCACGGCGAGGCGCCCGGCGAACAGCACCGCCAGCAACATCACGACGATCAGGGCGCCGCCGAAGTAGATCGGGGTCATCACCAGTGAGCCGCGGTACTCCTGCAACTCGCGCATGATCAGGGTGTGGAACTTCATGCCCTTGGAAATCTCCATATCAGCGCTTCTCCCCCATCTTGGCGATGAACAGGTCCGACACCGACGGCGTGTGCAACTGGCCGAGCTGGGCCAGCGCATCGCGGTCCGCGTCCTCAAAGATCATCGCCTTGCCACCGAGAATTGAGCGTTCACTGATCGGCCTGTGGCCCTGCGCCTGCTCCACGGCAGCGCCCACCACGTGCACTTCACAGAAGCGTTGCGCCAGTGAGTCCATGGATTCATGCAACACAATGCCTCCCGCGCGCATGAAGATGGCATCAGTAAGAATGTTCTCCACCTCCTCCACCTGGTGGGTGGAAATCAGGATGGTGCGCTCATCATCGTAGTAATCGTTCAGCAGTTGCTCAAAAAACTGCTTGCGGAACAGGATGTCCAGCCCCAAGGTGGGTTCGTCCAGGATCAGCAGCCTGGCATCGATGGCCATCACGATAGCCAGGTGCAACTGCACCGTCATACCCTTGGAGAGCTCCTTGATCCGGTGGGTCTGGCGTACCTCCGTGCGCGACAGCAGCATTTCCGCCTGCTCCCGGCTGAAGCGGGGATGAACCCCGCTGACATAGTCCAGAACCTGGTTCACTTTCATCCAGCTGGGAAGCACTGCAGTATCCGCAATAAAGCAAACCTGCTCCTGCAGGCGTGTGCGTTGGCTGCGCGGGTCCAGACCCATGACTTCCAACACGCCGTCGCAGGCATTGAGGCCCAACAGGGCCCGCAGCAGCGTGGTCTTGCCAGCGCCATTGGGCCCGATCAGCCCGGTAATACTGCCGGCCTCGATATTCAGTGACACCTGGTCGACGGCAGCGGTATCGCCAAAGCGCTTGCTGAGGCGCTCGGTTTTGATCAGCGTGGCCATCAGGCTTTGCCTCCCCTGGCCTTCAACAGTTCCGTTACCGTATCGATATCCAGCCCCAGGCGCTGCACCCGGTCTATAAACGCGGGCAGCTCTTCGTCCAGGAACTTCTGTTTCTCATTGCTCGTCAAGGCTTCGCGAGCGCCGCTCAGCACAAACATCCCCAATCCCCGTCTTTTTTCCAGCAAGCCCTCGTCCACCAGTTCCTGGTAGGCCTTGGCCACTGTTAAATGATTGATGTTGTAGTCGGAAGCCACCTGGCGAACCGAGGGGACCGCCTCGCCCTCGGCAAAGCTGCCATCAAGAATTCGCTGCACCACGAGATCGCGCAGTTGGCGATAGATCGGCAGGTTGTCATTCCATTCTACAGACACGCTCAGGCCTCCCATGTGGATACTATCCAGGCCGTCATCAGTCGATCGGCTGTACGTCGCCGGAGCCCAGGGTGCTGCGATCAATATCGGGGTCGCCCCGGTAATGCACGTCGCCGCTGCCCAGGATATTCACGTCCAGGAATTCCACGGCCCAGACGCTGACATCACCGGAACCCAGGATGTCTACATCCACGGTAACAGCCGGCATGGTGGACAGGTCCACATCGCCGGACCCGGCAACGCCGATGTCGAGCACCTCGACCATACCGGATTCACTCTCACTGGTGCCGACCACATCACCGGAGCCTGCCATGTCGACGTTCATCCGCTGTGCGGTGACCCGGCCCAGGTCGATATCGCCGGAGCCCGCCAGCTCAACCTCGAGATCTTCCACCTCGCAGATCGCCAATTGGATGGTACCGGAGCCAGCGACGGAGACTTCAAGCTCGTTAGCCTTCACCGAATGCACGCGCATTACGCCGGAACCATCAACGCTGATGGAAAGCCGGCGAGTTTCCACCGGGTCGATCCAGACCTCACCGGAACCCTGCAATACCACCTGGTCGAGATCCTCGATTTCCAACAGGTACTTAACGTTGCGTACCTTGCGGCCGTTGTCGGTATAGCCCAGTTTCAGAGTGGAACCGCGCACGTAGAAAGGCTCCCGGTCGAGGTCATCGCTATCACCCTTCACCAGCAGCCGGTTCGCCTCCCCAAAGGTCACCTTCAGCTCGTCGCTGCCGCGCAGCACCACCCGGTCGATGTCAAAGCCCTCGACGGAACGGGTATCTGCCTGGGCGATCGCGGACAGGCCTGCGCAGGCCAGGAAAGCCAGCGCGATCGCCAGGCGGGCCCTGCCACCGCGATTCAATCCCTGTCTTCGTACTCTCAGCATTGATACCAGCATCGATATCGTCTCCGATATGGTGTTATACATAACTATATCACCTAGAAGTGAAACTGCAACATTTTTTTATATTCAATTATTTCAGGCACTTAGCTGAAAGACTTGTGCATGTTATCAGCAATGGTGCGGGCGATGTGCTTGGCGCGGTCCGCCTTTTCGCCTGCCCAGGCCCCGTCCACGGCAGCCCGGAAGAAGCCTACCCAGCGCTGGAAATCAGCCTCTGTCAGCGCTCGCTTGCCGTGCAATCGCCGGTGGATATTCATGGTGTGGCGCTGGTAGCGGCTGTCCTTGAGCAGGAGTTTGCACCAGTAATCGACAATATGCGGTTTGTGCACGTCCAGGTCTACCGCCGCCACATCCGTAAACAGCGGCGCCAACACCGGATCCTCCAGCAACCGCGCATAGAACGCATCGACAAATGCCGCTATCTGTTCGCGGCTGTCGAGATCCCTTTTCACCGGAGTGGGCGTGACGGGTGCATTCATGGCGTGGTTCCAGCTAGCGCTTCTTGCCCTTCTTGACGTGTTTCATCATGCGCCGCTTGCGCGCGACCTGCCGCTGGGTGAGTTGGTTGCGCTTGCCGGCGTACGGGTTCTCTCCGGTGCGGAACTCAACCCGTACCGGCGTGCCGGTCAGCTTCAATTCGCGGCGAAATATTTTCTCCAAGTAACGTTGGTACGCGGCGGGCACCTTACCGGTCTGGTTGCCGTGAATGACGATCAACGGCGGGTTCTGTCCGCCGGCGTGGGCGTAACGCAACTTGATGCGGCGACCATTGATCATGGGCGGCTCGTGGTCGAGGACCGCGTCTTCCAGGATTCGCGTCAACTGGTTGGTGGATAGCTTGCGGGTGGCGGACTGGTAGGCGGCATCGATGCTCTTGTAGAGATGCCCCACGCCGGTGCCGTGCAGGGCGGAGATAAAGTGGACATCGGCATAGTCGATAAATCTCAGCCTGCGGTCCAGTTCATAGCGCACGCGCTGCTTGTCATCAGCCTCCATGCCGTCCCATTTGTTGAGCGCCAGCACCAGGCCGCGGCCCGCATCGATAGCCTGTCCCAGCAGGTGCAGGTCCTGCTCTACCAGGCCCTCGCTGGCATCCATGACCAACACTACGACATGGGCGTCATCGATGGCCTTGAGGGTCTTTACGATGGAAAACTTTTCCACCACTTCCTTGACGTTCTTGCGCCGGCGTACGCCTGCGGTGTCGATCAGCGTGTAGCGCCGGTCACCACGCTGATAATCGATATAGATACTGTCGCGGGTCGTGCCCGGCTGGTCATACACCACCACCCGGTCTTCCCCCAACAAGCGGTTCACCAGGGTGGATTTGCCGACATTGGGGCGACCGATAATGGCCACCCGGGTGGTGCCGTCCTCCTCGGCCTCTTCCTTCGCCTCGTCCTCCGGGATGAACGGCTCCATTACCTCATCGAGCATGGCCTTGACGCCGCGACCGTGGCTGGCGGCAATCGGGTGCAGGTGCTGAACACCGAGCGCGTAGAAATCCGGCAGCACCGAGTCTTCATCGATGCCGTCAATTTTGTTGACCAGGAGGTGAAACGGCTTGCTCCGGCGCCGCAGGTAAGTGACCAACTCTTCGTCACCGGCGGTCAGCCCGGCCCTGGCATCCACCAACAGCAGCACGGCGTCGGCCTCTTCCACCGCTGCCAGTGACTGGTCCGCCATATGGGAATCAATGCCATGCTCTTCGCCGGTAATGCCGCCGGTATCGATAACAATAAACTTGCGGTCCTGGTGACGGGCCTCGCCGTACTTGCGATCCCGGGTCAGGCCCGGAAAGTCGGCAACCAGAGCGTCACGCGAGCGCGTGAGCCGATTGAACAGGGTCGATTTGCCGACGTTGGGACGCCCCACCAGGGCGATAACCGGGATCACTTGTCATCCCGCGCGCTGACCCTGAGTGCGGCCAGCTTACCGCTATTGCCATAGACATAGAGCACATCATCCCGCGTCAGCATGTCCGCACGCACACCGTCCCCGTCGGTGCGGGTACGCCCGACAATGCGGCCGTCCACCTGGGAGAGGAAGTGCACATAGCCGCGGAAGTCCGCCACCGCGACCCAGCCCTTGATGGTCTTGGGCGAGGTGAGCTGGCGGAAGGACAGGTCTCCCTGCTCCCAGCGCACACCGCTCTCATTGCGGTAGTAGGCAATCACGGTTCCCGTTTCCTCGGCGACATAGATATTGCCGAAACCCTGGTCCAGTCCCACATAGCTGGACACCTCTTCCTGGCGCAGCTTGCGGCCGCTGCCCACGTCGATGGCGGCCAGCCTGCCCTGATAGCTCACTGCCCACAGCACTGGCGGCGTCAGCAACAGGTTGCCGTCGATATCGACAATGCGGTCGATCTCCGAGCGCCCCTGGGCAATCGCGACGCGTGCCTCCCAGCGCACCGCGCCGGTATTGAGGTCCAGCGCCACCACCCGGCCGTTACCGAAGGCCGCTATAGCGAAACGTTCAAACACCACCGGCGTGCTGGTACCGCGCAAGGTAAGCACCGGCACATTGCTGTCATAGACCCAGAGCTCGCTGCCATCCGTGGCGTCCAGGCCCAGCAGCTTGCCGTTGTAGCTTTGTACCACCACGACCCGACCATTGGTCTGCGGCGCAGCGAGGATTTCGCCCTGCAGCTTGCTGGACCAGATCAGGGAGCCATCGGCCTGCGACAGGGCGATCACGGAGCCGTCGCTGCTGCCGACCAGCACCATGTCACCGCCGATGCCAACACCGCCGCTGATTTCCTGGTCCAGGTCTTCCCGCCAGATACGCTTGCCGCTGTCTGCTTCCAGCGCGACCACGATGCCATCGCTGCCCGCGGCGTAGAGTCGATCGCCGTCCAGCACCGGCTGCAGGCGGTAAAATCCCTGGCCCTGGCCACCGCCCACACCCACGCTCCAAAGCTGCTTGACGCGCACCTCCTCGACGATATCCAACAGGTCCGCTGGCGCCCGGACGTCGTCCGGTTTACTGCCGAACCAGTTTTCGAAGGTGCTACAGGCTGTACAGAGCAGCAGAAGCTGGACTGCCAGCAGGGCTTTAGCCCGGTGGAATCCCATCGCTATTGCTCCGCAGCCGCCAGTTCGCGGGCGGGCACGGGGGACAGGTATGACAGTTTGAGTCGCAGCGCCTCACTGGCGCCAACCTCCGAGGCGGCTGCCAGCGCCAGCGCCCGTTCGTAGGCGGCGATGGCCTGGGCCTCGTCTCCCAGGTCGAGATATACGTCACCCTCGGCCTCGGCATAGGCCGCGGCGTAGGCGCCGGGTTCAGCGGCGCCGAGAATATCCAGTGCGGCCTGGTTCTCGCCCATGGCCGCCTTGACGCGCGCCAGGCGCAGTTCGGCCAGCAGCGCCACTTCGGTGGCGGGACCCTGGGTCAGCACCCAGCGCAGCTCGGACTCCGCGTCCTGCAGCCGGCCGTCTACCACCGCGATGCGCGCCAGATGCAGGGCTGCGAACTGGGCGTAGGTTGAAGAAGGATACTCCGCTTTCAGGCGTTCACCCTGGGTCTTAAGGGAGTCGACCTGGGCGCTCTCACCGCTCTGGCCAACGGCCTGCATCATTTCCTCGTAAAGCAGCGATGCCTGTTCCGCCTGCTGCTGCTGATGCTGCTGCCAGCCCTGCCAGCCGAAGCCCGCCGCCAGCGCCAGCACCACCGCAGCAATGGTTGAACGGCCGTTCTCGTCCCACCACTTCTTGAGGGCTTCGACCTGTTCTTCTTCGGTACGATAGGTTTCCACTAGTGTTCCTCGTGTGCAAAAAAGTCTTTCAATTCCTCAGCCAGCGTATCCTGAGACACACTGCGCTGCTCACCGCCGCGCAGAGGCTTGAAACCCACGCTGCGCTCGGCCAGCTCATTTTCTCCCAGCACCAGCGCCAGCCGCGCACCGCTGCGATCAGCCTTTTTCATCTGGCTCTTGAAACTGCCCCCACCGCTGTGCACCTGCAGCCGGAGGCCAGGCATCCGGTCGCGCAGGGCTTCACCCAGGGCAAAGCCCGCCACCGCGGCACCCTCGCCCACGGCCACTAGATAGACATCTGCCTGGCTGGTGGGTTCTGGCGCTACATTCAATTCCTGCATCAGCAGCACGAGGCGCTCCAGGCCCATGGCAAAGCCCGCCGCAGGCGTCGGTTTACCGCCGAGCTGCTCTACCAGCCCGTCATAGCGCCCCCCCGCACAGACAGTGCCCTGGGCGCCAAGCGCATCGGTGACCCACTCGAACACCGTGCGGTTGTAATAGTCGAGGCCACGCACCAGGCGCGGATTGATTCGATAGCTGACGCCGGCTGCATCCAGCAGGGCGGTCAGTTCAGCGAAGTGCGCCGATGATTCCTCGTCCAGGAAGTCAGACAGGGACGGCGCAGCGACCAGCAGCGCCTGGGTATCAGGCGACTTGCTGTCGAGGATCCGCAGCGGATTGCTGTCCAGGCGACGCTGGCTATTCTCGTCAAGCTTGTCATGATGTTCAGACAGGTAGGCCACCAGCGCTTCTCGATAGCGCGCGCGATCCTCACTGTTGCCCAGGGAGTTGAGCTCCAGAGTCACTGAGCTGTCGAGACCGAGGCGTCGCCACAGGCGCGCCGACAGCACGATCAGTTCAGCCTCTACGTCGGCCGTCGGTGTGCCGAACACTTCGACGCCGACTTGGTGAAACTGGCGTTGACGGCCCAGCTGGGGTTTCTCGTATCGGAACATCGGCCCGGCATACCAGAGCTTCTGTTGGGTGCCCGCCATGCCGTGCTGGTTGAAGGCCCGCACGCAGCCGGCAGTGCCTTCCGGTCGCAGCGTCAGGCCTTCGTCGTTGCGGTCCTGGAAGCTGTACATCTCTTTTTCAACGATGTCGGTCACTTCGCCGATGGCGCGACTGAATAGCTGGGTCTGCTCAACGATGGGCAGACGAATCTCACGATAACCGTAGGCATCCAGCAGCTCATGGGTCACCTTTTCCAGGTGCTGCCACAAGTAACTGTCCTGGGGGAGGATGTCATTCATCCCCCGTATCGCACGTATTGGGTTCACTGCTTGTCCTGTCAGGCTTTGGCTATGAGGTCGCTCTGGTCCGTGTGGAGACCGCTGCGCTCTGCTTCGAGTTCTTCAGCCTTGCGGCGAATCACCTGTTCGAGGTGATCGAGAAAGTCTTCATTGCTGACCTTGTGATCCGGCTCACCGCCAATGTAGATCAGGTTGCTGGGAGAAGCGCCGGTCAGGCCCACGTCGGCTTCCCGTGCCTCCCCGGGGCCGTTGACGATACAGCCGATAACGGCGACGTCCATCGGCGTGCGAATGTCTTCGAGACGTTGTTCCAGGGTGTTCATAGTGCCGATCACGTCGAAGTTCTGGCGCGAGCAGCTCGGGCAGGCAATGAAGTTGATCCCGTTGGTACGCAGCTTCAGGCTCTTGAGAATCTCGAAGCCCACCTTGACTTCCTCCACCGGGTCCGCCGCCAGCGAAATGCGAATGGTGTCACCGATACCGTCCATCAGCAGCATGCCGAGACCCACTGCCGACTTCACGGTGCCACCGCGCAGGCCACCGGCCTCGGTGATGCCAAGGTGCAGAGGTTGTTCAATCTGTTTGGCCAGTAAGCGATAGGCCTCGACTGCCATAAACACCTCAGAGGCCTTCACGCTGACCTTGAAGTCCGGGTAGTCCAGCTTGTCGAGAATATCGACATTGCGCATGGCGGACTCCACCAGGGCCTCGGCGTTGGGTTCACCATACTTGCGCTGCAGGTCCTTGCCCAGCGAGCCGGCGTTCACGCCGATGCGGATGGGAATGCCCTTGTCGCGGCAGCTGTCCACCACGGCGCGCACCTTCTCCTCGCGACCGATGTTGCCAGGGTTGATGCGCAGGCAGTCGACCCCGTATTCAGCCACCTTCAGGGCAATGTTGTGGTCGAAGTGAATATCTGCCACCAAAGGCACGTCGACGCGGGCGCGGATCTCCCGGAATGCCTCGGCCGCATCAAGGCTGGGCACGGAGACCCGGACGATGTCTGCGCCGGCTTCCTGGATCGCCTCGACCTGGGCAACGGTGGCCTCCACGTCGCAGGTTTCGGTATTGGTCATGCTCTGCACACTGATGGGCGCGTCGCCGCCTACGGCGACCTTGCCAACGTGAATCTGCCGGGACTTGCGGCGCTTGATGGGAGACTCGGAAATCATGGCTCACCTACTGTAAATCTTGCGGTATCACGTCCGGGGCGGGTTTGCATGGCCACCGGCTCACCCAGGTAACTGAGCGATACGGCGGCGGCATCACCGGCGAGAATCTCAAACGGCGGCCTGCCGTCCAGGCCCAATGTATCACCCGCCCGCCTTAAGTCAGCATAGATCAGCTGGCCCTCGCCGTCGCGTACTTCCAGCCAGCAGTCGCCGCTGAAGCTGAACTGCAGGGCGCCGTCGGAAGCAACCGCGGACGCTGCTGCCGGTGCAGCGACTTCGACAGGCTCGACACCGGTGTCGGCCACTGCCTGCCCGGAGGGTTCCACCGCCACGGCGGCGATGGACTCGCGCTCGCTATCGGTCTGCTCGGCGGGCAAACTCTCGCTGTCGGCCGCGGCGGGCATAAAGGAGTCTGTACTACTGTCAGTCTCTTCCCGTTGCGCGGTGGCAGGCTGCGGAGTGGCGGCGCCGTTCTCAGCCACCGCCGAGGTTTTAGCCGGCTCAGGAGATGCGGGTGCGGCGCTGTCGGCGCCCTGCTGTTTCCACCAGATCGCGCCAATGACCACGGCGGCCACCGCCACCCCCAACACCACCGCCATGCCGGTATTCTGGCTGGGTACCGAACTGGACGCCGCCGCGTTTGCCCGGGTGGCTGCTTCGTGCTCGGGCTGCAGGGCGGCATACAGCCCGACGATGTCATCTTCATTGAGCCCGACGGCACGCGCATAGGCGCGCAGGTAGCCGCGAATAAACGCCGCCCCTTTCAGCTCTTCATAGCGATCGTTTTCTATGGCTCCGACATGGGCGGGCAACCAGTTCAGGCGGTCTGCCATCTCACGCGGCGACATGCCAGCGCTCTCGCGCGCTTCACGCAGGCGTTGGCCCGGCGTGACCTCAATCTCGTCGGTGGCCTCAGAGTTCTCCATTCTGAACCGCCTGCTGGTAGGCCTGGTATTCGGGAGAGCCCGGATACAGATTGCGCAGCGCCAGGGTATAGCTGGCCTCCGCGTCGCGATCTTCCAACTCGCGGGAGACACGGATGCCCAGCCACAGGGCACGGGCCGACTGCTGGCGCCGGAAGCGACGGTAGTTTTCCAGGTAGCGGTCTGCCAGCGGATAGTTCCCGGCCCGGTACTCGATATGCGCGAGCTCCAACAGCGCCAGGTTATTACCCCGGTCCATTGCCAGGGCCCGGCTAAAAGCTTCCCGCGCCGGGTCGTCCTTGCCCAACTGCACCTGCACCAGGCCGAGATTGATAAACGCCCGGGGCCTGGCATCGTAGAGCGTATCCTTGACGACGATGAGCAGCTGTTCCTCTGCCTGTTCCATGCGTCGGCGCACCTCATCTGGACGGCCCGCGGCCGCTGCCTGGGCACCCCGGCTGTAGAGGAAGGCCGCGTAGTTGTTTCTCGCCCGGCTGAAATCCCGTTGCAGCGAGAGGGCTTGCTCAAAACTCTCCTCGGCCAGTTCGTACTCCCCGGTGCGCTCGTAAACGAGGGCGAAGGCCTCGGCCACTTCCGGAGAGTTGGGGTCGATGTCCTGGGCGAGTTTCAGGTTGCGCTTGGCGTCGTCCCAGTTGCCCTCGCCGATATAGCTACGCGCCAGCTCGACCCTGGCTTTCAGAGCATCTTCGGGCGACGGGTCGGAATCGAACACGCTCTCGCTCTGGGTCACACAGGCCGACAGCGCCAGGCAAAGCCCAAGGGCGGCGAAAAACCGACCGACGTAACTGAAACTGCTGACTGCCACTGTAAGGATCACGGTTGCGATCACCCCCAACGAATTACCTGTTCTTCTTGTTCTGCCGCGCCTGCCCTGCGCGCCCGATGGCGCTCACTGCGACGGGTCCGGTCTACCACCTGGCCCACCAGCTGGCCGCAGGCGGCGTCGATATCATCGCCGCGGGTGGTGCGCACGGTGACAATGAAACCGGCGCCTACCAGCACCTGCCAGAAACGCGACACGGCGTTCCCCGAGGGCCGCTCGTAATCCGATTGTGCAAATGTATTGAAGGGAATCAAATTTATTTTGCAGGGGAAGTCGCGCAGCAGCTCCACCAGTTCGCGGGCGTGTTCGACGCGATCATTCACCCCGGCTATCAGCGTGTACTCGATGGTCACCACCCGCTTCTTGTCGGTCTGCCGGTCAATGTAGTTGCGCGCACTGTCGAGCAGCATGGCAATGGGGTACTTGCGGTTGATCGGCACCAGCTCGTTGCGCAGCTCATCGTTGGGCGCATGCAGCGAAACGGCCAGCGACACCTCGCTCACCTCCGCCAGACGGTCGAGCATCGGCACCACGCCGGAGGTGCTGAGGGTGACGCGCCGCTTGGAAATACCGTAGGCCAGGTCTTCCATCATCAGGCTCATGGCATCGACCACGTTGTCGAAGTTGAGCAGAGGCTCACCCATGCCCATCATCACCACGTTGGTGACCTTGCGGCCCTTGCCGCTCTGGAAAGCGTCGAATGACTTTAGCGCCAGCCACACCTGGCCAATGATCTCCGCGGCCGTCAGGTCGCGCTGAAAGCCCTGCTTGCCGGTGGAGCAGAAACTGCAATCCAGGCTGCAGCCCACCTGCGAGGACACACACAGGGTGCCGCGCTGGCCGTCGGGAATGAAGACGGTTTCCACCAGGCCACCACCGTCGACGCGGATCGCCCACTTGCGCGTACCATCTTCGGAATCCAGTTGATTGACCACCTCCGGCGGCCGTATTTCGGCGATGCCGGCCAGCTTCTCGCGCAGCGCCTTGCTGAGGTTGGTCATATCCTCGAAGCGATCGACACCGGCGTGGTGCATCCACTTCAGCACCTGTTGGGCGCGGAAGGGCTTTTCCCCGATCTCTTCGAAGAATGCCTGCAGCTTGTCCAGTGGCAGGCCCAGCAGGTTAATGCGCGCGTCGCTCATCTCAGCGCTCGCAAATCTCGCTGTCCTGGAAGAAGTAGGCGATTTCGCGGGCCGCGGATTCTGGGGAATCGGAGCCGTGTACCGCATTGGCGTCGATGGACTGGGCGAAGTCGGCGCGGATGGTGCCCGCCTCGGCTTCCTGGGGATTGGTGGCGCCCATCAGCTCGCGGTTCCTCGCGACCGCATTTTCGCCTTCCAGCACCTGCACGCAGACCGGGCCCGAGGTCATGAACTCAATCAGGGCCGGGAAGAAGGGGCGCTCACGGTGCTCGGCGTAGAAGCCGCCGGCGAGTTCGTCATCCAGTCGCAGCATCTTGGCAGCGACAATGCGCAGGCCATTTTTCTCGAAGCGGCTGTAAATCTCGCCGATGACATTCTTGCCTACGGCGTCAGGCTTCACGATTGAAAGAGTGCGTTCCAGTGACATTCGGGTTTTCTCCAATAATGGGTTGAAGCCAAGCCGGCAGCACCGCGGTACGGGGCCGCCAGATCGGCGATATAAGAAACGGCAGTATTATACGGGCTCTCACCCCCGCTTGCACCCTGAAATGCGTTTCAGGTGCAGCCTATTTGGTTGAAAAATCAGGGGCTTATGGGGGCTTTCTCAAGCGTCGTGGGTGCCCGAGCGCGGCCGGGGCTGGCGCAGCCGCTGCAGGGTCTCGCAGAGCCTGTCGGCGGCGAAGCCCGCCTCTTCCTCGGTGGTATAGCGGCCCAGGGTGATACGCAGGGAACTGTGGGCCAGCCGGTCGTCCACACCCATGCCTCGCAGCACATGCGAGGGTTCTACCGTGGCCGATGTGCACGCCGACCCGGAGGACACCGCCAGGTCTTTCAGGGCCATCAGCAGGGTTTCACCTTCCACACCGCCAAAGGCGACGTTAAGTACTCCCGGCAGCCGCGGAACGCCCTCCCCGTGCAGGTAAACGTCGCCGCAGTCGCGGACCCGTTCCCACAAGGCATCGCGCAGGCCCGCCACCCGCTGACCGTCTGCCTCGAGCTCGGCGGCAGCGATTTCCG
>JANQLM010000094.1 GCA_028280635.1 Halieaceae bacterium | reverse complement strand
ACACCCGGGTGATCCCGGCCCGGCTCTGGGCGCGCAAGCCCAGTGGTGGCAAGGTGGAGATTCTGGTGGAGCGCCTGCTGGATGAGAGCCGTTGCCTTGCCCATGTGCGCGCCAGCAAGACCCCGAAGCCGGGCTCCGAGCTGTTGTTACACGCGGATCGCCACAGCGACGCGGTAGAGGCCAGCCTGCGGGTCGTGGGCCGTGACGATGACCTGTTCCAGCTCGAGTCCACCGACGAACGGTTGCTGGACCTGCTGGAGCGGATCGGCCACATGCCCTTGCCGCCCTATATCGATCGCGAAGATGAGTCGCTGGACCGGGAGCGCTACCAGACCGTGTACGGGGAGCGCGAGGGTGCGGTGGCAGCGCCCACCGCCGGCCTGCATTTCAGCGAGTCTTTTATACAGTCCTGCCGTGACAAGGGCGTCGATGTGGGCTTTATCACCCTGCATGTCGGTGCCGGCACTTTCCAGCCGGTGCGGGTGGACGATATTCGCCAGCACCAGATGCACTCGGAGTATCTCGAGGTCGATGAGGCGCTGTGCGTGCAGGCGCGTGCTGCGCGAGCCGGCGGCCGCCGAATTGTGGCGGTGGGCACGACGGTCGTTCGTTCGCTGGAAACCGCCTCCCAGGAAGGTGATCTGGCGCCCTTCAGCGGGGAGAGCGATATCTTCATCTACCCGGGCTACAGCTTCCGCAGTGTGGATGCCATGATCACCAATTTCCACCTGCCGGAATCCACGCTGATTATGCTGGTGAGCGCCTTTGCCGGTCGCGAACACATCCTGGCGGCCTATCGCGCCGCGGTGGCGGAGGAGTACCGCTTCTTCAGCTACGGCGACGCGATGTTTATCACGGGTTCCGGCACATGAGCGACACTGCCTGTCGCATGAGTTTCGAACGCCTGGGCGCTGACGGCGCCGCCCGGCGCGGTCGCCTGCGTTTTCCCCGCGGCACGGTGGAAACACCGGCCTTTATGCCGGTGGGCACCTACGGCACGGTCAAGGGCATGACGCCCGATGATGTGCGCAGTACTGGCGCCGAGATCCTGCTCGGTAATACCTTCCACCTGTGGCTGCGCCCCGGGATCGAGGTAATCCGGGCCCACGGCGACCTGCACGACTTCATGGCCTGGAGCGGCCCGATTCTCACCGACTCCGGCGGTTTTCAGGTATTCAGTCTCGGAGACCTGCGCAAGATCAGCGAGGAGGGCGTGCGCTTCCAGTCTCCGGTGGATGGGGACCAGGTGTTTCTCGACCCGGAGACCTCCATGGCGGTGCAGCGGGCGCTGGGTGCGGATATCGTGATGATCTTCGACGAGTGCACGCCGTACCCGGCGACCGAAGCCGAGGCGCGGTCGTCCATGGAGCTGTCCCTGCGCTGGGCCGAACGCAGCAAGCGGGCCCACGCTGGCAATGACGCCGCCCTGTTCGGGATTATCCAGGGCGGTATGTACGACACGCTGCGCCGGGAATCCCTCGCCGGCCTGGTGGACATTGGTTTCGACGGCTACGCGATCGGCGGCCTGTCGGTCGGCGAGCCGAAGGAAGAGATGATGGCCGTACTGGATGCCAGCGCCGACACCCTGCCGGCGGATCGCCCCAGGTACCTGATGGGGGTTGGCACACCCGCGGACATCCTGGAAGCGGTGCGGCGCGGCGTGGATATGTTTGACTGCGTGATGCCGACTCGCAATGCCCGCAACGGCTACATTTTTACCTCTCGCGGTGTTATCAAGCTGCGCAATGCCGCCCATCGCCACAGCACCGAACCGCTGGATCCCGAGTGCGACTGCTATACCTGCCAGAACTTCACCCGGGCCTACCTACACCATCTCGACAAGTGCAATGAGATACTCGGTTCCCAGCTCAATACCATTCACAACCTGCGCTACTACCAGAATCACATGGCGGGAATCCGCAGGGCTATCGAGGAGGGCAGCCTGGACGCCTTCGCCGAGGCATACTATGCGGGTCAGCAACGAGGAGTCAGCGGTGTTTAAACTCTGTGTCTATATCCCCGAGGCGGAGCTGGAACCGGTCAAGCGCGCTCTGTTTGACGCCGGCGCTGGCCGCATCGGCATGTACAGCGACTGCTGTTGGCAAGTGCTGGGAACCGGCCAGTTCAGGCCAGGCGAGGGCAGCCAGCCCTTCCTGGGAACCCAGGGTCAAGTCGAGCAGGTCGCTGAATACCGGGTAGAGATGGTCTGTGCCGATGAGGCAGTAGACGCGGTGATTGCCGCTCTGCGGGCCAGCCATCCTTATGAGGAGCCGGCCTTCGACCTGATACGGGTGGAGATAGTCTGATCGACACCGCGGCCATTACCACGCTGCGCCCCTTGCTCACCCGTGACGCCCCCGCAGTGGCGGACGGCTTGCCGCAGTCCTCGGTGCTGGTGGCTCTCTATGATGATCAGCCCGATACCACGGTGCTGCTTACCCGGCGGGCACCACACCTGAGGCTGCATGCGGGCGAAGTGGCATTTCCCGGCGGCAAGTGCGACCCGGAGGATGTCGACCACTGGGACACGGCCCTGCGCGAGGCCGAGGAGGAGGTGGCACTGGTGCGGGATACCCTGGAACCCCTGGGTTACCTGTCACCCTTGGTCACCAGAACAGGCATCCAGGTGACCCCTTGCGTCGCCCGGGTTCATACCCGCGCCCGCCTGCAGGCCAATCCGGATGAACTCGATATCCTGTTTGAGGCGCCGCTGGCGTTTTTTGCCGATGCCGCAGAGCTGTCCTTTCAGCGCCTCCACTATGGTGGGCGCGAACGGCGGGTACCAGAGTACCACTGGCAGCAGCACAGAATCTGGGGTATTACCGCGGCAATCCTGGTGCGGCTCGTCAACCTGGCCTGCGATGCCGGGCTGGACATAGACGACTACTGGCAAGGCCGAGAGCCGGCCCCGGCCACCCCTCAACACTGATAGGAGATCCCCATGCTTTACCAAATTGACGGCAAGTCCCCGGTACTGGAAGGCGAGGGCCACTTCGTGGCGCCCAATGCCGCGGTGATCGGCGATGTGGTACTGGGGGCCGGCTCCAGCGTCTGGTTCAGCGTGGTGATACGGGGTGACAACGACACCATCCGTATCGGCGAGCGCACCAATATCCAGGACTGCACCGTATGCCACTCCGACCCGGGCTTTCCACTGGTGATTGGGGACAGCGTCACCGTGGGTCACAATGCCATGGTGCACGGCTGCACGATTGGTGACGGCACCCTGGTTGGGATCAATGCCGTGGTACTGAACGGCGCCAAAATCGGGCGCAACTGTGTCATTGGCGCCAATTCCCTGGTGCCGGAGGGCATGGAGATTCCCGATGGCAGCCTGGTGATGGGTGTGCCTGCACGCATCAAGCGCGAGCTGACGCCGGAACAGCAGCAGCACTTCTCCAGCAACGCCAACCACTATGTGGACAACGCCGCGCGTTTCAACGCAACGCTCAAGGCGTTGTAGTCTTATCGAAAAAAGTTTGCGGCCGCGCTAGCCCCTGTCGCGGCGCGGTAACTCACGTAGCTGGGCGCGTACCGAGGTGATGACGTTGTCCTGCAGTTGCAGGATGTCCATGCAGTAGTTGTCGATACGGACGCCGGCGCTGGCCTCGGGGAAAGACTCCAGGTACTCCAGCAGCAGGCCGTTGAGAGTCTTGGGGCCGTCGGTAGGCAGCTCCCAGCCCAATGACTTGTTGATTTCCCGCACGTTGGCGCTGCCGTTGATAATGAAGCTGCCGTCCTGCTGCGGGAAGATGTCCTCTATGGCCTCGGCGAGGTTGGAAGTGAATTCACCGACGATCTCCTCGAGGATATCCTCCAGGGTCACCAGGCCCATTACTTCGCCGTATTCATCCACCACCACACCGATGCGCAGCTTCTTGCGTTGGAAGTTCAGCAGCTGGGTGTGCAGCGGCGTACCTTCCGGTACGAAGTAGGGTTTCTCCACCTCTGCCAGCATGCGCTCCCGGTGCAGGCCGCTTTCGTCGATAAAGCGGCTGGTGCGGCGCATGTGCAGGATGCCGGAGACATTGTTGATGTCGTCCTCGAACACCGGCAGCCGGGTATATTCAGAGGACTGGATCCGCTCCAGCAACACCTCGTCGCTGTCCTTAAGGTCGAGGCCGAATACCTCGACCCGCGGCACCATGATGTCATCAACGGTCACCTTTTCCAGCTCAAGGATATTGAGCAGCATGCCCTGGTGGGTATCGGGGATCATATGGCCGGTGTCGTTGACGATGGTGCGCAGTTCATCGGTGGTCAGGCCCGACTCGGCCACCGCCCGCGGATCGAAGCCGAGCAGGCGCAGCAGGCCGTTGGTGATCACGTTGACCAGCCATACCACTGGGTATAGCAGCTTCAGCAGAGGCGCCAGTATCGCACTGGCGGGGAAGGCGATACGTTCCGGGTGCAGTGCGGCAATGGTCTTGGGCGTGATCTCCGCAAATACCAGCAGCACCAGGGTCAGCAGCAGCGAACCGATGGCGATGCCGGCGTCACCCAGCAGGCGAATGGCAATAATGGTGACAATAGCCGCGGCCAGTACGTTCACCAGGTTGTTGCCAATCAGGATCAGGCCGATCAGGCGGTCAGGGCGTTTCAGCAGACGGCTGGCGCGGCGCGCGCCGCGGTGGTTCTGTTCGCGCAGGTGTTTGAGGCGATAGCGGTCCAGGGCCATCATGCCGGTCTCGGAGCTCGAGAAGAAGGCAGACAACAGGAGCAGGACGCCGAGGATGGAGAAAAGAAGACCCAGCGGAGCTTCGTTCAAGCAGGGCTTACCCCGGGAAAACTAGGAATCTGCATCTTGAATAAATTCCCTGTCGTGCGCAAGGTCGCAGCGGGCCTTCAGGCTCGTTCGAGGATCAGCTCGAGAACAAACTTGCTGCCGGCGTAGGCCAGCGCCAGGGCCGCGAATCCGCCCAGAGTGAAACGGGCTGCCATCTGGCTGCGCCAGCCGAGCTGGTGTCGCCCCCACAGCAGGGTGGCAAACAGCATCCAGGCGCAGATGGACAGCACTGTCTTGTGCACCAGGTGCTGAGCAAAAATGTCTTCGATAAACAGGAAGCCGGAGCCGATGGATACCGTCAGCAACAGCAGCCCGACCCAGACGATCTCGAACAGCATGCTCTCCATGAGCTGCAGCGGCGGCAGCAATTGCACCAGGCCGCGGGTCTGCCGGTGACGTAGCTGGTGGTCCTGCATGGCGACGGCGGCAGCCTGGCAGGCGGCGATGGCCAGCACTGCGTAGGCCAGCATCGAGGTGCTGATATGGGTCAGCATGCCGCCGGACAGGTCGGTCAGGCGGGAGCCGTCCGCGGGGCCGAAGTTGGACAACAACAGCGCCAGGGCGGACAGTGGAAACAGTACCACCATCAGGTTCTGAAGCGGGCGCCACACCAGGCTCACCAGCAGGCTCAGGTTCACCATCCAGAAAATCAGCGAGCCGGCCCGGAACAGGCTGAAACTGAAACCGGATTCTCCACTCATCATGGAGATCGCCGCATAGCCGTGCAGCACCACGGCCGCTCCTGCCAGGCCGTAGATCGGTGCCATGCTCGCCTCGCTGCGACGGGCTGCATGGCGCGCCTGCAGGATGCTCACGGCGATATAGAGAACGGCGGCGATGAGGGCGGCAACCGAAGCGCTGGACATTTGGGGATCATTTTCCGGTAACGTATACTTCGCGTCTTTGTACCCATTTGCATAGGCCTTGGCAAGCAAGCCGTCGAGGTCGGATCCCAGCGGTGAGCCCCGAGCATGTTTGACAATCTTAGCGAACGCCTGTCCCTGAGCCTCAAGAAGATCACGGGCAAGGCCAAGCTGACCGATGACAATATCTCCGAAACCCTGCGCGAAGTGCGCATGGCCCTGCTTGAGGCTGACGTTGCCCTGCCGGTGGTCAAGGATTTCGTCGAGTCGGTGCGCCAGCGCGCCCTGGGTCAGGAGGTCAGCAGCAGCCTTAGCCCGGGCCAGGCCTTTATCAAGATTGTGCAGGCCGAGCTCGAGTTGCTCATGGGTGCCGCCAATGAGTCGCTGAACCTGGCGGCAACGCCGCCGGCGGTGATCCTGATGGCGGGTCTGCAGGGCGCGGGTAAAACCACTTCCGTGGCAAAGCTCGCCCGGCATCTCAGGGAGCGCGACAAGAAAAAGGTCATGGTAGCGAGCGCCGACGTGTACCGACCCGCAGCCATCCGCCAACTGGAAACCCTGGCCGCTGACGTCGGTGCCGAGTTCTTTCCCAGCGACGAGACCCAGAAGCCGGTCGCCATTGCCGAAGCCGCGCTGGCTGAGGCAAAACTGCGCTTCGCCGATGTATTGATCCTCGACACCGCCGGCCGCCTTGCTATCGATGAGCAAATGATGGCGGAGATTACCGAACTGCACCGCAGTATCGCGCCGGTGGAAACCCTGTTCGTTGTCGATGCCATGACCGGCCAGGATGCCGCCAACACCGCGAAGGCCTTCAACGAGGCCTTGCCGCTCACCGGTGTTGTGCTCACCAAGGTAGACGCAGATACCCGCGGCGGCGCGGCGCTGTCGGTGCGCGCGATCACCGGCAAGCCGATCAAGTTCCTCGGTGTGGGTGAGAAGACTGAGGCTCTGGATCCCTTCCACCCGGATCGCCTCGCCTCGCGCATCCTCGGCATGGGCGACGTGCTGTCGCTGATCGAGGAAGCTGAGCAGAAGATCGACCGCAAGAAGGCCGAAAAGCTGGTCAGCAAGGTCAAGAAGGGCAAGCGCTTTGACCTGGAGGATTTCCGCGACCAGTTGCAGCAGCTTAACAACATGGGCGGTATTACCGGCATGCTGGACAAGCTGCCCGGCATGGGCGGCATGGCCCAGGCCGCCCAGCAGAACATGGACATGAAGCAGTTCGCCCGCATGGAGGCCATGATCAACTCCATGACCCCGGACGAACGGCGTCGCCCGGAGATCATCCAGGGTTCCCGCAAGCGCCGCATCACTGCCGGCTCCGGCACCCAGGTCCAGGACCTGAACCGCCTGCTCAAGCAGCACAAGCAGATGGCCAAGATGATGAAGAAGATGAAGGGCGGCGGCATGCAGAAGATGATGCGCGGGCTCGGCGGCGCCATGGGTGGCGGTGGAATGCCCCCCGGCGGCATGCCGCCTGGGATGCCACCCTTCAAGTAAGACACGGCTGTCTCGACGAGCAAGGCGCTCCGAATACGCACGCGCGGCGGGCGGGGCGCTTTCGGGACACGCTAAAAGCATGACGTCCCTGTCTCGCTCGGATGCGGCCGTCCTGGCCGCATACGGTCCCGAAAGCGCCCCACCCGCCGCACATGCTCCCGTGTATTTGGTCCAGACGGCGTGCTTCGTAGCTGAATTGTTGGAATTCGCTCTGTAGTAGGGCGTGAGCTGTGCCTGGGCTTTCCCGGACCGTGAACGGCCAGGGACGGCCGTTCCCGAGCGGGACAGGGACGTCATGCTTTTAGCGTGTCCGGGCAAGCCCAGGCGCAGTTTACGCCCGGCCTACGTAGCGCCTTAGGCGAATGAGCAGCTCGTTCCGCGATCAAAGAGTAAGGCCCTGATTAGACAGGAAATTTTCTGATTGTGGGGCTTTTATTGCCCCAGTGTTTCACGTAGAATACGCGCCTTTTCCGGAACCCGGCGGTGATGCGCTGTGTGCGCTTTTTGCGTTTTCCCGGCAGAAACCGTCAACTTAAGGGACGTTTTAAAGACAATGGTAACAATTCGTTTGGCTCGGGGTGGCTCCAAGAAGCGCCCGTTTTTTCACCTGACCGTGACCGATAGCCGCAATGCGCGCAACGGTCGTTTCATCGAGCGCGTGGGTTTCTTCAACCCGATTGCCCGCGGCCAGGAAGAACGCCTGCGCGTCGACAATGAGCGTGTGGACTACTGGGTATCCCAGGGCGCCCAGCTCAGTGATCGCGTTGCGTCACTGGTCAAGCAGTCGCGCAAGGAGCAGGCAGCGGCCTGATCCCGCTGCTCGACTCCTTTTGAGTGACGAGCTGACGCAGGAATTGATCGTCGGCCGCATCAGCGGCGTTTACGGCATCAAGGGTTGGGTCAGAATTCACTCGTTCACGGAGCCGTCGGAAAACCTTTTCGGCTACCGGGACTGGAAGATTCGCCGCCGCGGCCAGTGGGAAGCCATTGAGTTCGAGGGCGGCAGAGAGCACGGCAAGGGACTGATTGCGCACATCGTCGGAGTTGACGATCGCAACGCCGCCGAGCTTCTCAAAGGCTGTGATATCGCAGTACCGCGGGAACTGTTGCCCGTGTTAGAGCAGGACCAGTACTACTGGCATCAGCTCGAGGGCCTGAAGGTAATGACCACAGGCCAGTGTCTCGGCGAGGTGGACCACCTGCTTGAGACCGGCGCCAACGATGTGTTGGTCGTCAAACCCTGTGAGGGGAGCATGGACTCACGCGAGCGGCTCATCCCCTGGGTGCAGGGGCAGTATGTTAAAGCGGTCGACCTCGAGGCGGGGACCATCGAGGTGGACTGGGACCCGGAGTTCTAGGTCATGCGCATAGCGCTGGTCAGCCTGTTTCCGGAGATGTTCAGCGCCGTGAGCGATTACGGCGTGACTGGCAGGGCGGTGGAACAGGGGCAGCTTGAACTGTTCCTGAGTAATCCCAGGGATTACGCCACCGACCGCCACGGTACGGTAGATGACCGGCCCTATGGCGGCGGCCCAGGTATGTTGATGAAGATCGACACCCTGGAAGCGGCGCTGGCCAATGCCCGCCAACAGCTCGGTGAGCCGTGCGCGGGCGGGCGTAAGGTGGTTTACCTGTCGCCCCAAGGGCGCCGGTTGGACCAGGCGCTGGTCGAAGAGCTGGCACAGCTCTCTGAGCTGGTGCTGGTAGCCGGGCGCTACGAGGGGGTCGACGAGCGCGTGCTCGAGGCCGAAGTCGATATGGAAGTGTCTATCGGCGACTACGTGCTGAGCGGTGGTGAACTGGCAGCGATGGTGGTCATCGATGCGGTAAGCCGGCAGTTGCCGGGGGTGTTGGGCCATGAGGACTCAGCACAGCAGGATTCCTTCGCGGACGGCCTGCTGGATTGCCCGCACTACACGCGACCTGAGGAGTACCAGGGTCGACGAGTGCCGGAGGTGTTGTTGAGCGGCAACCACGAGCGGATTCGCCGCTGGCGCCTGAAGCAGGCCCTGGCGAGAACGCTGGAGCGTCGGCCCGACCTGCTGGAGCAGCGAGATATGACGCCGGAAGAGACAGAGCTTTTGGCCGAGATTCGGGCAGGGCGAGAGGCCGCCAGAGGCCAGTGAGTGAAGAGGCTGGAGAGTACGGCCGGCTAGAAAATATGGGGTTGCGCCGTATGGCAGTGACCCAAAGCAGTTACCAAACACTGCAGTGCTCCCCGGGGCAGGCAGGAAACAACAGGAGTTCAGTCATGAGCAGCAAGAACAGCATCATTTCGCAGATCGAAGCGGAACAGATGGAAAAGGACGTGCCGGAATTCGGCCCCGGTGACACCGTGGTGGTCCAGGTCAAGGTAAAGGAAGGCAACCGCGAGCGTCTGCAGGCTTTCGAAGGCGTGGTGATCGGCAAGCGCAACCGCGGCCTGAACTCCGCTTTCACTGTGCGCAAGATTTCTCACGGCATCGGCGTCGAGCGTACTTTTCAGACCTACAGCCCGCTGGTTGACAGCATCTCAGTCAAGCGTCGCGGCGACGTGCGCCAGGCCAAGCTGTACTACCTGCGCGAGCTGAGCGGCAAGGCAGCACGCATCAAGGAGCGTCTGGCCAAGTAAGTTCTGGCTTCGGCTCGCAGAAAAAGGGGCGCCATTGGCGCCCCTTTTTTTGTTTCCGTTTTTCAGTCATTTTGGCACGTGGGCCGCGTGCACGGCCCCGCGCGTCGCACACGCTCCACCTGAGCTAATCCCGATATCGAGTTTCGAAAGCTACCGCCCGGGACCAGGCACTCCCTGGGGAGGTGCACCCAGTTCGCACCTGCCCTACGGAGCACTGGGCCAATTTGTGACTTGTCGTGTTCTCTGCCCCTCTATTTGCGTAACATCGATGGATGCCAGTCGCTTCATTGTCGAGTAGTGAGATCGAAACCTACCTGGACGCCCTGTGGATGGAGAAGGGCCTGTCCGAGAACACCCTGGCGGCCTACCGCCGTGATCTGTCGCACTACGCTGAATGGCTGGAAAAGCGCCAGCGGAGCTTGCTGGGTTCCAGTGCCGGTGACCTTCAGGGTTACCTGTCCTGGCGCTCCCAGCAGCAGCGTTCACCTCGGTCCACCGCGCGCTTTCTTTCCTGTGTTCGCGGCTTCTTCCGCTACCAGGTCAGAGAGGGGCGGCTGTCGGTGGACCCCAGCCTGGATGTAGACAGCCCCAAACTCGGGCGCCCCCTGCCGAAGTCCCTCAGCGAGGCGGAAGTAGAATCCCTGTTGGCAGCACCCGACCTGGACCTGGCTATCGAGTTTCGAGATCGCACCATGCTGGAACTGCTGTATGCCTGTGGTTTGAGGGTCAGCGAATTGGTGGGGCTGCAGGTATCACAGCTGGGCATGAACCAGGGTGTGGTGCGCATCATTGGCAAGGGTGGCAAGGAGCGCCTTGTGCCGGTAGGGGAGGAGGCCCTGGGTTGGCTGCAGCGCTATCTGGCGGGCAGCCGCAGGGAACTGCTCGACAATCGCCCCAGTGAGGCGGTGTTTCCCAGCCGGCGCGGCAGCCAGATGACTCGCCAGGCCTTCTGGCACAGGATCAAGCAGTATGCTGCCAGGGCCGGAATCCGCTCACCTCTGTCGCCGCATACCCTGCGCCATGCCTTCGCCACCCACCTCCTGAACCACGGCGCCGACCTGCGCGTAGTGCAGCTTTTGCTGGGGCACAGTGACCTGACCACGACACAAATCTACACCCACGTGGCCCGGCAGCGAATGAAAGACCTGCATGCAGAGCATCATCCGCGGGGGTAATTCCGGCCCCGGGCACGGTATACTAGCGGTTTTTGCAGGTGGAACTCTGCAGAGCAGCAGTGTTCCAAGCTGCAGTAGTCAATAACGCGTAACTGGAGAGAACACATGTCACGTCACCGTCGCCTCAGCAGCCTGTGCGGCGCCCTGATGTCCCTGCTGGTGCTGGCCTTGCCGGCGGTTGCCCAGGAGGAGGCTGGCACCCCGGAGTCGACCATCGCGGCGAAACTGGCCCAGGCTCGACCGGAACTGGTGGTGGAGTCCGTGCAGCCCAGCGTGGCCAATGGTCTTTACGAGGTCAATATCAGCGGCGGCCTGACCCTTTACAGCACCGAGGACGGCGATTTTTTCGTGTTGGGCGACCTTTTCGCGGTGGAGATCGATGGGCTGGTCAACGTCTCGGAACAGCAGCGCGACGTGGTGCGCAAGGAACTGCTGGCCGAAGTCTCCCCCGAAGACATGATTGTTTTCTCAGCCGAGGGTGAGCGACGCGGCGTGGTTACCGTGTTTACCGACGTTGACTGCTTTTACTGCCAGAAGCTGCACCAGGAGGTGCCCACCCTCAACAAGCTGGGGGTGGAGGTGCGTTACATGGCCTACCCGCGGGCGGGCCTGGGCAGTGAGTCCTTCCGCAAAATTGCCAGCGCCTGGTGCGCCGAGAACCCCCAGCAGGCGATTACCGCGCTCAAGAATCGCGAGGATATTCCCGAGAACGTCTGCCCGGGCAACCCCGTGGCGGACCAGTTCATGCTGGGCCAGAAGGCGGGTGTGAACGGGACGCCGGCGCTGGTGCTGGAATCTGGACGCCTGCTGCCAGGCTATATGACCGCCGATGTCATTACCCAGCGCATGGGTATCAACTGAGCCGGCACCGACGTCCAGGACGTTGATACCGCCCGGGGCTCCGTTGGTACCGCCAGGGGCTTTCGTTGACAGAGCCCGGACGGGCCAGTAATGTGGCCGGCTTTGAGCATCCTGCCGTTGTGGTCGGCCAGCCGTGGAACAACAGTTTAAGCGCATCGAGCGCTTGCCTCCCTACGTTTTCAACATCATCGGTGATCTGAAGCAGCAAGCCAGGGCAGCGGGCGAGGATGTGATCGACTTCGGCATGGGTAACCCCGACCAGCCGACTCCCCAGCACATTGTCGACAAGCTCACGGAAACCGCGCAGCGCAAGGATACTCACCGCTATTCCCAGTCCAAGGGAATTCCCCGGCTGCGTCGGGCGATCTGCGACTGGTACCGGCGTCGCTATGACGTGGAACTGGACCCGGAAACCGAGGCAATCGTGACCCTGGGCTCCAAGGAGGGCCTGGCTCACCTGGCGCTGGCCACCACCGGTCCCGGGGATACCATCCTGGTGCCCAATCCCTCTTACCCGATCCACCCCTATGGTTTTGTCATCGCCGGCGCGGATATTCGCCATGTGCCCATGCGCGGCGACGGCACCTTCTTCCCGGAGCTGGAAAACGCCATTCGCAACAGCTGGCCTACGCCGAAGATGCTGGTGCTGAACTTCCCCAGCAACCCCACTACGCACTGCGTGGAGCTCGATTTCTTTGAGAAGCTGGTGGATATGGCGCGTGAGTACAACATCTGGGTGGTGCAGGACCTGGCCTATGCAGACCTGTGCTTCGACGGCTATGAGGCGCCGTCTATCTTGCAGGTACCAGGCGCCCGGGACGTTGCGGTGGAGTTCTTCTCGCTTTCAAAGAGCTATAACATGCCCGGCTGGCGAGTCGGCTTCTGCTGTGGCAACCAGGAACTGGTGGGCGCCCTGGCGCGCATGAAGTCCTACCTGGACTACGGCATGTTCACGCCCGTGCAGGTGGCGGCCATCAGCGCCCTCGAGGGCGACCAGGGCTGCGTTGAAGAGATTCGCCAGCTCTACCAGGACCGGCGCGATGTCCTCTGTAGCGGCCTGACGGCCGCCGGTTGGCCTGTGGAGCCGCCGAAGGGCACCATGTTTGTCTGGGCCGAGATTCCGGAATTCTATCGGGAAATGGGCTCGCTGGAGTTCAGCAAGAAACTGCTGGTAGATGCCAAGGTGGCAGTCTCGCCGGGCGTGGGCTTCGGGGAATATGGCGAGGGGCATGTGCGCTTCGGCCTGATCGAGAACGAGCACCGCACGCGCCAGGCCATCAGGAATATCAAGCGCATGATACGCAAGGACGGATTCGCGGAATGAAAACGGTCAGGGTAGGCCTGTGCGGCCTGGGCACTGTAGGTGGCGGCACCTTCAAGCTGCTGGCGGCCAATGAGGCGGAGATCGCGGATCGCGCTGGCTGTCACGTCACCGTCGGCAGGGTGGGCGCGCGGCGCGATCGCCCGGATTGCCCCACGGGTGGCGTACCCGTCAGTCGCGAGCTGATGGACGTGGCTACCGATCCCGATGTCGACATTCTGGTGGAACTGATCGGTGGTACCGATACGGCGCTCAAACTGGTGCGCACCGCCATTGCCAACGGCAAGCACGTAGTCACCGCCAACAAGGCGTTGATTGCTGAACACGGGAACACGCTGTTCGCAGAAGCTGCGGAGGCCGGTGTGTCCATCTGCTATGAGGCGGCGGTGGCAGGGGGGATTCCCATTATCAAGGCACTGCGCGAGGGTCTGGCAGCCAACCGCGTGCAGTGGCTGGCAGGGATTATCAACGGCACTGGCAACTTCATTCTCAGCGAAATGCGCGACAAGGGCAGGGAATTCGCCGATGTTCTGGCTGAAGCCCAGGCCCTGGGTTACGCCGAGGCCGACCCAAGCTTCGATGTGGACGGCACCGACGCCGCCCACAAGCTGGTGATCCTGGCCGCCATTGCTTTTGGCATGCCGCTGGAGTTCGACAAGGTTTACACCGAGGGCATTTCCGCCATCGAAACGGTGGACGTGGACTATGCCGAGGAGCTCGGCTACCGCATCAAGCATCTCGGCATTGCCCGAATGGCGGAGAAGGGTATCGAGCTACGTGTGCACCCGACACTGGTGCCGGAGAAGCGCCTGCTCGCCAACGTAAACGGCGTCAAGAATGCGGTGCTGGTGGAGGGTGACGCGGTCGGTCCCACATTGTATTACGGTGCCGGCGCCGGCGCCGAACCCACGGCATCGGCGGTGGTGGCGGATATTGTCGACCTGGCGCGTAATCTCGCGCTTGGCCAGGCGCCGGCCGTGCCCGAGCTGGGCGTGCGCACAACGGCGATCGCGCGCCAGCCGATTCTTGCCATAGAGGAGGTAGAGACTGCCTGGTACCTGCGTATGACCGCGGAGGACAAGCCCGGTGTTTTGTCTGAGGTGGCCAGCATTTGCAGCCGTGCCGGTGTCAGCATCGAGGCTTTGATCCAGAAGGAGCCCGCCGAAGGGGAGACCCGGGTGCCGGTTATCATCCTTACCAACCGCACACGGGAAGAGGAGCTGAACCAGGTTGCCCGGGAGATCGAGGCGCTGGAGAGCATTGCGGGCAGCATCACCCGTATCCGTATGGAAAGCCTGGACGGCTAGCGCCCCGGTTGAACCCGGTGAGACAACTATGAAGTACATCAGCACACGGGGTGAGGCCCCAACCCTGAGTTTCGAAGAGGTGCTGCTGGCTGGCCTGGCCAGCGACGGCGGTCTCTACCTGCCTGTCGAGTTGCCCGCTTTCAGCGAAGCCCAGCTCACTGCCATGCGCAGCATGAGCTACCCGGAGCTGGCTTTCGAGATCATGCTGCCCTTTGTCGAGGAGAGTATCCCGGCGCAGGACTTTCGCGCCATTGTTGACGACTGCTACAGCGTATTCCGGCACGACGCGGTGGCACCCATGGTGCAACTCGCGCCCAACCAGTGGGTGCTGGAGCTGTTCCACGGCCCAACCCTGGCCTTCAAGGATTTTGCGCTGCAGTTGCTGGGGCGCCTGCTGGACTATGTCCTGGAGCGCCAGCACCGCAAGGTGGTGATCATGGGCGCCACCTCCGGGGATACCGGGTCGGCGGCCATCGAGGGCTGCCGCCGCTGCAGCAATATCGATATCTACATCCTGCACCCCCATCAGCGTGTGTCAGAGGTCCAGCGCCGCCAGATGACCACGGTGCCAGGTGAGCGCATTCACAACATCGCCCTGCAGGGGAATTTTGACGATTGCCAGGCGGCGGTCAAAGCCAGTTTCGGTGACCAGGGTTTCCTGCCGGAGGGGCGCAGCCTGGTGGCGGTGAATTCCATCAACTGGGCGCGCATCATGGCGCAGATTGTGTACTACGTGTACGCGGCCCTGGCCCTGGGCGGGCCGCAGCGGCCGGTGTCCTTCTCGGTGCCCACCGGCAACTTTGGCGACATCTTTGCCGGCTATCTGGCCCGCAATATGGGTCTGCCCGTGGAGCAACTGGTAATCGCCACCAATCGCAATGATGTGCTGCACCGGCTGCTGACCACCGGCGCCTACGCCCGGGCCGAGCTGCACCAGACCCTCAGCCCCAGCATGGACATCACCGTATCCAGCAATTTCGAGCGTCTCATGTTTGATCTCTACGACCGTGACGCCACGGCGGTTGCCGACCTTATGAGACACTTCAATGACGGCGACATCCAACTGTCCGAGCCGGCGATGCAGCGCCTGGGGTCGCTGTTCAGCAGTCAGTGTGTCAGCGATGAAGAAACCACCGCGGTGATCGGCGAGGTCTATCGGCGCAATGAATATCTGCTCGATCCGCATTCCGCGATAGGTTTCAAGGCCGCCCGGGACTGCCGCCGCGATAGCGATGTGCCCATGGTGACGCTGGCGACAGCGCACCCGGCCAAGTTTCCCGCCGCGGTGGCTTCCGCCGGTGTCGGCATCGAGCCGGCACTACCGGCGCATATGGCCGACCTGTTCGAACGCGAGGAGCGTTTCGACGTGCTACCAAAGGACCTCGCCGGTTTGCAGTCCTTTATGGCGGAGCACCTGTCCGCCTGACCATGTCGCAGGCAATCCGGCGACGATCTGTAGTAAATACCCTCCAGGGTGAACTCCACCCGGTACTGGAGCGCGTGTTCAGCGCCCGCGGCATCGGCTCGATCGAAGAACTGGAGCTGGGGCTCGATAAGCTGCTGCCTCCGGAGGGTTTCGCCGGTCTCAGCCAGGCGGCGGTTTTGCTGGCAGACACCCTGGTGGCCAACAGGAAAATCCTCATCGTCGGCGACTTCGATGCCGATGGCGCCACCAGCATTGCCGTCGGTGTTACCCTGCTGCGGGCCATGGGTGCAAGCCAGGTGGACTACCTGGTACCCAACCGCTTCGAGTACGGCTACGGCCTGACCCCCGAGATTGTCGAGTTGGCCAGCCAACGAGAGCCGGCACTGATCGTTACCGTGGACAACGGTATCTCCAGTCTCGAAGGCGTGGCGCGGGCGAGGCAGTTGGGCATTCGCACCCTCGTTACCGATCATCACCTGCCAGGCAGGGAACTGCCCGCGGCCGATGTGATCGTCAATCCCAACCAGCCGGGTTGCGACTTTCCCAGTAAATCCCTGGCGGGTGTGGGTGTGATTTTCTACACCCTGTCGGCACTGCGACGTGAGCTGCGCGAGCGCAACTGGTTTGATGAACAGGGCATAGCGCCGCCAGGTCTTGGCCAGGTGCTGGACCTGGTAGCGCTGGGCACGGTGGCCGACGTTGTGCCGCTGGACCGCAACAATCGGGTGCTGGTGCAACAGGGCCTGCTGCGTATACGCGCCGGGCAGACCCGCCCGGGCATCTCGGCGCTGCTGGAGATCGCTGGCCGCAGGGCGCAGCGGCTGGTGGCCTCGGACCTATCCTTCGCGGTAGCACCGCGGCTCAACGCCGCCGGACGGCTGGACGACATGTCGGTGGGTATTGCCTGCCTGCTGTCGGAGAATGTGGCGGAGGCACGCCTCTATGCGGAGCAACTCGATGCTCTTAACCGGGACCGCCAGCAGATCGAGCGCGGCATGCAGGAAGAGGCGACGGCGGCCCTGGCGGCGCTGGACATTGGCGCTGACGCCGGGCTGCCCAACAGCATCTGCCTGTATCAGCCGGGCTGGCACCAGGGTGTGGTGGGTATCCTCGCCTCGCGCATCAAGGACCGCTGGCATCGGCCGGTGATCGCCTTCGCCGATGGTGAGGATGACAGTATCAAGGGCTCCGCGCGGTCTATTCCCGGGCTGCATGTTCGCGATGTGCTGGACCGGGTGGCCAGCAGCCACCCCGGGCTGGTGAGTAAATTCGGCGGTCATGCCATGGCTGCGGGTCTGTCCTTGCCGAAGGCACGATTTGCTGAGTTTGCGGCGGCCTTCGACGAGGTAGTCAGTGACTGGTTGGAAGACGTGGAGCTGCAGGCCGTTATCGAAACCGACGGGGCCCTGAGCGGCGAGCAGATGCAGCTCGAGCTGGCCCAACAGCTGCGCTACGCCGCGCCCTGGGGCCAGCATTTCCCGGAGCCTGTGTTCGACGGTGTGTTCCACCTGGTACACCAGCGTATTGTCGGTGAAAAACACCTCAAGCTGGTGCTGTCTCACGCCGATGCGCCCGAGAGCCTGCTGGACGCCATTGCCTTCAACGTGGATACCGAGCGCTGGCCAAACCTGGACGTAGAGCAGGTTGAGCTCGCCTACCGCCTGGACTGCAACTATTACCGGGGGGAAGAGCGGCTGCAGCTCATGATCGAGGCACTGCAACCGGCTTGACCTGTAACTTGCCCGGCGGTTAGATGGGCGTATGTTGTTTCGCCATTTCACCTCCTTTTTACACATCGGGAATTGCTGCCGTGAGTGATTGCTGCCACGAGCCCGCTGCGGCAACGGATCACTGCGCCAGCCAGTCGGGTCGACCCGATTACTTCCTGCTGACAGTTGCCGCTGCGGTTGCCGCGCTCTACCTGGCCGGACTGGCTCTGCCCCATAGTGACAGCTGGTATACGGTACTGGCGCATGGCGTGCGCGAGCTATTCAACAAGATGTGGTGGGGACTGGCCATTGGCGTGGTGTTCGTCGGTCTGCTGGCGCGCATTCCCCGCGACCTGGTGATGTCGGTATTGGGGCACCGGGATGGTTTCAGCTCGCTGTTGCGGGCGACGCTGGCTGGGGTATTCCTCGACCTCTGCAGCCACGGCATTCTCGCAGTGGGAATGAAGCTCTACGAGCGCGGAGCGTCGCTGGGTCAGGTGATGGCCTTTCTGCTGGCGAGTCCCTGGAATTCCTTTTCCCTTACTCTCATCCTGTTTGGCCTGATAGGAGTAGGGTGGACGCTGTTGTTCATCCTGCTGTCGCTGGTGATCGGCCTCGCCAGTGGGGTGGTATTCGATGGCCTGGTACGCGCCGGCAGACTGCCCGGTAACCCCCACCGGGAGAGCCTCAATCCCGATGCGCGTTTTGCCGACCTGTGGCATGAGTTCCGAGGCGGCTGGGCCTTCTCGCTGGCTGGATGTGGCCGCTTGCTGGCCGATGGCTTTCGCGGCGCGAAGGTGGTGATCCGCTGGGGCCTGTTTGGCATCCTGCTGGCGGCAGCCATACGCGCCGCTGTCCCGCCTGAGCAGTTTGCCGCCTGGTTTGGCGCCAGCGTATCCGGTTTGTGGTTGACCCTGCTGGCGGCGACGGTGGTCGAGGTATGTTCGGAAGGCACCACGCCGGTGGCGGCAGATATTATGAACCGTGCCGGCGCGCCCGGGAACGCCTTCACATTCCTGATGGCGGGTGTGTCCACCGACTACACCGAAATCATGTCGATCCGCGATACCACGGCGTCCTGGAAAATCGCGCTGTTCCTGCCGCTGGTAACGCTGCCGCAGGTGCTGGCCATAGGCTTCGTATTGAACCAATTTTGAGGCCTGCGCTACAATGCGCCGCCTTTTCACGGACGCCTGAAACCCCATGCTGGAAATCAATCCCCTGTTGCAATCCCTGAAGGAAATCGACGAGCGTACTGATGTGCTTAGGGGGTATCTTTGACTACGCTCAGCGCAAGGACAGGCTCGCCGAAGTAGAGCTGGAGCTCGCGGAACCCAGCGTCTGGGATAACCCGGAGCGCGCCCAGGAACTGGGGCGCGAGCGCGCCGCGCTGGAGACCGTGGTCAAAACCATCGAAGATCTCAGCAGCGGCGCCAGCGATGCCGGCGACCTGCTGGAGATGGCGGCGGAAGAGGATGACGAGGCCACTGTAGAGGATATCCGCAAGGAAATTGCCGGCCTGGAGGCCAAGCTTGAACAGCTCGAGTTTCGCCGCATGTTTGCCGGTGAAATGGATGCCAACAACGCCTTCCTCGATATCCAGGCCGGTTCCGGTGGCACCGAGGCCCAGGACTGGGCAGAAATGCTGCTGCGCATGTATCTGCGCTGGGGCGAGGCCCACGGCTTTAGCACCACCCTGGAGGAGGCGTCGTCCGGGGAGGTCGCGGGTATCAAGAGTGCGACTATCCGCTTTGAGGGCGAGTACGCCTTTGGCTGGTTGCGCACCGAGACCGGCGTGCACCGGCTGGTACGCAAGTCGCCTTTCGACTCGGGCAATCGTCGCCACACCTCTTTCAGCTCGGTATTCGTATCACCGGAAATCGACGACAGCGTCGAGATAGAGATTGACCCCTCCGATGTGCGCACGGACACCTACCGCGCCTCCGGCGCCGGAGGGCAGCACGTCAATAAGACTGACTCCGCCGTGCGCCTGACCCACGAGCCCTCGGGAATCGTGGTGCAGTGCCAGAGCGAGCGCTCCCAGCACCAGAACCGCGACCGCGCCTGGAAGATGCTGCGGGCGCGGCTCTACGAACAGGAAATGTTGAAGCGGGCCGAGGCGGCCCAAGCCATGGAAGACAGCAAGTCGGATATCGGCTGGGGCAGCCAGATTCGCTCCTACGTGCTGGATGACCAGCGCGTTAAGGACCTGCGTACCAATATCGAAACCTCCAATACCCAGGCCGTGCTGGACGGTGACATCGACCAGTTTATCGAGGCGTCCCTGAAGAAGGGGCTGTAAGGACACCACATGAGTGACGATCAGGGCATGGCGCCCGAAGACGAGAACAAGCTGGTTGCCGAGCGGCGCGCCAAGCTGGCGGCGCTGCGGGAGCGGGGCCCGGCGTTCCCCAACGATTTCCGTCGCAGCGCCTGGGCCGGCGAGCTGCAGCAACGCTATGTCGATACCGATAAGCCCAGCCTGGAGGCCGCCGCGGAGGTGTTCTCGGTATGCGGGCGGCTGATACGCAACCGCGGTGCGTTTCTGTTGATCCAGGATGGCAGCGGCGAGATACAGCTCTATGTCGATCGCAAGGGTCTCCCTGAGGACGCCCTGGCGGCGATCAAGAGCTGGGACCTGGGGGATATCGTCGCCGCCACCGGGCCCCTTTACCGCTCCGGCAAGGGCGACCTGTATATCAATATGACTGAAGCCCGCTTGCTGACCAAGGCGCTGCGGCCACTGCCCGACAAGTACCACGGCCTGGCCGACCAGGAACTGCGCTATCGGCGGCGCTACGTGGACCTGATCGTCAACCCGGAGTCCCGCGAAGTGTTTCGCAAGCGCTCGGCCATCGTCGACTGTATCCGCCGCTTCATGCAGGCCCGCGACTTCATGGAAGTGGAGACGCCGATGATGCAGCAGATTCCCGGCGGCGCCGCCGCGCGGCCCTTCCGAACCCACCACAATGCCCTCGACCTGGATATGTACCTGCGCATCGCCCCGGAGCTCTATCTGAAGCGGCTGACCGTGGGTGGCTTCGAGCGGGTATTCGAGATCAATCGCAACTTCCGCAACGAGGGCCTGTCGACCCGCCACAATCCCGAGTTCACCATGCTCGAGTACTACTGGGCTTTTGCCGACTACAGAGACGCCATGGACCTGACAGAGGACATGATGCGGGAGCTGGCGCAGGAAGTGATGGGTACCACCACGGTGCACTACCAGGGAACTGACTACGACCTGGCCCAGCCGTTCCAGCGCATGACGGTGTTTGAGTCCATCCTGCACTTCAACCCGGACATCGATGCGGCGAAGCTGGCGGATGAGGCAGCGGCGCGCGGCCTCGCCGAGGGTCTTGGCATTCCACTGAAAGATAGCTGGGGCCTGGGCAAGGTGCAGCTGGAGATATTCGAGAAGACGGTAGAGGACCGGCTGGACCAGCCGACCTTTATTACCGAGTACCCCACCGAGGTCTCGCCGCTATCCCGGCGCAACGATGACAATCCCTTTGTCACTGACCGCTTCGAGTTCTTTGTGGCGGGCCGGGAGCTGGCCAACGGTTTCTCGGAGCTCAACGATCCCGAAGATCAGGCAGAGCGGTTCCGTGCCCAGGTGGCGGAGAAGGAAGCCGGTGACCTCGAGGCCATGCACTACGATGAGGATTACATCACGGCGCTGGAGTACGGCTTGCCGCCAACCGTGGGTGAGGGTATTGGTATCGACCGGCTGGTCATGTTTTTGACCGACAGTGCGTCAATTCGTGACGTACTTCTCTTCCCGCACATGCGTCCCGAGTGACAGGAGGCGCGGCGGCAGGCTATTATCGATCGGATGAAAACGACAACAACACTGGCCCTCGCACTGATGCTGGTGGCCTGTGGCGGCCAACCCGAACGTGAACAGGCGTCCGCGCCCGCCGATGGCGCTGAGCCGGTGCCGGAATTGAACCTGAACCTGCCGGGCAGCGAATGCGTGTGCCAGGTCAAGCAGGACAATTACACCTTCCTGGAGCGCGGCCTGCAGTCCATCGACGAGCGTGCCTACCTGGAAGCCCTGCAGTACTTCCAGCGCTATCAGCGCATCGAGAAATCTGAGCTGGCGGCAGTGGAGTCAGGCATTGCCATCGCCTACCTCAGCATTCTCCCGGAGAGCCCGATCTTTGATCGTGAGGAGGCGCGGGAAAGCTATACCGAGCTCAAGCCCCGCATCACCGAGGACATGAAGCTGCACACCGAGGTCCAGCTTATGCAGTCGTCGCTGGAATCTTTCCTCGATATGTACACGCAGATCGACCGCCTCAAGCAGACCAACGGCAGTCTGCGCGCTGAGCTGGAGAAGCGTGAGGAAGCGATCAAGCGGCTTCGTGATCTGACGCTTGGGCGTGAACCTGAAGAGGCAGGGTTACCCGGAAGTTAGTGCCACGCCCCGGCTCGCTTTCTACATCGATTGAGCCACCCATCATTTCACAGAAGTCTTTGCAGATGGCCAGGCCCAGGCCCGTGCCGCCGTAATTGGCGGTAGTGGACTTGTCCGCCTGTACGAAGGCGTCAAACACCTTGGCCTGCTGCTCCGGTGTCATCCCGATGCCGGTGTCCACTACCTCAAACAGGGCCAGCTCCTTGTCGCCGTCCAGGCGCGAGGCGCGCACCACGATATTACCGTCGCGGGTGAACTTGCAGGCGTTGCTGAGCAGGTTGATGAAAATCTGCCGGAACTTGGTAGCGTCGTTGAAGAGCAGCGGGAGTTTGTCATCCAGTTCCATTGACAGGTCGTTGTTGTTCTTGCCGAGCTGCGGCTGGATGGCGTGGCAGGCCTGCTCCAACAGTTCCGGCGCACTGAAGTTTTCCGGATAGAGTTCGATCTTGCCTGTCTCTATCTTGGACAGATCGAGGATGTCGTTGATCAATGACAGCAGAAGCTTGCCGGAGACAATAATTTTCTCCAGGTCATTCTTGAACTGGTCGCGGTCGACCACACCCTCATCTTCCACCTCGTCGTAGAGCATTTCGCTGTAGCCGATGATCGCGTTCAACGGCGTGCGCAGCTCGTGGCTGACATTGGCGAGGAAACTGCTCTTGGCCTCGTTGGCGCGGTCGGCATCGTCCTTGGCCTGGCGCACCTGCTCGATTGCGTTGCGCAGCTTCTCGGACATATCGTTGAAGGCCTTGGCGAGCTCACCGATTTCTCCGGCGTCTTCGATGCCGTCGATGCGGTAGTCCAGGTCGCCGGAGCCGATGCGCAGGGTGCCGGTCTTGAGGCGGCTGAAAGAGTTGTTGGTGTAGCGAATCAGGAAGAAGCCGAGAATACTCGACAGCAGCACCGAGGCCAGGAAGCTGATGGCGGTGATCCGGTCAGTCAGCGAAATAGTCTGGTCGATAATGGTGGCCTGCTGGTCGGATATGAAGCTCTGGCGGTCTTCCAGCACCACCAGCTTCTCGCGCACGTCGTCGTACACTTCCGGCACATCCGGGGCGCCATAGGGTGAAACCCAGACGCTGTCATTGTAATTGCGGTAGAACTCTCGCCAGGCGGGCAGCAACTGTTCGGTGGCCTGCCACAGCGCATCGTACTGGGGGCGGGTTACCTCGTGGGTGGTGCGGCCGAGACGTGTCACTGCATCGCTGATGCCGTTGAGATTGTCGGTGGCACGGCCCTGGTCCTCGTCGCCCAATCGTTCCTCGGTGGTCTCCCGCAGGGTGGCCAGGACCCGAATCTGCTTGCGCTGTTCTTCGAGCTGCAGACCAATGTTGGTCGACAGCTGCTGGGCTGAGACCGATTCCCGGTAGGCATTCATGCTTTCGGTTCGCGCGAAGCTGCCCCAGAAGTGGGTCCCCACGTTGAGCGAGAAGATCAACAGGATCGCCAGCAGCGACAGCGTAAGGCGGCGGCTCAGGCTCAAGGTGTCCGCCCCTTTTCCGCCAGCGCGTTGATTTTCTCCAGCAGCTCGGGAAAGTCGATGGGCTTGGTGGCGAAGTCATCACAGCCGGCTTCCAGGGCGCGATCACGGTCTTCACCCATGGCGTGTGCGGTCAGCGCAATGATTCGCAGGTCGGCCGTGGCCGGGTCCTGGCGCGCCTCCTGGCAGGCGGTCCAGCCATCCTTGACGGGCAGGTTCATATCCAGCAACACGATGTCCGGCGCCGTGTCGCGCATCTTCTGCAGCGCCTGCTCGCCATCCCCCGCGGCCTCGACCTCGTAGCCGGCGCGGTTCAGACGTCGCGTTAGCATATCGCGGTTCATTTCATTGTCTTCCACCAGCAGGACCTTGAGTGACACAGTTTTCTCCCTTTTCCCTGGTCAGCGCCTCAGGCGCTGGACTTCTCTGCCGCCCGGGCGAGCACGTAGTGCATTGTGACAGGCTCCTTGATGCCCTTGACCGTGGCCTGTTGCTGGCTGCCCAACTCGACGGGGCTCCTGAGCAGGTCCAGGGTGCTGCTGGAAATCAGGATGTCGCCGCCACTGGTGTGTGACTCGATGCGCGCGGTGAGATTGACGTGGTGTCCTACCACGCCGTATTTGCTGCGTTTTTCCGAGCCGATGTTGCCGGTAATCACGTCGCCGGTATTCACGCCGATGCCCATGCTGATTTCCGGCAGGCCTTCCTTGCGGTTGCCGCGATTGATGTCGCGCATGGCCTGCTGCATGTCCAGGGCACACTGTACTGCGCGGTCGGCGTCGTCAGGCCGCTGCACCGGAGCGCCAAAGATGGCGAGGATGGCGTCGCCGATGAACTCGTCGATGGTGCCCTGGTGGCCGATGATGATTTCCGTCATCACGCCCAGGTAGCTGTTGAGCATTCTCATTACCTGGTCCGGAGGCAGACGCTCACAGATTGTGGAGAACTCGCGGATATCGGACATCAACATGGTGACCTGGCGCAGGTCGCCGCCGAGTTTCAGGCCTTCGGGCTCCTCCAGCAGGTTCTCGACGATTTCGTCGGACACATAGCGGCCGAAGGTGGCGCGAATGAACTTTTCGTTGCGCTCAAGCTGGCGGCGGTACTTTTCCTCGGTATCGTGCCAGCGCTTGCGCTCCAGCCCCGCTTTGATGCGCGCCTGCAGCAGCACCGGGTTGAAGGGCTTGAACAGGTAGTCGTCGGCGCCCGCTTCGATGCACTCGATAATGCCATCCATATCCTGCCGGCCCGAGATCACGATGACCGGTATGGATCGAAGCTCGGGATTTTCCTTGAGGCGCCTGAGTACCTCATTGCCATCCATGCCCGGCATGATCAGGTCCAGCAGCACCACGTCGACAGGCCGGTCAGCCAGCCGCGCCAGCGCCTCCAGCCCACTGCTGGCCACCAGCACCTGATGGCCGGAGCGTTCAAGGTAGCGGGTCAGCAGTTCTCGATTGTCGGCATTGTCGTCCACCGCAAGAATGGTGCCGGTGAGTTCTGCTGTGACGACCTTTGGGGTGTCGGTATTCGTCGCCTTGGGTTTGTTGCCGCTGTTGCTCGCCGCGGCCACCGATTTCACGACCCGCTCCAGGGCCGAAGCGACGGCCGGGAAGGTGGATTCCAGGTCTTCGATCAGGAATTCGGCGTAGCCGCGCATGGCGCCCAGCACATTCATAATGTCGTGGCGGCGGGTGCGCGGGTCGCTGTCCTGGTCGGCGTCCACCAGCAGCGCTTCCAACGCAGCGCCGGCGGATATCAGTCGTTCCAGGTCTTCGCGGGGCGCATCGGGAATAGACTCCGCCACCGGGTTCGACTGGGCACGTAACTCCGATAGGGCACGCAACACATGATCTGTAAAAGGCGCGATTTCAGCCTGGCTTGCCAAGTGACTATCCCCCACAGTCTTGGGCCGATTATATCGGCCCGCCCCTGGCAGTAATAGTGCGCGCGTCACAGCCTTTGGGTTACACTAGCGCGCAAAACCAGAAGGATAGTGGGTTGATACTGCAACAAGTAGAGTTGTTCCAGGGTCTGTCAGCGGAAGAGCTGGGTGCGCTGGCAGCTAGCAGCACGACGCGTGCTTTCCCCAAAAACACTGTCGTCATCCACGAGAACGATCCCGCCGATTCGCTGTTTATTATCGAAAGTGGCCGAGTGAAGGTGTACTGCAGTGATAAGAACGGCAAGGAATTTATCATGAACACCCAGGGGGAAGGGGACTACTTCGGCGAGCTGGCGTTGCTCGACGATTCCTCCCGCTCTGCCTCGGTGCGCACGGTGGAGAAGTCCAGCTTCTGCATCATCTACAAGGACGACTTCAACCGGGTGCTCGACGACAACCCGAATATCGCCCGCAAGCTGATCACCAACCTCGCCGCCCGGGTGCGTAAACTCACCGCGGACGTCAAGAGCCTGGCGCTGCAGGACGTCTACGGCCGTGTGGCCAATGTGCTGATGGACCTGGCCGAGGAGCGCGGTGACGGCAGCCTGTTCATCCCCGAAAAGCTTACCCAGCAGGACATCGCCGACCGGGTGGGCGCATCGCGGGAGATGGTGGCTCGCATCCTCAAGGATCTGACTATTGGCGATTACATTCGCTTTGAAGGTCGGCACATTATTATCAATACCCGCCTACCGGCGAAGTACTAATCATCAACCAGCGGGTGGCTCTCCTTTACCTCGCTGCTGAGGCTGCCTGACTTCAGGCGCGTCTCTATGATATCGCCGGGCTTCACACTCCCGGCGTCCTGCACCAGTACCCCGTCCGCATCGAGCACAATGGCGTAGCCCCGCTCCAGGGTTTGTTGCGGGCTGATCGCGGTCAGCCGGGTGCTTACCAGTTCCAGGCTGTGGCGCTGCCGGTTGAGCCGCGCGGCCAGGGCCCGATGCAGCCGGCCCGCCAGCTGCTCCGTAGAGCTGCCCAGCTGCCTGAGGATGTCGGCGGGGGCCTGTCCGCGCAATCTCGATACCTGAACAGCGAGGCCATGGCGGCGATGACGGATATCCACCTGCCAGGCGCGCGCCAGGCGCAGGTCCAGTTCGTCCAGCCGCTGGGCCTGTTCCCGCAGCCGTTCCCCGGGATGGCGGAGCCGACCACGCAGGCCAGTTAGCTGGACGTCCAGCAGCCGCAATAGTCGGCGCAACTGCCGGGCGAGATTCTGCTCCGATGCCAGCAGCCGCGCGGCGATGTCGCGCTGGTCCGGGCTGAGCATTTCCGCCGCCGCCGAGGGCGTGGGTGCGCGCTGGTCGGCAACAAAGTCAGCGATGGTGAAGTCGACCTCATGGCCTACCGCGCTCACCACCGGCACCGGGCTGTCGGCGATCTTTCGCGCCAGCGCTTCGTCGTTGAAGGCCTGCAGGTCCTCTACGGAACCCCCGCCCCGGGTGAGCACAATCGCATCGATGCCCTTCATCCCGTAGGCAGTATCCAGGGCGTCGAGCATCTCCGTCGCGGCGTCCTGTCCCTGGACAGCCACTGGCAGCAGGCTCAGGCGTATGGCGGGAAAGCGGCGCTTGAACACGGTAATCACGTCACGCACCGCGGCACCGCTGCGGGAGCTGATGATCGCCACCTGTCCTGGCGAGGTCGGCAGCGTGCGCTTGCGCTGGCTGTCGAACAGGCCTTCGTTCTGCAACTTCAGCTTGAGGGCTTCGAAAGCCCGCTGCAGCGCCCCGGCGCCGGCATCCTCAAGGTGTTCAACGATAAGCTGAAACTCGCCGCGGCCCTCGTACAGTGACACCCGGGCCCGCACGCGCACCAACTGGCCGTTCTGGGGCCGCATGCGCAGGCGCTGGTTGCGATTGCGGAACATGGCGCAGCGCACCTGGGCCTGCTCGTCCTTGAGGGTGAAGTACCAGTGGCCGGAAGCCGGCGTGGCGAGATTGCTCAGTTCGCCTTCGATCCATACAAAATCCAAGTGGCTCTCCAGCAGGCGCTTGGCCAGCCGGTTGAGCTGGCTGACGGTAAGGCTTTGAGAGCTGTCGCGCGAGCTGCCATGCATGGGCGTCAGGGCCCAGCGCTGAGGTTTTGTTGGTGAATTGGCGGGGTCATCATTTACGGGGGGACAGGCGTGGATTTATAATTGCATGTTTACTCAGACAGCGGAAGAGTCATGCTCAGAATCGCCCAGGAAGCCCTGACCTTTGATGATGTACTGCTGGTCCCTGGGTACTCCGAGGTGGTGGCGACCGACGTCTCCCTGCGTACCCGCCTGACCAGAGACATCCACCTCAATATCCCCCTGGTGTCCGCCGCCATGGACACCGTCACCGAGGGCAAACTGGCCATCGCCATCGCCCAGGAAGGCGGCATCGGCATTGTTCACAAGAGCATGACGGTGGAAGAGCAGGCGGCCCAGGTGCGACAGGTGAAGAAGTTCGAGGCCGGTATGGTCAAGGACCCGATCACCATCCAGCAGGACGCCAGCCTCGGCCAGTTGCTGGAACTGACCCGCAAGTATGGTTTCTCCGGAGTGCCGGTGCTCAAGGGCGCGGACCTGGTGGGCATAGTAACCCGCCGCGACACGCGCTTTGAGTCCAATATGGATATCGCCGTGTCAGAGATCATGACGCCCAAGGACAAACTGGTCACGGTGGAAGAGGGCGCTCCTCTGGAAGAGGTCCAGGCGCTGCTGCACAAACACCGGATCGAGAAAATTCTGGTGGTTAACGAGGCCTTCGACCTGCGTGGCATGATTACCGTCAAGGACTTTGACAAAGCCGAGAGCTTCCCCAGTGCCGCCAAGGACAGCTATGGCCAGTTGCTGGTGGGCGCCTCGGTGGGCACCAGCCCCGATACCGACGACCGCGTCGACGCGCTGGTCGCTGCTGGCGTGGACGTGTTGGTGGTGGATACCGCCCACGGTCACTCCCGCAACGTCATCGAACGGGTCAAGCGCATCAAGCAGGCCTACCCGGATATGCAGGTGATCGGCGGCAATATCGCCACGGCAGAGGCGGCGATTGCCCTGGCCGAGGCAGGTGCCGATGCGGTCAAGGTGGGTATCGGCCCGGGTTCCATCTGTACCACCCGCATCGTAACCGGTACCGGCGTTCCGCAGATTTCCGCTGTCGCCAATGTGGCCAGCGCGCTCAAGGACACGGGCATCCCGCTGATTGCCGACGGCGGCATCCGTTTCTCCGGTGACGTCGCCAAGGCCATCGTCGCCGGTGCCCACTGCGTGATGATGGGCAGCATGTTTGCCGGCACCGAGGAGGCGCCCGGGGAAGTGGAGCTGTACCAGGGCCGCACCTACAAGTCCTATCGCGGTATGGGTTCCCTGGGCGCGATGGCCCAGACCCAGGGTTCCAGTGATCGCTATTTCCAGGATGCCAGCGCCGGTACCGAGAAGCTGGTGCCGGAGGGCATCGAAGGTCGGGTACCCTACAAGGGACCGCTGGCCAGTATCGTGCACCAGCTGATGGGCGGCCTGCGTTCTGCCATGGGTTACACCGGCAGCAGCGACATTGAAACCATGCGCACCCACCCGGAATTCATGAAGGTGACCAGTGCCGGCATGAGCGAAAGCCACGTTCACGACGTGTCGATCACCAAGGAAGCACCGAATTACCCGGTGCGCTAAGCCAGTACGGGGACAGTTTACTTAGTTCCATGACCATCTCGGGCTCAAGGGAGTCCGTGTCGGAGCTAAGTAAACTGTCCCCTGATTCAGAGTCTGCCAATGAGCAATATCCACGACCAGCGTATCCTTATCCTGGATTTCGGATCCCAGTACACCCAGTTGATCGCGCGACGGGTGCGCGAGGTGGGTGTCTACAGCGAGATTCGTGCCTGGGACATCAGCGACGAGGAGATCCGCGATTTCGATCCGCGCGGCGTTATCCTCTCCGGCGGCCCCGAGTCGGTCACGGAGGCGGGCTCACCTCGCGCGCCGCAGCTGGTGTTTGAGCTGGGTGTGCCGGTGCTGGGTATCTGCTACGGCATGCAGACCATGGCGGCACAGTTTGGCGGTGAGGTGCAGGGCTCAGATATCAGTGAGTTCGGCTATGCGCAGATTCGCGTTACCGGCAATACCGGCCTGTTGCACGATATCAAGGATCATGTCGCCAGCGACGGCACCTCGCTGTTGGATGTGTGGATGAGTCACGGCGACAAGGTCACCCAACTGCCGGACGGCTTCGAGCTGATGGCGGAGACCGATAGCTGTCCCATCGCCGGCATGGTGCATCGCGAACGACCCTTTTACGGCATCCAGTTTCACCCGGAGGTGACGCACACCCTCCAGGGTGTGCGCATCTACGAGCACTTTGTACTGGAGCTCTGTGGCTGCGAGGTGCTGTGGACGCCGGCGCGCATTGTTGACGATGCCATTGAAAGAGTGCGCGAGCAGGTTGGCAGCGACAAGGTACTGCTGGGCCTGTCCGGCGGCGTCGATTCCTCAGTGGTGGCCGCGCTGCTGCACCGGGCGATCGGCGACCAACTGACCTGTGTGTTTGTGGACAATGGCCTGCTGCGCAAGAACGAAGGTGAGCAGGTCATGGATATGTTCGCCAAGAACATGGGCGTGAAAGTGATTCGCGCCGATGCGGAGGATCGATTCCTGTCACGCCTGGCGGGCATTGGCGAGCCGGAGCAGAAACGCAAGATCATCGGTAACACCTTCATTGAGGTGTTCGACGATGAGGCGGGCAAGATCCAGGACGTGAAGTGGCTGGCCCAGGGCACTATCTACCCGGATGTTATAGAGTCCGCCGGCGCCAAAACCGGCAAGGCCCATGTCATCAAGTCCCATCACAACGTGGGTGGCTTGCCGGAAGACATGGCCCTGGAACTGGTCGAGCCGCTGCGCGAACTGTTCAAGGATGAGGTGCGACAGGTAGGCCTGGAGCTGGGACTGCCCTACGATATGGTCTATCGCCACCCCTTCCCGGGGCCGGGGCTGGGGGTGCGCATTCTCGGTGAGGTCAAGAAAGAATATGCCGAACTGCTACGCGAGGCGGACGCCATTTTCATCCATGAACTGCACGCCGCCGACTTTTACCACAAGACCAGCCAGGCCTTCGCCGTATTCCTGCCGGTAAAGTCAGTGGGCGTGGTCGGCGACGGCCGGCGCTATGAATACGTGATCGCCCTGCGGGCGGTGGAAACCGTCGACTTCATGACCGCGCGCTGGGCGCATCTGCCCTACGAGCTGCTGGAGAAAGTGTCCAACCGCATCATTAACGAGATTCCCGGTGTCAGCCGGGTGACCTACGATATCTCCAGTAAGCCGCCCGCCACCATCGAGTGGGAATA
>JANQLM010000043.1 GCA_028280635.1 Halieaceae bacterium | reverse complement strand
GGGCCGACTACTGCGCCGCCTGGGCCGGCGTTGAGCCAGAGGCTAACAGCTCCGGCCAGCGCCGACTGATTTCCTCGACAGTGAGTTTTGCAGCCAGTGCTTGACCCGGTGCACTCCAGTGGGTGTCGTAGCTGAAGTAATAGTCAGCCGCGGCGGGCATCTGGAATACGTCGAACAGGTCCAACAGTGGGCAACCGGCGGTTGCCACCCTTTCGGCAATACCGCGGCCGCGGTCCAGGATCTCAGGGTCCGCCCCGGGCGGTCGATAGACTGTGTGGCGCGCCGGCAGCACTATGGCCAGATAGTGGTAACCCAGAGATTCCACGATCCGGCAGCGCTCTTCCACCATTGCCGCTATCGCTTCCGGCGCGGAGTCGTCGCTGACAAGTGGAAGCGCCAGCCGAGGGCGACTACCGTGCACGCGGTATTCCTGGAAATCCCGCATCAGGCGTCGCCAGTCCCGGGCAATGAGATCTGGTAGCCACCAGATCGGGCGTAGCAGAGGGCGGGTCATAACGCTGAACGCGTCCTGGTTCTGGCGGGCGACCGGGGCATAGGGCTGTAACTCGCGGTGCCGCAGCTTGTACAGGCGGCGCACGTCCTTGAGGTTGGCCAGGTGGCGCTCGTGAATCACATCGACGACCAGCGCTACTTGCTCGAGCCCGGGTCGCGACAGGGTAGACAAGAGCTGGCCGTGGGCGCCGTTAAAGGTGGCGACGCCGGACAACTCGGCCAGCCGCCACGGAAAAGTTTCATCGTCCGAGACACCGGATCCAAAGACATTGGATCGTCCCTGAACCAGGATGCGATGCGCTCCCAGACCTGACGGCACCGTGCGGAACCCATCGGCGTCCGTGCTCACAAAGGTCTCGCGGGGCTCCTGGTACATGAACATGAAGCGTCGTCCAAGATCCGAGGTTTCTACCCCCTGCCAGACGGAATCATCACGGTCGGTCTTGTTGGCCCAGGCAAAGAAGTACTCCCAGGCCCGGTAGTAAAAGAGTTCCGGCTTGGCGAGGTAGAGCGCAGCCACGCCAGCGTGTACCAGAAGCACCGCCAACAGGACCAGGCTGAAGGAGCGCAGGAAAGGCTGGTGCGGGACCATGGTCAAAACTGGAAGTAGACGAAGGCCTGGTCGGGGCTGGCCCCCGCCAGTGGTTGAAAGGCCAATACTGCGGCCAGCAGTCCCAGAGCCAGGCCCCAGCCCGTAGTAGCCTGCCAGCGCCAGCGGGCCGGGAGTTCTTCGGCCGGATGCTCATGGAATATCTGCCCGGTATTGGGCGTAAACCAGACCACGGCCATCAGGGTGAGGAGCACGCCAATGACCAGGTACTGGTCGTGCGTGCCGGCGGCGAATTCAACGCCGCGGAGCATGCTCTGGTATACCAGAACAGCCTGCTCCAGCGTTGGGGCCCGGAAGGTCACCATCGCCATTACCCAAAAGTTGAAGGTAAACAACACTCCCAGCCAATGAGGCATTCGCAACCCCAGGTCCTTCCATGCCTGGTGAAGCAATACCGCACCGCCGTTTAAAGCGCCGAATACCACGAAGTTCCAGCCGGCGCCGTGCCACACCCCGGTCACCATGAAGGCGATGAACAGGTTCCTGTACATGCGGGCGTGGCCGCTCTTGCCCGCCCCCAGGGGGCCGTACACATAGCCCCTTATGAAGTCGCTGAGCGTAATGTGCCAGCGGCGCCAGATGTCACGAATGGTAGCCGCCTTGAAAGGGCTATCAAAGTTTATGGGGAGCCTGATGCCGAACATCATTGCAGCACCAATCGCCATGTCGGAGTAGCCACTGAAATCGAAATAGAGCTGGAGGGACCAGGCATAAGTGGCAATCCAGGCGGCGAGGGCGGTGATGGCATCGGGATCGGTAGCATCGAATACCTGACTCACCCATGGGGTTAGCTGGTCGGCGACCGCCAGTTTCTTGAACATGCCCGCCACGAAGATACTGATTCCCAGCGCCAGGCGATTGGCATCGATGCCGGCGAGTTTTTGCGGATCGAGCTGGGGGATCAGTACACGGTGATGGACGATGGGCCCGGCAATAAGCTGCGGGAAGAAGCATACGAAAAGGCTATAACGCAGGAAGGGATAGGGCCGGGCATCCCCTCGATAGGCGTCGACCACGTAGGCGACCTGCTGCAGCGTAAAGAACGAAATTGCCAACGGCAGAACGATTCGCTCAAGTTGAAAACCGGTGCCCGCCAGTTGGTTGGTCGCATCTACCAGGAAATTGGCGTACTTGAAGTAACCCAGCATGCCGAGGTTGCCCGCCAGTGCCAGCAGTAACAGACCCTTCCGGGTACCCGGTTCGCTTCGACTCATCCAGGTACCGAGGCCGTAGTTGCACACAATAGAGCCGACAATCAGGACAAGGTAGACCGGATTCCACCAGCCGTAGAAGAACAGCGATGCCGCTACCAGCCAGGCGACACTCTCGGTGGGCCGGTTACGGGTAATCAGCAGGTGGTAGACCAGCAGTGCAACTGGCAGGAACAGGCAGAAATAGACGTGGGATATGAATAGCAAGCCGGAGGCTCTCCTATTGGCGCGGCGGATGGTAATATCTAGGGCCCGCCTCATGCAAGCGTGCGGGACGGGCCAGGGGTATCGCCCGCGACTCAGCAACAGCCCGCCATAGAGCAGGCACTGTGAGTTTGACAATATGAAGCTCGAAGTCTTCGAAGCGGCACCCGTGGCCGCGGGCGCAAGCTGGGCCGCAACTGCGGGGCCGCTGGACGTTTCTGTGTCCATGGTCACCTTCAACAGCGAGTTCAGCCTGCTGCAGAAGACCCTGGACGGGTTGCACCGTGCGCTGCGCTACGCTCGCGACCAGGGCCTGGATATCCGTCTGCAGCTATTGGTGGTGGACAACTCTACCAATGCCCACTATCGACAGCGGGTCAGGAACCTGGTGCTGGACAATCATGGCGAACGCTTCGAACGCATCGACCTGTGGCACCCGGGTGGCAATATCGGTTACGGCGCCGCCCACAACCAGGCCCTGCAGCGCGCCGACAGTGACTTCCACCTGATTCTCAACCCCGACGTCGAACTCGCCGAAGACGCCCTGTTCTCGGGCCTGGAGTACATGTGGCAACACGGCGATGTGGCGGCGGTCAGTCCGCGCGCCACAGACGGCAGTGGGCAGATACAGTATCTCTGCAAGCGTTACCCCTCGGTGTTGGTGTTGATGCTGCGCGCCTTTGCGCCGGATTTCATCAAGCGTCGATTCCGCGACTACCTGCACAGTTATGAGATTCGCGATGCCTGCAGCAATGGCATGGCGGCGGATGTACCCCTGGTGAGCGGCTGCTGCATGTACGCACGTACCGGGTCATTGCAGCAGGCGCGGGGTTTCTCCGACCAGTACTTCATGTATTTCGAGGACTTCGACCTGTCCCTGCGTCTGCAGCCCCTGGGTCGGCTGGTCTACCTCCCGAGCATGCACATCGTGCACCACGGCGGCTACTCGGCCCGCAAGGGCGTGCGCCACATCGGCATGTTCGTGCAATCGGGCTGGAAGTTCTTCCGCCGCCACGGCTGGTGCTGGATTTAGCAAGAGGCGACGTTGGCTAGCGGCCGTAGAACACCCGGCGGGCACCGCCCCTGTAGTGTTTGCGGATCAGGTTCGCCGGGTATTCGTTGTAGCGCTGGATGGTATCCCTTGTAATCGCCCGGTAGCCCGGCCGGCCCGGCTTGTAGGGTGGTCTGGCGATAGGCGGCTGACCATGCGGCGGCCTGGGGTGCCACAGGGGTGGGCGAACAAAGCCCGGGCCCAGGAAGCCACCGCGCTGCACCACGACGCGGTTGGGGTAATAGTCCTCGTACGTCGGCGCCGGTGTGGTCGCGGCCCGGGCCGCGGCAGCCTCGGTTCTCAGCTTGGCGCGGTGCGCTTCGCGCTCGCGGCGATCAGCCGCCATGCGGTCAGTGGTTTCCCGCATCGCCTGCAATCGCTCGGTATCCAGTGCCGATGGTGTAATGGTGAGCGTGCTGTAATCCAGCACCTCGACCTGTACCTGGTCCACGGTGGGCGGTGGCTGGTCGGAGAAGCTGATGCGGCCTTTCGCATCTACCGTCTTGTAGACCGTGGTGGCCAGCACCGGCGGTGCCGTCAGCGACATGGCCAGCAACGGGGCCAGGCACAGAAGCGTGCGCTGGAAAGCGCTGATAGACGGACGAGCATTCATAGTGTCTAGGATAGTCCATCAACCCAGCGCCGCCCACCGCAGTCGGCCTGGATGTTGGACCGCTGACTTGGCAGGGCAGCCCGGCCCGGCTTACCATGCGGCCATGAGTTCCCTGTCCCACCTGGCCTACCTGCAAGCCCTGGAAATCCCCACCCTGGTGTCACGCCGCGACCTGCCGGGCGCCGCGCCCACCCGTCGCCTGCAACTGGCGCGCAAACCGCCGGAAGCAGCGGGCAGGGCTACAACACCGGATCTCGCGGCCCTCAGTGCCGACTTGCAGCGGCCGGCGATGGCCGACGCGGCGGCTACGCCTCCGACTACCCGTCCAGTTGCGCCGGAATCCTCATGCGCAGTTGCAGATACCCCGGTGTTCTCGATCGCCGCCACCAGCGCCGGCGGCTGGTTCTGGGTGGATGAAGTGCCGGCGGGCCGGGAACCCGGGGAAGACTACGCCCAGCTACTGCTGGCGATTTGTCGCGCCCTCGGCTGGTCCCAGCAGCCCGCGGTGCAGGAGTGCTTCAACTACCCGGTGACAGCCAGCCTGGCGGGTGGCGTCGACCAGGCCCGCGAGGCCCTGATGGGCTTCCTGACCGGGCGGCTCGCGCGGCTCTCTCCGACCGGTGTGGTGCTGATGGGTGATTTCAAGGAGCCCTGGTTTGACCGCGACTGCCTGGAGGGGCAGCGTGTGGTGCACACGGTCAGCGGCTGGCAGATGTTGCGCGACCCCGCGCTGAAGCCCCGGGCCTGGGCCACACTGAAAACCCTGCGGGCGGATGACTGAGCCGGTATCTATCCGGCCCGGCACCGCCTCCGACCTGCGCGCCTTGGCCGCCATCGAAAAGTCTGCGGCCCGGCAACCCTGGAGCCTGTCCCAATTTGTTGAAGCCAGTCTCGGCGAGCGTAATGCCAGCCTGGTACTGACGGACCGCGAAGGCGGGATTCTCGGCTTCGCGCTGTACCAGTGCGTCACAGATGAAGCGACGCTGCTGAATATCGCCGTACTGCCCGAGGCCCAGGGTCGCGGTTACGGCGGGCGCCTGTTGCAGGCCCTGCGCGAGCGGCTGGCAGCGCTGGGTGCCCGGCGCCTGCTGCTGGAGGTGAGGCGTGGCAACAGCCGGGCGATTGCCCTTTACCGTCGCCACGGCTTCGTCGAGGACGGAGTACGCAGCGGCTATTATCCGGCGGCCGAAGGCCGCGAGGATGCGCTGCTGATGTCCTGCCCGCTGGCGGTACCGGAGACTGTGGAATGAACGTGCTGGAAACCGAATGGTGGACCCTGGGCGTGCCGCCCGAATGGTGGGCGGAGCGGGAGGACGACAGCATCCTGGTCGGCGACCGCGACGATGTGGGCTGCATTGAAATCTCCACCCTGTGCAAGGAGGAGGGCGATTTCGATGCCGGCGAGGTCGAGGCCATCGCCCGCGACAACGGCGAGGCAGGCTGGCAGTGGCAGCCCGGCGCTGCGGGCCCCTTCGAGGGGGTGTACTGTGAGTACCTCGAGGAGGGTGACGCGGTGCGCGAATGGTATCTGGCCGCCGGGCCGGTGCTGCTGTTTATTACCTACAGTTGCGATGAGGACAACCAGGGCCTGGACGACGCCGCGGTCGATGACATCCTCGGCACTCTCGCACCGGTGGCACCGGCTAGCTGATCGTCCCGGTCACCCGCACCCGCTTGGCGCCTTTCACGGGCTTTTCGCGCAGCGCGTCCTGGCGCGCCTTGATGCGGGCATCGATCATGTTTTTGCCGGCAATCAGCAGGCCGGTGAAGATGAAGGCGCCCGGCGGCAGGATGGCCAGCAGGAAATCGTTGTAGTTACTGAATACCACCACCTTCCAGGAGGCCGCGGCGGGGCCGAACAGCAGGTCCATATTGGCAAACAGGGCACCGGTGCCCGCCAGCTCACGCATGCCGCCCAGTACTACCAGCACCACCATGAAGCCTACCCCCATGATGAAGCCGTCGTAGAAGGCCGGCGCTATGGGGTTTTTGCGGGCAAAGCCGTCGGCGCGGCCGAGAATCACGCAATTGGTGGTAATCAGCGGCAGGAAGATGCCGAGAATCTGGTAGAGCTCATAGGCAAAGGCCTGCATCAGCAGTTCTATGCAGGTGACCGCCGAAGCAATGATCATCACGAAGGCGGGGAGCCGCACGGTATCCGAGGTGATGTTGCGAATGATGGACACCGAGGTGTTGGAGGTGACCAGCACGAACACGGTGGCCAGGCCCAGGCCGATGGCGTTCACCACGCTGCCGGTCACCGCCAGCAGTGGGCACAGGCCCAGTAATTGCACGATGGCCGGGTTGTTCTTCCACAGCCCGTTGATGGACAGTTCCCGATAATTGGCTTCAGCCACGTTCCTGCTCCGTCATCTCCTGACCTGACTCCTGGCCCGAATCCCGCGCCGGTTCCTCGATCAGCCGCTGCTTGGCCAGCAGCCGTTCGCGGTTGGCGGCAAAATACTCCAGGCCTCTTCTCACGGCGTAGGTCACAGCCCTGGGGGTAATTGTAGCCCCGGTAAACTGATCGAACACGCCCCCGTCCTTCTTGACGGTCCACTGCTCCGGCGGGGGTGTACCCAGGCCGTGGCCCTCGAAATCCAGCACCCAGTCGGATTTCTTGATATCGACCTTGTCACCCAAGCCCGGCGTTTCCCGGTGCTGCAGGGCCCGCACCCCGGCGATGCTGCCGTCGCGGTTGACACCGACTATCAGCTCGATGTTGCCGCTGTATCCGTCCGGCGCATTCACCGGGATGATCGCCGCCACGGCTTCACCGGCCTGGCGGGCAATGAACACCTTCTTGTCCCGCTTGAGGCGCAGCAGTTCATCTCCTGGGCCCACCAGTACCGTGTCTTCCAGCAGCACGTTGTCGTGGCGCGAGGGCGGTACGATCTCAAACAGGGCTTTTTCCTCGGCGGCGCGCTGGGCGGCTGCGATTCGGTCGCTGGTACCCAGGTAGGTGCCGGCAATAACGCCGGTGGTCAGCACCGCGAAGCCGGCCAGTAACAGGCTGTTGAGGCTGATGGGCGTCACGAGGTTTCGCTCCGGTCGCTGGCGATGGTCTGGCTGCTCTTGCCGTAGCCATAGGTCTGGGGCTGGGTGTAGTAGTCGATGAACGGCGCCGCGAAATTCATGATCAGCACCGCAAAGGCCACCGCGTCGGGATAGTTGCCAAAGCAGCGAATCAGGAACACCAGCACCCCGATGGCGGCGCCGAACACCAGCCGCCCGCGATTCGATACCGCCGAAGACACCGGGTCGGTGATAATGAAGAAAGCGCCAAACATGGCGCCGCCGCTCAGCAGGTGAAACAGCGCCGAGCCGGTACTGTCGGCGCTGCCGCCATCGTGAAACAGGGTCGCCATCAGCGCCAGGCTGGCCAGCATGGCCACTGGCGCATGCCAGGTGTAGATACGCCTGTAGAGCATCCACAGGCCGCCGGCCAGAAAGCCCAGGCTGGCCCACTCCCAGCCGACGCCGGCCCAGCGCCCGAACTGCGGATTCTGCTGCCACAGCACGGCTTCAGTGAGCGTGCTGTTCTGCTTGAGCAGGTCCAGCGGCGTGGCCATGGTGATCGCGTCGATGCTGTTGGGCGTGAAGCACAGCGTCAGGGCTTCCAGCAGCCCGGGTACCTCGACGGCGTTGACGCCACGCGGCGCGGCCCAGCTGGTCATCTCCACCGGGAACGAAATCAGCAACACCACGTAACCCACCATGGCCGGGTTGAAGGGGTTGTAGCCCAGGCCGCCATACAGGTGTTTGGCGATAATGATTGAGAAGGACACCCCCACCAGGATCAGCCACCAGGGGGAGTAGGCCGGCATGGCGATTGCCAGCAGGGTCGCTGTTACCAGGGCGCTGTAGTCCTTCAGGTGAGGCCCCAGCGGCCGCTTGCGCAGTTTCAGGGCCAGCGCTTCCGAGGCCAGTGCCACCAGGCAGGCCCAGGCGATATTGACCAGGGTGCCGGCGCCGAAGAACCAGGTCAGTGCCGCCACCCCGGGTATACAGGCCAGCAGCACCGTCTGCATGACCCGCGCGGTGGACAGGGGACCGTGGGCATGGGGCGAGGTCACCCGCATCAGCGACATGTCAGGCTTCCTGTCCGGTGTTCAGTTCATCGACCTCGCGCCGGGCGGCTTCCAGCTTGGGGCGTAGCTTGTCGATGGCGGCTTCCAGTGCCTCGATGATAGTGTCCTCAGCGCCGGCTTCGCGGCTGGCGGCCAGCTTGGTCTCGCTCTTCTCCAGACGCTGCTGCAGCCGTTCCAGATTGGCCCGGGCTTTCTCCTCCGGGGTCTGGTTGGCGCTGTCAGCACGGGCCTGGCGGGCGCGTTCGATGGCCAATTGGGCGGCATCCAGTTCTCTCTCTGGTGGTGCGGCTGCGGGCTCAGCCGCGGGTTCCGGTTCCGATTTCGCGGGCAACGCCGCCACTTCGGCGCGGGCGGCCTCCAGCTTGGGCCGCAGTTTCTCGATGCCGGTTTGCAGCGCCTCGATAATGCTGTCCTCGGCGCCGGCCTCGCGGCTGGCGGCCAGTTTGGCCTCGCTCTTCTGCAGTCGTTGTTCCAGCCGCTCCAGGTTGGCGCGGGCTTTTTCCGCCGGGCTCTGGTTGGCATCGGTGCTGCGCGCGGCGCCGGCGCGCTCGATAGCCTGTTGCGCCGGGTCCATGTCGGCGGCGGGCTGTTGGGAGTCATCGCCGGCCGCTGCGGCTTTTTTGGCCTTGGCGCGTTCTATGGCCGCCTGGATGGGGTCCTGTTCCGCGCTGCCGGTCTCGGCAGCCTCGCGCGCGCGGGCCTCCGCGGCCTGCTTGCGGGCCTGGCGCTGGGCTTCCTTCTCCTCAGCTTCGCGCTGCAGCCGCTCCTGGCGGGCTTCAAAGCGAGTCTTGGAATGCTCGGACTTGGCCTGGTCGCGTCGCAGTTGCGTGAGTTCCGCCTTGGAGGCCCGGTAGTACTGCACCAGCGGAATATTGCTGGGGCAGGCGTAGGAACAGGCTCCGCACTCGATGCAGTCGAACAGATTGTGAGCCTCGAGCTTCTCGTATTCCTTGCCCCGAGAGAACCAGTACAACTGCTGCGGTAGCAGGCTGGCGGGGCAGGCTTCGGCGCACAGGCCGCAGCGGATACAGGCCTGGGCCGGCGGTGGTGCCGGCAGTTCCTCCGCGGTGGGAGCCAGGATGCAGTTGGTGGTTTTGATGATCGGCACGTCGGCATCCGGCACGGTGAAGCCCATCATCGGCCCGCCCATGACCAGGCGCTGGTCGCGCCCGGCGGAAAAACCGGATTGTTCCAGCAGGAAACTCATGGGCGTGCCCAGCAGCACATCGAAGTTGCCGGGTCGCGCGACCGCCTCACCGGTCACCGTCGTAATGCGGGAGATCAACGGCTCGCCGTGGGCCACCGCCTGGTAGACGGCCACCGCCGTGCCCATGTTCTGGCACACCACGCCAACATCAGCGGGCAGACCGCCGCTCGGTACCTGGCGACCGGTGAGGATTTCGATGAGCTGCTTCTCGCCGCCGGAGGGGTACTTGGTGGGAAATACCACCACCTCCATGCCCGTGCCTTCACAGGCCCGGCGCAGGGCCTCGATGGCATCGGGCTTGTTGTCTTCAATACCCAGCAGCACTTCCCGGGGGTTCACAAGTTGGCGCAGTATCTCCGTACCGGCGACGATCTCCTCGGCCCGCTCGCGCATCAGCACATGGTCGGCGGTGATATAGGGTTCGCACTCGGTGCCGTTCAGTATCAGGAAATCGATGCGGCCGGCTTTCGGGTTGACGCCCAGCTTGACTGCGGTCGGGAAGCCGGCGCCGCCCATGCCGGCGATGCCGGCATTGCGGATGCAGGCCAGCAGCGTGCCCCTGTCGGCATTGGCGTAGTCAGGGATGCCGCTGTGCTCAGTCCAGTGGTCTTCGCCATCGGTCTCGATGACGATGCAAGTGGTGGTGAGCCCGGAGGGGTGGGCCACGGAGCGTTCCTCGATGGCCGTTACCGTGCCCGAGGTCGGTGCGTGCACTGGCACGCTGATGATGCCGTCGGGTTTGGCGATGCACTCGCCCTTGAGCACTCGCTGGCCCACGTCGACAATGGGTTCGGCGGGGGCGCCTATATGCTGGTTCAGCGGCAGCACCAGTTCCGGCGCAATGCCGGCCGACTTAATGGGTCGCGCCAGCGACTGGTGCTTGTTCTCCGGCGGGTGCACCCCACCGTGAAAATCCCAGATTTTCCTCATGCCGCATCCCTGTCCGAGGCGATGATATCGCCCGCCGCTTCCCGGGTAGGCAGCTCCCAGTGCCAGTTGGCCAGGGTGACCTGCTCCGTGACCATCTCGATACAGTCCACGGGGCAGGGGTCCACGCACAGGTCGCAGCCCGTGCATTCGCTGGTGATGATCGTATGCATTTGCTTGGCGGCGCCGAGAATTGCGTCCACCGGGCAGGCCTGGATGCACTTGGTGCAGCCGATGCAGTCTTCTTCGTGGATAAAGGCCACCGCGGACAACGCCGACTCTTCGCCGTGCTCCTCGTCCAGCGGCAGCGGCTCGACATCCAGCAGGTCGGCAAGCTGGGCAATACCCGCCTCACCACCGGGCGGGCAGCGATTGATGGCCTCGCCCTCGGCAATCGCCTCGGCGTAGGGCCGACAGCCCGGGTAGCCACACTGGCCGCACTGGGTCTGCGGCAGGATGGCGTTGATCTGCTCCACCACCGAGTTGCCCTCGGTTTTGAACTTCTCCGAGGCATAGCCCAGCAGCGCGCCAAACACGGCGCCCAGGCTGACCAGCGCCACCAGCGCGGCAAGGAATGGTTGGTTTGCCAGAAATTGTGCGGTCCACTCGTACATGTCGCTACACCAGTCCGGCAAATCCCATGAAGGCCAGTGACATCAGGCCGGCGGTGACCATGCCTATGGCGGCGCCCTGGAAGGGCTGGGGCACGTCGGCCACGGCGAGCCGCTCGCGCATCGCCGCAAAGAGCACCAGCACCAGGGAGAAACCCACCGCCGCGCCAAAGCCATAAAACAGCGACTGCAGGAAGTTGTGCTCCTTGTTGATATTGAGCAGCGCCACGCCCAGCACCGCGCAGTTGGTGGTGATCAGCGGCAGGTAGACACCCAGCACGCGGTGCAGCATCGGGCTCGATTTACGCACGACCATCTCGGTGAACTGCACGACTACGGCAATCACCAGGATGAAGGAAATCGTGCGCAGGTAGCCCAGCCCGAGTGGCTCCAGCAGGTAGTTGAAGGTGAGGTAGCTGCAGGCGGATGCCAGGGTCAGCACAAAGGTGGTTGCCATGGACATGCCCATGGCGGTCTCCAGCTTGTTGGACACGCCCATGAACGGGCACAGCCCCAGGAACTGAACCAGCACGAAGTTGTTTACCAGGATGGCCCCGATCAGCAAGATCGAATAGTCGGCGAGCACGGAAAATCCTATACCTTGGAACCGCTGTCACGTGAACCACAGTCTATCGCCCGCGGGATTACCCAACAAGTCTGACGGTTTCCGAAAACACGTCTAAACCCCTGATTTTCCTCTGGGTATTTGGCCTGATGCAGCCCCTCATCGGAGGTGGTTTACGAGGGTATGCGAGTCAGGACTGGATCCAGCCCACCGCATCCACGGGGTCCGTGAAGAGCTTGAAAACGCCGGACTCTATGTTGAGTGCGAACTGCTCAAGAATGCCCATGCGATCCCGGTCCGGCGCAACCAGGGCCACTTTGGTATCAGGTGCCAGGGTGATCTCACGGAGGGCGAACTGGGTAAAGCGTAGGAAGTGCTCCACCGTGATATGTGACATATCGGCCTGGGAAAAATCGCAGATGCGGTGCAGGCTGGCGCTGTAGCTGGGGTCGCTCTTGAAGATGCGTGCGGCGCGAACGAATGCGTCAAAGTCGGGCGATCCCTTGACGGTGATGTAGGCATAGTTCTTGGCCGTGATGACCTGGTGTTCTATCACGGTGCCCTCCTTATGGCTTTAGGCTCGCCTGTCCCAAGTGTAGACAGACGCTCTGCACGCTCAAGCATGGGAAACCTGGGTTTCTTGTACACTTGGTGGCATGCGCCACCGCTGAGTATCGGGGTATTCCAGGGGAACTGGCTGTCTCGGACGGGCGTGTTCATTCAGCGAGAATCCTGCGGCTGAGCAACTCGTGTTGCTTCGGGTGGCTGAGCTGCCATGTTTTCCAGCCCTCGTCATGCTCGCGCAAGTGGGCTGGCAGGCTCTCAGCCGTTACGCGAACGCCAAAGCTGTTCTCCCCGTGCTGTGGCGCGCTGTTGCTTTCCTGTCCGCGGAGCGCTGCCACCCGTTTCACGATTTGCTCCGCCAGCGCACAGTTGAAATGGTCCGAGTCCAGCCAGTAGTCGATGGAGTCTTCCAGTTGCATGCTCGTCTGTGTGGTCAGCGGATGGGCGGCGGAGAAATCCATCACCACCGGGGAGTCTTCCAGCCCGGACGCCTGGATCGCGTTAATCAGCTCAGCCGTTATGTGCAGATGCAGGTCCCACAGATCGGCGGCGATCAGCGCGTAGTAGTACGTCACATTGAACGGCGGTAGCACGAACGTGATGCCCACGTCGTGATCCTCAGCGAATCCCACCAGCTCCGCTATTCGGCTGGTGGCCGTGCCCGCCGCCAGCTTCCAGCTACTCTGCTGTTCGCGGAAGGTTCGCGCGCGCTGTGACGCAGCGGTCAGCACCTGGCGCTGGGTCGATCCGGCAATGGTGGGCGAGCAGCGCAGGAAGAAACCGTACTTGGAATGCGTGTCCGGGTAACCGCTCCTGCTGATGAGCAGGCTTCTCGCGGAGGCGGCGCGCGAAAACGTCGTCACCGGGAAGTCCCTCAGATAGAAGTACCTGCTCAGCATCGAATCGTCTTCCGCGCGGTGGAAATGAGTGGCGACGGTATCCCTCGAATCATGGCCCCTGAAGTTGAGTACATCGAGTACCACGATGAAGTCCCGGGCATCGGTGACATGGACCACGTGCTTCATGCTGGAAATGAGTTCTTCCGTAGATGCCCCCACCAATGCCATGTTGAACGCTTCGCCGTTACCCAGGTGCGCCTGAAAGTGCCTGGCCTGGAATGCAGAAGCGGCGTGAGAATTCCCGAACAGTGCGATCTCCGGGTTCTGGTGGCGCACCCAGTGGTTTTTCACGAGCCGGGAATAGCCGATATCCCTGGAGACCACTGCGCTCAGGGGTTTGCTATCCGGGCGCCAAACGCCGAATGGGTCGACGGCGACGTTCAGCGTGATGATGCTGCCGATCCCAAGGACCGTGGCAACGCAGAAGATGGCAAGGAATCGGTTCATGGCTAGAACTGGAAATACAGGAAGGCGTCAACGCGCGTTTGCGAAACGAGGCATGCGGCAAACAGCAGGGCCAGTGTCACTGCCCAGGCAGCGTTGGGCCGCCAGGTGAGTGTGGTCGCGGTGTTGGAAGGCTGCTGTTCAGCAAGGGGCGTGGCGGACGGCGCCACCGGTGCCATGAGCTGCATTGAGTTCGGCATCGCCAGGCAGATAAACACACCCAGCGCAAGCATCCCCAGGTCGCTGCCCAGGCCAATCAGCCACATGTCCTTCGGGATCAGTGGCGACGGCAGCAAGCTATTGATCAGTACGTCCAGGTCGTAGAATCTGGTCATGTAAAAGGCTGGCAAATCTGTGTCTGGAGCGGCGGAAAACAGGCTCTTCAGCATCAGCGTGGCTCCACCGAGGGTCTCCGCGCGAAACAGAATCCAGGCGGCCATGACACCCGACAGGGTCAGCCCCCAGGCCACTAGCTTGTAGGCCAGGTACTCGCGCAGCGTCTCCAGGCCTGAGGCCCTAAGCAGGTGCCGCCAGCCGTGGTTGATGCACAGCATAAGGCCATGCAATCCACCCCAGAGCAGGAAATTCACCGATGCCCCGTGCCAGAGGCCGCCAAGCAGCATGGTGACCATCAGGTTTGTATAGCGCCGCGCGCGGCCGCGCCGATTGCCTCCCAGGGAAATGTACAGGTAGTCGCGAAGAAATCGAGATAGCGTGATGTGCCACCTGCGCCAGAACTCGATAATGCAGCCGGCCTGGTAGGGCGAGTAGAAGTTCGCGGGCAGGCGAATGCCGAACAACCGCGCCGCGCCGAAGGCCATATCGGTATAGCCTGAGAAATCGAAATAGATCTGCAGGGTAAAGGCGATCACGCCCAGCCAGGCCATGGCGAGTCCCGGCGCCTGGCCGGAATCTGCCAATGCAAAACTGGCGTCGGCCACCGGCGCAAAGCTGTCCGCCAGCAGCACTTTTTTTGACAGGCCGAGCACAAACAGAGAGATGCCGGCTGCGAAATCGGACGAGCGTTGCGCGCCATCCCGGGTGCTGCTGAATTGCGGCATCATCTCGCTGTGATGCACGATCGGCCCGGCGATTAACTGCGGAAAGAAGGTGACGAAGACAAGGTAGTTCACGAAATCCGGGTCTTTGACCTCACCGCGGCGCATATCGACCAGATAGGCGATCTGCTGGAAGGTGAAAAACGAAATGGCAAGCGGCAGGACGACGTGCGGCACCGTCAGGGATTGGCTCAATACCAGGTTGATGGCCTGTGCCATCAGTCCAAGGTATTTGAAGTACGCTAGCAATCCCAGATTGCCGCTCACCCCAAGACAGAGCAGAAGCCCGCTTGAGACCGAACCCGGCCGTGACCTGACCCTGTGGATCGCCCGGCCCATGCTGTAGTTGAAAGCAACCGAGCCGAGAATCAGGGTCAGGTACCTGGGATCCCAAAAGCCATAGAAGAACAGCGAACTGACCGCCAGCCACAGTAGGGCGCCGCGCTGGCCACAGCGGGCGCGCAGACTTTCATATCCCAGCAGCGCTATCGCCAGGAAGCCCAGGAAGGCGTAGGAATTGAACAGCATCCGTGCGTATAGCCGGGCGGGCTTACTTCACTGGCATGCCAGGTGTTGCGCCGGCATCCGGCTGCAGCAGGTAGATGTCTTCGCCGCCCGGGCCGGCGGCCAGTACCATGCCCTCAGACACGCCGAAGCGCATTTTGCGGGGCGCCAGGTTGGCGACGCAGACAGTGAGACGGCCCACCAGCTTCTCCGGTTCCGGGTAGGCCTGCTTGATACCGGCAAACACATTGCGTTGCTCACCGCCGAGATCGAGGGTGAGTTGCAGCAGCTTGTCAGCCCCCTCGACGTGCGCGGCGGCAACGATCTCGGCCACACGCAGCTCAACCCTGGCGAAGGTGTCAAAGTCTATGGTGTTGTCGCTGTCGTCGGTTTCTTCCGGAGCGGGCGCAGCGTTCTCCGCCGCCTGCTTCGGGGCTGCCTCGGCCGCGGTGGCAGCCACCATGGCCTCAACGCGGTCCGGTTCGATGCGGGTCAGCAGGGGCTTGAACCTGGCTACCTGGTGGTCGACCAGCGGTCCCTGCAGCGCCGTCCAGTCCAGCGAACAGTTCAGGAAGGCCTCCGCCTTCTCCGCCATGGCCGGCAGCACCGGCTTCAGGTAGGTCATCAGCACCCGGAACAGGTTGACGCCCACCGAACAGGCGGCGTGCACCTCGGTCTCGCGGCCTGCTTCCTTGGCCAACACCCAGGGCTTCTTCTCATCGATATACTGGTTGGCCCGGTCCGCCAGTGCCACGATCTCGCGGATGGCCTTGCTGAATTCGCGGGTGTCGAACAGCTCGGCGATCATCTCACCCGCATCGATGAACTCCTGCACCAGGGCCGGTTCGCTGCAATCGGCTTCCAGCCGGCTGTCGAAGCCCTTGCGCAGGAAGCCGGCACAGCGGCTGGCAATATTGACGACCTTGCCCACCACGTCGGAGTTCACCCGCTGCACGAAATCTTCGAGGTTGAGGTCGATGTCGTCCACACCGCTGCCCAGCTTGGCGGCGAAGTAGTAGCGAATGTACTCGGCATCCAGGTGGTCCAGGTAGGTACGCGCATTGATAAACGTGCCCCGCGACTTGGACATCTTGGTGCCGTTCACGGTCAGGAAACCGTGGGCGAAAATGGCTGTTGGCGTACGGTAACCCGCTGAATGCAGCATGGCAGGCCAGAACAGGCCGTGGAAGTTGATGATGTCCTTGCCGATGAAGTGATAGAGCTCGGTACTGGAATCCTTTTGCCAGACGGCGTCGAAATCCAGCCCCTCACGGTCGCAAAGGTTCTTGTGGCTGGCCATGTAGCCGATGGGCGCGTCCAGCCAGACGTAGAAGTACTTGCCCGGCGCGTCGGGAATCTCGAAGCCGAAGTAGGGGGCATCGCGGCTGATGTCCCACTCCTGCAGGCCGGCGTCCAGCCACTCGCTCAGTTTGTTGGCGATCGCCGGCTGCAGCGTGCCGCTGCTGGTCCATGCCTTGAGCATCGCGTCGAAGGCGGGCAGCGTGAAAAAGTAGTGCAGCGACGCCTTGTCGATCGGGGTGGCTCCGGACAGGGCTGATTTCGCATCGATCAGTTCGCTGGGGCTGTAGGTGGCCCCACAGGCTTCACAGTTGTCACCGTACTGGTCGGGTGTCTTGCAGCGTGGGCAGGTGCCTTTGATATAGCGATCCGACAGGAACAGCTGCTTCTCCGGGTCAAAAGCCTGGGTAATCTCCCGCTCGGCAATATGGCCGTTGCCACGCAGCGCCTTGTAGATCGACTCGCTCAGCTCGCGATTCTCTTCCGAGTGGGTGCTGTAGAAATTGGCGAAGTCGATGAGAAAGTCGCGACTGTCCGCCAGGTGCGCGGCATGCATCTGCTCGATCTGCTGCTCGGGGGTGATGCCCAGCTCTTCCGCGGTCAGCATGATGGCGGTGCCGTGGGCGTCATCGGCACAGACGTAGCGGCAGCTATGGCCCCGGGAGCGCTGGAAGCGCACCCAGATATCCGTCTGCACCTGCTCCAACATATGCCCGAGGTGCAGTGGCCCATTGGCGTACGGCAGGGCGCTGGTCACCAGGATATCGCGGGCTTGGCTGGGCGTGCTGCTATCGGGCATGCGAACGAGGGTCTCGGCTCAAAAAAGGGGCGCCACTATACCCCAATCCCTCACACCGGTCAGCCGCGGTGGCGGTCGCGGGTGGTGTAGCGGCCGACCACGCCGGAGATGCGGCGCAGCAGCCAGCGTGGGGTGTTGCGGCTGCTGAGGGTGGAGAGCTGGTTCACCAGGCCCGGTACGCAGATGACCTCACCTTTCATGCAGGCCCGGTAGCCGGCTTCGGCGACATCGCGCACATCGCCTACGGCGAAGTCCGGTATCTTGAGATTCTCGTTCTTGGCCTGTGCGCCGCTCAGCATACCGGTCTCGGTGACTCCGGGGCACAGGGCGGTAGCGGTTACGCCGGTGCCCCTGAGCTCTTCCGACAGGGACTCGGTAAGCGACAACACATAGGCCTTGCTGGCGGCGTAGCTGGCCAGGGCGGGCACCGGTTGAAAAGCGGCGATGGACGCCACGTTGAGCACCCGGCCCTCGCCGCGCTCGATCATGCCGGGCACAAAGGTCGACAGCATGGCAGTCAGCCCACTGATATTCAGGTCGATTAGCTGCTGGTGGGTAGTGGCGGAGATGTCGGCAAAGCGACCGTGTTCGAGCACGCCGGCATTGTTTACCAGCACACTCAGCTCCAGCTTCTTGTTTGCCAGCGCCGTCGCCAGTTTGCGGGCCGCGCTGCGCTGGGTCAGGTCGGCGGGCAGCACATGCACTGTGCCGCCGTGGGTGGCGCGCAGCGCGCTGGCCAGTTGCCTGAGCTTGTCTTCGCTGCGGGCCACCAGTACCAGGTCGAAGCCGTCGCGGGCAAACTGGTCTGCCAGCGCCTCCCCGATTCCGGAGGAGGCCCCGGTGATCATTGCAATAGGTGTCTTCATGTCTTCAGCCTAGACGAGAAACTCGATGTAGACCAAGGGAGCGCCTGTCTTGGGGGCGTTGGCAGCCGGGGTGACATCACCTCATCCCGATGGCCGATTCCGCTCATCACAGAGAGTGCTATCCTGTGGCCTTTTTGCGAGACGCCCCAGCATGAGCAACAAAATCCCCCGCAGTAACACCGACGATTACACACCGGACATCATCGCCGAACGCCAGCAGTTCATCGAGGATAAAACGCCGGCGACCCTCGATCATACCAAGCAGTTCTCTTTCGACCCGGACAGCATGGAAGGCAACGTTGAGCACCTGTTTGGCGTCGCCCAGATCCCCATCGGTCTGGCGGGCCCGCTGCTGGTGAATGGGGAGCATGCCCAGGGTGAGTTCTATGTGCCCATGGCTACTATCGAGGGAACACTGGTGGCGTCCTACAACCGCGGCATGCGGGTGATCCGCGAGGCCGGGGGGGTCACGACCACCGTCTGTGGCGAGGCCATGCAGCGGGCGCCCACGTTTATTTTTCGCGGCGCCCGCGAGGCGCGGGATTTCCGCGATTGGCTGGTGGCCAACTTCGACGCCGTGAAGGCGCAGGCCGAGTCCACCACCTCGGTGGGCAAACTGCTGGAGGTGGAGCACTACATCGTGCACAACATGGTGCACACCCGCTTCGACTACTCCACCGGCGACGCCGCCGGCCAGAACATGACCGGCAAGGCGACCTTCGTGGCCTGTGAGTGGATTCGCAGCCAGATACCCTATATGCGCCACTATCTGCTGTCGGGCTCTTTCGATACCGAAAAGCGCACGTCCTACGTGAATTCCCTGAAAGGGCGCGGCCGCCGGGTCACGGCGGAGATCACCCTGCCGCGCGAGGTCTTGGGTGATGTGCTGCGTATCACTCCGGAGCAGATGCACTACGGCTACGGCATCTCCACCCTCAGTGCCTTCATGGCCGGCTCTTCCAACAACGCCGCCCACCCGGCCAATGGTCTGGCCGCCATGTTCCTGGCCACCGGGCAGGATGCCGCCAACATCGGCGAGGCCAACCAGTGCACGGTCTACAACTATGTGACCCGCAATGGCGACCTGTATTTCTCCGTCACCCTGCCGGCCCTGATCATGGCCACCTACGGCGGTGGCACTGGCCTGGCGACCCAGCGCGAGTGCTTGGAGATCATGGATTGTTATGGTCCCGGCAAGGTGATGAAACTGCTGGAAATCGCCGCCGGCGTAGTGGTGGCGGGTGAGTTGTCACTGGGCGCCGCCACCCGGGTGGACCGCAAGACCGGAACCAACGAATGGGTCGACGCCCACGAGAAGCTGGGGCGGAACCGCTAGCCGCGCGCCGCTAGCCGCGCGCCGCCAGCCCCGTGCCGCTAGCGGCCGGTCAGCGCCAGGCGCCGAGAATGGCGCCCATCACCGCCATCAGCAGCACCATATAGCCGGCGTCCACCAGCCACAGCGCCAGCGGTCTCCTCGAAAACAGGTAGTTGATGCCCTGGCTGGCGGCAATCAGCGTTATCCCGAGCAGTGCGCCGACAGATAAGCCGGACGCCAGGGCAGGGGCCGGGTGCAGTTGCAGGAGCAGGGCGAGGCTGGTGGCCATCACCAGCGTCAGGGCGAAGGCCCCGCCATAGATTACGGCGGGATTCGCTGCCTGAATCTCCTCGTCGCTGACTTCCGCCAGCCGCTGCCAGGCTTTGCCGAAAATTGGCCCGTACCAGATACCGCCCACGATAAACGCTGATGCGGCACTCACTGCCACCGCCAGCCAGTTGATAGACCCAAGATCCATACCCTGAACCCCCCTTCTTGCTGTGGATTGTTTTTGTAGATTGTTGTGGGTTCAGCATAGACCGCTGGCCGCCGACGGTGAAGTGGGCTCGGGTTATACTTGCGGGCTTTTGGCGCCGCGGCGTTCGCCGCTGCCACGATTAAGGAGAACACCGTGAGAGCTTTCCAGACCTTCCTGTGCCTGGTCTTGCTGCTGCCCGTAGCAGCCTGGGCCGACGAGCACGAATCCGACCACCATGAAAACAGTCCCGAGGTAGAGGTCGAACCCCAGCGCTTCGTCAGCCAGGGCGAAATCCGCGTCCAGGGCCAGCGGGTTCGCTACCGCGCCACCGCCGGTACCCTGATCATGCGCGATGAAGAGGACGTGCCCATTGCCGAGTTCGGCTATACCGCCTACGAGAAGGAAGGCGCCAACAAGGCCACCCGGCCGCTGATGTTTGCCTGGAACGGCGGGCCGGGTTCCGCCTCCATGTGGCTGCACATGGGCGTGCTGGGCCCGCAGATCACCGTGGTCGAAGACCTGGAGGTGAATGGCAAGGGACCTTTCAAGCGCAGGGACAACGAGTACAGCATTATCGACAAGGTCGACCTGGTGATGATGGACCCGGTCGGCACCGGCTTCTCGCGTCCGCTGGGTGAGGCGGAAGGCGAAGACTTCTGGGGAGTGGATAACGACATCAAGTCGGTGTCCGATTTCATCGCCCAGTACATCTCCGAGAATGGCCGCTGGGCTTCTCCCAAGTACATCCTCGGCGAGAGCTATGGCGGGATGCGCGCCGGTGGCGTCAGCTACGACCTGCTGACCCGTTACAGCATCGGCCTGAATGGCGTGGTGCTGGTATCCCCCTACATGGACTCCGCCGGCGGCGGCGGGGTAGGGGTAGCCAACCTGATAACCGGTTACCCCATGGCCCTGTCTACCTACGCCGCCACCGCCTGGTTCCATGACGCGCTGGCCAACAAGCCCGCGGATTTCCAGGCCTTTCTGGCGGAGGTCGACGAGTTCGCCATCTCCGACTACCTGACCGTGCTGGTCAAGGGTGCCCGCGCCAGTGACGCCGAGCGCCAGCGGGTGGCGGAGCAACTCGCCGCCTACACCGGCACCACCCCGGTCTTCTGGCAGCGCGCCGATTTCCGTGTCACTGAAGGCCAGTTTGTACAGGAGCTGCTGCGTGACCGCGACCAGCTCGCCGGCCGTATCGATTCCCGCTTCTTCGGCTACACCACCAACGCCCTCGCGGAAAACATGCCTTTTGATCCGTACATGAGCTCGGTGGGGCCGGGTTTCGTGGCTACCTTCAACGATTACTACCGGGAAGTACTGGGTGTCGATATCGATCGCCAGTACGTGGTGTCCGGCGGCCTGTGGCGCCATTGGGACCGCATGCACAAGGATCCCAGGCATGGCTACAAGACGCCCGCCGATACCGGGATAGACCTGGCGTTTGCGATGATTCGCAACCCGGACATGAAGGTGCTGGTGCAGCAGGGCTACTTTGACCTGGCTACCCCCTATCGGGCGTCGGAGTACTTCATCGACCAGATGCCGCTGCCGGACAGCCTGCGTGACAACGTCGCCATTGAGTACTACGAGGCCGGTCACATGATGTACGTGCACCCACCCTCGCTGGTGAAGTTCCGCAAGGACCTGGCGGAGTTTATCGACGCCAGCCAGTGACGCGGCGTTCGATTGTGGGCGCGCGGGTCGCTGCTTATACTAGCGTCCGTCGCGCCACCCGGATGTCCCCATGAACCAGATCAAGCACATCGTCGCCGTTGCCTCGGGCAAGGGCGGCGTGGGCAAATCCACCACCGCTGTCAACCTGGCCCTGGCACTGAAAGCCCGCGGCGCAGCGGTGGGCCTCTTGGATGCCGATGTCTACGGCCCCAGCCAGCAGATTATGCTGGGCATCCCCGAATCCCGCCAACCGGAGCAGAAGGACGGCAAGTACCTGCTGCCGGTGGAAGCCCACGGTCTGGCCACCATGTCCATGGGTTACCTGGTCAGCGAGCGAACGCCCATGGTGTGGCGCGGTCCGATGGCCGGCGGCGCCCTGCAACAGATGCTGGAACAGACCTGGTGGGGCGAGCTCGATTACCTGGTGATTGACATGCCGCCGGGCACCGGTGACATCCAGCTCACCCTGTCGCAGAAGGCCAAGGTGTCCGGCGCGGTGATCGTGACCACGCCGCAGGACATCGCCCTGCTGGACGCACGTAAGGGCATTGAGATGTTCTCCAAGGTGGGTATTCCGGTGCTGGGCATTGTCGAGAACATGGCGGTGCACACCTGCAGCGCCTGCGGTCACCAGGAGCATATTTTCGGCGCCGAGGGCGGCCAGCGCATCGCGGCGGAATACGGCGTGGAACTGCTGGGGGCATTGCCATTGGCGCTGAGCATTCGCGAGCAGACCGACAGCGGCCGGCCCACCGTGGTGGCGGCACCGGACTCACCGGAAGCCGCCAGCTACCTGGCCATCGCTGACCGGGTCACCCAGGCCCTGGCCGGGGCGGGCGACGCGGCAGCCCCGGAAATCGTAATCAGCAACGACTAGGCGCGGCCAGCGTGCGCGCGCACCAGACACTACGGGATTTTCATGAGCATCAAATCAGATAAGTGGATTCGGCGCATGGCCGAACAGGAAGGTATGATCGAGCCTTTCCAGGCCGAACAGGTGCGCTATGTCGGCGACCAGCGGGTGATCTCCTTCGGCACCTCCAGCTACGGCTACGATGTGCGCTGTTCCGAGCACTTCAAGGTGTTCACCAATATCCACTCCGCCACCGTCGATCCCAAGAACTTCGATGAGAACAGCTTCGTGGACATCCACGGCGAGTACTGCATCATCCCGCCAAACGCCTTTGCGCTGGCGTCCACCGTGGAGTATTTCCGCATTCCCCGCACGGTGCTCACCGTGTGCCTGGGCAAGTCGACCTACGCGCGCTGCGGCATCATCGTCAACGTGACGCCGCTGGAGCCCGAGTGGGAAGGTCATGTCACCCTGGAGTTCTCCAACACCACCAACCTGCCTGCCAAAATCTACGCCAACGAGGGTGTGGCGCAGATGCTGTTCTTTGAGTCCGATGAAGTCTGCGAGACCAGCTACGCCGACCGCGGCGGCAAGTACCAGGGCCAGACCGGGGTGACCCTGCCCAGGGCCTGATGCGCACACTCTTTTTTATCCTGCCGCTGGCCCTGGCCCTGGCCCTGGCGCTGCTGCAGGCGCCTGCCCGGGCTCAGCGCGACGACCTGCCCACCATGGGGGAGACTGGCGTGATCCCCGTTGGCCAGGAATACATGATGGGCCGGGTGTGGCTGATGTCCTACCGACGCCAGGTGCCCGCGCTGGAAGACCCGCTGATGCAGGACTACCTGGAAAACCTGCTGTTCCAGTTGGCGGAAACCAGCGAGCTGCAGGACCGCCGGCTGGTGCTCATTACCGTGGAAGCCTCCTCAATCAACGCCTTCGCGGTGCCGGGTGGGGTGGTGGGCGTTCACAGCGGCCTGGTGCAAAAAGCCCAGAGCGAGGCCCAACTGGCCTCGGTGCTCACCCACGAACTCGCCCATGTCAGCCAGCGGCACTGGTCGCGCAGCGTCGAGGCCGCCCAGCGCAGCCAGATTCCCTCACTGCTGGGCCTGCTCGGTGGCATGGTGGCGGTAGTGGCCGGCGCCGGCGACGCGGGCATTGCCACCATTGCCGGCACCCAGGCGGCGGCCCAGCAGAACCGGCTGCGTTTCAGCCGCGTGCACGAACGCGAGGCGGACCGTGTCGGTATCCAGAACCTCGCTCGCGCCGGCCTCGACCCCAACGGCGCCGCCAATATGTTTGAGGTGATGCAGGCCGAGACCCGCAGCTACAGCCGGCCGCCGGAATTTCTCATGACCCACCCGCTGACGGAAACCCGTATTGCCGATGCCCGCAACCGGGCGCGCCAGTATCCGCGCAATGTGTTCGACGACAACCCGGATTTCCAACTCATGCGCATGCGGGTGCAGGCCGGCAGCTTCCGCACCGACGAAGAGGCGGAGGCCTGGTTTCGCAAGCGCCTGAAGCGCAAGGGCCGCAACGCGGAAGCCCAGCAGTACGGCCTGGCGCTGGTGCTGACCCGGCAGCGCAAGTTCGCTGAAGCCATGGAACTGCTGGAGCCGCTGCGCAACTACCGGCCGGACAACCTGCCCTACCTGCTGGCGGAGGCGGATATCCATATCGAGTCCGGTGAGTTCGATGACGCCCTGTCGCTACTGGGCCGGCAGTGGATGCTGATGCCGGGCAACTATCCCCTGACCATGGCGGTGTCCAAGGCCCACCTGCGGGCTGGCCGCTACACCGAGGCCGAGAAAATCCTGCAGGGTCAGGCGGACCGCCGCCCCAGTGACCCCTACGTCTGGTACGTGCTGGCGGAAACCCAGGGCCTGACCGGCAACACCTACGGCTTGCACCAGTCTCGCGCTCAGTATTTCTATTTGAACGGGCGCATGCTGGAGGCGCGTTCCCAGCTCGGCTATGCCCTGCGTCTGGCGCCGGACCCGGTGGCTGAAGAGCGCATCCGCACCGAGCAGCGCTATGTGGAGAATGCGGCCCGTGCCCTGGGCCAGATGAAGTAGTTCCCGCCCGGGCCTCAGTCCCGGATTGTGTCGAGGTCGATGCCGGTGCCGGGCAATGCCTGGTCGTCCAGTAGTGCCTGGTTGTCGCGCAGGGCCAGCCGTCCCTCGACAAACCAGCGGGCGGCCAGCGGGTAAATAACATGCTCGCGGCGCTGCACTTTGTCCGCCAGTGCCGCGGCGTCGTCATCCGCTGCCACCGGCACCCGGGCGAACAGCAGGGGCGGGCCGCCGTCCAGTTCCTCGGTGACAAAGTGCACGGTGGCGCCGACCTCACTGTCGCCGGCGTCCAGCGCGCGCTGGTGTGTGTTGAGGCCGGGATATTTCGGCAGCAGGGACGGGTGGATGTTCAACAGACGGCCGCGAAAAGCCGCAATAAAAGCCGGGGTGAGGATGCGCATAAACCCGGCCAGGATCACCAGGTCCGGCGCCACGGTTGCCAGGGCCTCGAGCATGGCCTGGTCGAAAGCCTCGCGGCTCTCGAACTCGCGGTGGTCGATGGTCAGGGTGGGGATGCCTTCGGCCTCGGCCCGCGCCAGGCCGCCGGCGCCCGGCTTGTTGCTGAGCACCAGAGCGATGTGGGCGGGCAAGTCGCCGTTGGCGCAGGAATCGATAAAGGCCTGCAGGTTGGAGCCGCTGCCGGAAATCAGTACCGCGAGCTTCACAGGCCCGCCAGTACCACCGGCTGTTCGGCGCCCTCCTCGATGCGGCCCAGGCGCCAGGCAGTCTCGCCGGCAGCGGTTAGCTGCGCCAGAGCGGCGTCGGCCTCAGCCTCGGACACACACACCACCATGCCCACCCCGCAGTTGAAAGTGCGGTACATCTCGCGGGTCTCGACATTGCCCTGCTCCTGCAGCCAGTGGAATACCGGCGGCCAGGTCCAGCTACCGGTGTCGACCAAGGCGCTGGCGCCCTCGGGAATCACCCGCGGCAGGTTTTCCAGCAGGCCGCCGCCGGTGATATGGCACAGGGCTCTGACGTCCACCGACCTGAACAGGTCCAGCAGGGCTTTGACGTAGATGCGGGTGGGCTCAAGCAGGGTGGCGCCCAGGCTGCTGCCATCGAACGCCTCCGCCAGGTCGGCGCCGGCCACCTCAATAATCTTGCGGATCAGGGAGTAACCATTGGAGTGGGGGCCGCTGGACGCCAGGCCGATCAGCACATCGCCGGCGGCCACCGCGCTGCCATCGATAATCCCGGACTTCTCCACCACCCCGACACAGAAGCCTGCCAGGTCGTAGTCTTCGCCCTCGTACATGCCCGGCATCTCGGCGGTTTCGCCGCCCACCAGGGCGCAGCCCGCCAGTTCACAGCCGCGGCCGATGCCTTCGACTACTGCGGCAGCGGTGTCTACCGACAGTTTGCCGGTGGCGTAGTAGTCGAGGAAGAACAGCGGCTCGGCGCCGGCCACCACCAGGTCGTTTACGCACATGGCCACCAGGTCGATGCCGATGCTGTCGTGAATGCCCAGGTCCATGGCCAGCTTGAGCTTGGTGCCCACCCCATCGGTACCGGATACCAGCACCGGCTCCCTGTAGCCCGCGGGGATTTCACAGAGGGCGCCGAAGCCGCCCAGGCCACCCATGACTTCCGGGCGATGGGTGCGTTTGGCAACGTGCTTGATGCGCTGGACCAGCGCTTCACCCGCATCGATGTCGACGCCGGCGTCCTTGTAACTGAGTGTCGGGGAGTTGGCGGGCTGGTCGCTCATGCTGGCTGGGAGTGTGGAAAAAGGCGGTATTCTATCCTGTCGCAGCGCGCCTAGGTACTGCTAAAATCCGCGGTCGATGAACTCCCCAAGGCAAATCACGTGAGGCTGATCCAGGCCCTGCTGGCCGGCGCGATGTTGCTGCTGGCCCTGTCTGTCCAGGCGGTGCTGGTGGAAGATTTGCACCGGGCCCTGGTGCCCGTGAAGGACCACTCCGCCGGCGAATTGGCGCGCGGCACCCGGGAGGGCCTGGCCCAGGTGTTCGTAAAAACCTCCGGCAGCCCCGGCGTGCTGGACAATCCCCTGCTGCAGCAGTCCCTGGCCAATGCCTCCAACTACATGCAGCGTTACCGCTACCTGCGCCCGGACGATGACAGCCTCGAATTGCAGGTGCATTTCGATCCCCAGTTGGTCAACGACCTGCTGTTGGAGGCCCGTGCTCCCCTGTGGACAGCCAACCGGCCACCGTTGCTGGTCTGGCTGGTAATCGATGACGGCGCCAACCGCCGGCTGGCCATCGCCGACAGCGACCCCGAGGTGTTTGGGCGGCTGGGCCAGGAGCTGGAACGCCGTGGCGTGCCGGTGGTGTATCCGCTTTACGACCTGCAGGACACCCTGGCCCTGGACGTGCACGACCTGTGGCGCATGGACGAGCTGGCGATTTTCTCGGCCTCCCAGCGCTACGGCGTCGCCAATGTGCTGGCGGGCCGCCTGACGGTGTTGCCCGGTGAGCGCTGGATGGGCGACTGGACCTACCTCTATAACCAGAATTCTTCCAGGGCCAGCTTCTACGGCGAGATGGCGTCGGTGTTTACTGCCAACGCCGTGGATTTTGTGGCGGATCGCATGGCGGAACGCTATGCGGTTGCCGTCGGCGCCAGCCAGGGCCGCGAAGTGCTGGTACGGGTAGATGCGGTGGCGGATTTCCAGCAGTACCGCGACGTGCTGGCACTGTTGGAGGCGGTGGAACTGATCGACAACGCCTGGCCCGCCTACCTGGAGGGGAATAGCGTGGTCTTCCGGCTGGCCGCCCAGGCTGAGCCTGAACAGTTGCACCGTATTGTTTCCCTGAATCGGCGCCTGGAGCGGCTTGACGCCCCTGAACCGCTGCGACGCGGCCCCATCAACCTCGACCTGGTCTATCGATGGAATCCATGATGCGGCCCAGCCGCCAGTTCCTGGGCCTGCCGCTGCTGCTGGCCCTGGCCCTGCTGCTGTGGCTGACCTACGAGTTGCGTCCCATCCTGTCACCCTTCGTGGTAGGCGCGTTGATCGCCTACCTGGGTGACCCCGCCACCGACTGGCTGGAGCGTCGCGGCCTGGGCCGCAACCTGGCGGTGACCCTGGTATTCCTGGGCCTCACGGTCTTCATGCTGGGCGCGGCGGCTGTCATGCTGCCGCTGCTGATCAGCCAGGTGAACGTGCTGGTGCGCGGTATCCCGGTGGCTTACGAGTGGGCCACCACCAGCGTGCTGCCCTGGCTGACAGAAGCCCTGGCCCTGCCGCCGGAATCGGTGCCGCAGTTGAAGATCAAGCAAACCCTGGCGGAAAACTGGCAGTCACTGGGCAAGATGCTGGCGGCCCTGGGCCGCTACGTGGGCAGTTCCGGCGCCAATTTCGCGGTGTCGCTTGGCAATGCCGTGCTAATCCCGGTGGTGGCTTTCTACCTGTTGCGGGACTGGGACAAGATTACGCCCAAGGTCATGAGCCTGCTGCCCGAGGACTGGCAGGGCAAGGCCCGGGGCCTGGCGCGGGAGTGCGACGAGGTGATCGGCGCGTTCCTGCGCGGCCAGTTGTTGGTGATGATGGCCCTGACCATTATCTACTCGGTGGGATTGGTGGTAGTGGGCCTGGATGTGGCCGTCGCCATCGGTGTGTTCGCGGGCCTGTTTGCCATCGTGCCCTACCTGGGCACGGTGATGGGGATTGGTGCTGCGGCCATTGCCGCCTGGATTCAGTTCGGGGAATTCGGCGCCCTGGTGGGGGTGGCGGCGGTCTTCGGCATCGCCCAGATGATAGAGAGCTATATCCTGACCCCCTACCTGGTGGGCGACCGTATTGGTCTGCACCCGGTGGCGGTGATTTTTGCGGTACTGGCCGGCGGCCAGTTGGCGGGCTTTGTCGGTGTATTGATCGGCCTGCCAATGGCGGCGGTGATCGCCGTGCTGCTGCGCCACGTCAAGGATTACTACAAAGCCTCTGACTTCTACACCGCAGGCAGCGAGACCGACAATGCCGATAGCGGGACTCGAAATGCTGATAGCGGGACTAAAAATGCCCGCTGAGCTCGCCCAGCTTGCCCTGCCGGTGCACCTGAGCGACGACGCCACTCTCGACAACTTCCTGTTTGGCGAGGCGCTGGGTCCGCTCCAATCAATGCTGGAATCCCAGGCCAGCCCCGATGGCGAACCCATGGTTTTCCTGCACGGCCCGCCGGGTAGCGGCCGCAGTCACCTGCTGCAGGGCGCCTGCCACGCGGTGAGCTCCGGGGAGGCCCTCTACCTGCCGCTGGATCAGCTCGGTGGCATGGCCCCGGACCAGGTGCTGGAAGACGTTGACGCGCTGGCGCTGGTTTGCCTGGACAATCTGCACGTCATTGCCGGTGATGCCGACTGGGAGTTGGCCCTTTTCCATTTCATCAATCGCGCCCGGGAACGCGGCTGTCGGCTGCTCCTCAGCGCCGAGGCGGCCCCGCGCCAGCTCGCCATCTCGCTGCCGGATCTGGATTCGCGGCTGAGCTGGGGTGTGGTTTTCCAGCTGGATGCCCCGACCGATGTCGACAAGCTGGCGATCCTCAGGTTTCGCGCCGGGCGACGGGGCCTGCTGCTGGAAGAGGAGCCGGCGCGCTACATCCTGTCGCGGGCGCCGCGCGCCATGGCGGACCTGATGGCGCTGCTGGAGACCCTGGACCGGGACTCCATGGCGCTGCAGCGCACGCTCACTATCCCCTTTATCAAGTCGCGGCTGGGTTGGTAGCTCGAACCAGCCGGGTACTGCAGCGTCACGAAAGCTGCACAATTCTCTGATGCAATAGTGATTTAGCCAGCTCATTGCTATGCTTTATGCGCAATGGCACCCGCACAACAAACAGACAAGGAGTTCGCCACCATGCACAGTCCGAAAGCTCTACTCGCCGTCCTGATGGCAGCGCTGGTGTCCTTCGCGCCGGTCGCCGTCGCGGAAGCCCCGCCGATCACCTTCTCCGCCGGTGGCAGCTACAACATCTTCGACGACGACCGCGAAGTGGACGATGACTCCGCCTACTTTGGCGCCCTGGAGTACCGTTTCACCGAGCGCTGGGCCGGCGAGTTCTGGTTCAGTGACGGCGAGGCCGACGGCGACAACGGCTTTGATGTGGACACCCTGCGCTGGCACCTGGACGCGCTTTACTACCTGAAGCCCCGCGGCAACCTGCACCCCTACCTGGCCGCCGGTGCCGGCCAGCTTGAGCGTGAGTGGGATGTGCCCAACGGCAACCTTGACGAGGTGGACACCGAGGCCAATTTCGGCGGTGGTGTGCACTGGAACTTCACGGAGAAATTCAGCCTGCGCGGCGACGCCCGCTACCTGTTCGGTTTTGACGACGACACCAGCGACTTCACCGTCTCTATCGGCCTGTCCTACCGCCTGGGCATGCCGGCGAAGCGCACGGCAGCGGCCCCGGTGGCCGTGGCGGCAGCGCCTGAACCTGAGCCCGAGCCCCTGGACAGCGACGGTGACGGCGTGATCGATGAGGACGACGCCTGCCCCGGCACGCCGGCGGGCCGCACGGTGGATGAACGCGGCTGCGAGCCTCGCTTCGTGGCCGGCGAATCGGTGGAGCTCAAGGTGAACTTCGGCTTTGATTCCGCCGACGTCGACACCAGCTACCTTGACGACATTGAAGAACTGGCCGATTTCATGAAGCGCCACCCGGAGGTGTCCGCCGCCATTGAGGCGCACACCGACAGCATGGGTCCCGAGGCCTACAACCAGGGCCTGTCCCAGCGCCGCGCCGAAGCGGTGATCGAGGTGCTGACCAGCCGCTTTGGCATCGACGCCGGCCGCCTGGAAGCGAAGGGCTTTGGTGAGTCCCAGCCCATCGCCGGCAATGACACCGAGGAAGGTCGCGCGGCCAACCGCCGCGTGGTGGCCAGCATCGCCACCGAAGACCGCATGGAGTAAAGCTCCATTTCCCACTCCGGGAATGGCGTCCCGATAGCGCCACTCCCGGAGAGTTCCCCACCCCCGCCGACGCCTGTCACAGTCCCACCAAGCCAGATTTCACGTCTGTGACCGCAGTCACAGTCTACTGATCCATCGTTGGCGCAGTTCTCCCTACCCTGCCATCAATAGGGAAAGTGGAGGACTTCACTATGAGTTGGTCAGACGTTCTGAGCCTAACCCCCTATCCCGGCCTGTCCCTGTTGCTGGTGTTCCTGAGCCTGTCGCTGGTGGTCTACTTCAGCCGCAGCTCGCTGCGCGCGGGCCTGCTGCACGCCGGCAATACCCTGTACCGGGCCTGCCGCATGGGCAGCGTGGCACTCAAGCATTCCGAGCAGGCCCTGCAGGCGCGCAACCGAGAGGTGCTGCTGGAGCAGGGCCGCCAGGCGGCGGAGCGCGCGGTCGAGCGCGAGTTCGAGCGTATCGACCACACGGTGCGCAAGGAATTGGGTGACTACCCGGCCCTGCACCGCCAGGTCAGTGAAGCCATTACCGCCATTGAGGAAGACTACCAGCGCTCCCGGGAAGTGCCCCCGGCACCCCACGCCTGGACCCAGGCTTTGGCGGCCATCGCCCAGATTCCCAAGGCCGAGGGCATGGTGGCCACCATGCTAGAGAGCGTGCACCAGTCCATCCAGGACATGGAAGAGCGGGCCATCAATGAATACCGCAAGGATTCCCGCGAGCGCCACCGCCTGCTGAGCCGGGCCCGGCCCCACTGGCAGGAACTGGTGCGCCGCCTGGCCGGCGCCGAAACCCGCCTGCAGCGGCTGCTGGATCGCGCCAGCGCCATCGACAATCACATGGCCGACTACGGTGAGATCAACAAGGGTTCCGACGCGGCGCTGCGCCGACTTTCCTCTTCGTCGCTCACCCAGTTCTTTGTCTCCAGCTTCGTGCTGGCCATCGCCGTGGGCGGCGCGATTATCAACTTCAACCTGATCGCCCGGCCCATGGCCGAGATGGTCGGCGGCACCAGCACCATCGGCAGCATGCAGGTGGCGGATATTGCCGCCCTGGTCATCATCATGGTGGAGATCTCCATGGGTCTGTTCCTGATGGAGTCCCTGCGTATCACCCGGCTGTTCCCGGTGATCAGCGCCCTGGACGACCGCCTGCGGGTGCGTATGGTGTGGATATCCCTGGGTATTCTCACCTCCCTGGCGCTGGTGGAAGCGGGCCTGGCCTTCATGCGCGAGATCCTGGTGCAGGACGAGCTGGCCACGGCGGCCATGCTGAGAGGGGAGCAGCTCGACGCCGGGCCGCCGCCCTTCATGTGGATTACCACTGCGGCGCAGATGGGCATGGGCTTCATCCTGCCCTTCGCACTGACCTTCGTGGCGATTCCGCTGGAAACCTTCATCCACTCACTGCGCACCGTGCTGGGCATGTTCACGGTGGCGCTGATCCGGGTATTGGCGACCACCCTGCGCATCGCCGGTGCCTTGTTCCGGGGCGCCGGGCCCTTCCTGGCCGAGGTCTGTGACGCGGTGGCCTTCCTGCCGCTGTGGGTAGAGCACCGCATTAAGGGCCTGCCGGAAGAGGAAGAGCAGGGCAAGAGCAAGCGAGAAGACGGGGTAACCGGGCTATGGAAAAACTCCTTAGAGCAGCACTGATCGTCCTGGTCGGGTTTATCCCGCTCAGCTGTTCCGCCCCCGAGGGCCCCAACAATCGCGGCGTGTACATGCTGCTGGATACCTCCGGTACCTACACCGCCGAGCTGCAGAAGGCGCGGCAGATCATCGCCTACCTGCTGACCCAGCTCGATTCCGGCGACGCTTTCGCCGTGGCCCGTATCGATACCGGCAGCTTTAGCGAGAAGGACATCATCGCCAAAACCACCTTCAGCGACCGGCCCAGCACCGCCAACCAGGAAAAGCGTGCCTTCCTCGACAAGATCGACGAGTTCATCGACAGCACCCGCTCCGCTGCTTATACCGATATCTCCGGCGGCCTGCTGCAGGCGGATGAGTACCTCAACGAGCACGAGGTCGGCAACAAGACCATCCTCATCTTCTCCGACATGCAGGAAGAGCTGCCCGCCGGCTACAACCGCGATATCAAACTGTCCTTCGACGACGTGGAAGTCGTGGCCGTCAACGTCACCAAGCTGCGCACCGATAACGTCGACCCGCGCGAATACCTCGACCGGCTGGCCCTTTGGCGGCAGAAGGTCGAAGCGGGCGGCGGCCAATGGCGGGTCGTCAACGACCTCGACCGCCTGGGTCAACTCCTCTCCGAGCGGGGCTGATTTTCGCTTCGTAGCCGAGACGGATCACTTCCTATCGCAGGCTCGGAACGGGCTTGCTGCCACCGATTAGTCTTGAGAACCATGGGATTGTGCCCGCCTTTTCCCTGCGGAAAAGGCAAACACGATCCCTCAAGATTGGTGCTGGAAGTGACCCTCTCAGAGCTCCTGCCTGTCAAGTTGGATCACTTCCTATCGCAAGCTCGGCACGGGCTTGTTGCCAGCGATCCACCTTGAGAACCGTGGGATGGTGCCCGCCTTTTTCCTGCGAAAAAGACGAACACGATCCCTTAAGTGTGGTGCTGGAAGTGATCCTCTTGAAGCTGCTCACTATCGAGGTGGATCACTTCCTATCGCAAGCTCGGAACGGGCTTGCTGCCAGCGATCCACCTTGAGAACCGTGGGATCGTGCCCGCCTTTTTCCTGCAAAAAAGGCAAACACGATCCCTCAATATTGGTGCTGGAAGTGATCCGTTCCACCAATATCCAGGGTTTCCAACTCTTTGAGGCACCGTCCTAAATGCCTGCTCAGTGTGGACAGACCTTATGTGCTTTTTCCGGAGGAAAAAGGATGTAAGGTCTGCTGGCAGATGCAGGACTATTGAGGCACGAGAGCGAGCACCAACTCAGTGTGGACAGAGCTCATGCACTTTTTCACGGAGGAAAAAGTGTATGAGGTCTGCCAGTACCAAGCTGACAGAAGCAAACTCGGCACAATTAGCCGACGGTAAAAGGGTCGGCGTCCGCGTGCAGGGGAAACTTGCGCCGGTAGGTGTCGAGGGGTTTCCGTTCGAGGGTGGTGGTAAAGACGCCGGCGCGGTCCTGGCAGTCGAGAAGCAGTTTGCCGTCGGCGGCGTAGGCCAGGCTGTCGCCCGTGTAGTTCAGGCCGTTGGCGTCGCTGCCGACGCGGTTGAGGCCCACGCAGCAGGCCTGGTTTTCGATGGCACGGGCCAGCAGCAGGGCGCGCCAGTGGTGGGCGCGTTTGGAGGGCCAGTTGGCGACCACCGCCAGCAGGTCGTAGCCGTCGGGGTCATCGAGAGGGCGGTTGCGCATCCACACCGGGAAGCGCAGGTCGTAGCAGACCATGGGGCAGATACGCCAGCCGCGCCAGTTAATGACCAGTCTTCCGTTGCCGGCGGCGTAGTGCTCGTGCTCGCCGGACATGGTGAACAGGTGTCGCTTGTCGTAGCGGTGGGTGTCACCGTCCGGGGTGACGAACAGCAGTCGGTTGTAGATGGCCTGGCCATCGCGGACGGGCAGCGAACCGATGACCGCGGAGTCGTGCTCCCGGGCCAGGGCCCCCAGCCAGGTCTCGGTGTCGCCGGCCACCGGCTCCGCCACGGCTTCGGCATTCATGGAAAAGCCGGTGCTGAACATCTCCGGCAGCAGCACCAGGTCGATCTCTCGCGGCAGGTCTTCCAGGGCGCGCTCGAAATGTTCGCGGTTGGCGGCCGGGTCTTCCCAGACCAGCTCGCTCTGTACCAGGGCGATATGCAGGTCGCTCATGAGTTCGTTTCCTCGGTGTTGGTCAGATGCTGCACAGGATGTCTCCAGCCTGCTTCAGCACCGCGTCGGTCTTGGCAAAGCAGAAGCGCAGGTAGTGGCCGTCGAACGGCTGTTCGCAGAACACTGACACGGGAATCGACGCGATGCCGTGTTCCCGCGTGAGGCGCTCGGCCAGATCGCGGTCCTGCTCCTCGCTGATGGCGCTGTAGTCCAGCAACTGGAAGTAGGTGCCCGCGCTGGGAGTGAGGGTAAAACGCGAGTTGGCGACAGCGTCGCAGAACAGGTCGCGCTTGGCCTGGTAGAAATCCGCCAGACCCGCGGCAAAGTCCGGGTCCTCCGCCATGAAATCCGCCAGCGCCAGTTGTACCGGCGTCACCGCCACGAAAGCCACAAACTGGTGGACCTTGCGCATCTCCGCTGTCAGCGCCGGCGGCGCCACGCAGTAGCCGGTTTTCCAGCCGGTGATGTGGAAGGTCTTGCCGAAAGAGAATGCCGCAAAGCTGCGGGCCCGCAAGCCGGGGTACTGCAGCACTGAACAGTGACGCTCGCCATCGAACAGCAGGTGCTCGTACACCTCGTCACTCACCACGTACAGATCGTGAGCCTCAGCCAGTTGCTCGAGACGGCGCAGATCGGCATCCCGCAGGATGGCGCCGGTCGGGTTGTGGGGCGAGTTGATAATGATCAGCCGCGTGCGCGAATTGATGGTGCCCTCGACCCGGTCCCAGTCAATCGTAAACTCTGGCAGCGTGAGTGGAATATGCCGGGTGACGCCACCGCTCAGGCTGATCGCCGGCTCGTAGCTGTCGTAGGCCGGGTCGAAAACGATGGCTTCATCCCCCGGGCGAATGCAGGCTGTGATCGCGCAGTAGATTGCCTCAGTGGCGCCGGGCACCACGGTGATCTCCGCGTCCGGATTTGCCTCGACCCCGTAGTAGCGCGATAGCTTGGCGGCAATCTGCTCGCGCAGCGGCAGCACACCGGCCATCGGCGCGTACTGGTTGTGGCCCGCCATTACATGCCGGCCCAGCGCCTCGCGCAGGGCCTCCGGTCCATCGAAATCCGGGAAACCCTGTGACAGGTTGATCGCCCCACACTCGTTGGCTAGCGCCGACATCACTGTGAATATCGTCGTGCCGGTGTTGGGAAGCTTGCTATTTTGAAGTAGTGCTTGCTGGTTCATCTGAACGAGTTTACGAGCCCTTGAGCCCTGGTGCCTACCGTGGGTATCACAACACCGGAGATTACCCGGTAGGAACTGAGATACCTAGACTGCTGAGCAAGTGGTAGTAGGCGGTTACAGTCAGCGCCGCCAGTCCGAACACAATGATGGCTCTGTACTTCAAGCCATGCTTGTGGTGCTTTTCTCTGGCCCGATGCGTAGTTACGTCCATCATTTCGTCGCCGAAATAAATGGACAGGAGGGTTCCCAGTGCACTGATTATTAGTATTGCCCAATAGGGATTCGCGGTAGTGAGTATTTTCTCGAGCAGTGTCGTCAGGAAGGTGAGATCGTAGGTGTCGGGTGAAAGCTTGAGCATAAAGAGGTTTACAGAGATCGCGAGAAGCCAGACGACCACCTGCGTTACTGCCATCTTCACGCCGAAGAGCAGCCGAACTGGAAATGCCAGAATGAATCCACCGTCAGCGATTGGTGTACACAGCACGAAGAAGCTCCAGGTTAAAAGAGCGAGCCCAAAGCCGGTGGATGCATCGAACTTCCAGCTCATGTAGCCAAAGTAGCCGACTAGCACCGCAGCTAGAGCAAGAAATTTCAGTAGGGTTTCCCGGTGGGTTTCATTCTGGTGATGAAAGCCTGGTTTTGTCGTCAGCATTGGCGCTATCCCAAAGGCTGGAAGGAAGCTGAGCATGCCGGGCTCGCAACAGCTCCCGCCCGTTTCGTATTGGAAGGGATCACCGTGCCAGTGCCGGCCATATCAGGCGCAACGCCGCCACAGCGGCAAAGACGATTAATGCGACCGCAGCTGCGCGTACTGAATGGCTCCTGCCGCGAATGCCGGGCAAACGCTCTACGCCCAGCACTGTGGAGAACACAATGATGGCGATGACGGCTGCTTGTGTGATCTCCTCGGTCAAACTTGGATGCTCCACGACCGCTCAGCGGACGATGCTATCACCTAACCGTTGTTCGGTCCTGAGCTCCTGCTCCCAGTTTGATGAACACTTTTACAACAAGCTGCTTGCCCGCCCTCCCAGGGGGCGTCGTGAACATCAAGGTCCAGAAGGCACTGCGACAGATTGATCGCCCCGCACTACTTGGCCAGCGCCGACATCACGGTGGTTGGCGTGGTGCCCGGGTTTGGTAGCTTGCCCTGCCAGGTCAGTTCCTGCTGATTTGTAGGCCGAAGTACAAGGGCCGTTGAAATCCTGCATCTGCCGGTCGGCCTCGCAAGGGGTTGATCATTTTTTATTATGGATATATTTTATCCGTAATATGCAATAGAAAGGTTCCGTGCCGGGTGGGTGGTGAAGGATGAAGATTGGCAAAGGCGTCGAATGGGCGGCGCACACCTGTGCATTGCTGGCACTGTTGCCCCCTGGTGCAACGCTGCCGGGAGAGGCGCTGGCTGAGTTTCTCGGTGTGCCGCCGCCTTATCTTGCCAAGCAGCTACAGGCACTGAGTAGGGCAGGCATCGTCTCCGCGAAGCGGGGCGCTGCGGGTGGGTATCGGCTCTCCAGGTTGCCGGAAACAGTATCCCTGTGGGATATCACCGCGGCTATCGATGGTACCCAGCCGAGTTTTCGCTGCACGGAAGTGCGCCGCAGCGGCCCCTGCGGCGCGTCTCCGGCGGAGTGCAAGGGGCCGTGCAGTATCGCCGCTGCCTTCCGCAGCGCCGAGGCCGGCTATCGCGATGCGCTTGCCGCCGTCCGCCTGCCCGAATTGATTGCTGGTATTGCCAGCGACTCGACCGAGGCGCGCAAGCGCCGCATCAGTGCGTGGATCGAAGCCAACGCCGCGCATACAGCATGAACCCGCCAAACCACTACCGGCTCGCGGTCTGGGTCGCTACCCATAACGAATAGGTGCCCCACCATGTTTGCAGATGATCGATTACCCCAACACATTTCATTGAACCTGCTGGCGCGGGCGCTGTTTACCTCGCTGTTTCTCCTGTCAGGCGTCACGCACTTCACGAACATTCCCTATTACGTGTCGCTGATGCCCCCGAGCTTTCATTACCCGGTGTTCTGGATTTTCCTCTCGGGGATCACCGAACTCGCGGGTGCCGCCATGATTCTCCTGAACTGGCGCCCCCGCCTCGGCGGTTGGCTGTTGATTGCCTTTCTACTGCCCGTAACCATCGTTGTACATGGGTACGAGATGATCAACGCGCAGGACGAGGTGATTCAGGCGCTGCAGCAGGCCCACTTCCTCAAGGGATTTGCGTTGATGGGCGCGGCGTTGCTGATCACCCAGCTCGGCGTGAGTCAGCGCTTATAGCTCAATAGGCTCCTGGGACCAGGGTGACCGTTTCCGATATTTGGGCCTTATGAACCCGGGGGCTCAGCTATAAGTCAAAACCTCACAACACAAGCTGGGTCTGAATGACTGTTGCCACAAGCTTCTCGTCTTCGCGAAAAATAGTTGTCTGCCAGACGGAGACGCGGCGACCAATCGACACGGGAGTCGATCGACCCTCCAGCACGGTACCAGCGGGTGCTCCGCTAATGAAATTGGTCTTGCTCTCAATGGTCGTTGTACCTCCAGCACCTTCCGGGAGGTTTAGAAAAGCCCCGATTGCGGCCAGTGAATCGGCAAATGCCATGAGCGCTCCGCCATGTACGGAGTCGCCCAACGTGCAGTGGTCTGCTGTCACAAGCATCTCCCCGACGACTTCCGCGGGGTCTGCCTGCTTCGTCTTGACGCCAAGCAGTTTCGAGAGCGGCATGCTTGCAGCGAGGTCATCCATCAGTGTCTCCTTTCTCGACTAGAGCTGGGTATCCAGCGGCAGTTCAGTGCTGTTTTTAATTTCCGTCACCGCCATATGCGAATGTAGCTCGCGGATGGACTCGTTGGTGGTCAGCGTGTTGCGCACGAAATCCTCGTAGTGGGCGATGTCGCGGGCGACGATCTTGAGCATGTAGTCCCAGATGCCAGCCATGGTGTAGCACTCCATCACTTCCGGGAAGCAGACGATATCGCGCTCGAAGGCCTCCAGGTTCTGGCGACCGTTGGCGGTGAGGCTGACGGTGGCGAACACCACCACGTCCATACCCAGGACGCGGCGGTCGAGCAGGGCGACACGCTTTTTGATCAGGCCAGCCTGCTCGATGCGATTGATGCGCCGCCAGCAGGGTGACTGGGACAGGTTGAGGCGCTCGGCGATGGCGCTGGTGCTGAGGCTGGCGTCACGCTGCAGCATCTGCAGGATGTCGACGTCGGTGCTTTGTAAATCCATGAGAATAAATATTCCTATTTTTTAGCATTATTGGGAAAAATTATACCCATATACGCCTGCAGAGTGTAAAGAGGGAAGAACTATGCCACGGGATTTGAGTATTATTACCAAATCTGAATGGTGGGATAACACCCGAGGCACCGCCCCTATGGCAGCACAGAATCCCGTCCTGAAGCAGGTATCCCTGGACGACAAGTACGCGCTCGACACCACGCGGGCCTACATGACCGGCATCGAGGCCCTGGTGCGCCTGCCGATGCTGCAACACCAGCGCGACCTGGGCCGGGGGCTCAACACCGCTGCCTTTATTTCCGGTTACCGCGGCTCACCCCTGGGCGGCGTCGACCAGGCCATGTGGAAGGCCCAGTCTTACCTCGAACAGCACAACATCCACTTCCACCCGGGCATCAATGAAGACCTTGCAGCCACCTCGGTGTGGGGCAGCCAGCAGACCAATATTTTCGAGGGCGCGAAGTACGACGGTGTGTTCTCCATGTGGTATGGCAAGGGTCCGGGTGTCGATCGCAGTATGGACGTGATCAAACACGCCAATGCCTTCGGCACCTCGCGCTACGGCGGCGTGCTGGCGGTGGCCGGCGACGATCACGCCTGTAAGTCTTCCACCCTGCCGCACCAGTCCGAGCATATGTTTATCGGTGCCTCCATCCCGGTGCTGAACCCCTCCAATGTGCAGGAAGTGCTGGACCTCGGTATCTACGGCTGGGAGCTGTCCCGCTACTCCGGTTGCTGGGTCGGCTTCAAGGCCATCACCGAGAACATGGATTCGGCGATCTCGGCCGACATCGATCCCTCTCGTATCAATATCGTTATTCCGGAGGACTTCGAGCTGCCGCCGGATGGCGTGCACGCTCGCTGGCCCGACAAGCCGCTTGAGCAGGAACTGCGGCTCAACAAGTACAAGATTTACGCGGCCCGCGCCTTCGCCCGCGCCAACAACCTCAACCGTATCGTGGTCGACAGCCCCAACCCGCGCTTCGGTATCATCACCACCGGCAAGGCCTACCTGGATGTGATGCAGGCACTGGAAGATCTGCACATCAACGAGCACCTGGCCGCCCAGATCGGCCTGCGCGTCTACAAGGTGGGCATGAGCTGGCCGCTGGAGCCGCTGACCACCCACGAGTTTGCCGAAGGCCTGGAAGAAATCCTGGTGGTGGAGGAAAAGCGCTCCATCATCGAAGACCAGCTCACCGGCCAGCTTTACAACTACCCGGTGGCTCAGCGCCCGCGGGTGATTGGTGAGTTCGATGAAGAGGGCCGCGACCTGCTGCCCAACCTGGGCGAGCTGACGCCGGCCATGGTGGCGCGCGCCATCGCCGGGCGTATCGGCCGCTTCTTTGAGTCCGAGGACATCAAGGCGCGGCTGGAATTCCTGACCCGTAAGGAACAGTCCCTGGCCAAGCCTCGCGCCAGTGCCGAGCGAGTACCGCACTTCTGTTCCGGCTGCCCGCACAACACCTCCACCAAGGTGCCGGAGGGTAGCCGCGCCATGGGGGGTATCGGCTGTCACTACATGGCGACCTGGATGCCCGATCGCAAGACTGAGACCTTCTCGCAGATGGGCGGTGAAGGTGTGGCGTGGATCGGCATGGCGCCGTTCACGGAAACCAAGCATGTGTTCCAGAACCTGGGTGACGGCACTTACTTCCACTCGGGCATACTGGCGATTCGCGCTGCCCAGGCGGCGAAGGTCAATATCACCTACAAGATTCTCTACAACGATGCGGTGGCCATGACCGGTGGCCAGCCCATCGACGGCCAGCTCAGCGTCGAAGACATCGTCCACCAGCTGCGCGGTGAGGGCATTGCCCGTATCGCCCTGGTCAGCGACGAGCCCGGTGCCTGGCAGGGCCGTTTCAATGCCATTCCGGGCTACAGCCTGCACCATCGCGACGAGATGGACGCGCTGATGCGCGAGCTGCGCGAGTTCGAAGGCGTGTCGGTCATCGTCTACGTGCAGACCTGTGCCGCCGAGAAGCGCCGCCGCCGCAAGAAAGGCATCCTGGAAGATCCCGCCAAACGCGCATTCATCAACGACGCAGTCTGTGAAGGCTGCGGCGACTGCAGCAAGGCCTCCAACTGCCTGTCGGTGGTGCCCAAGGAAACCGAGCTGGGCCGCAAGCGCCAGATCGACCAGAGCGCCTGCAACAAGGACTTCAGCTGCGTGAAGGGTTTCTGCCCGAGCTTCGTTACCGTGCACGGTGGTGAGCTGGTCAAGAAGCGCGGTGGAAACGGCGGCGACGGCACAGTGTTCGATCCGCTGCCGGAACCGACCCCGCCCACCCTGGAAGAACCCTGGAGTGCAGTGGTCACCGGCGTCGGCGGCACCGGCGTGCTGACGGTGACTGCGCTGGTGGCCATGGCGGCCCACGTCGAGGGTAAAGGCTGTGCCACCCTCAACCAGACCGGCCTGGCCCAGAAGTTTGGCGCCGTGGTGAGTCACGTGCGCGTGGCGAATAACCAGGAAGATATCAAGGCGGTGCGCATCCCCGCCGGTGAAGCCAACCTGCTGGTGGGATGCGACCTGGCCGTGGCGGCGTCTTATGAGAGTCTGGCCAAGGTCGACATCGAACGCTCCAGCGCCGTGGTCAACAGCGCTGAAGTACCCACCGCGGCCTTTGTGCTGGACCCGGATGCACAATTCCACACCGCTGCCATGGAGCAGACCATCCGCGAGGAAGTGGGCGAGGACTCCAGCTTCTTTATCGATTCCACTGCGGTGGCTACTGAGCTGCTCGGTGACTCCATCGCCAGCAACCTGTTCCTGTTGGGTTATGCCTACCAGCAGGGTCTGGTGCCGGTGAGCTGGCAGGCCCTGGAGCGCGCTATCGAGCTCAACGGCGTGGCCATCGACTTCAACAAGCAGGCCTTCCTCTGGGGCCGCCGTGCGGCCCACCAGCCGGAGCGGGTAATGGCCCTGGTTGAGCGGGCGTTGCAGAAGCCGAAGACCCTGAGCCTGGAAGAGCTGATCAGCGACCGCAGCGATCGCCTGGTGGCTTACCAGGACGCCAAGTATGCGGAGCGCTTCAACGCTGCGGTCAGCCGGGTGCGCGAGGCCGACAACAGCGAGTCGAAGGCCCTGACCCGGGCCGTGGCCAAAAGCCTCTACAAGCTGATGGCCTACAAAGACGAGTACGAAGTGGCGCGGCTCTACAGCGACGGCGCCTTCATCGACAAGCTCAGAAGCCAGTTCAGCGGCGACTTCAGCCTGAAGTTCCACCTGGCGCCGCCGCTGCTGTCAAAGAAGGACCCGGCCACCGGCCGCCTGATCAAGCGCGAGTTCCCGGGCTGGACCCTGCACCTGTTTGGCATCCTGGCCAGATTCAAGTTCCTGCGCGGCACGCCGCTGGACATCTTCGGCATGACCGCCGAGCGCCGCCAGGAGCGCCAGGACATCGCCGACTACGAAGCCCTGCTGGATGAGATTCTCAAGGGCCTGGACGGTAACAACTACGGCCTGGCGGTGCAGCTTGCGGAAATGCCACTGCAGCTGCGCGGCTTTGGCCATGTGAAAGACCAGAATCGGGACAAGCTGGAGCTACAGCGCCAGCAGTTGATGCCGCAGTTCCGCGGCGAGAACGTTGTGCAGTTCGTCGAGAAAGTAGCCTGAGGATTTTGGGAATGAGCGTATTCAGCAATCCGGCATTTGATCATCACGAGAAAGTCGCCTTTGCCTCCGACGAGGCCACGGGGCTCAGGGCCATCATCGCCATCCACGACACCCGTCTTGGCCCCGGTGTCGGCGGTTGCCGCATGTTCCCCTACGCCAGCGATGACGAGGCGCTTTACGATGTGCTGCGCCTGTCGCGGGGTATGACCTACAAGTCGGCGCTGGCGGGGCTGCCCTTCGGTGGCGGCAAGTCGGTGATTATCGGCAATCCCCATCAGGACAAGACACCGGACTTGCTGCATGCCATGGGCGAGTTCATCGACAGCCTGGGCGGTCTTTACGTGGCAGCCGAGGATTCAGGCGTTGGCGAGGATGACGTGCGACGGATTGCGGAACGCACCGCCCATGTCAGCGGCTTTGCCAGCGGTGAAGCGCACGGTGGCGACCCGTCGCCGACCACGGCCTACGGTGTTTACCTCGGCATTCGCACCGCGGTGCAGTACCGGCTGGGGGCAGATTCCATGGGCGGCCTGCGGGTCGCGATCCAGGGCCTCGGCAACGTGGGCTTCCACCTGGCCGGCCTGTTGGTGGCCGACGGCGCCACGGTCTACGGTGCCGATGTCAATGAAGCGAACCTGAGACGCGCCCAGGATGTACACGGCGTGCAGGTGGTCTCCACCGACGACATTCTCACCCTGGAAACCGACGTGGTCGCGCCCTGCGCCATGGGTGCGGTGTTGAACCACGAGACGGTCGACGGCCTGCGTGCGGGTATCGTGGCCGGCGCCGCCAATAACCAGTTGGCCGACGAGCGGCAGGCGGATCACCTCTGGGACCGCGGTATTCTTTACTGCCCGGATTTTCTTATCAACGCCGGCGGCATTATCGATGTTTACCACCAGCGCATTGGCAGCGACAAAGCCGTAATGCGCGAACACGTGGAGCGGATCGAGAGCAACCTGCAGGAAATCCTGTTCCGCTCGGACCGCGCCGGCCGTTCACCGCACCTGGTGGCGGAAGAGCTGGCGGAGGAATACCTGGCGGCGGCTGCCAGCACCGAGCCGTCGCGGCTCGCTGCCTACTGACTGAGCAGGTGATGGAGGCGGGCCGTCAGGCCCGCAGCCAGGCCCGGGCTTCGTCTAGTTCGCGGAAGACGTCGAACTCGGTTTGCTCGCTTTCCCGGAACACCTTGAAGATACGGCTGATACCGTAGGTGATACTGCCGGGGGCTACCACGGCGACGCGGCTGGGCTGGTACTCGTAGCTGCGGGCAATCTTCGCACCTTCGCGGACCTCGGCGGTACTCAACATCACTTCGGCCTGGATCATCACATACAGCCGCAGGCTGGAATCCGGCATGCTTCCCAGCTCGTCCATCACGGCCAACATGTCTTCCGGCTCCGGGCTCTGGAGAAAGTCGACGCGCACGATGGCGTCCTCGCGCGAGATTGTGTACACCGCTGCCTTCGCCATCAGGCGCGGGTCACGTACTTGAGGATTTCGACCACCTCGGCGGGCGTTTTCGCCCAGGCCATGGCGCCCGCATCCACTTCCTTCAGCGGGTGGATAATCGCCTCATCGTGGAGGGTGATATAAGGCTTGCCCAGTGCCGCCAGGTAGCCGGCATCGAAGGCCGCATTCCACTGTTTGTACTTGTCGCCGAAGCGCACCACGGCCACGTCACACTGTTCAATCAGGGTGCGAGTGCGAATGCCATTGACCTTGGAGGACTTGTGGTCGCGCCAGAAACCTTCGCTGGCCGGCGCCAGCATATCGCCCGCTGCATCACTGGCTTCGTGATCGGTGACGGCGGACGTGAAGCTCACCGGCAATTCAGCCGCCTTTGCGCCGTCCTCCAACTGCTGCCGCCAGTCGGTATGGATTTCTCCAGAGAGATAAATTGTCCAGTTCACTCACAGCTCCTTAGTGGAGCCAAGTATAGAAAAAACTCACCCACTTGGGGGATTGAATTTCCTATCAAGCACCAATTTCAACCGTGTTTTCGGTTCCTTCACCTGGTGTAATGAATAACATTTGCGTTGGCGTACTGACACGCGCTGTGTGCCAGGTGCCCCTCGGGACGCAGGCGTATTCTCCTGGCGTGGACAGTGAGATCCTGCGCTCGCCGTCGTGTTCACTCAGCACCAGCTCCGCTGCACCGGAGAGCAACATCACCAGTTCGTCGCCCGTCGGGTGCTTCTCCCAGGCACTCCAGTCGCTGTCGAAACGGTAGGCTGAGATCAGCACGTGACCCCGAAACTGGTCATAGTCATAATCCAGGGTTTCATAAAAATCCGGCGTTACCGGTCGTTGCTCAAGTTGCAGATCGGGTTTGAGTACCGCGAAGTGTTTAAACAGGCTGGGCATGGCAGTTCTCCACCGGGTGGCGACGTTGTTTGCCGCAGTCTTACCGGTTGGCTCTTTCCTCGCAAGGCAGACGCAGGCGGGCACGAGCCCGCGGTACTCAAGCCCTATCGCTGGCGACAGTTACCCTCTGAGCTTGCGATAGGAAGTGAGCCACCCTCGCTCAGGCGATCTCCCCTGGAGCAAGTCCAAGGTACTTGCGTAGCTGGATAACGCCCAGGTAGAAAGGTCCGGTGTCGATCACGGCGACACAGAACTTGAAGATGTAGTTGGAGAACATCAGGGTCAGCAGCGTTTTGGTGGTCATGTCACCGGCCAGGTACACCGCGCCGAAAGTGACCAGCACCACCATGAAGGAATCCACCAGCTGGCTGATCATGGTGCTGAAGTTATTGCGCACCCACAGGTACTTGCCGCGGGTGACGCGCTTCCAGAAGTGGAATAGCTGCACGTCGCAGTACTGGGCGGCGATATAGGCCATCATCGAAGCAAACACCGCGCCGGAGGTGGTGGCGTAGATCAGCTGGTACAGCTCCACCTGCTGTTCCACCACGGTGCCGTTGGGCAGGCTCACCGGCTCCGCCAGTTGCATGAGCTGCCAGGGCGGCAGCGACTCGGGCCCTACCGGCGGTACCAGGTTGCCCAGATAGATAAAGCCGAGGATAAAGAAATTGAGCCCCAGCCCCAGGGTCACCATGAAGTTGGCGCGACGCTTACCGTACAGTTCGCAGATCAGGTCGGTGCACAGGAAGGTGATGGGGTAGGGCAGCACGCCCACAGCAAGCTGCATCGGGCCGAGCTGGATGAAGCGCGTGATGCCGAGGATATTCAGCATGGTCATGGCGCAGATGAAGATGCCCGCCAGCACCAGGAACACCCGCTCTCGGCGCTCCGCCAGCAGGGCAGGGTCCAGGGGGGTGATTGTTGCAGTGTGTACGCTGTCCATCGCTAGCTCTCCCGCTGGCCCAGGTGGGCGTGCAGCATGGCGCCGTTGATCACCGGGTTGTGGTGGGCCCATTCGATCAGGCTGGCAATCTCGTCGGGTTCTATCAGGCGCTGGAAGCTGTTGAGCCCGGCGATGCTGTCGATCACCTCCTGGTTGTTGCCCAGGTGAGTGCGCAGCATCTCGGTGTCGGTGAAGCCCGGGCAGATGCAGGCGGTGTGAATGCCGCTGCCCATCAGGTCCTGGCAAGTGGCCTTCATCATGCCGGCGACGGCATGCTTGGAGATCACGTAGCTGAAGGAGTTGGCCACCGCCTTCTCGGACAGGGTGGAGCCGATGTAGAGCACGCTTGAGCCCTCTGCCATGTTTGGCAACAGGGCGCGGTTAAGTGTGTTGGCGGCCATCACATTGGTTTGCAGGGCAGATTGCAGGTGATCGTCGGGGCACTCGCGGGTGCTGTCCTTCAGCATCTGGCAGGCGTTGTGCACCAGAGCTACCTGGGCGGCCCCGGCCACCCGTGGTGTGAGCACTTCGATGGCGCTGCTGATAGCGGCAGTGTCGCTGAGATCGCAGCGGAGGTTTTCGACCCCTTCCACCGGGCAGCTGCGTCGCGACAGGTTATATACGGAAAACCCGCGCTCGCGAAAGCGGGCTGCAGCAGCGGCGCCGATGCCGACACTGGCGCCGGTGATAATGGCTAGGTTTGCGGTGGAGTCCATGGAGTGTCCTTGTGATTATTCGGCAGCAGCGGCTTCCCCGGCCTGGAACCAGTCGCGGTAGTCCTCCCGTAGCTGGTTCTTCTGCACTTTGCCCATCGTATTACGGGGCAAGTCCGCGCGCTGGATGTATGCTTTTGGCTGTTTGAAGCGCGCCAGTGTATCCGCTATCGCCGCTTCAAGCTCGGTTTCCGGCATCGCTTGGTCGTCAGCCATGACGCAGACGGCGACCACTGCCTCGCCAAAGTCCGGGTGTGGTACGCCGATGACAGCGCTTTCCTGTACACCTTTAATGCCGTCCAGGCACAGTTCTACCTCCTTGGGGTAGACGTTGAGGCCGCCCGTGATGATCAGGTCTTTCTCGCGACCCACCAGCCACAGCCGGCCGTCGCTATCGAGGCGGCCCATGTCGCCGGTGATGAAAAAGCCGTCGTCGCGAAACTCCGCGGCGGTTTTCTCCGGCATCCGCCAGTAGCCGCTGAAGACATTGGGGCCGCGTACCTCTACCACGCCGACGTCGCCTTCAGTCAGCGGCTTGCCCTGGTCGTCACAGATGCGCACTTCGACGCCGGGCAGGGCAAAGCCCACACTGCCCGCCAGTCGCTCTCCGTCCAGGGGGTTGGAACTGATCATGCCGGTTTCCGACATGCCGTAGCGCTCGAGGATGCGGTGGCCGGTCCGGGCTTCAAAGGCGGCGAAGGTTTGCTCCGTCAGCGGTGCTGAACCGCAAATAAACAGGCGCACACCGGCACAGGCCTGCCGGTCGATGGCGGGCTCCCTAAGCATACGGGTGTAGAAGGTGGGTACACCCATCATCACGGTGGCCCTGGCAAGGCCCTTGCGCACGCTGGTGACATCAAAGCGCGGCTGGAACAGGACGGTCGAACCGTTCAGCAGGGCGGTGTTCAGCGCCACGAACAGGCCGTGAACGTGGTAGATCGGCAGCGCATGCAACAGCACGTCGTCGGCCCGGAAACCCCACAGCCTGTGCAGGGCCAGCGCATTGCTGCGCAGGTTGTCGTGGCTGAGCATGGCGCCCTTGGAGCGGCCGGTGGTACCCGAGGTATAGAGGATGGCCGCGAGGTCTTCACCTTTCACTTCAGCCACCGACTCAAGTACGTCGACGTAGGTGCTGTCCAGGCACAGGCGCTGCAGGCCGCGATCATCGACCTCGATAGCCGGCTCCGCATCCTGCCGGAAGTAGTCCAACTCGGCGGCGGTATAGGCAGTATTCAGGGGCACCAGCACCAGCCCGGCCCGCAGGCAGGCCAGGTACAGTGCCACCGCTTCCGGGCACTTTTGTACCTGCATCAGCACCCGGTCACCCGGCGCCGCCTGCGATAACAGTACCGTGGCCATCCGCGCCGACAGGGTGTCGAGCTGCTGGAAGCTCCATTGCCCACCGTCGGGCAGCTTCAGGCAGCACTTGTCCGGTTGATCCGCGAAGCCGCGAGCCAACGTAAGGAAAAGGTTTTCACTCATCGCGCCACCATAGCACAGGCCGGTTTGACCGGGCTGTCTTGCTGTGGATTACTTGCCAGAGCCCCGCAACCAGGATCCCCATGGAACGACTCACCACGATTCATATCGACAAGGAAAGCCACAAGTTCTCGGCGGCCCACTTCACCGTGTTCTCCGCCACCGAGCGGGAGCGGCTACACGGTCACAACTTCAGTGTGTCGGCCCGCATCGTCGCGCCGGTGGATGACAACGGCCTGACCGGCGATTACGCGGTCTACAAGAACCAGATTCGCAAGCTGTGTGACAGCCTCGATGAGTACACGCTGATTCCCGCGGACTCGCCGTACCTCACCATCACCGAAGACGGCGACTACTACCACGTCACCCACGACGCAGACACGCTAATCCTGCTCAAGGCCGACACGCTCATCATCCCGGTGCGCAACACCACGGTGGAAGATCTCTCGCACTACCTGCTCGAGACCCTGGTGGAGGACAAGCCTTTCCTCGAAGCCCAGGACATTCGCGAAATCGAGGTGATGGTTTCCTCGGGACCCGGTCAGACGGGCTCCAGCTTCTACAAGGTCAAATAGTTTTTCAGCGGCATCGAGGCGGATCACTTCCCATCGCAAGCTCAGAACTAATCCGCTGCCAAAGACATAAGCTGAGAACCGCGGGATTTCACCTGCCTTTTTCCTCTGGAAAAAAGCAGGCGATATCCCTCAAGTGCGGAGCTGGAAGTGATCCTCGCGATCGCGCGGGAACCAGAGCCCTTGAGGCACAGGTACTCGCATCGCCGCGGTTTGGACAGAGCTCATGCGCTTTTTCCGTAGGGAAAAAGGGTATGAGGTCTGCCGGTAGATGCCGGACCCTCTCTCGCTATACTCCCATACATGACAAACGACGGACCCAAAGCCACGTTGACGCTAGAAGACCGCCTCGATATCCACGAGTTGATCGCGCTGTACGGCCACCTGATCGACGAGGGTAGCTTTGAGCGGCTGGTAGAGATATTCACCGAGGATGCGGTGTTTGATCTGTCGGGATTCGACGGTACGCGCTTTGAAGGGCTTGAGGCCATCATCCGCATGATGGAGGGGAGCCAGCAGCATCCGCTCGCGCATCACGCTTCGAATATCGTTGTGCAGCCGGGCGACCCGGTGCGGGTCCTGTCGAAGGGTATTGGCGTCGGTCACGGTGGCCGGGTGGGCAGCGTGGTCTACCGCGACCGCCTGCGCAGGACCGAGTCGGGCTGGCGTATCAGCGAGCGATACTGTGAGCTGCGGCGCTCTCCGCAGCAGGAGGCAGATTAGTCGAGCAGTTCGTCGTGCTCGCCCAGCTTCGGCGGCGGGCGGCGGTATTCCACCGGGGTGCGCGATAGCTTGATGGGGTTGCCGGCCACCTCCAGGTCGGGATTGTCCGGGTGGGGCAGTGTCACCCGCATGCCTCGGGCCAGCACCTGCGGGTCCGTAAACACCTCGTCCACATTGTTGATCGGTCCGGCGGGAACACCGGCGGCCTCCAGTCGGTTGAGCCATTCATCGCGGTCGCTCTGTAGCATCTTCTCCTGGATCATGCCCACCAGTTCATCGCGGTTCGCCACCCTGGCTTCGTTGCTGGCAAAGCGAGGGTCGTCGCTGAGTTCTGGCAATCCCAGCTCGGAGACAAAGCTGTGGAACTGTTTATCGTTACCTACCGCTACGATGCAATGGCCGTCGGCGGTAGCGAAGGCCTGGTAGGGCACGATATTGGGGTGGGCGTTGCCGAGCCGAGTCGGCACCCGACCACCCACCAGGAAGTTGCTGGCCTGGTTGGCCAGGGTTGCCGCGGTGACATCCAGCAGGGCCAGGTCTACATGCTGTCCCTGCCCGGATTGCTCGCGCTCGCTCAGCGCGGCGAGTATGCCGATGGTGGCGTAGAGGCCGGTCATGATATCGCTCAGGGCTACGCCGACTTTCTGGGGTTCGCCGTCGGCGGGGCCGGTGACGCTCATCAGGCCGCCCATGGCCTGGATCAGGAAGTCGTATCCGGGGCGGGCGGCATAGGGTCCGGTTTGCCCGAAGCCGGTGATGGAGCAGTACACCAGGCCGGGATTGTCCGCCGCCAGGCTCGCGTAATCGAGGCCGTACTTCGCCAGCCCGCCCACCTTGAAGTTCTCCACCACCACATCGGCGGTCTTCGCCAGTTCGCGTACCCGTTGCTGGCCCTCGGGGCTGCGGAAATCGATGCGCACCGAGCGCTTGCCGCGGTTGGTGCACAGGAAGTAAGCGGACTCCTCACCGCCTTCCAGCCAGGGTGGTCCCCAGCGTCGGGTGTCATCACCTTCCGGGCTTTCCACCTTGATCACATCGGCGCCCAGGTCAGCGAGGGTTTGGGTGGCCCAGGGGCCCGCCAGCACCCGCGACAAATCCAGTACCCGAATGTGGGAGAGGGCACCCATCAGAACGCTGGCAGGTCGGTCTGGGTGCGCCCGAGAATCAGGGCGTGGATGTCATGGGTGCCCTCGTAGGTGTTTACGACCTCCAGGTTCACCATGTGGCGCATCACCGGATATTCATCGGAAATGCCGTTGCCGCCCAGCATGTCCCGGGCCTGGCGGGCAATATCCAGGGCCTTGCCGCAACTGTTGCGCTTGATCAGCGAGATCAGTTCCGGCGATATGTCGCCGGAGTCCATCATCTGCCCGGCGCGCAGGGAGGCCTGCAGGCCGATGCTGATCTCGGTCTGCATGTTCGCCAGCTTGAGCTGGATGAGCTGGTTGGCCGCCAGCGGCCGGCCGAACTGTTGGCGCTCGAGGGTGTAGCTGCGCGCGCTGTGCCAGCAGGCTTCCGCGGCACCCAGGGCGCCCCAGGAAATCCCGTAGCGGGCATTGTTGAGGCAGCCGAAGGGACCTTTGAGGCCTTCCACGGCGGGGAGCAGGGCGTCTTCCGACACGCGCACCCCGTCCATAACAATTTCCCCGGTGACACTGGCGCGCAGCGCAAGCTTCCCTTCAATCTTGGGGGCAGAGAGACCGGGCATGCCCTTTTCCAGCACAAAACCACGGATGTGATTGTCGTCGGTCTTGGCCCACACCACGAATACATCGGCAATCGGGCTGTTGGAGATCCACATCTTGGCGCCGCTGAGTTCATAGCCGCCGTCCACGCTGCGGGCCCGCGTCACCATGCCGCCGGGATCGGAGCCGTGGTCCGGCTCGGTCAGTCCAAAGCAACCAATCCACTCGCCGGTGGCCAGCTTCGGAAGGTATTTCTGCTTCTGTTCCTCGCTGCCATAGGCGTAGATGGGATACATCACCAGAGAGGATTGCACGCTCATCATCGAGCGGTAGCCGGAATCCACCCTTTCAATCTCGCGGGCAATCAGGCCGTAGCTGACGTAGTCGACACCCGGGCAGCCGTAGCCCTGTATGGTTGGGCCCAGCAATCCCAGCGCGCCCATTTCCGCAAAGATCGCCGGGTCCGTGGACTCGGCACGGAAGGCTTCCCGGACGCGGGGGGCGAGCTGGTCCTGTGCGTAGTGGCGGGCGGCATCCCGCACCATGCGCTGCTCCTCGCTCAGTTGCTGCTCCAGCAGGAAGGGGTCCTGCCAGTCGATTTTCTGCCATTTGCGCGCGGTCATTGCGGTTCTCCCGTGTTGTGCGCGGCTATTCTAGGGTTCGGCTAAATATAAATAAAATATATTCAAAATATATAAATGATAAGATTTGAATATGTTTGATCTGCGCAAGCTGGAAATCTTCGTTGCCGCCGCCCGCTGCGAGAGCATCAGCCAGGCCGCCGAGGCCCTGCACATGGCGCAGCCCGCGGTCAGTATCGCTATCGCACGCCTGGAGGCAGAGCTGGCTATGTCCCTGTTCGAGCGCAGCGGCCGCCGAGTGCGTTTAACGGCCGAGGGCCGGCGCTTGCAAGGAGAGGCCGAGGCATTGCTGGACCACGCGCTGGCGGTTCACGATTCAGCCCGCCAGTTGAATCGACTCGAGAAAGGCGAGCTGCATCTGGGCTGTCCGGCCATGCTCGCCACCTACTACCTGCCGGGCCTGCTCGGAGACTTTCTGGCGCTGTATCCAGGCTTGCAGGCCTCGGTCACCCAGGCCGGCACGGCAGACGTGGAACACCTGCTGCTGGACGACCGGCTGGAGACGGGTGTGATTACCGTGCAGCCCGACGGTGTCGATAGCGGCCTGGAGCTGCGTCGCCTGCTGCGTGAGCGGGTGGTAGTGCTGGTGGGTCGCGACCATGCCTGGGCCGGCCGTCGCTATCTCAATATCACCGCGCTTGGGGCCGTGCCCATGGTGCTCTACGAGCGCGGCTATTTTATCCGCGAGCGATTCGACAGTCTCTGCGCTGAGCAGGGGGTGGCGCCGGACATCCGCATGCAGACCAATTTCCTGCCGCTCATCATCGACATGGTGCAGCGCGGCGTGGGTGTCGGTATCGGGCTGCAGATGATGGCCGATGCCGAGCCCGGGCTGGTGGGTATTCCGCTGCGCCCCGTCATAGAGCTGGAATTGGCCCTGGCGAAGCGCCGTGGCCGGCGCATTGCCCTGGCCAACCAGGCTTTCATGGACTGGTTGGCGGCATCCTGAAACCATGGGCTTCACCCGGCACATCACGCGCTTTTATGCCCTCGATGCCAGGTGGCGCTGGTGAGTGCGTCGAAGCTGCCGCCCATCCGCCTGAAGGAGCTGACGCAGCAGCTCCTCACTGGGCCCCGCCTGCCAATTGACGCAACCTGTGCAGATGCCTATGGTGGGCGCCTTATGAAGACTGATGTTCCACCGGTGGCCTGGCCGAGACTGTCGAGGCAAAGGAATGAGGCCGCCAGGTGGTTCTTGTCTCGCATATCACGCACGTCATCGTATCTACATACTGCTCGCTGGCCCGTTGCGGGTACGCTTCGAATAATACCGAGAGAATTTCATGATCCACCGACTACTGCTCATTCTTGCCTGCAGCCTGCTTCTGGCCTGTGAATCCAAACAAACTGAACGGTCCGCTGCGCCCGCGCCCCTGGTATCCGGCATTGACCTCGAGGGCATGGACGTGTCCGTGCGCCCGGGCGACGACTTCTTCAGCTTTACCAATGGCGGCTGGTATGCCGCCACCGAGATTCCGGCCGACAAGGCCAGCGTCGATTCTTTCAGCATCCTGCACGACCGGTCCCAGGAGAACCAGCGCGCGATTATTGAAGCCGCCGCTGCTGCGGATAACCCCGCAGGCAGCGATCGCCAGAAAGTGGGCGACCTGTTTGCCTCCTACATGGACACGGAGGGCCGCAACGCGCGCGGCCTGGCGCCGCTGCTGGAAGACTGGAAGCGCATCGACGCCATCGCCAATCTCGATGCGCTGGCGGTGTATTTTGCCTGGGCCAATCAGCGTGGCTTCACCACGCCCTTCGTGCTGACCCAGTACGCGGACTTCAAGGACCCCACCTCCTACATGATGTATACCTGGCAGAGCGGTTTGGGACTGCCGGATCGCGAGTACTACCTGAAGGATGATGAAAAGTCGGTAGAACTGCGCGCGAAGTACCGCGACCACGTAGAGAAGATGATGGCCCTGGCCGGCTATCCGGAGCCGGCAGCCGCAGCAGACATGATCCTGGCGTTGGAAACCCGCATGGCGGGGCAGCACATGCCCAAGGAGGAAACCCGGGACCGGGTGAAGCTTTACAACATGTATCCGCTGGACCAGCTGCCCGAGGTGATGCCGGAGTTCAACTGGGACGGCTACCTGGCCGAGGCAGGCATCGACAACATTGATGGCCTCATGATTGCCATGGTCGATTACATGGGGGCGCTGGACGGGATCATCCTTGAAACCTCGCTGGAGGACTGGCGCACCTACCTGAAGTGGGCAGTGCTCGACAGCACCGCCAAGCGCCTGACCAGCGAGCTGGATGAAGCCAACTTTGCTTTCTACGGCAAAACCCTGCTCGGCAAGGAGCAGCAACTGCCCCAGTGGCGCCGCGGGGTCAGCGTGGTAAACGGCAGCCTCGGTGAAGTGGTGGGCAAGGTGTATGTGGAGGAGCACTTCCCGCCCGCTGCCAAGGCACGCATGGAAGAACTGGTGGACAACCTGCTGGCGGCCTACGAGGTCAGTATCCGGGAGCTGGACTGGATGACCGATGCCACCCGGGCCCAGGCGCTGGACAAGTTGTCGAAGTTTACGCCGAAGATCGGCTACCCGGACGAGTGGCGCGACTACGGCGGCCTGGAGATTCGTGTCGATGATCTCTACGGCAACCTGGTGCGAGTGGCGCAGTTTAACTACCAGCGTGATCTGGCGCGTCAGTCCGGCCCGGTGGATCGCAAGGAGTGGCAGATGACACCGCAAACGGTGAATGCCTACTACAACCCGCCGCTCAATGAGATCGTGTTCCCGGCCGCTATCCTGCAGCCGCCGTTTTTTAACATGGAGGCCGACGACGCCATCAACTACGGCGCCATCGGCGCGGTGATCGGCCACGAGATCGGCCATGGTTTTGATGACAGCGGCAGCGCCTTTGACGGTGACGGTGTGCTGCGCAACTGGTGGACCGACGAGGACCGGGCCGAGTTCGAAAAGCGCACGGCGAAGCTGGTGGAACAATTCAACGGCTTCCAGCCCTTCGACGATCTGCACGTCAACGGTGAGTTTACCCAGGGCGAAAACATCGGTGACCTCGGTGGTATCAGTATTGGCCTCAGGGCTTACCTGATGTCACTGGACGGCGAGGAAGCGCCGGTGATCGATGGCTATACCGGCGTGCAGCGCGTATTCATCGGTTGGGGCCAGGCCTGGCGAGACAAGACCCGCGAGCAGACCCTGCGGCAACAGATTGCCACCGACCCTCACGCGCCGGCGGAGTACCGCGCCAATGGTTCCGTGCGCAACGTGTCGGAGTTCTACGAGGCCTTCGATGTGGCGGAGACCGACGCCCTGTATCTGCCACCGGAAGAGCGGGTCAAGATCTGGTAACAGCGCCAATCCGCGTCGCTAAAAAGGTCCAAAAAGTGGTCTGGGCCTCTTTTTTATTGAAGGGGAAGTACGCCTTGGTGGGGTAAAAAAGGGCTCCGCCCCTTTTTGTTTTACGGGGCTTTGAAGTGGTCGGGGAAGAAGCTGGCCATGTAGTTGAGGCTGACATCCCTGGCCAGCGCGCGGTCCATTTCCTCGGGTGTCACCAGGATGTCCAGCCACAGGCCGTCCGCCAGTGCGGTGTAGCCGGTGGCAATCAACTCCGCGCGCCTGTTTGAGCGGCAGCCCAGCTCACGGCAGAGCTTTTTCACCGAAGCGGTGGTCTGCAGGTCTGCGTCGTTGCAAATCTTGCGGTAAGTCGGCCGCGAGCTGGATTCACCCCAGAAGGCGAACCATACCGCCAGCTTGGCGGGGTGGGCGATCTCTGCACTGTAGTCGAAGTTGATCAGTGCCAGCATCTTTTCCGCGGGTTCCAGAGTCTCGTCCCGGATGATGGCGTCCCAGCCCGCCTTGTACTCATCAGCGATGTAGCGCAGCACCTCCACCAGCAGTTTTTCCTTGCTCTGGAAGTGCAGGTTGACGATGCCCAGGCTCAGTTTCGCGGTTTTCGTTACGTCCGCCATGGTGGTGCTGGACAGGCCCTTGCGGGCAATGCACTTGATGGTGGCCTTGATGAGTTGTTCCCGGCGCTGCTCTGGGGCGGCAGCACGGCGACGGGTTTTGGGCGCGGCAGCGCTGTGGCGGGTTTTTGGCAGGGACATGGCGCAACACTAGTACAGGCGGGTTCATCTGTCCAGTGAATGAATGATCATTCATTCACTGGACAAGGCAGGACGGAGCTGGCAATCTGCCGGAATCTCACCGAAAGCGAATTTCCGATGTCTCGCACGCTTGCCAGTTCAAATGCACACTTCGCCCGCTCGGTTCAGCAACTGCCGCTGGGGGTGGCCTCCAATTTTCGCTACTGGGGCGACGACCGCACCATTTACATCAAGCATGGCAGGGGTGGTCGAATCACCGAGATCGACGACAACACTTACGTTGACTACCGGCTGGGCTACGGTCCGGCCATTCTCGGCTATGCACACCCGGAAGTAGACGCCGCCGCGCGCGAGGGCATGGAAGTCGGCGGCGTGTTTGCCTTTGCCACCGAGCGCGAGTACAGCGTGGCCCAGCGTATTTCGAACATGGTGCCGGCGGCGGAACTGGTGCGTTACAGCAACTCCGGCACCGAGGCGGTGATGGCGGCGCTGCGAGTAGCCCGTGCCGCCAGCGGCAAGGACGACTTCATCATGATCGAGGGCGGCTACCACGGCGTGTTCGACCCGGTGCTGTGGTACTCGGAGGTGGAGAACGGCTGGACTCCCGACAGCGGCCGCGATCCCGAGGTGGTGGCCTACAGCGCCGGCGTGCCGGAGAGCGTGAAGCAACACCTGCATATGGTGCCCATGAACGACGCCGAGAAGCTGGAGGACGTATTGCGCGCCCACGGCGACCGTATCGGTACCCTGTTGATTGAGCCGATGATGGGCAACTGCTGTTCCATTACCGCCACCCGCGAATACATGCATGCGGTGCGCGAACTGTGCGACCGCTACGGCGTGGTCCTGGTCATCGACGAGGTGAAAACGGGTTTCCGCGTCGCCCGTGGCGGTATCCAGGAGTTGATGGGCGTGGAGGCGGATATCTGCACCTTCGCCAAGGCCATCGCCAACGGCTACCCCATATCGGTGGTGGCCGGGCGCGAGGCGCTGATGCGTCATATCGGCGACGGCGTGGTGCACGGCGGCACCTATACGGCGCACTCCGTGAGCATCGCTGCGGCAGAGAAAACCCTGGAGATTCTCGCCACCACTTCAGCCCTGGAGGACATCGCCGTTTATGGCAGCCGTCTCCAGGCTGGCATTACTCGTATCCTGGACGCCCGGGATATTGCCCACAGCTTTGTCGGCCACCCGTCCATGGGCGGCCTGTTCCTGGCGCAGACGCCGCCCAGCAACTACCGTGAATGGGTGCGCTCCGACTACAGCTTCTACGACGCCATGGCGCCGGAACTGCACGACCGCGGTGTGATTGTCGAACCGGACTCCCGCGAACCCTGGTTTATCTGCGCTGCCCACGACCAGGCATGCCTCGAGGATACCCTGGCGGCCTTCGAGGGTGCGGTGGACGCCACCATTGAAAAGCTGGCTGCGGCGCGCGGCGGAAAAGGAAGTGCAGCATGAAGAAGTATGACGCCATCGTCATCGGCGCCGGCCACAATGGGCTCTGCAACGCCGCCTACCTGGCCAAGGCAGGGCTGGACGTGCTGGTGCTGGAGCGCAACCCCTACATCGGCGGCGCCACCGTCAGCCGCGAGTTGCACCCGGGCTGGAAGTATTCCAACTGTTCCTATGTCTGCAGCCTGCTGCGCCCGGAGATCACCCGTGACCTGGAGCTGCCGCGCCATGGACTACAGGTGATTCCCTACGAGGGCGGCGTGACCTTTACCCGCGACGGCGATTACTTCGGTAACTACGGCGATCACGAGCGCCAGTATCGCGAGATGGCGCGGCACTCGGTGCGCGACGCCAATGCCTACGATCGTTTTTCCGCGAATGTGATGCGCCAGACCCGGCTGATCCGCAAGTACCTGATGACCACGCCCCCCGACCCGACCTCATTCAAGCCCCGCGACATCAAGGGCCTGCTGGAACTGGCGGAATCCTTTACCGATATGGGCGACGAGGGCCTGCTGGATACCCTGCGCTTCTGGACCATGAGCATCGGTGACTACCTCGATGAGTATTTCGAGACCGACCTGATCAAGGCGCATATGGCCGGCAGTGGCATTATCGGCACGGCCCTGGGCGTGTACTCCCCCGGCACCGCCTACGTGTTGCTGCATCACTACATGGGCGACGTTGACGGCAGCGTCGGCGCCTGGGGTTTTGCCCGCGGCGGCATGGGAGCGGTGGCCGACGCCCTGGCCAGCAGCCTGAAGTCCTTTGGTGGCGAAATCGTCTGTGACGCTGACGTGCACCGGGTGATCGTCAGGGGCGGCCGCGCAGTGGGTGTGGCGCTGGCCGACGGCACCGAGTACCACGCCGGCACAGTGGTCTCCAACCTCGACCCCAAGCGCACCTTCCTGGAGTGTTTCGATGCCAGCGACCTGCCGGCGGAGGTGGTGCACCGGGCCAAAAACTTCAAGATCCGCGGTTCCTCCGGCAAGCTCAATATAGCGCTGGATGGCCTGCCGACCTTCCCGGCCATGCCCAAGAGCTCGACGCTGATGGTCTCTGATATGCATGCCAGCGAGAGCCTGTTCGAGTTGGAGCGGGCCTACGATGACTGGAAGGCGGGCACCTGGTCGGAAGATCCCTATTTCGACATGCTCATCCCCACCCAGGTGGACCCCACCATGGCGGCCCCGGGCAAGCACATGATGACGGTGTTTGTGCAGTACTGTCCTCCGACGCTGGCGGATGGTCCCTGGACTCCTGAGAAATGCGACGCCTTCGGTAAGACAGTGCTGGACAAAATCTCCCGCTACAGCCCGGACTTCAAGGACCTGGTGCTGGACGTGGAAGTCCGCACCCCCCATGAGATCGACAACGAGGTGGGCCTCACCGAGGGCAATATTTTCCAGGGCGAGCTGACCTTCGACCAATTGCTCTTCAATCGGCCCTTTCCGGGTTACGCCCAGTACCGCGGTCCGGTGCAGGGTATGTATATGTGCGGCTCCGGTACCCACCCCGGTGGCGGCGTGATGGCCGCGCCCGGCGCCAACGCAGCGCGGGAAATTCTCATGGATCTCAAGAAACCCAATGTCGTGCCGGAGGGCTATCTCGATGACTGACAAGCGCTTTGACACGATCATTATCGGCGCCGGCCACAATGGCCTGGTGTGCGCTGCTTACCTCGCGAAGGCGGGTCGCAAGGTGCTGGTGCTGGAGGCGGCCAGCCAGCCGGGTGGTGCGGCTGCCACCCGCGAGTTCCACCCGGGCTTCCGAGTCTCCAGCGGCGCCCACCTGCTGACCCAGCTCAATCCGGGAGTCGCCAAAGACCTGGGACTTGCCAGCCACGGCCTCGACTACGCGGCCCGCGATTTAAAGACCGTGGCGCTGGCCGAGGACGGCGCCCACCTGGTGATCGACGGTGGAAGTGTCAGTGGCGTGTCCGGCAACGACGCTGTTGCCTATGCGAAATTCCACAGCCAGAACAGGCGCTTCGGTAAGGTGCTGGACGGTTTCTTCAGCCGTCGCCAGCCGACTCTGGTGGATCGCAGTTGGGACGATGCCTTCTCCCTGTTGAAGCTGGGCTGGTCACTGAAGCGCCTGGGCAAGGAGGACATGCAGGACCTGATGCGGGTCGGTCTGATCAACATCTACGACGTTGCCAATGAGCACTTTGACAGCGAGCTGCTGAAAGCGGCGGTGGCCATGGACGGTGTGTTGGGTTCCCACATGGGCCCGCGCTCACCCAATACGGTGTACGGTTATCTGCACCGCCATATCGCTGATGCATGGGGCAACAGCGGCCCGGCCCTGGTACGCGGCGGCATGGGGGCTGTCGGCCAGGCCTTCGCGGAGGCTGCCCGTGGCTTCGGCGCGGAGATTCGCTGTGACAGCAAGGTGGCGCGGGTGGAGATGCAGGGTTGCCACGCCACCGGTGTGACTCTGGAGAGTGGCGAAACGCTGTTCGCCGACACCATTGTTTCCAATGCCGACCCGAAGACCACTTTCGAAAAGCTGGTGGGTTACCCGAACCTGGATGCCGGCTTCTCCCGCCGGGTGCACAACTTCCGCAGTCGCGGCGTGTCCGCCAAGCTGCACCTGGCGCTGGATACACTGCCGGACTTCAGGGGCCTGGACGCGGCCCTCGCCGGGCAGCGCCTGCTGCTGGCGCCGACCATGGACCATATCGAGCGCGCCTTTAATCACGCCAAGTACGGCGAGTATTCCCGGGCGCCGGTGATGGAAATCTCCATTCCCTCGGTGCACGACGACAGCCTGACCCCGGCGGGCAAGCACGTGCTGTCGGCGATCGTGCAGTTTGCACCCTATGCCCTCAGGGAGGGTTGGGACAGCGGCAAAGAGGTCTTCAAGCGGATCGCCCTGGAACAGCTCGAGCGATACGCGCCGGGTATTAACAACCGGGTGCTGGCCAGCGAACTGAGCACGCCGGTGGATCTCGAACGCGAGTTCGGCATGGCCGGCGGCCACTGGCACCACGGCGAAATCGCCCTGGACCAGGCACTGCTGATGCGGCCCATGCCCGGGGCGCACCAGTACCGTACCCCGATCCCGGGCCTGTATCTCTGCGGTGCCGGTTCCCACCCCGGCGGCGGCATTATGGGCCTGGCCGGCCGCAACGCCGCCGAGGCCGTCATCAAACACCGGAAAGACAGGGAGGAGCGCGCCGCATGAGCCTGAGACCACATGATGAACGCATGGTCATGCCCACGCCCTTCGCGCCGCGGGTGGCGGCCCTGTGCCAGACCAATGACTGGTACACCTGGGCGGGCTACACCACACCCAACACCTTCGAGGAAGTGGGCCTGGAATACTTCGCCATGCGCAATTCCACCGGGGTGTTTGACCTGTCGCCGATGACCAAATACCGCATTACCGGGCCCGATGCGGAGGCATTTCTGAACCGGGTGATGGTGCGCGATGTCCGCAAGATCAAGCCGGGCCGGGTCGGCTACACCGTATGGTGCACCGACGAGGGTATGGTGCACGATGACGGCACCATCTTTCACCTGGCCCAAGACGACTACCGGCTGTGCGCCCAGGAGCGCTGCATGGACTGGCTGCACTGGTCGGCGTTGGGTTTCGATGTGGAAATAGTCGACGAAACCGCCGGGATTGCCGCCCTCGCGGTACAGGGACCCACCTCCTGCGCCACCCTTCGCAATATGGGCCTCTCCGGTATCGAGAACCTCAAGCCATTCGGCGTTGCCACTTTCCCGTTCAACGGTGCCGAACTGCTGGTGTCCCGAACCGGCTATACCGGCGACCTGGGCTATGAGCTGTGGATCGACGCCCAGCAGGCACTGCCACTTTGGGATGCGCTGTTCGCGGCGGGCCGAGAACGGCTGATTCGCCCGGTGGGCTCGGAGGCCCTGGGCATTGCACGTATCGAGGCCGGCTTCATTATGGCCGGTGAGGACTTTGTGCCCGCCGAACAGGTGGTTCGCCACGGCCGCGCCCGCAGCCCCTTCGAGCTGGGCCTGGAGTGGCTGGTGGATTTCGACAAGGGTCCCTTTACCGGGCGCAACGCGCTGCTGAAAGAGAAGCGTGAGGGCTCGCGCTACCGTTTTGTGATTCTCGACATCGAAGGCAACAAGCCGGCGAACCACAGCTTCATCCTCGACAAGCACGGCCGCACCATCGGCCACGTCACCTCCGCGGCCTGGTGCCCCACCGCGAAGAGCAATATCGCACTGGCCTCAATGAACATGCCCTGGGGCCGCGACGACGATGAGATGTATGCGGAGATTTACTACAACCGCGAGCTGCACTGGACGCGCCTGCTGTCCCGCTGCCGGGTGCGCAGGGACCCGGTCTTCAACCCGCCCCGGCGCCGGGCCACGCCTGCGCAAGACCTCTGATGGCCGTACCGACGCTTTCGCCCCTGATCATCGACAGCCTGCGCGCCCAGATTGCGGCGGCAGGCCTCGCGGGCAGTCTGGGAGAGCACCTGTCCACAGCGCTGCTGCAGGAGTGTGGCCTGACGATGAATGCCGGCATGCTGGTAAACGACGCGGGGGAACTGGCATCAGTCGCGGAGCAACTCCACTATCCGGTGGTGTTGAAAACCGCCGCCGTGGAGCACAAGTCGGACGTGGGCGGCGTGATCCTGAGTATCGCTACGGCCGACGACCTGATCGCCGCCTATGAGGAACTCGCAGACCGGCTGGGGCCTGAGGCTTATATCGCACCAATGATCGATGCGCCCGGGGTGGAAATGACCCTGGGTGCGTACCGCGATCCCCAGCGTGGGCCTATGGTCACACTGGGCCTTGTTGCTGAAACTGCTGCTGACATTGGTGCTGAAGATGCCGAGACCCCGAGCAATCTGGTGATGCTGGCGGCGCCCTTTGGTGCCGCTACGGCTCAACGAGCGTTGGCCGGCTTGGAGCCACAACCGCCCCTGGACAGTGCGCAGGGAGCGGACGCCGTGGATATGAATGCCTTCTGCGAGATGGCCGCGCGGCTGTCGGCGCTGATGCATGCCCTGGCTGACTGTGTGATCGAGGTGGATATCAATCCGGTCAAGGTGGGCGCCTGGGGAGTCGTGGGCCTGGATGCCCTGGTGGTGCTGAGCGACCTGCCGCGCGAGGATAGCACCACATGCCCGTAAACCATCGCCGATGACGGGCCGGCTGCTAACGATATGGCTGTGGCCGGGTCTGGCAAACAGGCTATCAATGAGACCTACCGAATCATGGGCATGCCCGAGGCGCTGGCGCGGGCCCTAGAATTCGATGTAGAAATAGAAGCCTCGGCCACCCGGGGGCAACGCGCAGGCGCCGATGTCGCCCAGCAGGCCAACAAGGAATAAGCATGACAGATGCATCACGCAAGGCGTTGGACGCCTATCTCGAGCAGAATCCCGACCTGGCCAGCCTGGAAATCCTGACGCCGGACATGAACGGTATCCTGCGCGCCAAGCGTATCCCGCGCGCCGAGATCGAGACCTTTTTTGAGAAGGGGCTGACCGGGCCCGGCACCACGCCGATCATGAACACCCTGGGCGACTGCTGCGAGCCGCTGGGCCTGGGTACACTCGACGGCGATCCGGACAAGCGTTTCTGGCCGGTGGTAGAGACCCTTGCGCCCATCCCCTGGCTGAAGTCGGCTACCCACCAGGTGCTGGCGAACTGGACGGAGCTGGATGGTTCGCCGCTGGGCTTCAATTCACGCACCCTGCTGGCCAATGCGTTGAAGCCGCTGACTGAGATGGGCCTCCGGGTGGTGGTAGCCACGGAGCTTGAGTTCTACCTGCTGGCGGATGGTGACGGCCCGGTGCCGCAGCCGCGGCTGGGTCGCATCCTGGGGACCAACCTGGGCCAGGACGGCACCCAGTACTGCAACCCCGAGGATATGGCGGAGTTTGACGGTTTCCTGGAAGCGGTGCGGCTGGCCTGCGAAGAGCAGGGCATCCCCGCCACCACCGCCCATCTGGAGTTCGCTCCCGGGCAGTTCGAGATCAACCTGCATCACGTCGACGATGTGGTCACCGCCTGCGATCACGCGGTGATGCTCAAACGCCTGATCAAGGGCGTGGCGGCCTCCCTGGGTATCGGCTCGACCTTCATGGCCAAGCCCTTCGCTGACGAGCCCGGCAACGGCCTGCATATTCACATCAGTGTCTACGACGCGGACGGTAACAATATCTTTGTCGACCCCGATAGCAGCGAGGTGCCACCTATCGGGCCGCGCATGCGCGACGCCATCGGCGGCCTGGGGGTGATGATGAAAGACTGCCAGGCGGTGTTTGCCCCCAACGCCAATTCCTATCGGCGCCTGAAGCCCGGCTGCTATGCGCCGCTGTCGCCGAACTGGGGTTACAACCATCGCAACGTGTCCCTGCGTATCCCGGTCAGCGACGCAAAAAACCTGCGCATCGAGCACCGGGTGGCCGGCGCTGACGCCAATCCCTACCTGGTGCTGGCCGCCGTGCTGGGTGGCATTCACCACGGCCTGAAGAATCACTGTGAGCCGGGCACCCGGGTTGTCGAAGGAGAATTCCTGGAGAACGAAGAGATCACCCTGGCCACCAACTGGCCGCGTGCCCTGGACAACTGGCTGGCCAGCGATATCGTGCCGACCTACTTCGGTGAACACTTCACCCGCCTGTTCGAGATGACTCGTCGCGACGAGTACCACCAGTTCCAGGCGGTGGTCAGTAATCTCGACTACGAATGGTATCTGCGCACGGTCTGAGCCATGAAGCTGATCGCAACCAAGGTAGATGACTCGCCGGCGCTGATGGCGGAGAAGACTGCCGCCCAGCAGCAGAAGACCGGCTACGCGATGGACCCCTATTTCTATCGCTCGCAGCTGGTGTTCGAGCGGGAGTTGGAGCAGATTCTCTACCGCGGCTGGCTCTACGCCGCCCACATCAGCCAGCTACCCGGGCCGGGCGACTACATTCAGTTTGAGCTGGGCGAAGACGCCATCATCATCTGTCGCGATGAGGACGGCGAGATCCACGCCCTCATGAACATCTGCCGGCATCGCGGCGCCCGGATCTGCGAGGAGAAGCACGGCAACCGCAAGACCTTCGTTTGTCCCTATCACGGTTGGGTCTACAAGCTGGACGGCAGCCTCAAGGCGGCCCGCGCCATGGAGGCGCTGGAGGGCTTTGATCCGGCGGACCACGGCCTCAAGCATGCCCGTTGCTGCGTCTATGAGGGGCTGGTGTTTATCAATTGCGACCCGGATGCCGCCCACTTCGAGCCTGCCCTCGATACCATCGGCGCGGCATTGAAGCCCTACGACCTGCCAGGCGCGAAAGTCGCCCACAGCCAGGTATACCGGGTGGATGCCAACTGGAAACTGGCCCTGGAGAACTACCTGGAGTGCTACCACTGCGCCACCGCGCATCGTGCCTACGCCAGGATGCACAGCATCCAGGACGTCGAGGACCGCATCAGCGACCTCACCGAGGCCATGCTGGCCCGCGCTGAGGCGCAGACCGGTGTGACCGGCATTACACTGAATCATTACCAGGCTTACAGTGCCTCCGCCGGCTTTGGCACCGACGTCTATCACAGCCGCTACGCACTCTACGACGGTTTCCTGACCGGCAGCGATGGCGGCCAGCCTGTGGCGCCGCTGATGGGGCAGTTCACCGGCTACGACGGCGGCGCCGGGGATTTCCAGCTCGGTCCCCTGTGCTTCATGCTCAATTACCCGGATCACTGCGTGCTGTATCGCTTCACCCCCCGCGGCATCACCGCCACCGACATGGAAATCGTCTGGTTGGTGCGCGGCGATGCGGAGGAGGGAAAGGATTACGACCGCGATGCACTGACCTGGCTGTGGCATAACACCACGCTGGAAGACGAGTTCATCATTACCCGCAATAGCGCCGGCGTTAACTCGCACTTCTTTGAGCCGGGCCCCTACAACCCGGCCTACGAACACCTCTGTGTCGACTTTGTGAACTGGTACCTGCAGGCACTCGCCCGCCCGGGCTGACCCGGGATGCGGATTTCCCCGTCAATCCGCCCCAAGGGGCCCGCTCTCTGGTGATTAGTGAGAACCGATTCACAGCTTTGCACATGGGGCTATGAACCGGGTCACAGCTGGAGGAGGTTTATGAAGCTTTGTTGCCGTAAAGCGCTAATGTAACCCCTGAACACACCGGGGTTGGTGTGGGGGATAGCAAGATGAACAAGGCGACAAACGATTCAGCAGTACCCAGTGGTACCAATGCACAGCAAGGCGTATCTTCTCGCCGCCTGCGGATCGGCATGGGGCTGGCGGCTGCGCTGTGCTTCGGTATTGCCTTTGTGCATCACAACACCGGCGCGACACATTACTCCTCCTATGTGGCCGCCTATATGGAGTGCGCCAGCGACTCGCTGTTTGGCATTCACGCGGTTGAGCTCTGCAAGACGACCCCCACCGTACGCGGTCATCTTGAAGCCCACACCCTGGCTTACGCCATGGTGGTACCCATGCTGAGCCTGGGCCTGTCACTGGGTATTTCTGCTCTCTGCCTGCCGTTGACTAGCCGCGGTGCGCGCCGCCGCGAAGCTGGCGCTGAGTACTCGCGCGCCGCGGCAACTGCTCCCGCAGTTTCCTGAAGCCTCTCTGGAGATAACTCAGGTCCGTGGGGCGGTCGTCCCGCGGCGCTTGTGCCCGTCCGGGAGTAGTATTCGCAGTCGTCCCCGATATTGGGTACATGCTCATTCCATGCGGCGTATATACTGATTTTTTGCCCCCTGGCTGGTCAGCATGTACGTTCCCCAACATTTCTCCCACGACAACCGCGAGGACCTGCTGGCCTTTATCGACGCAGCCGCGGTGGGCACGCTGGTGACCTCCGGCCCCGGCGGGCTGATGGCCAATCAGGTGCCGCTGCTGCGACAGCCGGGGGCCGACAGGTTGTGGGGGCACCTGGCCAGGCCCAACCCCCAGCTCGTTGACCTGGCGGCTGCCGGTGAGGCGCTGGTGGTATTTAACGGGCCCCACGGCTACATCTCACCCAACTGGTACGGCGATCCGCAGCTGGTGCCTACCTGGAATTTTGTGACGGTACAGGTGCGTGGCGCGGTAGTGCTGCACGATGATCCCGAGGACAAGCGAGATATCCTTGAGCGCCTGACGTTGCGGCATGAGGCGGGGTTTGCCAGCCCCTGGACCATGGACAAAATGGACGAGGAGCGTATCGACAGGATGCTCGCGGCCATCGTGGGTTTTCATATCGATATGAGCGATCTGCGCGGCAAGTACAAGCTGAGCCAGAATCGCAATGCCAGCGACCGGGCCAGCGTGATTGAGGGCCTGGTCGCGGCAGGTAATCTAGAATTGGCTGCACTGATGCAGCAACAGGAGGACGCATGAACCTGGCTGACTTGACCCGGGCGGACTGGCAACAGGCCGCCGCCGACACCCTGGCCGCAACGCCCACCGGGTTGTTCCTGGATGGTGACTTTGTCGTCAGCAATGACGTCATCGAGAGCATCAACCCGGCCGACGGCGAGGTGATCGCCGCCGTCAGTGCCGGCAGCGCCGCCGATGTTGATCGCGCTGTGGCTTCGGCCCGCGCCAGTTTCAAAGGCGGTAGCTGGTCGCGCATGGCGCCGCGGGACCGCATGGCGGTGATGTACCGCTTTGCTGAACTGGTGCGTGAGGACGGCCGGGCGCTGGCGGTGCTGGATACCCTGGACATGGGCAAGCCCATCAGTGCCATGGTAGAAGATGATCTGCCGGCGGTGGCGGACTTCATCCAGTTCTGCGGCGAGTGCATCGACAAGATCGAAGGCCGTGTGACCAATACTGACAGCGAGTCGCTGCACTTCGTGAGTCGCGAGCCCTACGGTGTGGTGGGGGCGATTTCGCCCTGGAACTACCCCATGCTGATGGCGGCCTGGAAATTCGCCCCGGCGTTGGCTGCGGGCAACAGCGTGGTGCTCAAACCCGCGGAGCAGTCACCCCTGAGCTGCCTGCGCCTGGCGCAGCTGTTTGTGGAGGCGGGCGGCCCGCCGGGCGTGTTCAACGTGGTCAATGGTCTCGGCGAAGTGGCCGGCAAGGCCCTGGCCCTGCACAACGATGTCGACAAGATCAGCTTCACCGGCTCCACGGCAGTGGGCAAGCTGATGCTGCAATACGCCGGCCAGTCCAATATGAAGCGCGTGTCGCTGGAGACCGGCGGCAAGTCGCCGCAGGTCTTCCTCAACGACCTGCCTGACCTCGATGCGGCGGTGGAATCGGCGATCTACGGTATCTATTCCAACCAGGGCGAGGTCTGTAATGCCGGCTCGCGGTTGCTGGTGGAGCGCGGCATTTACGAGGAGTTTGTAGCGGCCTTTCGCGAGAAGGGGCGCGAAGAATTCACCGTGGGCGACCCGCTGGACCCGGAGACCATGATGGGCCCACTGGTGACTTTTGAAGCCCAGCAGCGCGTGCTGGGTTACATCGAAAAGGGCCAGTCGGAGGGCGCCTCGCTGGAGTTCGGCGGCGGCGTGCCCGAGGGTCTCGAGTCCGGGGCCTTTGTGGAGCCGACCCTGTTTGCCGATGTAAACAACCAGATGACCATTGCCCGTGAGGAGATCTTCGGCCCGGTGGCCTCGATACTGCCGGTGGACGGGCCGGAAGAGGCGGTGGAAATTGCCAACGATACGCCCTACGGCCTTGCCGCCAGTATCTGGACTGCTGACGTCGGCAAGGCTCACCGCTTTGTGCGCGACCTGCAGGCGGGCATGGTCTGGGTGAACACCTACGACGAGGCGGATTTCACACTGCCGTTCGGCGGTTTCAAGCAGTCCGGCAACGCCCGCGACAACTGCATGGAGTCGGTGCTGAGCTACACCCAGGAAAAAGCTGCCTGGATCAATATCGCGGAGTAAGCAGGGCCACCCGACAGCCAGTCGCATGCCTTTCTACCCCTATAGGGCGGGACACCTGCCGCCCGCGGCGGCGGTATGATCAGGCGTTTGGGGGAGGCGGGTGATGATTGAAGGACACTGTGGATGCCGGGCAGTGCGCTTCCGCGTCAGTGGCGATATCCACGATTACAGCCACTGTCACTGCTGATGGACATCTATACCTGGACCGTGGGGCTGAGCGTACTGCTGTTTGTAGCAGTCGGCACCTGGTCCGGGCGCGGCATCAAGAACCTCGATGACTACTACGTGGCGGGACGCCAGGCGCCCACTCTGCTGATTGTCGGCAGCCTGGTCGCCAGCGTATTCAGCACCTCCATCTTCCTGGGAGAGGCGGGTTTCACCTACGACGGGCAGATGGGGCCCTACCTGCTGTTCCCGGGCATCGCCGTGATCGGATACATCTACGGTGCCCTGTTGTTCGGCACCTACCTGCGCCGGTCCCGGGCACCGACGGTGGCCGACTATTTCGGGCAGCGCTTTGACGACCCGCGGGTGCAGAAGGCGGCGGGCGTCACCATCATCCTCGGCCTGGGCGGCTACCTGCTGGTGGTGACCCAGGGCGCTGCCATCCTGCTCTCGGAGCTGATGCCGCTGAGCTACGGGGAGAGCCTGGTGCTCACCTGGCTCGGCTATACCCTTTTCACCCTCTACGCCGGCTCCCGCGGCGTTATCCTCACCGACACCCTGATGTTCCTGCTGTTTAGCTTCGCCACCGTGCTGTTTGTCGGGTATGTGGTGGACGGTTTTGGTGGTGTGCCTGCGGCGATCGCGGATATGACGCGGCTGGAGAGCAAGCCCGATATCGCCAGCTGGCACGGTACGGTAGGCCCGGACACCTACTGGCCCACGCCTTTTGACTACCTGATATGGGCGGTAGTGATCGACATGGCCTGGGGGGTTGTCTACGCGGTCAGCCCCTGGCAGGCCAGCCGTCACCTGATGGCGCGGGACGAGCACGTGGTGTTGCGGGCGGCGATCTATGCCTGCTTCGCGGTGATCATTATGCAGATCCTGATTTATGGCGTGGGCGGCCTGATCAACCTCGCCAACAGCGAGATTTCCCCTTCGGAGACGGTAGTTCTTTGGGCGGCCCGCCACCTGGTACCCGAGTTTCTTGGCGCCCTGTTGATTGCCGGCATCATGGCGGCAGCCCTGTCTTCGGCCTCCACTTTCCTGTCGCTGGTGGGCTTCAGCGTCAGCAACGACATCATGGGTCATGGCGACGAGCGCAGCCTCTCCTTCACCCGCTGGGTGATGGGGGCCACGGGCCTGTCTGCCCTGGCCCTGAGCCTTGTCTTCCCGCCCAATGTGTTCTGGCTGATGCTGTTTATCGGCACGGTGTTCGCCTCGTCCTGGGGGCCGGTGGCCCTGATGAGTGTCTGGAGTGACCGTATCACCGGCCAGGCGGCTTTCTGGGGCATGACCGTGGGCTTCCTGGGCAACGTGATCCCGTCGGCGCTGGAGTACGCGGGAATCATCACCTGGCCCTACCTGTTGCCGCCGGTGGTCATCGGCGCCGGTCTGGCGATTGCTGTGATCCTGTGGCTGTCGGCGCGGGGCGAGGTTAGCGGCGCAGAGCGAGAATACCGTCAACGCCTGCACCAGGTGCCGTCGGAAGACCGGGATGCCGGCAAGACCCGGCTGACGCTGTTCGCCCCCTGGTGCCTGATTGGCTACGGCTGCCTGATCCCGGTGCTGATGATCAACTTCTACGTCATTCCCTACCAGCGCGCCACCGGCCAGCTATTGGCGGACGGCTCACTCAACTGGACTACCGGGGAGGTGATCATTTCCCTCACCACGCCGGTCATCTATATCTCGCTCGGCCTGATCGCGGCGCGGGTGATTCGACATCGCTACGGGGTGCCGCGCGCGCCTGTGGCCCAAACTGGAACTGCGCTATGAACCAGGGCTTTGACGCCATTGTGATCGGCGCCGGCCACAACGGCCTCACCACCGCCAACTACCTCGCTATGGGTGGCATGAAGGTCTGCGTGCTGGAGCGCCGCGACGTGGTCGGCGGCGCCGCGGTGACCGAAGAGTTTCACCCGGGCTATCGCAACTCCCTGGCCAGCTACGTGGTCAGCCTGCTGCGTCCTGAAGTGGTGGCAGACCTGGCACTGGAAAGCTACGGCTACGAGCCCATGCTGTTGGGCAATTCCCTGTATCTGGATTCCAGCGGTGACTACCTGTTGCTGAACGGCGATGAGGCCCACGACCGGGCACAGTTCGCCAAGTTCTCCCAGGTCGATTACGACGCCTATCTGGCCTTTGATGAAACCGTCGAGAAGGTCGGCGATATTCTCGCCAAACAGTGGCTGAAGACGCCGCCGAAGCTCTCCGGAGGTGGCGTCACCGACCTGCTGAGCGCGGTGAAGCTGGGCTTTGATGTCTACAGGCTCGACGAGGATGCGCGCTGGCGCCTGATGCAGTTCTTCGTTGGCGCGCCGGACACCATCATCGAACGCTGGTTCGAGAGTGAGAAGGTCAAGTCCATGGTGGCAGCGCATATCCTGCCCGCCAACTACGCCTCCCTGCAGCAGCCGGGGGCCAGCCTGTCGATGTTGCATCACGCCGTTGGTGAGATCGACGGCCGCAAGGGGGGCTGGGGCATTGTGCGCGGCGGCATGGGCGCCATTACCCAGGCCATGGCTGCCTCCGCCCGGGACAAGGGCGTGGAGATTCGCACCGGCGTGGGTGTTGAGAAGATCCTGCTCGAAGCCGGCAAGGTCACGGGCGTGCGCCTGGCAGACGGCGAAGAAGTGAAGGCGCCGGTGGTTGCCGCCAACACGGACCCGAATCGCACCTTCCTGAAACTGCTGGGCGCAGAGCATCTGCCCGAGCGCTTTGCCCGGGATATCAGCGCCTTCCGCCAGGAGTCAGCCTCCCTGCGCATGAACCTTGCCCTGAAGGGCCTGCCGGAGTTTGCCGCGCTGCCCGGCGCCGAGATCGGGCCCCAGCACCGCGCCAGCATCACCATTATCGAGAGCAAGGATCACGTCGAGCAGGCCTACCGCTCCTCCCGCGCCGGAGTGCCGGCCCTACCGCCGATCATCGAGGCCATCATCCCCAGCTCCCTGGACGACGGCCTCACTGACGCCCCCGGCACCCACGTCATGAGCCTGCTTTGCAAGTACATGCCCTACGAGCTGGCCGATGGCAGGCAGTGGGATGAGGAGAAGCCACGGGTGGTCAGCGACATCCTCGCCTGGGTGCAGCGCTTGATTCCCAATCTCCCGGAGATTCTTGAACACGCCCAGTGCCTGACGCCGCTGGATATCGAGCGTACCTTTGGCATGACCCGTGGCGACATCTGCCATGGCCGGCTGGAGCCCGACCAGCTTTTCAGCATGCGGCCACACCCGGAGGCGGCCCAGTACGCCACCCCGGTTCCGGGCCTCTACCTGTGCGGCTCCGGCGCTCACCCCGGCGGCGGTGTCACCGGCGCGCCCGGGCACAATGCCGCCAAACGTATTCTCTCCGACCGGTAAGTCTCAATGTCAGTGACGACCGCCAGCGCCGAACTGGTGCATGAAAAGACGGTATTCGATGGTTGGAAGTCCATGGTGCTCGCCCTCTATATGACCCTGGTGGGCTACGGCGTGCTGGTGGGCATCCCGGTGATCAGTACGGCCTGGGTAACCCAGTTGGGATTCACTGAGGTGCAGGTGGGCCGGGTGGCAGGTGCCGACCTGGGCGGCCTATCACTGGGGGCCGTCATCACGGCGGTCATTGTCGGTCGCTGGAATCGGCGCGGCATCGTCCTGCTGGGCGCAGGGCTTGCGATTGGCGCCAATGCCCTGTGTATGACGGTGGTCGACTACCAGGGCGTGTTGTGGCTGCGTTTCATCGCCGGTGTCGGCAGTGGTTTTTACACGGCGGTGGCTGTCGCTACCCTGGGGGCGAGCTCAAAACCTGCCCGCGCCTACAACCTGATGTTGTTTTGCTTCGCCTTTTCCCAGGCCGGAGAGCTGCATGTACTGCCGCGGCTCAGCATGAACGAAATCTACCTGGCGTTTATCGGCTGTTATATGGTCGGGCTGGGTTTTCTGTCCTGGCTGCCGGCGCGGCCCCTGGACAAGACCCTGGATGTGGCCCTGGATATCGAGGACGCCGGTGGCGGTCATCACACCGAGCACCGCCACGTGCCTGCCTGGGTGCCCTGGCTGGTGTTGGCGGCCATCCTCGCCAGTTACATCAATATCGGCGGCTACTGGACCTATATCGAACTGGCGAGCCTGGCTTCCGAGGCCACCCCCGACTGGACCAGCCAGGTGCTGGTGTGGACCTCTTTCTGTTCCATTTTGGGCTGCCTGGTGGCCACATTGATTAGCAATCGCTGGGGGTTGGCGCGACCGCTGCTGCTGACCCTGCTGATTCAGGCGATGGTGGTCGGCATGCTGTACAACGGCATCGACAATACCAAGCTGGTGATCAGCCTGTTCAGCTTCAACTTCCTGTGGGTGTTTGTCGACGTCTACCAGATGTCGACGGTGGCCAATGTCGATCACTCGGGTCGCTTCGCCGCGCTTATGCCTGGCGCCCAGGGACTGGGGCAGATCATCGGGCCCAATCTCTCCGCGACCATCCTCGCCATGGGCTTTGGCTACGGCGGTGTATTCATCATGTGCGCCGGCGTTACGCTGATTGCCATGGGTATCTACGGCTTTATGTACCTGCGGCTGCGCCAGCAGATACCGGCGCTGGCGGATGCCTCCTGATTCAGGAACTGCGCCGAGAGCGAACCAGCAGGTAGGCGCCCGCGGCGATGGCGAACATGGGCAGGTAGGGGATGAACGGCCAGTAGGGCATGTACAGCTCCAGCGACATGGCCCAGGTGATGCCCTCCAGCTTATTGTGGGCCAGGCTTTCCCAGAGGGAGCCGGTGGCCGCGCCAATACCGCCGAACAGGATAACCACAGAGCCCAGCGCAGCCAGCGCTGGTTGTGCGGTTTCACCCGCTGCCTGCTTGCGTACCCAGGCCGCAATGCGCAGGCTCAGTGCCGCCACGCCCAGCCAGTAGTACAGGTAGTGCACCCAGTGTGGGTTGTCGTAGTAGAACACCGAGTACCAGTAGGTGCTGAAGGCGTAGGCCCACAGGAAGTAAATGCCGGTCTTGTGCAGCAGCTTCCAGTGCCTGGTTTGCGGCGTAAGGAGCTGGCGGCCACGCTTGAAGCTGGTGACCGTCATGGCCAGCAGAAAGCTGTAGCCCAACAAACCCTCGATCACGTCACGCAGCACATACACTTCATTGACGTAATAGTCGGTGTGCACGGTGACCAGCCAGACAATAAAGCTGATCTGCCAGGCCATGCCCATGGCGAAGCACAGGCCCATGATCTTCCGGTTGCGCAGCAGCCAGCGACTCGCCTCGCCGGGCACAAGAACCACCAGCGAAGAGGCCACAAAGGCGAGGTACAGCCAGGGGATGGACCAGCGCACTGAACTGGTGATCATGGCCGAGACACCCTCGGCAGTGGCCATATCGCGCAGCAGCATGGCGACGACCATGTACAGCGCCATCGGCGCGGCGACCAGCCAGAATACCCGCCATTCGTTGATGGCAGGGTTGCGCAGCAGGGTCTTGAGATCAGCGGCCATGGCGTTTCCAGTGAACTTTAGTCGGCATCAGCTAACGCTAGGGTGCGCGACGCAATAATTCGTCCTGATGCATAGGGCGTATATTCTCGGAGATACCTGCTTGCAAATAGTATCGGGGAGCGTGAAGCCGACCACATCCACCGGGCCATGTACGCCAGGGCCGACAATATGGTGTTTCTGTGCTGGGAGGACGACGCCGGGTGACGCCAGAGGGAGTGTGGCAGGCTGTCAGCCAGTGCCCGGACAGCGCAGCGGGCGTCCGAAACCCATGCCCCGGGCTGCCACTGTTGCGCGACGAACGTCGGCGATCGTGCCGGTCGCGATATCAATTTCAAACAGAATCTTGCCACCGCGGCGATAGGCGCCGGCGGCCAGCAGCTTGCCGGAGGGTTTAAAGGCGATGGCGCTGATGGAACCGATCTCCGGGTTGATTTCCCCCACGATGCTGGGGCGGCCGGTCGCCGGGTCGATAATCAGGAGCAGTTGTATCTCAGCTTCACTCCGCTGTGCCGGGGCCTCTGCGAGAGTGCCGATACCGTACAGGTCACCATCACTGTGAAAGTCGGCGGCCGAGATGCGGTAGTGGGCGCTGCCTTTTACTTCAGCCACCACGGCGTAGTTCCCGCTCGCCGGGTCGATCCTGTAGAGCTTGCCCCGACCCTCGCTTTCCAGGGCCTCATGGCCGAACGCATGGAGTTGCCCGTCGGCGGAGAACGCCATGGCGGAGATGTTCAGGCGCGGTTGTGCGCTTGGGCCGATGCGGGTCGCGAATCCGGAGCAGCGATCCAGATTCACCAGCCCCCAGTACTGGCGAACGTCATCGCTGACCGCGTTGTTGTAGACAAAAACCTCGCTGTCGTCCGGCCGAATGGCCATAGCGCCGGGCGCCTCCAGCCTGCCGGGTCCGGGAGAACCGACCAAGGTGTGCACCCCAAGCCGGGTATCCAGGGTGTAGAGGGATTTAAACTCAGGGTCTACGCCATACAGCACCATCAGGTCCGGCGGCGGCTCGGGCGGGGGTGAACGGTAGGCATTGCCACAGGCTGCCAGCGAGCAGGCCAAAAAACACCCTGCTGCCAGTCGGCGTCGCCATCTGCCGGCCCATGGGATCCCCCGTCGCCGCATTGTTGAACAGGGCTTCGGGCTTCTGTGCGCGCAGACCGCTTGCGCGCCGGGGTCGCTGGGTAACAACTAGGGGCAATCCTACAGTTTGAGCTGTTCGTCCACCGCCCGGTCGGCGGCGTCGATGGCGCCGTCAACATAGGCATAGGCGCTGGCATCCGAGTTGGCGATGGATATACGCCCGAGCTGGCGCCGCGCTGTCAGGTGGGGACCGTAGTCCGGGCCGAAGTCGAGGTCGTCAAACAGCTCGCTGTACTCATAGGCATAACCGTGAGGCCACCGGTTCACGGTGATAGCCGCGATATCACGCTCGGCATCGAAGCCGCCACCGCCCAGCGCACCGCTCATCTGCTCGACGATCTTCTCCTCGAAATCGGCGAAACTCATCTCGTAGAGCTGCCGGCGACCCAGGCGGTGCTGATCGATGGGGGACAGCCCGCTCTCTGGCACCGCGGGGACGTAGGTGCCGTGAACCACCACCGGCTGCTCCGGGGATCGGGTGTACTGGTAGCCGCCCATGCTGACCGGGAAGTCCATGCCGAAGGAGTGCATCAACGGCGGCTGCGCCACATCGACGTGGTAGATACCCAGCTCATTGAAGGCCTTCCAGTTGCGCAGTGCCACGTTGATGTAGACCAGCGGCACCTTGGTAACGCTCTTGATGGCGGCCACCTGATCCCCCGGCAGGCCTTCGCAGACCGATGGCAACAGGGCGTGATAGCCCGCGTAGACCACGTGCTTGCCCCTCACCTTGTAACTATTGCCCCCGCTGGCGTAAGTGACTTCAACGCCGGACTGGTCCGGGGTATGACGGATATCCACCGCCGTGCTGTTGAGGCGAATCCGGGTGGGAGCGCCGGGGCGATCGAGCGCGCCGTAGTCGAGCTGTGCCAGCACCTGGGCTTCCATGCTGTCGCCCGGCAGGGCGTCCGGCACCAGTTTGTGCACAAGGGCGCGGGTGACGCCGGCATTGCCGTCCGGGAAGTGGAAGATGTAGGGCTCGTCCGAGTCGGCCCAGTTGTACTCAAGCTCACCGAGGTTCAGGCTGTCGAATCCGGGCAGGCCCCAGCGATAGGCCTCCAGCGCCGATGTCGCTTCCCAGCCCACACCCATGATGCCCCGTGGTACGTCGCGGAAGATGCGTGTGACCTCCAGCGGCGTGCCGACGTGCTGCTGGAGGTAATCGACATAGCTGATCTTCTGCAAATAGGCGATCTTCTTCCTGCGGCTGAGCTTTGGCAGCGGGTCCGGGTGTTCGGCATAGAGCTCAATCACGGCGGCTTTTCCCGCCTCGGAAATGGGGAACTGCGCAACCACGGCCGCCAAATCGTCCACACCATCGCTCGCAAAGGTTTCGAAGGGATTGGCTACCAGCACGTCGCGTCCATAGCTGGCGGCGGGGAAGTGCAGACCGGCCCCCAGGCCGCGCTTCTCGAAAAACTCCTGATCGTAATACCGGTAGAAACGCTGCGGATCGATGGCGATGTCCCGCAGCAGCTTTTTGGATACGGCGGAGTAACTGCCTGGGGCTTCGAGGCTCTGGCTGCCGCCGTAGCCTACCAGGTGCTGGCCATCGACATTGAACTCATTGCGCTTGGCATGGCCGCCGAAGTCGTCGTGGTTGTCCAGTACCAGGATTTGGACGTCCGCCTCGCTGCGCTGTTGATAGAAAAACGCGGCCGCCAGCCCGGAGATGCCGCCGCCCACCACCACGAGGTCGTAGTCGGCATCGGTTTGCTGTTTGGGGATGGCCGGGTGCTTGCCCGCCCACGCCAATTCGTGGGCCACCTCGAAAGAGCCCGGATGGCTGCCGCGCAGACCGGTCAGTGCGGGGGGGTAGTAGCCAGGCTGCTTCGCCCGGCTGGCAGCCAGCAGTTCCATCGGCGACAGTGCGGCACCGGACAGGGCCAGTGCGGTACCGCCGAGAAAATCGCGTCGTGTGATATCAAGTTTAGATGGCATGGGATACAGAATAATCCAAAGAAGAGCGTGAGTCGTTAGCCGAGACCTGTTCGATGGTAGAAAACCGCTGACGTTGTGCGGCAGACGCAGTTGCGGCAGTATCTGAAAAAACATTACACGTTGTGGTGGACGGGGACCGTTTCAAACAATGGACGCGGCCGAATTTGCAGCGCAGTACATCGATGCCTGGAACCGGCAGGATGCGCGGGCGATTGCCAGCCATATCTCCGACCAGGGCACTTATCTGGATATCGCCATTCATCAGGAGATGAGTCGCGATGAGCTGCTGATATGGCTCGAGGAGCTGTTCCAGCTCGAGCCCTACAGATACGAGCTTGTGGGCGAGGTCTGTGTAGGCCCCAACACGGTGGCGTTCCAGTACAAGGCGATCCCGCGCGATGCCGAGGACGATGAAGGCTCCTACTACGGCGCAGAATTCATCACCCGCAACACCGATGTACCCACCAGAGTTGTCGACTATTACCAGGAGCGCGGTGTTGCCTCTCCCCAGAGCCCGGTCGCGGACGTGGCGGGCCCGGGCAATGTGCAGCGCTACGCCAAGTCCGGCCTCAGCGGCCAGCAGATGGACGAGGTCAAGCGCAAGCTCGGGGACCTGATGGAGGAGCAAAGGATTTACCTGCACCCGGAGCTCACCCTGCCGGAGTTGGCGGAAGTCCTGGAGTGTTCCGTGAATCATCTCTCCCAGGTCATCAACGCCGGCTTTGGCATGAGCTTCTTCGACTACGTCAACCAATACCGAGTGAAGGAAGCGATGTCCCTGCTGGGGCCCTGCGAGGGGGATACGCCCACGGTGCTGGCGGTGGCGCTTGAAGTGGGTTTCAACAGCACCTCCACCTTCTACGTGGCTTTTAAGAAGGTGACAGGGCAAACGCCCGCACAGTACCGTCGCAGTCTCGCCGGCTGATCCCATTCGATCTCAGGCGCGGTATTCGCGCAGGATTTCCCGGGCCGCGTTGTGGCCCGGTAAGCCACTGACGCCGCCACCGGGGTGCGCCCCGGAACCACACAGGTAAACCCCCGCCACCGGCATTTTGTAGGACGCGTGCCCGGGCAGCGGCCGCATGGAGTAGAACTGGTCCAGGTGCAGGGCGCCGTGGAAGATGTCGCCGCCCACCATGCCCAGGTCGCGCTCGATATCCAGCGGTGTCTTGATCTGCCGGCCCACCACCGAGGCTTTGAAGTTTGGCGCGTATTGGTCGATGGTGTCGATCACCTGGTCGGCCACCTGGTCGCGCACGCTGTCCCAGTCCTGGCCGTTGGGCAGGTGGCGCTGGAAGTGCTGGCAGAACAGGCTGGCAACATGGCAGCCCTCGGGCGCAAGGCTGTCGTCCTGGGTGCTGGGTACCTGCATGGAGATTACCGGCTTGCTTGACCAGCCGTGTCGGCGGGCGTCCATGTAGGCGTCCTCGATGTACTGCAGTGAAGGGCTCACCTCAATGGCGCCCATGAAGTGATCCTCGCCGCGGCCCGCCATGCTGGTGAACCGTGGCAGCTCCGACAGCGCCACGTTCATGCGGAAGGTCGCGGAGTGGCTGCGGTAGGCATTGATGCGGCGGCGGTCGCCTTCTTCCAGCAATCCAGGGTCCAGCAGTTTGGTCAGCAGGGTCTGCGGGTGGATGTTCGCAGCGACGCAGCGGGCGGTGATGGTGCGCCCGTCGGCGGTGGTTACACCCACTGCGCGATCTTTCTCGGTGATAATCTCTGACACCGGCGTGCCGGTTTCGATAGCGGCGCCGCGGCTGCGAGCGAAGGAGGCCATGGATTCGCTGATCGCGCCCATGCCACCGCGGGCAATGCCCCAGGCGCCGGTGCGGCCGTTGACCTCGCCGAAAGCGTGGTGCAGCAGCACGTAGGCGGTGCCGGCCTGGTAGGGCTCCGCGAAGTTGCCAATTACACCTTCCAGGCCCAACACGCCCTTCAGCGCTTCACCTTCAAACCACATGTCCAGGTAGTCGCCCAGCGAGCGCGTCATCAGCTCCACCAGGATGGCCTGGTGGCGAGCGCTGAGCTTGCGCAGGCGGTTGCCGCTCTTCAGCAGGCCGATCAGGTCGCGCAGCCCGCCGCCCAGGTTGGGTGGTGCCTCGGTGGCCATGGCGCGCAGGGCCAGGGCGACTTCGGAAATCTCGCTTTCAAATTGCCCGATGTTTTCGGCGTCGCGCCGTGAAAAGCGCGCAATCTCGGCGTGAGCCTGGGCGTCGTCCCGGGTCAGCAGCAGGTGGTCGTTGTTCAGCAGGCTCAGCGTGCCGGCGGGGCGTTCCATGATCTCCAGGCCGTGCTGGTTGAGCTCGAGCTCCCTGATCACCTTGGGGTGTAGAAGGCTCACCGAGTAGGAGTACACCGAGTTGCGAAAGCCCGGGTGGAACTCCTCGGTGACGGCTGCGCCACCAACCACTTCGCGGGCTTCCAGCACGGTAACGCGCAGACCGGCCCGCGCCAGGTAGCCGGCACAGGTGAGGCCGTTGTGGCCGGCCCCGATAACGATAACGTCCGTATCTGTTTGCATCGAACCACCTGCGCGTGCGCTTTGATGGGCGAGAGTGCTCGAGTATAGCGAAGCCCCTGCACGCTGTTCTCCGGGCCGTCACGCGCGGAAGAACTGTGCTGTTGGACAGGGTGTAATCGGTCGCTGCAACGATAGTTACGGCATGGTGCCGGGTTTCGATGACCGAGGCAGTAGCGACCTTCAAGTGGGACACACGGCAGGTGATCAAGGTCACCGTGTATGCGCTGTTGCTTGTCAACTTCGGTCTCTACATCCTCGAAGATATCGAAGCCGCTTCTCATGAAATGCGCAATGGCGGCAGCTTTCTCAAATGGATGCGGGCCTTTGCCACCACCATCGACGAATCTGCCTGGTTCATCCTGTTGCTGCTGTTTGAGCTCGAGACCTACGTGCTGTCCGACGAGCTACAGGAACGGCCGTTGGTCATGCGCCTGGTCCACGGCGTGCGCCTGGTGTGCTACCTGGTGCTGGCTCACTCGATTTACGCCTTCGGCGTCATCTACTGGGAAATCAGCAACGCGCAGGCCGTTGAGGGCGTGACCCGGCTTTGCGAGCTGCTGGGCCAGGGCCTGTCTTTCGTGCGTAATATCGAATACACCACGATCACTGCGGAGAACTGCAACGCCCTGTCCAGCGCCGGCCAGTTTTTCTACACCGAGCCCGGGCTGGTGGTGAGCGACGCGGATGGCCTTGCCCTGGAGCAGCGCCTGGCGCTGGTGGATTGGCTGGAAGTGGTGGTCTGGCTGCTCATTCTGGCCACTATCGAGATCATGGTGCGGCTACAGGACCGGGGTATCACCCGCGGTCGCTTCGTCACTGCCATCGAGTCTTCCAAGCTGTTTCTCTACACCGGCCTGTGGGCCATGGCGGCCTGGTGGGCCTATCTGGGTCACTATTACTACGCCTGGGACGAAACCCTGTGGATTGTTGGCTTTTTCGCCATCGAAGCCAACATGAATGAGTGGAAGAAGGAGATCGAAGCTGAGGAGGCTCGGGAAGCCGCCACGCAGGTCGCCTGACCCACCCACCGCAAGACACGCACATCTGCAACAAACCGAGCTATCACCCACCTTTTAAGAGGAGATATTCCATGCCAGAGATTCAAGCACAGCACAACTGCATCCACCTGAGCGACCTGGAGCCGGTAGACTCATTCGGTGAGCCGGTCGGCGAGCTGCCGAAGCAGACGGGTAACAATTTCTACGAGGCGGGTACCCATTACGCCGGTACCTGGGAATGTGAGCCCGGCGTGCTGGACCTGGACCTGGACGTCACCGAGTTCTGCCACCTGCTGGAAGGTCACTGGATCCTCACCTCCGAGTCCGGCGCGGTGACCGAGATCAAGGCGGGAGATAGCTGGATTTTCCCCAATGGCTGGAAGGGCAGGGCCGAGGTTGTCGAGAAGGTGCGCAAGGTCTATTACATGATCGATCACTCGGGTGAGTAGAGCGTGACTGCCACCGGCAGCGTTGTTTCCGTTTACCTCGGCGCAGATGGCCAGCTCGGCAAGGCTCCGCAGGACAGCATCGAGCTGGCGATGGACGGCATCGTCGGTGATCGCCATCGCGGCCTGCAGCGCGAGTGCTGGGACAGCGGCGACAAGCAGTCCGCCGGAACCCTGCGGCGCAACGAGCGCCAATGGTCTGCCGTGTCGGCGGAAGAACTGGCCGAGATTGGCGCCGCCATGGGTTTGTCCGAGTCGCTGCGGGCGGAAACCCTCGGTGCCAACCTCTGTCTGTCGGGGGTGCCGGGCCTGTCCCGGCTGCGCCGTGGCACTCTACTGGAGTTTTCCTCCGGTGCCGTGTTGATGGTTGAGGAGTACAACCCGCCCTGTTCCGACATGGGTGCCGAGATTGCCTCCCAATACACAGCCGTTTCCGGGGCACCCGTCGCCGCCACCGAGTTTTCCCAGGCAGCGAAGTTCCTGCGCGGCGTGGTGGGTGTCGTGGAGGTGGCGGGTACAATTGCCGTGGGTGACCTGGTCACGGTCATTCCGGGGCAGCTACCCAAGTGGCTGCGTTAGCCACTCAAGGTCGTTGCCGCCCAGGCGCGAGTGACCAATCAGATAATGAGCACCGAACGATGCCTGTTATGGCAACCTCGCCCTAGGCATCCGCCGGCGGTGTGGCGCGAGCCCGGTCCGGCGCCCAGAAGGGTTTGTCGACCACGGTGCAGCGGGCTATCTTTTCGTACTGGCGCAGCTCCTTGTCGTAGTAGATTTCCGCCCACAACTCGCCCTTGAGGTGCTCGGTTTCGATCATGGCCAGGGCGATATTGGCCTTCACCGCCGGTGACCACATGGCTGATGTTACATAGCCCACATGCTTGCGGCAGCCCTTGTCGGCGTAGATCCATGAGCCTTCGGCAACTTTATTCCCCTCGATATCCAGCTTGGTCAGTGTGTAGGTGGGCCCGCGTTCACGCTCCTCCAGCAGCGCGCGGCGGCCATTGAAGTGGGGTTTCTTGAAGTCCACCAGCCAGCCCAGGTTCAGCTCGAAGGGACTCTGATCGTGGTTGAGGTGCACCGTCTTCAGCGCCTCGTGGAATTCCATGTCGGGCATGATGAAGCCCGCCTCGAGACGCGCCATGTTGGTGGCCGCCTCGCCGTAGGGCTGGATGCCGTAGTTTTCGCCTGCAGAGTACAGTGCATCCCACATCTGCAGCGCCAGCCGCGGCTCGATCCACAGCTCGTAGCCCAGATCGCCCGTAAAGCCGGTGCGTGACACCATCAGCTCGCCGCCGCCGAAGTCGAAATACGCGATATTGAACGGCTTGAGCTGGTCGATGCCCTCCAGGCCCATGGCCTTCAGTGTGGCGCAGGAGCAGGGGCCCTGCACCGACAGTCCGGCGATGTTGTCGGTCATGTCGGTGATGGTCAGGTTGTCGAAGCCGAAGCGGGCTTTCTTCAGCCAGGCCAGGCTGGGGCTGCCGCAGGTCAGCATGAACTTCTCCGGGCCCAGCCGAAAGATTGTGCCGTCGTCGATCATGCGGCCGGTGTCGGTGCACCAGCACACATAGGTCACCCTGCCTTCCTGCAGCCTGGTCACGTCGCGGGTCACCATACGATCAAGCATGGCTTCAGCGTCCGGACCCTCGATGTGGTACTTCTGCATGGGTGAGATGTCGTAGGTGCCCACGGTATTGCGAATGCAGAAGTACTCGTACTCCACATCGTAGTAGTAGTCGGCAAACCGGTAGCCGTTCCACTCGGACCAGGCCTCGCGGATATTCAGGGCCGCCTGGCGGGGGTGGAAAGGCGACAGGGTCAGGCGCTCGTCGGCGTAGGGATCCGGCGCGGTCGCGTGACGCAGGCTGTTCTCTTCAGCAGTCATATCCGTCTCTTCTCTCTACGGTTCGTCCTGCTACTCGTCGTAGCAGTCGTCTTCTGGCACGGTGTTGGGGCGCTTCAGGTCCATCAGGATTTCCCGCGCCGCGTTGGCGCCGCAGGCAGAGGACACACCCCCACCCGGGTGAGTGGACGAGCCGCACATGTACATGTTTTTCACCGGCATGCGGTACTGGGCGTAGCCGGGGAAGGGGCGGTTGAAAAGCAACTGGTCGATGGTCAGCTCGCCCTGGAAGATGTTGCCCTCGGTGAGTCCCACCTCGTTTTCGATCTCGTGAGGCGTGCGCACTTCCATGTGGACGATCAGGTCCTTGAAGCCCGGCGCGTGTCGCTCAATCTTGTTGACCACGGTCTGGCCAAAGGCGTCACGTTTCTCGGGGGTCCAGGGGCCGTCAGCCAGTTCCGGCGGGCAGTACTGGATGAAATTCGACATCCAGTGCTGGCCGGTGGGCGCCACGGTGGGGTCCCAGGCCGAAGGGATCACCGACTCGATGAAGGGGTCCTCGGACCAGGTGCCGCGTTTCCAGCAGTCGTAGGCGCGTTCCATGGTGCCCATGCTGCCGCAGAAACCCTGGCCACCGCGGTTGATGTAGCGATTGCCCTCCGGCACGCCGATAAACTTCGGCAGGCCCGACAGGGCGATATTGACCTTGCCGGAGGAGCCGCGAATCTTGAAGTTCCTGGCCTTCTCGTAGATGCCCGGCGGCAGGTCCTTCTTGTCCATCACTTTGGTGAAAGTGCGCTTGGCGTCAAGGTTGGACACCACGATGTCGCTGTAAACCTCTTCACCGGACTCCAGGGCGACGCCCACGGCCCTGCCGCCACGCACAATGATCTGCTCGACCCCGGCCTCGGTGCGAATCTCCCCGCCGTGCTGTTTCACAGCACCGGCAATGGCGTTGGAAATCGCGCCCATGCCGCCGCGGGCCAGGCCCCAGGCGCCGATGGAACCGTCGACGTCGCCCATCACGTGGTGCAGCAGGATGTAGGCGGAACCCGGCGAATAAACGCCCAGTGCCGTACCGATGATGCCCGGTGACGCCATGGCGCCCTTGATCAGTTCGTCCTCGAAGTAGTCTTCCAGGAAGTCCGCCGCGCTCATGGTAAAGAAGCGCACGTACTCGTAAAGCTCACGCTCGCCCAGGTTCCAGAATTCCTTGGCCAGGAACAGCAGCTCCTGGATGTCCCGCGGTCGCATACGCGCAGGGTCCGGCGGGGTGCGCAGCAGGGTCTTGCGAATCAGCTGGGCGTAGCGGTTGAGATCGGTCTGGAAGCGGAACATGGCGTCCGCGTCGTGGGGGTTGCGCTTGCGCAGGGCGTTGTAGGCCGGGCCCTCCGCGTGATAGCTCATCAGTGTGTCGCCGACCTTGTCGCCGAAATTCACCGTCCCAAGGTAGGGCACCAGGATCAGGCCGTGGCGGGTCAGGTCCAGGTCGCGGTGGATGGACTGGCGCATCATCGAACACACGTAGGAGCAACTCGAGTACCACCAGCCTTCCGTCATCTGGCGGGAGACCGCCGCGCCGCCGATGTAGTCGTTCTTCTCGACCACCAGCACGTCCAGGCCGGCCTTGGCCAGGTAGGCCGCATTGGTCAGGCCGTTGTGACCCGCCCCGATAATCACCGCGTCATAGCGCTTCATCGTAGGATCTCTCCCGCCGCATTGTGGCCCGGCCCACCCATGACGCCGCCACCCGGGTGGCAGCCGGCACCGCAAATAAACAGGCCGGGGACCGGCGTGCTGTGCTGGGCCGCCTCGTAGGTCGGCCGCATCATCAGCATCTGGTCCATGGCCAACTCGGTGTGGTGCCAGTGGCCGCCGGTAACGTTCCAGTGCTCTTCCAGGTCCTGGGGGGTGAGCAGCTCGGCGTGCAGTACCAGGTCTTCAATACCGGGTGCGTACTGAGCCAGGGTCTGCATCACCTTGCCCTGCAGTTCGGTTTTGGCGGCTTCGGTCCAGCCGTCTTCCAGGCGGCGCGGGACATACATGACGTGGGCCGACAGCACGTGCTGGCCGGCAGGTGCCAGGCCGGGTTCGCGCAGGCTGGGGATCACCACTTCCAGCGCCGGCCGCTCCGGCAGGCGGCCGAACTTTGCGTCGTCCCAGGCAAACTCCAGGCTGTCCATCTTCGGCGCAATGATCAGGCGACCGTCGGGCCTTTCAACACCGGTAAAGCGCGGCAGTTCGCTAAGTGCCAGGTGCAGCTTGGCCACCTGGCCGTCGGTGCGCAGCCGGCGGATGCGGTTGGTGAATTCTATCTCCAGGTGCCGTGCACCCAGCAGCTCGAAAAAGGTGCGCTTGGGATCGGTGGCGGAGATTACCCGCGGCGCCGACAGGCTCTCGCCGTTGGCCAGCACCACTCCGGTGGCGCGCTGGCCGTGCTCGTCGCCCTCGACCGCGATACGCTTGACCGGTGCGCCGTAGCGCAACTCTGCGCCCTGGGATTCGGCGGCCGCCGCGAGGGCATTCACCAGCCCTGCCATGCCGCCGGCGGGAACCGCGTGGGCGCCGCCGGACTCACCGGTCATTCGATAGAGCATGGTCAACACAGTGTTGTTGGGTGAACGCGGCGCCTGGGTAGACCCGATGACCGCGTCCCAGCTCAGCACGGCCTTGAGGATGTCGCTGTCGTAGTGCTCATCCATCAGGTCGCGGATCGGCAACGAGGCGACCCGGAAGAACTCACGCATATCGTCAGCACCCAGCAGCCGCAGCTTCAGGCCGACCTGCGCGAAAGTCAGCATCTCTTTCAGGCTGTTGTTGCCGATGCGCGGCATGGTCTTCATCCAGAACGGGTCCAGGGCCGCGGCGAACTTCTCCAGCGTCGCCTGGTATTCGGTGAAGGCTGTGGCGTCAGCACTGCTCACGCCTTTTACGAGGTTCCCCTTGATGCTCACGTGCTGGCCGTCGGCAGACAGTCCGGTGGTGGTCAGCGGCTCACCGGGCCGGTAGCCGTGCCTGGCAAGCCCCAGTTCGTTTACCACCTTTTTTGAAAAGTGATGAAGTGTATGTGCCACACTGACCCGGAAGCCGGGGTGAAACTCTCGAGTAGCCGCCAGGCCGCCCGGTTCCGCGGCAGCCTCCAGCACCAGCACGCGTTGACCGGCCCGCGCCAGGTAGGCCGCACAGACCAGGCCGTTGTGGCCCGCGCCGATGATGATGGAGTCGTAATCAGACAAGGGTATTCCGCTACCTTTTAATTGCGAATCGAGCAAGGCTAGCCAAGCAGTACACCCACAACAACCGTGCCTATACGCGAAGAAAGTTTCGCAGGCCGGCCTTGCTATGATGGCCCGCCAGCAGGCTTGATACGCTGCTTGTTGACTACGCTTGATACAGGAATAAGCGCATGTTCGGACTACGACTTCCGATAAATACCCGCGAGCACACCGGCTCCTGGTATGCCGCCACCGCCCTCAACGACGTGGGCTATCCGACTCTCGAGAATGACATCGAGGCGGATGTGGCGATCGTCGGCGGCGGCTTCAGCGGGGTGAACACCATGCTGGAACTGACCGAGCGCGGTGACCAGGTGGTGTTGCTGGAGGCGAATCGCGTGGCCTGGGGCGCCAGCGGGCGCAATGGCGGCCAGATTATTGGCGGCCTGGGTCATGACCCGGACAAATTTCGCAGCCAGATCGGTGAAGATGGCGTACGCCGCATCTACGACATGGGTGTTGAGTGTGTGGAAATCATCCGCGAGCGCGTGGCGCGTTACGCCATCGATTGCGATATTCGCTGGGGTTACTGCGACGTGGCCCTGAAGCCCAAGCATCTGGGCTGGTTCCGCGAGACCCGGAAAGAGCAGCGAGAAGCCGGCTACCCCCACGAACTGGTCATGTTGGACCGCGACGAGGTGAAGGAGTTTGTGGGCTCCGAGCGTTACCTGGGCGGGCTCTACAATGCCAACGGCGGCGGCCACCTGCACCCGCTGAACCTGTGCCTCGGTGAAGCGAAAGCGGCCGTTAGCCAGGGCGCGCGGGTATTTGAGCAGAGCAAGGTGACCTCAATCGAACACGGAGAGCGCGTCACCCTGCGCACTGAGCACGGCAGCGTGCGCGCCAGGCGCGTGGTGCTGTGCGGCAACGCCTACATGGAGAACCTGGTACCGCGGCTGGCCAGCCGCGTGCTGCCGGCGAGCACCTGCATGATCGCCACCGAGCCGCTGGGCGAAGAGCTGGCCCACGAGGTGCTCCCTAAAGATGTCGCCGTATGCGACCCGCGCACCGCTCTCGACTACTTCCGGCGCACCGGGGACAACCGCCTGCTGTTCGGCGGACTGTCCAACTACACCGGTCTGGTGCCGGTGGACTACCAGTCGGTCATGGTCAACAAGATGCTCAAGGTATTCCCCCAGCTCGAGGGCGTGAAGATCGATTACGCCTGGGACGGGCAGATGGGGATCAGCATCAACCGCATGCCGCAGTTGGGCAAACTCGCCGATAACCTCTACTACGTGCAGGCCTATTCGGGCCACGGCGTGGCACCCACCCATATCATGGCGCGAATCATTGCCGAGGCCATACACGGTGAAAGCGACCGCTTCGACATGCTCAGCAGCATCCGCCATATGGCCTTCCCCGGCGGCAAATACCTCCGCCGCCCCGCCTACGCCGTCGGCATGAGCTACTTCAAGGCCAAAGACTACCTGTAGGCCGTTTTTCTATCAGGCGTGCTCGGCAACACCCCAATAGTTGAAGCCGGCGAAGCGGGGTGTGCTGGGCAGGTACATGGTGTCAATCGTGGTGATGTTGAAGCCGCCGCTCTCCAGCAGGCTGGGAATGGGGCGGTGCAGATTGCAGCCGCCGGTGAAAGTCCTCCACAGCGGGTTGATGCGGTCCTGCCATTTCTTCACCCCCGGGTCCGGCGCTTCGCCGTGTTCGCAGAACACCAGCTTGCCCCCCGGACGCAGCACCCGGCGCATGCCGTGCAGTGCGGCGACGGGGTCGGGGATGGTGCACAGGGCATAGGTCACCATCACTGTGTCGACGCTGGCATCTTCCAGCGGGATTTCCTCGCCCGGCAGGCCGATGAACTCCAGTGCGAATGGCAGGTCTGGATTGTTTCGCCGGGCAATCTCCCAGGACTCCTCTGACGGGTCCAGGCCGATTACCTTGTCGACCTTGCCGTGGTCGTAGTGCCGCAGGTTGAGACCGGTGCCGACGCCAATTTCCAGTACCGTACCCGCAGCCAGCGGCACGACTTTCTCGCGCTGCCGGGTGATGGGCTTGGTACCGCAGGCGCAGTTGATAAATCGCGGCAGGATATAACGGTCGTAGAATCCCATGGTGTCTCCACGCCAGTGAGTGGCTGAGTCGGGAGTATAACAACAGCCGGGTCCCCGTTTCGCCGCCGGCGCGGGTTACAATCCTCGCTCTATCTTATGGAGACCACATCATGCGTGCACGCCTGCTTACCCTGTTGCTGTTGATCGCCTGCGCCCAGCCTGTCACTGGCCTGGCTGAAGAGCGTGCGGTGGCCGCGGCAATCGATGCTTTTCACTCCGCCGCCTCACGGGCGGACCAGCCCGCCTACTTCGACTTGATGACTGACGGTGTGGTGTTCCTGGGTACCGACGGCACAGAGCGCTGGCAGGGCCAGGAGTTCCGCGACTTCGTCAACCAGTACTTCCCGAAGGGACGCGGCTGGACCTATACACCCACCGAGCGCCACATCGATATGGGCTCCGGCGGCCAGTGGGCCCTGTTTGATGAGTTGCTGCAGCACGATCGGCTGGGACAGTGCCGCGGCTCCGGCGTGGTGGTGTTGGAAGAGGGGCGCTGGAAGATTGCCCAGTACAACCTGAGCGTGCCGGTGCCGAACGCCATTGTCGAAGACGTGGCCGGGCAGATTCGCGCGCTGCCAGCGCCCTGAATGCGCTGTCATGTCGCTGTGCTATTCTTGCGCCCGATTTTGAGGAGCTTTTCATGACCAAGACCCAGACGCTCACCACTGCACTTGTCATCTCCGTGGCGCTGGCACTGCCGGCTGCCGCTGAGACGGTGCGGCTGCTGGCCAACACCTCGCCGCCTTATGCGGACAAAAAACTGCCCGAGCAGGGCCTGGCCCTGGAACTGGTAAGCCATGTGATGGAGCGCGCCGGTTACGACGCGGAGATCGAGATTGAGATCTGGTCGCGGGCCATGGAGGGCGTGCGCATCGGCCTATATGACGCCCTGGCTACCGCCTGGCACAGTGATGAACGCGAGCGGGATTTCATCTTCAGTGAACCCTACCTGGAAAGCCAGTTGATCCTGGTGTCACTGCGCGCCAACCCGGAGATATTCCGCGACCTGGCGCAGCTACGCGGCAAGCGCCTGGGCGTGCGCTCCGACTACGCCTACGGTGTGGACTTCGAGAGCATTCCCGGCCTGCGGCTGGTGGAAGAGAATCATCTGATCCAGAATCTCATGGACCTGCTGAACGGCCGCGTCGATGTGGTGGTCGGTGACCAGCGCACCATGGCGCTGCAGCTCAACGAGTATCTGCAGACCCAGGCGCACAAGTTCGAGGTAGCCCCGATCATGCTGCCGGGCCGCAGCCGCCATGTGGCGGCGTCCCGCGAGGTCGAGGGCAGCCAGGCGATGATCGATGCCTTCAACAAGGCTCTCGCCGAGACCGTTGAAGACGGTAGCCACGCCGCCATCATCCGCAAGTGGGATCAGCGCTACAACATCCCCACCGGCACCCCCCAATAAAAAGGGCTCTGATCCCTTTTTACACCCCTTTTTATGGCCCCGTCTAGGCGATGGCCTGGACCATCTCGTTGTCGCTGAAGCGGCCCTCGAACAGCGGCGCTGACAGGTAGCGCTCGCCGGAATCCGGCAGGATCACCACGATCGTCTTGCCCTGGTGCTCCGGCTGCCGGGATACCCTGTCGGCCACCGCCATGGCCGCGCCGCAGGAAACACCGGCAAGAATGCCTTCTTCCTGCATCAGCCGGTGGGCCCAGCCCATGGCGTCTTCGCTGCTCACCGCTTCCACCTGGTCGACCATGTCGAGATCGAGGTTCCTGGGGACAAAGCCGGCGCCGATGCCCTGGATTTTATGCGGGGCGTGCTCGGGCTCCTCGCCCGCCATGGCGGCGCGAATCATGGTTGAGGTGTCCGGCTCCACCGCCACCGTGGTGATGGCTTTACCCCTGGTCTGCTTGATGTAGCGCGAAATCCCGGTAAGCGTACCGCCGGTGCCCACGCCGCTGACCAGCACATCAATCTTTCCGTCGGTGTCATCCCAGATCTCCGGACCGGTGGTGTGTTCGTGAATCGCGGGATTGGCGGGGTTTTCGAACTGCTTGGGCAGGAAGTAGCGCTCCGGGTCGGCGGCGGCCAGTTCCTCCACCTTGGCCATGGAGCCCGGGATACCCAGCGCCCCGTCGGTGAGAACAATGTTGGCGCCCAGCGCTACCATCAGCTTGCGGCGTTCCAGGCTCATGGTGTGGGGCATCACCAGGGTGCAGTCGTAGCCCTTGGCCGCCGCCACGAAGGCCAGCGCAATCCCGGTATTGCCGCTGGTCGGTTCGACAATCTCCATGCCGGGCTTGAGGCTGCCGTCTTCCTCGGCGGCCACAATCATGCTGGTGCCGATGCGGCACTTCACCGACATGGCGGGGTTGCGGTTCTCCAGCTTGGCGAGAATGTTGCCGTCGCTGATGCGGTTGATCTTCACCAGCGGGGTTTTGCCGATGGTGACAGCGATGTTTTCATAGATATTGGACATAGTGCGGGCCCCCGGTTTTCTGATGGTGCTGCAAGAGCGGTAGGCCCCCATTATAGGAGGGTTTTCGGGGCCTGCAGGGGGATTTGCGACGCGCCGCGGAAATTCCCAATACCGGTGGAACTTTCCCGGATCACGGGGGTCTATTTAATCAATGGCAGGGGCGGTGAGATTCTGACCCCGGAATCACGTTACTCCCGCCGCACCTCCATTCATGTCCCCTGAAGCTCATTCGAGCAAAGAGAGTATGGTTGCCGGCCCCTTCTGGGGCCGGTTTTTTTTGTGCTCACGCTGGACCGGGGCTGGGAAGCGCGGCGGCCTGGCTGAACGGTTGCGGTCTGCACCCAGGCAAAAGGCTGCTGCGCAACCGTTCACGAGTCCTCAACCACCCGGCGCACCGGAGCCAGGGCACAAACCTGGCTAACTAGTACCAGGCCGAATAGGTAAGCATGATCGAGTAGCCCTCGAGGTCGAACTCGCCGACGGTGTCGTTGAAGTCCATCTCCGCGCCCAGGTATTTCACCCCCAGGCCCCAGCTACGACCGCCGCCCATGTCGAACTCCAGCCCTGCCCGGGCATAGATACCGATGACGGTGTCCGACGAGCTGTCGTCACCGAGGATGATCGTGCCGCCGGTGGTTGTCAGGGCGCTGGGTGATACGTCCGGATCGTTGTCACCGTCATCCACGTCGTGCTCGGCATAGATGATGGCCGGGCCGCCGCCCAGGTAGAAGTCGATTTTCTCGCCAATATGGGTGCGCAGGTAGGGGCCTATGTGGCCCTCGATCACCAGCATGTCGTTGTCGATCCTGAAGGCCACGGTACCGCCGCCTTCGTTGACGCGGCCGGCAAATTCCGTGTCGCCGCCTTCCCAGCCTATGCTGATACCCGCGTTGACCCCCCATTCGAAACCGCTGTTGGGCGTGTTCATGGGCGTCTCGCCATCGACACCGAAATACAGCAGGTTGGCGAAGTCGATTTCCACTGCGTCGCCCGCGTCACCTTCCCCCAGGTCTACCTGCAGCTCCCCGGTCTGGTCATCCAGCTCCATGACCCCCAGGTAGGCCTGCAGGCGCGTGTCGCCATAGACCGTGCTCTGGGCCCAGACCGGTGCGCCCGACACCATGAGCGCCGCCGCCATGGCAATCCAGCATCTCCCTTTCAACAAATCTCCTCCCGTTTTACCACCCGGGTCTCGAGGCCCGGGTGTTCGTCAGCGCCGATCCAGCGCCAGCACATGGTCCCGTCGGTATGGCCCGCGGTGTCGATCCAGTTGCCGACGCCCGGGTCCTTCGCTGCGACGTACAGTACCACGCTGCCATCGTCTGCGTAGCGGGCGGTGTGCTTATTCACGGTAATCCGGTGGTAGCGGTAGTCCAGGGACTCCATCCAGTAGTTGTCCAACTGGAAATTCCAGGTCTGGCACTCGGGAATGACCGGAGCCCGGATCTCCAGGGCCTCGTCATCGGCCAGGGCCCAGTGGGCATGAAAGTAGAAGATATTGGGGTCGCCGCCGATGGACTGGCAATAAGCCTGGTCCGCTGGGGGCAGGGCGTTCATGGCGGGTTTGAGGCTGTCGGTCCAGTCAGCGAACAGTTTGACGGTGCCATGCAGGTTGCCGTTGATGCGCTGCAGGTGCTTGTAAAGCTCCTCGGCGGAGTAGGGCGGCGGGGTGGCCGCCTCGCCGAGGCGCTCGATATCGATCTGGGCAGGGCGCTCGGTGGCGCGGTCCAGGAAAGTCTGGCGGATGTTCAGCGAGCGGGTTTTCCCTGTCAGCGGCAGCCAGTTGCCCGGCTGTTCCCGCTGGCTGAGGATAATCTCGAAGCTGCCGTCGGGCTCCACCTGCAGACTGTTGCTGTCCAGGAAGCCGTCGGTGATCATGGTGCCATCCGCGCCGTAGCCACCGGAAATCGAGGCGAAGCTCAGGTAGAACACACTGCCCCGGGTGCCGCGCAGCCGGTACTCGTAGTCGCCGTGGATGGTGGCGCCGAGGTACATATTGTCCGGGTTGTCCGCCCCCAGCTTTACCATATTGCCCAGCCCGCGCATCACCGGGTACTCGGCGCTGCCGCTTTCAATCACGCCCTCCAGGCTGTTGCGCAGCAGCCGGGTGAGGTAGCGAAAGCCCTCGGCGCGGTTGAAGGCGTCGATGGGGGTGCGATCATCGGTGATAAAGCTGCCCAGCCCCTTGAGCTGTTCGCAGAACTCCTCCCAGGCGGCGCCGCTGGCGACTTTTTCCTCGATCTCAGCCGCAGTCAGTTCTTCACTCATGTCCCGCTCTCCTCCGTTTGGCGGCCCATGCACTCACTCCTGGGCCCGGGTGCTGGTTTCCGTCTCGATGCGCGCCATCCAGGCGGTGACCGCCGGGTACTCATCAAGCATGGCGGCCACGAAATCCGCATCGCGGAAACACTGGAACATGGCATAAACCGCCAGGTCTGCCAGGGTCAAGCGATTGTCCAACAGCCAGTCGTCCTGGCCTAACATATTGGCCACTGCCTCGATATGGCGGCGGGTATCGATGCTGAGCTGCTCGCGGCTTTTGCGGCCGATGCCCTGGTTGGCGGTGGCCTTGCGCAGCAGCCGGGGAATGATCCGCTTCAGCAGCCAGCGCAGGGCGGGCGCCTCGTTTTCTATGAGCTTCGGGACATTCTTCTCGGTATTCCCTTCGGTGGTAAAGCGCAGCACCATCTCGTAGAAGTACAGGCTCTCGTCGGCCCAGTCCTCGATGGCGTGCAGCAGGCCGCGCAGCTTGGGGTCCTCGGGAATCAACGGCCGCTGCGGAAAGGCAGTCTCGATGTAGTAGGCCATGTCGGTGGAATCCACCACCACCTTACCGTTGTGCTCCAGCGCCGGCAGCTTGCCCGAGGGGCTTACCTTGAGCACCTTGCCCCGCTCGGCGATGCGCCAGTAAATCTCTTCAAAAGCCACACCCTTGTAATTGAGCATGCGCTGGATCTTCTGGTTGAAAGGCGACTGGTTGTACTGGTGCAGGGTCAGCATGGCTGCGTGTCCTTGTTTTTTTTGAATGCGTTATTGGCTGCGGTGTTTTGGCAAAGCTAGGGCGACGGGGTGGCGGCCTCCTGCGCCAGCCTCAGCTCGTTGCGTAGCGAGGCCTCGGTCTGCGGGCCGATCAGACGGGTGATCTCCTCACCCGCCGGGTTGAGAATCACGGTGGTGGGCAACACGGTGGGACGCACCAGGCCCAGCCGGGGCCCCGGGTCGGTGGCCAGCAGCGGAAACTGGATATCCAGGTCCGCCGCCTGGGTCCGCAGTTCTTCACCCTGGACCTCGTCAAAATTCACCGCGTAGACGTCCAGTTCGCTGCTGCTGAAGGCCAGGCGGTTGAGTTCAGGGATTTCCTCGCGGCAGGGCCCACACCAGATAGCCCAGTAGTTGATGACGGTCCAGTTCCCGGCCAGGGCCGGTGCCCCGAGCACCCCGTCGGGCGCGCCAGGGCTGCAGGCGCCGAGTACTGCCAGCGCCAGGATGGCCACGTATCTCACCGGGAGAACAGCTCCGCCAGGCTGAGGGAGAGCAGGTCGCGCTGCTGGCCGCGCTGGGACTTCAACAGCTCCTGGGCCTCCGCGCGCCAGCCTTCCACCTCGGCCAGTTGCATGTCTTCCAGGGCTATCTCACCGGTAACCCACTCCTTGAGCTGCCAGAACTGCACCTGGTTGAGGTCGCGCGCCAGCAGGTAGCGGCCGCGCTCGTCGACCACCACCAGACGCCGCTGCAGGAACAGGTCCCGCAGGGTGGTCCAGGTGTTGCTGTCGAGTTGGGCGTGGCGCTGGTTGGCGGTACGCACCAGGTCGAACTCGCTGATGGTTTTGCCGCTTTGGTAGTTTTCCCACAGCAACTCCAGCACCACCAGCGCTTTCAACAGCGGCGGCACGTTCCCGCTGGATTCGTAGCGGAAGGTCGAGAGGGAATGCACGATTACCGAGCCCGCCAGTACGATGTTCCAGGACAGGTAGATCCACAGCAACAGCAGCGGGAAGGCAGCAAAGGCGCCGTAGATGGCGGTGTAGCTGGACTTGGCAATCAGTTTGCCGAAGCCCCAGCGGGCAATATTGAACGCCACCGCGGTGATCAGGCCGCCTAACAGCGCGTGCTGGATGTTCACCCGGCAGTTGGGCACCGCCGCATACAGCAGGCTGAAAGCCAGGGCTGACAGCAGCAGCGGCGCCAGCGAGAAGAACAGTCGGCTGACGCCGATCACGTCGTACTCTTGAAAAAATCGGTCGGTGATGCCCAGGTAGGTGCTGCTGCCCAGGGCCAGGCCAATGAGGATCGGACCCAGGCTCAGCACCGCCCAGTACAGCAGGAAGCTGGAAATCGGGCTGCGGTTGGCGCGGGTGCGCCAGATGCGGTTGAAGGTGCTCTCCACATTGCGCAGCATCAGCACCGCGGTCACGATCAGCACGCCCACACCGGGGCCGCTGAGGTTCTGGGCCTGCTGGGAGAAGCTCGAGAGAGCATCGCTGACCTGGTCCTTGACGCGGGAGATGGTGTCGGTGCCGCTGCCTTCCGGGAACAGGTTGTCGAACAGCAGGTCCTGCAGGTCGGCGGCGCGGGTTTGCAGATCGGGGATGGCCGAGAGGATGGCGAACATCACCGTGATCAGCGGCACCAGCGCAAACAGGCTCATATAGGTCAGCGCCGCCGCACTGCGATTGCAGCCGTCATCGACGAAACGGGACCAGATGTAACGGCTCCAGGGCAGCAGGTCGCCCCGCAATTCCTGGAGGCGGTCGACGACGGAGCGCTGTTGGCTGCGGGCGTCCATGGCGCCACATTATGGCATGTTTGCCGTGTACCGGTGTCCAGCTTGGTATAATCCGCCGCCCCAAGGACCACGTAGACGCCTAGCAATGCCCGAGTACACCATCTACCACAATCCCCGTTGCTCCAAGTCACGCCAGACCCTGGCCCTGCTGGAGGAGAACGGCGTAGCCCCTGAAATTGTTCTCTATCTGGAGACGCCGCTCAGCGCGCAGCAACTCAAGTCCCTGCTCAGCAAGCTGGGCATCGAGGCGCGCGCCCTGCTGCGCAAGGGCGAGGACGCCTACAAGGCCGAGGGCCTGGCGGACACCAGCCTGGCGGACGAAGCCCTGGTCGCGGCGATGGCGGCGCATCCCAAACTGATCGAGCGCCCGATTGTCGTCAAGGGTGATCGCGCGGTACTCGGTCGTCCGCCCGAGAACGTGCTGGACCTGCTGTGAGCCAGCCTTACGTTCTGGTGCTGTACTACAGCCGTCACGGCGCTACGGCCACCATGGCGCGGCACGTGGCTCGCGGTGTCGAACAGGTGGCCGGCATGGAAGCGCGGGTACGGACCGTGCCACCGGTATCTCCGGAGTATGAAGGCGGCGGCAGCGACATTCCGGATGACGGCCCGCTGTACTGCAAGGCCGATGAGCTGCGCGACTGCGCCGGCCTGATGATGGGCAGCCCAACGCGCTTCGGCAATATGGCGGCTCCGCTCAAGTACTTCCTCGACCAGGGCTCCAGCCTGTGGATGAGCGGGGCGCTGATCGACAAACCCGCCGGCCTGTTCACCTCCACCGCGAGCCTGCACGGCGGCCAGGAGACCACTCTGCTGAGTATGATGTTGCCCTTGCTGCACCACGGTATGGCAATTGTCGGCCTGCCCTACAGTGAAACCGGTTTGATGACCACCCAGGGCGGCGGCACACCCTATGGCGCCTCTCATGTGGCGGGCCAGGCAGGCGAGCGGGCCGTGGATGAGACTGAACTGGCGTTGTGCCGCGCACTGGGTGCCCGCGTCGCCCGCTGGGCACTGGCGGCTCCCGGTGAGTGAGCGCAGTCCGAGAACCGCGGTCACCCGCTGGCTGGCGCTGGGCAGCCTGCTGCTCATGGTCTTTGCCCTGGCGGTGGCGGTGACGCGACGCGAGGCGCCACTGGGCATTTACCTGTTCTGTTTCGGCCCATTGGCCATTTTCCTGCCCGGCCTGATTCGTGACCGGGTGCGTACCTATATCTGGCTGTGCTTTGTTATCCTTCTGTACTTCATTACCGTGGTGTTGTGGCTGTTCAATGAGCCGGCAGACCCGGTGCTGGCCTGGGCGGCGATGCTCGGCATCGTGGTGTTCTTCAATGCCGCCATGCTCTATGCGCGCTGGCGCTCCCAGGAATTGCGCGCCCAGGCGGAGATGACAGAGGTCAATGAGGTAGACACACCATGAGCGATATCGAGCGCCGATTGGAAGACAGGCCAGGGCCGGTACGCCACGTACTCGGCACCCTCTGGACCGGTTTGACCAAAATTCGGCTGGCCCTCTCCAACATCCTGTTTTTGTTGATTATTTTCCTGATTATCTGGGCCTTCCAGGACACCACGCCCGAGCCCCTGCCGGACACCGCGGCGCTGCTGCTGAACCCGGTGGGTACCGTGGTGGACCAGAAGACCTTTGTGGAGCCGCTGGAAGTGCTGCTCAGCGACCAGGCCCCCCAGGAACGGGAAGTGCTGCTGGGCGATATGATCGACGCCATCCTGCTGGCCAAGGACGACCCGAAGATCTCTGCCCTGGTGATGGAACTGGACCAGCTGTTCGGCATCGGCACCAGCAAGACCAGCGAAGTGGCCACCGCCCTCGAGGAATTCCGTGCCGCCGGCAAGCCGGTGATCGCCTGGAACGACAGCCTCAGCCAGTCCCAGTACCTGCTGGCCAGTGAGGCCGATGAGCTGATTATTCACCCCATGGGCAGCGTGTTGCTGGAAGGTTTTGCCAACTACCAGTGGTACTTTGCCGACGCCCTGGAGAAGTTCTCGGTCAACGTGCATGTGTTCAAGGCCGGCCAGTTCAAATCCATCGCCGAGCCCTTTCAGCGCAATAACATGTCAGACGGCGAGAAAGCCATCAGCCGTCGCTGGCTGGATGGCGCCTGGGGCCACTACACCGGCAGGGTGGAAGCCCGTCGCGAGCTGGATGCCGGCACCATCAATGACTACGTCAACAATTTTGCCGACATCGTCGAGGACAACGGCGGCGATCTCGCAGCCACCGCCCTGGCCAGCGGGCTGGTGGACCGGGTCATGCAGCACAGCGAGGCCAATGAGTATATCGCCGGTATTGTCGGCGCCAGCAATGACGAGGGCTTCTACGAGGCCATCGAGTTCGAACGCTACCTGGCGCGCAAGCGTCCACCGCTGGCGGGCCTCGGCAGCAAACCGCAGATTGCCACTATCGTCGGTCGCGGCACCATTATGGGCGGGGAGCAGCCTGCGGGCACCATCGGCTCCGCCACCCTGGGGCCGCTGATTGAAGACGCCGTCGCCGACCCCAGCATTGCCGCCATCGTGCTGCGGCTGGACAGTGGCGGTGGCGGCACCTTCGCCTCCGAAGTGATTCGCCAGAAAGTGCTGGAAGCCCGCCGCGCCGGCAAACCGGTGGTGGTCTCCATGGGCAGTATCGCCACCTCCGGGGCCTACTGGATTGCGGCGGCAGCGGATGAGATTCTCGCGACGCCCACCACCCTGACCGGCTCCATCGGCGTGTTTGCCGCCTTCCCGACCTTTGAAAAGGTCCTGGACCGGGCCGGTATCAGCACCGACGGGGTCGGTACCACGGACGTCGCCGGCGCGTTCCGTCCCGACCGTCCAATCCAACCCCAGGTGAGTCGTACGGTGCAGGCCTCGGTGGATCATTTCCATCGCCTATTTGTCGACGTGGTGAGCCAGGGCCGGGAGCTGCCCGAGGACGACGTTCGGGGCCTGGCCAATGGCGGCGTCTTCCTGGGTGGCTACGCCCGGGAGCTGGGCCTGGTGGATGCACTGGGCGACGGCCGCGACGCGGTGAAGGCCGCCGCGAAACTGGCGGGCCTTGAAGAGGGTGATTACACCTCGGTGCTGTTTGAAGAAGCGCCCGGCCCGCGCGAGATGTTCCTGCGCCAGTTGGCGGGCAATGCCCACCAGGCCCTGGGTGGCCTGCCGATGCAGGACTGGCAGCGGGCCCTGAAGAGCTGGAGCGTGCCGCTGCAGGCGGGTATGTCCGTGCTGGAAAACCTGGACGACCCGCGCGGCGTGTACGCCCACTGCCTGGTTTGCCTGGCGCCCTGACAGCCACCCGTATTCACACAAGGAAACCCCATGCCCAAGGCCAGTGAGCTGAAGCGCGGCGGCGTCGTCGAGATCAACGGCGAGCCCTATATCGTCATCAACATTGACGTGAAGGCGCCCTCATCCCGCGGCGCCAACACCCTGTACAAGGTGCGCTTCAACAACGCCCGCACCAAGCAGAAGCTGGACGAGACCTACAAGGGTGAGGACATGCTGGGCGATATCGACCTGGAACGCCGCCAGCTTCAGTACTCCTACATGGACGGTGACGATGTTGTGTTCATGGACGAGGCAGACTACAGCCAGTACAACCTGTCCACAGAGAGCCTGGGCGAACAGGCCCAGTTCATCACTGACGGCCTGGCGGGCATTATGGGCATGCTGGTCGACGGCGCCCTTATCGGCGTTGAGCTGCCACAGTCGGTGGTGCTGGAAATCGTGGAAACCGCACCGGCAATGAAAGGCGCCTCGGCCTCGGCCCGCACCAAGCCCGCCACCTGCTCCACCGGCCTGGTGGTGCAGGTGCCTGAATACCTGGAGGTGGGCGAGCGTATCAAGGTCAACACCCAGGAAGTGCGGTATATGTCCCGCGAGTGAGCCGCTTCCGTCTTGCCGACCGGCTCGCGAGTTTCAGGTACGCGCTGCGCGGCCTGGCTGAGCTGCTACGCCACCAGCACAACACCCGCATCCATCTGCTTGCCACCGGCCTGGCGCTCGGCCTGGCCGCCTGGCTTCAGCTTGCGCGCGGAGACTGGGTCGCGCTGCTGCTGGCCATCGCCCTGGTATGGATCGCCGAGGCGCTGAACACCGCCCTGGAATACCTGGCCGATGCGGCCGTTCCCGAGCAGCACCCATTGATTGCCAAGGCCAAAGACGTGGCGGCTGCTGCCGTGCTGATCGCCGCGTTGGTGGCGGCGCTGATTGGCCTGATAGTGTTTCTGCCGGCCCTGTTTCCCAGCCTGTTCGCTGCCAGCGCTTCAGGCTAGCCCGAACGGCGGGTGGTGCCGCCAGGCTACTCGCCCCGAGGAGCCACGCAGGCGTCGTAGGGTCGCAAATCGCCGCCGAGGTAGTTGAAGGGGTCACCGGGCTGCACAAAGGTGCGCAGTCCATGCCAGAGGATGACGCAGTCGCCGGGTGCGAAGGCCAGGCGGCTGGTGGTGCGCAGTTCCTCACCGACCCGGGTGCGCAGGGTATAGATGCTGGCGGGCGCTGTTTTGGCCGCAGCCGGTTCGCTACCCGGGGGTGCCGGTTCCACCGCCACGATCCGTGCCGGAGTGCCGTATATCAGATCGCCGCTGGAGCCGCCCGTAGTGCAGCCCGCCAACAATGCCAGCGCAGCGACGCCGGCCAGTGAGCAAAACAGGGCGGGGGAGTGGCAGGGCATGAACTCAGTCCAGTAGCTCGATGCTGTCGCCCATCGTCACCCTGCCGGGCGTCTCCACCGTGGCGTAAACGCCCAGGTTGCCGCCGGCTTCCTGCACCAGGGTGCGCATAATGCCCGGGTCCCGCGGCAGGTCGTCGAAGCCATGCGTGGTCATCACGCAGCGCGGGCATTCCACCGTCACGTTGAGCACCGCATCCCCCAGCTTGAGACGGCGCCCCCGCCAGGCCTGTTCGGGAAACCCGCTGACACCGGGGATGTCGAGCAGGAAGTTGGGGCGGAAGCGGCGCACGTCGATCACCGCATCCGAGGTGTCGCGCAGGCTCTCCATTGACGCCGTGCTCAGCAGGAGGATGGGGAAGGCATCAAAGTATGTGCCCGGTGGGGATTCGTATTCCAGCAGCTCCGGCGGGAACAGCCCCAGGTCTGGCAGCGGCTCGCCCGGTTGGCGACCAAACATATCCCGCAATTCCTGCTCGAGATCTTCCTGGTCCGGTGCGCCCCGGCGGTAGTGGTCCTGGGCACTGGCAGGCAGCAGCGGCCACAGCGACACGGCGTGGTCCAGGGCCGCGCTGAGACGCTCATTGATGTCTGCATCAGCGGTGTTTGCGGTGCTGCCGTTGGGGAGTGTGATGGTGGCCGGGCTGGAACCGCTGGCGGCGGGAGACGAAGGGTAGGCAGCCTGGAACTGCATCAGGCCGGGCAGTTTCTTGGCGCCGCGGATGCCGCCGCGCACCTCGTCTCGCACGGCCCAGGCCCGGTCACCCGGCAGCCCCGTTGTACCGATATCGGTGGCAGGCAGGCGCTCGCCGCCCATGCTCTTGACGGCGTAGCGCCAGATTTCCGCAACGGTGCCGACTTCCATACCTGTGCTCCTAGTGAGTCCTGGCCAGTGTATCGGAGAACAAGCTGATGATTGCCACACCCGCGACAATCAGCCCGATACCTGCGAAGGCGGCGCCATCCAGTGCCTGGCCAAACCAGAAGACACCTACCAGGGAAATCAGGACGATGCCCAACCCACACCATATGGCGTAGGCAATGCCGACCGGCAGGGTTTTCAGCACCAGTGACAGGCAGTAGAAGGCAATGCCATAGCCGACAATAGCCACAGCGCCGGGCAGGCGCTCGCTGAACCCGTTGGAGGCGTTGAGGGCGCTGGTGGCGATTACCTCGGCGACAATGGCGATAGCCAGGTAGAGGTGGCTCATTTTGGACTCCCGATAGAAAGGTGTTTGATGTGGCGCGGGCTAGCGAGCTTCACCCTCGCCCTTCACCCCGAACAGGAACAGACCCAGAGTGATCAGCAAGGTGGCTACGATCTTGAAAACAAATACCCGGGACGGTGCGTTCACTGCAGGCTACCAGTGCTCGGGCGCGTTCAGGGCGTTGGCACAGCGCAGGGTGCCTGCCAGCCCCGCCAGGGCACCGGAGACGAGCTCCTGTGCCATCCACGCCTCCGGGTAGGGAATCTCATGGGGCGTTTTTATCTGATGACCCGTGGCAAAGCCTGCTCGCCCGTAATAGTTCGGATCGCCCAGCACCATCACGTAGGTCGCGCCCCGGGACCTGAGTTGTTCGAGACCGGCGCGCATCAGGGTGCTGCCTATACCGCGCCCCTGCACGCCAGGCAGCACCGCCAGGGGTGCAAGGATGTAGCCCCCCTGCACGGCTTGATCAGCCAGTGTGACCGGCGTGAAGAGCACATGCCCGACCAATTCTCTGTCCGCCTCGGCGACCAGCGATAGCACGGGTTGAGCGGTGGGGTCATCCAGCAATTCGGCCGCCAGCGTCGCGATGGTATCGCCCGCCGCTTCACCTTCGGTGTTACCAAAGGCGGCGCGATGCACGCTTAGCAAGGCGTCCCGCTCATCGGCGCGGGCCTCACGAATCTGCATGGTCTTCCCGGCTCTTGTGGGCAAGGCTGTCGGCGTGCTGCTCCCAGTTTCTGCCGTCGAACTCGGTGACCTTGATCTGGGCCGCCTCGGTATCCAGGCAGTTCACGTTGATATCGATGCCATCGGGGTTGGAGCGGGGCGTGTAGAACGGTTTGACGCCGCAGTGGCGACAGAAGGTGTGTTTGGCTACGCCGGTGTTGAAGGTGTAGGTGGTGATGGCGTCTTCACCGCTTAGTAGTTTGAACTTGCTGAGTGGCAGGATCAGGTGCAGAAAGCCCGATTTCGCGCAGATGGAGCAGTTACAGAGGTCCGCCTCGATTACCTCGGGCGCCTCGATCTCAAAGCGGATGGCCTGGCAGTGGCAGCTTCCCTGGTATTTCACGTGCACTGTGCTCCGTGACTGACTGACGGCGGCTAGTAGAACACAGTCCGCTAGAAGCTGTCGCTCTGGGGAACGCCATCGTTGAGGCTGTAGTAGTCGCCCTTGTCGCCCACAAAGGTATGCTTCTTCAGCGTCGTGCCAGTCGGGCCATCAAACAGGCCCATGGCCACCGCGATCCAGGCATAGTCTTCCATGTTCGGCGCCCAGAACAGGGTGGAGCCGCAGCGGGTGCAGAAGCCGCGATCCACTTTGTCAGAGGAGGGGTACCAGCCCACCAGCTCTTCACCCTCAATGGCCAGCGCAGTCTTGCGTACGTTCACTGCGGTAAGAAAGCTGCCCGATTGCTTGCGGCACTGGTGGCAGTGGCAGGCTTCCGGCGCATGCTCCAGTTCACCCGCGACGCTGATCTTGATGCCTCCGCAAAGGCAGCTGCCCTTGAGCATCGGCCCATACCCCCTCGCTCTCTCGTGTCGTTAGTCTGGCAGGCCCGCAGTCCCGGTTCAATGCGCTCGGGAGGGCGCGACGCTCACGCTCTGTCAGGGTCTTTCCGAAGGACCATGCCCCTCAAGCACTTCATACTCCGATTGCTCGAGACCGCCGGGGAGCAGCCGGGTGCGCATACAGCGCAGCGCAATATCAGCACCGAGCTGGCCAAACAGGGGAATGCCATCGCCGAGCAACACCGGTATGCGGGTGATGATTATGTTCTGTATCAGTCCGGCGCGTAGGAACTGCTGGATGATGTTGCCACCATCGATGTAAAGACGGTGATAACCTCGCTTCGCCAGAGCGGCCACCAGTTCGGCAGGGGACTCGCAGATCGCCTCCACATTTGCCGCGGCGTCTTCAGGCTCGGTGATGGGTCGGTGAGTGAGCACGAAGACCGGCACCGAGCCGTAGGCCCAGCCATCGAAACCGCGGACGGCCTCGTAGGTGTTTCTTCCCATTACCAGGGCATCGATCGAGGCCATGAACTCACCAAAGCCAAAGTCCTCTTCACCCTCCGGTACGGGCAGCCAGTCCAGTGCACCATTCACGCGCGCGATAAAGCCATCGAGGCTGGTCGCGATGTAAACAAGTCCGGTCATTCGACAAGCTTCACGCTAGCCGATGGGCTCTGCAATCAGTGGGCGGCTCGCATACACCTCGGTGGCATCCAGGCCGGCGTTGCGGTGTACCAGCGCGGCCTGGTAATCCGAGTCCAGCAGCATATCGACGAAGGCGTTGATGCCCGGGTACTCCATGGTGGCAATCCGGTCCCAGCTCGCGCCGCTGCCGATGACTGTGCCTTGCACCTCATTCAGCGTTATCAGGCGACCCCCACGCTTTGTCACGTGGGCCAGGGCCACGGCGCCGTACTGGTCGTAGGCCTCCGCTCCACTGAGCGCCTTGCCGGCCAGTTCATGATTCTCTGGGTAGTTGGCCCGGGCCCTGAACTTCAACAGGTTCACGAAGTGGAAGGGTCCCTCGAGTGGGCCGCTCAGCAAGCCGCGAAGCTGTTCTTCCGTGGGATCGATGGGCAGTTGCCCGTGTTGGGAGAGCATCTCCAGGATGCTGTCGATACTCAAATCGTCAGTCATGTCCGTCTTTCACTTCGGTAAGCGTGTGTCGAGTATACGCCGACCAGCCAACAACAAGCTGGCTCTGCGTCCTCTGCTAGTGGTTGGCTGACAACTGCGCCCATAGATTGATGGTGCCCAGCAGATAGAAGATGCCAAATACACAGCAAATGGCTGAGCTGACCAGCCAGAACGTCAGCGAGTTCGCGGCTATCGCCGGGTGGCTGCTGATAAAGGGCAGCACCAGCCCCGCCAGGCCCCTCACCAGATAGACCGCGCTGATGGCGCAAAGCGCCAGCCGCAGGAAAGGTAGCCTGGGGATCACGCCTGCACCGGACAGTGCATACAGACCCCAGACCGCCAGCACACAGGCGATGATCGATGTCACGATCATCGGGTAGCGGCTGCCGGACTCGGCCAGTTTTGCCATGCCCTCACCGGCACCAAAAAACCGATACCAGTTCGCTCCGCCAAAAATCACAGCGACATGCAGTAGCGCTGCACAGAAACTCAGGATGCCGGCGACAATCAGTTGTTGGCTGCCATTCATAGTTGAGATCTCACGGCCAGGTGCCAGGCCTGTCTAGGCATTTGCGTAATCGAACCCCGATTGGGCAAGCTTTCTCCAACGAGACTGGCGATGTCCATAGAAGACTCGGGCGAATACCCAGACAAAGGGAGTAAGTATGCCCGCGTCCAGTTCCAGTTGGTCGCGGTAGATCACTTCGCCGTTGTTCTCTGTGATCGTAATCCTGTGGTCCCACTTGCGGATCAGCGCGCTGAAGCCATTGTCACGCACCGTGAAGCAGCCCGGGCGTTCCTGGAAGGAAATACGCACGGCTTGCTTTCCGAAGGGCAGAATGCCCAGCAGCTTCAACTGGAACCAATAGGTGCGCTCGCGCCATTGCTCCGGAATCACGGTTCCGTCGCAGGGCGCAAAATAGACCATGGGTCGGGCGATATGGAAAAGCAGTCTGGGTTGCTTCACCTCGGCAACGGCCTGTTCTAAGCTGCACGGCAGGCGGGTGTCGAGTTCAAGATGCATCTGCAAGGTCTAACGTTTACCACTCGAAGTACAAAACGGTAACGCGGTCCAGCCGACTCGGCAAGAGGCGACTACTACAGCCCTGTAGCGCACGCCAGGGCAGTGTTTTGTAGGGTGCTTTCACACGACCACTCAATCTTGTCCCGGGCCGCTCGTGGCGTTAAGATAATCTCGTAACCGTGTTCTCTGGAGCGCACGGCGAGAACCGCGTCCGGGAGAATCTCGCTGCTCAGCCTGTCGTCACCGCCGCTACAGCCCTCGGTGATCTGGAAGATGTTATATGTCTTGCTCAACATTGCTTCCAGGGCTGGCCGATACTCCTCGTGACAAGCCAGCGCCAGCTCCAGAAACTCCTGCCCAGGCGTTTGTGCCTGCTTGTCTTGATCGTGAACGTAGGTAGATACCAGCAATATGAGCAGCAGGACAAAGAGAACGAGATTGAGATTTCGCCTGCGCATTTCTTAGCGGGGATTGGACCGCAGTAGCACGCCGCAACATTGAGCAATCCGTGGCATGGAATCTTCAGTCCCGTGTTTGCGAGAACTTGTCTCTCTCCAGATAAAAATAACGCATAAGCCCTCGGCCGTCTCGTACGGAGTTGTAGAGGTCGACGCCGTCCCCGGGTTCGAAGCCAAGTTTGCGCAGCACAGCCTGGGAAGCGCGGTTCTCCTCAAAGGTCACCGCATAGACGCCATGGATACCGGTATTGGCGAAAGCCCAGGACACGGCAGCAGTGGTGGCTTCGGACACCAGGCCCTGCCCCCACCACTGCCTGGCCAGGGCATATCCCAGCTCCGGGTCGGGAGATTCAAGTTTGCTGGCAAAGAAGCCGCAAAAGCCGACGACGCTGTCGGCGCTATCAGAACGGTTCAGGCAAACCGCCCAGGCCCCGATACCACCCTCTCGCCAGGGCTTTAGAGCGTCATCAATGTACTCCTGGGCTATCGACCGTTGCTCGTCGGGGTCGTCTACTCTCACTTCAGGAAGTGTCGCCATCACCCATGCATCCGAAACCAGGTAATCAGCGAAGTCCTGCACGTCGTCCTGCCCGAATGCCCTGAGTGTCAGTCGTTCGGTTTCGATGGTGGGCGCGGTACTCAAATGCTAGCGCCGCATGCCGGAGCGTGGCGGAAGGCTGGGTATGCTTGTGAGTCGGCAGTATTGCATCGTTATTGCGCAAACCCACAACGCGTTGGTTTGCTCCGACGGATAGCATCAAGACGAGACTGAAGATCTCCGACGTGGATTTCAAGGCGATGACCGTCCGGGCAGCAGAAATAGAGTGAATCACCTTCGCTGCGGTTTTGCTTCCAAAGCTCGGCACCTGAATCGATGATTCGTCGGGAGAGTGCTTCAAAGCTCTCCGTTGGTACATCAAACGCCACGTGGGTGTAGTCAGTGTTCCCACTTGCGCCAGGATCTTCTGACAGGCACAGCCACATACCGCCAGCGTCGAGGTATGCCCCGGCGCTCCAGGCATAGACCTCGGTGCACCCAAGTATGTCTCGATAAAAGTGTAGAGAGCGCTCCAGGTTCGAAACCGCGAAGGTGATGTGATTGATTCCGGAGATCACTTTTGGGCCCAATAGCGCACGGCATCAGCACCGTCACAAGGCGCGTAGCAACTTGCGAGGTCCGTCTGCATGCGCTTGTTGTGAAGATTCACGTTTTGCCTTTTCTCTGCTTGAGGAGTTTTACTTCTTTTACCATTTTCCCGAAGCTGCGTTCCCGGGCGCGTTTTTCGGCCAAAGTCGCTGATGCCAGGTCATTTTCTCTCCGCAGTTTTTGGTAACTGCGCAATCTACGCTCGTCGAGCATGCCTTGCTCTATGGCCTGAAGCACTGCACAACCGGGTTCAGCCTGGTGCTTACAGTCAGCGAACTGGCATTGCTTTGCCAACACCTCGATGTCCTCGAACACCACCCCCAACGAGTGATCGACTTCTGCCACCCTTAGCTCTCGCATGCCCGGGACATCGACGAGCAGCCCGCCGGAAGGTAGCCGGTGTAACTCACGATGAGTTGTCGTGTGACGCCCCTTTTTATCCTGCTCTCGAATCTCCTTTGTCGCAGCCAACGAGTTCCCTGCCAATGCATTTAGAAGCGTGGATTTGCCTACGCCGGAAGATCCCACAAGCGCCACGGTAGAGCTGTTATCTATCCACGCACGGACGCCATCCAGTGAAGTAGGATCAAGGGCGTTGGCGGTCTCTACCGGTACCCCAGCTTGAACGCTGCGTGCACGACTAATATAAGAATCCGTATCGTCGGTAAGGTCAGTTTTCGTAAGCACTATAACAGGCATCGCGCCCGCCTCATTGCACAAGGCTAGATAGCGCTCCAGGCGGGATTCCTTGAATTCCTGGTTGCACGAGGTAATGATGAACAGAGTGTCTATATTTGCTGCGATGGGCTGGAAACTGGTGCTGCTTCCCGCACCGATACGTTTGAATAGACTCTTCCTTTCGAGCACCCTTTCAATTCTGGTAAGCGTCTCATCCATCACTATCCAATCGCCGACTGTCGGGCGATCAACCGGTGGAGACTGTTGCAGGGTGGGCGATAGCTGTACCGATCGACAGCCCTCAGCACAGAAAACGGTAATGCTCGAACGTTGCACTGAAGTGACGCGCCCGAGGCGGTTATCCAGTGAGTCTGTATTTGCCAGTTGTTGGGTAAAAAAGGGCACCAGACCAAATTCTTGCAGTGCTTCACTCATTGTCGCGATTCAGTATCTCCACAGCGCCCTAATTGACTTAACGGTTAGGTAGCCCGGGTACTGGGAGTTACCCATCCTATTTCTGCGCCACCTGGATCTCGTATCATGGCTATGCGACCAACTCCCGGGACATTCCAGGGTTCATGTAGAATTTCAGCACCGATAGATTTTGCTTGATCGATAGCGTCATCAATGTCATCTACGTGCAAATAGACTACCCATCTGTTTTTGGCTGATTCACCACCATCGCTTTCTAAGGTCCATATGCCGCAGATTACCTTCTCACCCAGCATCGCCAACCAATAGGTGCCACCGCTGGGCATGGTCTCAGCTTGAAATTTCCATCCCGCGGACTTTTTATAAAACTTTATCGCCGCGTCGGTATTGTGAGTTTGAAGCTCAATCCAATTGAACTCGCCGTGCTTCGTCATACTCGAATAGGCTACCTAACGCTTCAAGCTGGGACAGTCGGCAGACTGTCCCGGCGGGAAGCGGCCTGTCAGGTTTATTCACTCGATATTTTTGAGAAAACTAACAGTGCGCTCTACCTCTTTGAAACCAATTGACGCATGAGCGCATATGGCTTCTGAATTGCTGATAAGAACGTCGCTGGCAAGTTCACTATACCTTCCTCTGCGCGCCCATGCTTCTGCTTCACCAATTAGGGCTCGCCCAATCCCATTCCTGCGATGTGAAGGCGTCACATACCACCCTTCAAGGAAGGGCACTTCGAAGTTATTGCTGCCTTCCGCATAGTTCCTAACCCGCAGTTCAGCGAAGCCGATTATTTCTCCGGATTCAGATTCGGCCACAACGATATGGTCAATGTGGGAAAGCTGTCCTTCGAAGAACCTGGTTAGCTCATCGTTGTGCTCGTCGACTTCGTCGGGCCACAGTTCTTTTCGCAGGGCAATTAGAGTGCCCTTGTCGTGCCCAGTGGCGCTTCTGACGCTCATGGACAGCTATTGCCGCCGGCAGGCAGCACAGCCTGGAACGCAGCGGAAGGTTGGGCGTCCCAGCGAAGCGGTAGCCTTGCCTTGTTGGGTGACATGTTCACTGTGTGACCACCAGCACTGCCAGGTGGCTCAACGCCGCAACCACTGGTAAATACAATGCAAGCGCAGTTTTGGCTCGGCGCCTCTTCACCGCGATGCCTGCCCCAGCCACGAGAAACACCACCGCCAATCCGAGCCACCCAATGCGCGGGCTTCCAGTCAGGTAGAGAGAAGTTGGTAGAAGCAGGCCGGCCCCGACGAAAAGCAACGCGGATTGGCTGCGTATTATGCCAATCGCCGATAGCACCAACGCCAATGCAATCGCGGGCCACCCTAGCAAAACGGCCAATAATTCCAATTCTGCTATCTCCCGGCGCCACCTAACGCCCCGAGCAGGGGCGTGCGTTGGCACGTCCCTGCTGCCCAGGCTTGTTAGGATGCGCGATACTCACCTATTACCTCGATGTCGCCCACAATACTGTCGTTTAGTTCTTCCAACTCCGCATCTGGCACCCACCATTCAGAGTGATGTGATGCCCCAACAGTCTGTATCTCGTAACGGTCCATGAATTCCCGCTTCACATAAAAACGTGTGACAAAGCCAACACCGCTATCTTTGACGTTCCACTGTGATGCAATTTCGATGGCGTACTGCTCGTTTGTAACTGGATAGAAGAACGGTTGACCAGGCAGTCGGGGTGGCCAGCGTTTGAATCCAGAGTCTTTAACGAGCTTCAGTTCTTCCGGTCCAGTAGGGCGGTAGAGCGTAACCGTTTCTAGATGCTCGCCCATCGCGCTCCCTAACGCTTCAAGCTGGGGCAGCCGGTAGGCTGTCCCGGCGCGAAGCGGCCTTGCAGCCTTGACTTGTTATGTGTCCGCTACAGGCGCACATACCGTGGTACCTTTCTCTCAAGTAACCGAACCAATTCTGGCTGCATACGATCATAGTTATCCGGAATGTCCAAGCAGACAAGTCTCTTCGTTTTCAGGAGATCGCGGAATTTCTGCGATACTTTGTTGCGGTGCGATCTCTCCATAACAAGGACGATGTCGGCCCACTCAATTAGGTCTCCGGAAATGGATGTCTCTGAGTCGGAGTTTGTCCCACATCCGATAGCTTCCACGCCTGGATATGCTGAGAAAACTTCCTCAGCAGTAGGGCTTCGCAGGCGATTCTCGGAACACACGAAAAGGAGCTTCATCGCGTGGACACATAACGCTTCAAGCTGGGGCGGTCGACACGCCGTCCCGGCGCAGAGCGGCCCTGCAGCCTTGCCTTGTTAAATGGCCGGTGCATATAGCGTAATGGACTCCTCTAACTGCTCATGTCGGAACCAATTCTTTGGCGTAACCTTGCACGTAACTTCTATTCTAGATCTTTCGGTATTGCCGTAAGTGTAGGATAACTCGACCTCGTATACGGTGCCGTTGCTATCGCGTGTTTCGCGGGCGTTTCCGGGACCAATGTTTCCAGAAGCAACGGCGAAGCCTTCCTGTTCTACTTTAAGCAACTCCGCTTGGGCGAGCTTGTATGCCTGGGCGCGATTCATGAGGCCATGTAACGCCGCAAGCTGGGGCGCCCGGCCTGGAGCGCAGCGGAAGGTTGGGTGTCCCAGCGCAGCGCCAGCCTTACCTTGTTATGTGTAGGGTTGCTCGCCAAGTGCAGATACCTCTTGCTCATACTTTTCGAGAGCCGACCTTAGATAAATGCCCTCCTTGCCTCCGTGGTAGAAAAACCACATGGCGAAACAAGCTAGCAAGATGAAGCCGATGGAGCATGCAATGTGGTTTTGGTCATAGACCCCATAGGTTCCTGCGATCAACGACGGTGCTAGAAAAGGCCAATAGGCGGCCAGTACTCCGCGCCAGCTCGGGTCTGAACCAAGATAACGTGCAACCACCGCTTTTTCGTCGTTAGTGAGCTTCATCCAGTGTCCTTACACATAACGAGTTCCTGGGACAGTTCACTTAACTCAAGCTTAAAAAACGGCGCGAAACGCAATGTTCGGCAGTTAAGTAAACTGTCCCCCGAATTCGGTAATCAAGCCAGTGGCTCCAAATCTGTTGGAAAAGCTCGGCCCTGTTCCCACTGTTCGTCAGTGACTTCATCAGGAATGTCTCTGGTGTTCCACGCGCGATTTAGATGAGCGTAAACATGGGCAACGTCGATTGCATATACCTCGACATCGATTCTGCCGTCGCGGGCCATCCCTGCGATGAGCTCGCCCAGGTGTTCGTGCGCATCTTCAAGCTCATGCATCAAGAGAGCCCATGCAACAGGGTTGTCACTGCTATTTATCATGATCGTGGAGAAACATAACGCCGCAAGCTGGGGCGCCCGACCTGGAGCGCAGCGGAAGGTTGGGTGTCCCAGCGAAGCGACAGCATTGCCTTGTTATGCGTTGTTACTTTGGTAGCCATGAGAACTGGACATCCCTCGAAACAATTTCCATAACTGCTGTATCTTCGAAACCACACCACTCAATCTCATGAATTAGGCGGCCGTCATTCGTGAGCCGGAACTCGTCATAACGCCAGTCAGAGTGGCCGTCAGAGATAAATGCACCTTTGAGCCTGTAGGAACTTACTTTACCGTATCGCAGCTCGATGAATCCGTCGTGATATGCGCCGAGGAGCCTTATAGACATCTCTGTCGAACGGATCTCATTGCGCTCCCCTGTCGCCGATTCTCTAATGGAAAGCTCCTCTAGCCAAGAATCATGGGGACATCTATGGTCATCGAAATTGTAGTACCAGTCAGATGTAGCAAGTTCGTAAGCATTTGGCGGAAAACGACCAGAATTGTCCTGCGAGTTCCGGGGACAGTTCACTTAACTCAAGCTTAAAAAACGGCGCGACCCGCTATGTTCGGCAGTTGAGTAAACTGTCCCCCGAATTCGTTGTTATATGCCGGTAACTTAGAGATCATACGAGCCTTTGCTCCAATCTATCTTTTACGCTCTTTGATATCCCCAGCCATTCTAGGGCCTCCCCCCGGGTAAGTTCGGAATCAGAAACATGGACTATTTTGTTTCGGACTTCTCGAATCTTTGCCACTAAATCGGCTAAATCCCTTTGAATCATGCCTTTCTGGGCCAAAATATTGATAATTTCAGGTATAGATTCACGTTTCTCTTCACTACCCGTTGCTTGTCTATAGAGAGTAGTCAAAACAGACTCGATCTCTTGCCATGACTTAATGATTGCCCACTCTGGCTCAGACTCGATGCTACTTACAGTATCTGGAGGGAAGGCAGCATCAGGGTAGTAAATGGTGATTCCAGCATCTTCGGCCTCTTGTTTCACAGACTGAATTTCATGGCCAAGATTAAGCTCCATATCTTTGTACTTGGCTGTGCGTATTCTCCGGACGAATCCGCGAATTTCACTCCTAAAAAGTACCGCTGTGGAGAATATGGCTATAGGCCAAGATACATGACCTACTATTTTTTCTGTAAATTCCATCCAATTCATCTAGCTAGGTACTCATTAAGGGCATATAACGCCGCGAAGAGTTCTGCAGTTCTGGGGACAGTTCACTTAACTCAAGCTCAAAAAAACGGCGCGAAACGCTATGTTCGGCAGTTAAGTAAACTGTCCCCGGAATTCGGCGACCGAAGGGAGCGAACTGCCTGGTCTTGTTAATTGCGATTATCACTGGAACTCTTCCACTTTCTATAAATTACGTACAAATACAGGCCCAGAGTAACTGGGAGCGTGAAGTAGGCCAAGACGCTTAGCAACAGTACAACGAAGTACGACAAATCTGCCGCCGTTGGGGCTACAGGATTTCCGGCCATAATTTGAAACACCGCGTGTTCCAAATTTAGCAGGCTCAGTGTCACGACTATTAGAGATAGCGGAAGGAGTAAAGATACTAAGACTTCCACGCCTCTGAGGCTTGCTGTGCTTCTAAGATAATTGGTGTAAAGCGCCACGCGCCATACAGCGATTAGCGCCAGGAACAGCGCGTTGGCATTCTGGGCAGCGACGATGTCCATGAAACGCTCGACAGGCACTGCATAGAGGATTGCTGGCAAGGAGGTTAGGCCGACGAAAATCAAGACGGATCTGTAACTCCAACGGTTCGGCCTAAGGGGCAGAACAATCAGATAAAGGAAGGCCGACAAAACGAAAATGTAAGCGAGTGATCCCACGCCGAAGTACTGCCATGGCTCGGCATCTAAGTGGTCCCAATACCGTCCTACGCCTGCAGCCAGTGAAACGAGAACAACATACGTCAAATATTCGGGAAAGTGGTTCCGAATATCAGGGGAAATTCGTCTAAATACTAGGAATCTAAATTGGTTCCTGAGAATTTCGGGTATGTGACTCTGCACGCTACAGCACTTAACGCCGCAAGCTGGGGCGCCCGACCTGGAGCGCAGCGGAAGGTTGGGTGTCCCAGCGCAGCGACAGCATTGCCTTGTTATGAGTACCGTCCTTGTACTTCATGCACCCTCTCTTCGATGTCTTTAGGCGCGCCGCTGATCCATACACCCTTTGCAACTGGAACGAACCCGGGATTTTGGCGAGTGTGTATCTCGAAGCGATCAATAAAATCGTGGCCGTGTTTGGTAAGTATATCTTCGAGGGGGCCTGCCGCCAGATTCGAGAGTACCCTCGGATCATCAGTTAGTTCTGATATTTCCAAGACTATACTCCATGCGTCTTCTGGTTGATCCTGGCATAGCTCATTTAGCTTCTCGAAGGCCCAGAACAAGGCCTCGTCCCTCTCGGCGTGGTACTCGATCCATGTCTTGGCTAAATCAGAGGACATAGCTTCGCAAGAGACCCATAACAGCTAAATAAATGGACGGGGTTCATTTTTCTCCTCGTCTCGGTATGTAGGGATTCCAAGATTTATTCTCCCGAAAACCTGCTTCTATACAAGCACTTGGAGGACTTGGCTCGTTTTTATTTGTGCAAAGATTGGCTTACCACTCGGCTTTTTTGTTTTCGCTCGTTATCGGCACGACCTTGAGGGATAAATTGTCGCGACGATTCCGTGGTCCACGCCCAGCGTTTCTTGCGCGCCAGCTCTCGTGCATCGCGTCTACGCTCTCAGGTTTGGCTGAGCTTAGCCGTAGACGTAAGTGCCAAAAACACCACGCCGAAGACGACGTACACCAGGTCTTCGCCGCTGAAAAACAGGGTGAACTCGGGCTCCGGCGTGTATGAGGTGAGATTGAAGCCACTCCAGGCGTCTATGGCCGCGCGAAGGAAAGGGTAGACGATGAAGCAGCCCCCGGCCCAGCGGGCGTGAAGGCTGCGGCCTGGATTCCGGACGAAGCCGGAGAGGCATACGAAGGCGGACGCGAGAATGCCATTCGGTGCCCAGTTCATGGCGGCGGAGCGTCTCACCTGGCCTGGTGAGACGCCCTCAGTGAGCCCGAACTCCGCAAGCAATACCGTTTCGTAACTCTGCGGGTGTAGCAGGCCCCAGAACGGGTAGAGCATCAGCGCTACCGCGGCCGCAATGAGGGTGAGGGTGGCGGTGAGTCTCACGGCACTGGGCTGGGTGCGCGGGCCGGCAGGATGGGGTCGCCTAGGCGCTGCCGGGCAGGCCCTTGGCGTCGCCGGTGACCTCTTTCTCAGGTAGCTCGCCTTTCTTGAACAGGCGGCCGACGTCATCGAGGATTACGTACAGGCTGGGTACCAGCAGCAGGGTGATAACGGTGGCGAACACGATGCCAAAAGCCAGCGACACCGCCATGGGCACAATCACTTTGGCCTGGGTGCTGGTTTCCAGCAGCATGGGTACCAGGGCGCAGAAAGTGGTCAGCGAGGTGAGAATGATGGCGCGGAAGCGGCGCATGCCCGCCAGCACGGCGGCCTCCGCCCGCGGTGTGCCTTCTTTCACGGCGCGGTTCACAAAGTCCACCATGATCAGGCTGTCATTCACCACCACGCCCGACAGGGCGATGATGCCCACCAGCGACATCATGCTGATGGCGTAGCCGGTCACCAGGTGCCCGACCACCGCGCCGATGATGCCGAAGGGAATCACGCCCATAATAATCAGCGGCTGCAGGTAGGAGCGGGTCGGCACCGCCAACAGGGAGTAGATGCCGAACAGGGCCAGGGCGAAGCCGATGACCATGCTCTGGGCGGCAAGGTCTTCTTCCTGTGACATGCCCGACACACCCCAGGTCAGCCCCGGGTACTTTTTCTGCAGCTCGGGAATGAAGTTATTGATCAGCTCACTGCTGATGCGGCCGGGCTCAACCTTGTCGGTTTCCGCCTCGGCGGTGATTTCCACCGCGCGCTGGAAATCGATGCGAGTGAGCTGGTTGAAGCCGGGCTTTACGTCCAGGGTGGCCACAGAATCAAACGGCACGCGGCCGCCGTCCGGGGTGCGGATGAACATGCCATCGAGACTGGCGGTGGTGCGGCGGTCTTCCCGCGGGTAGCGCACCAGCACCTTGATCTCATGGGTGCCGCGCTGGATGCGCTGTGCCTCGGCGCCGTAAAAGGCATGGCGTACCTGGGAGCCCAGGTCGAAGCGCGTGATGCCCAGTGCCTCGCCCTCGGGCTTGATGTCGATATGGAACTCGTTGGACACCGCGCTTACGCTGCTCTGGATGTCGTAGAGGCCGTAGTACTCCTTGAGCTTTGCCTCCAGTTCCAGGGACGCCGCCTGCAGCGCCTCCCAGTTCGGGTGGGCGAGGTCGAAAGAGATATCGGAGCCGAAGCTCGGGCCGTCTTCGATATAGAACGACAGCACTTCAGCGCCGGGAATGCTGCCAACCCGGTCGCGCCACAGCAGCATCACGTCCTTGGTGGACAGATTGCGCTCCTGGGCCAGCACCAGTTCCGCCAGCATGAAGCCACCGGTGGTGCCCTGGCTGTAGGCGAACTGGCTGTAGAGCAGCGGCTGGTCATTGTTTTCGGCACGGTACTCGTTGTCGATGTCGCGCAGCGCCGCGGTGATCTCGCTCATCACTTCCAGCGTGCGGCGCTGGGGTGTGCCCTCGGTCATCTCCAGGCTCATCTGGATGAATTCGCCCTCGGTTTCCGGCGCAATTACCATCCGCACCTGGCCGCTGGCCACCACGCCAATGGTGAGGATCAGCAGGCTGAGGAAGCTGGCAGCCGTCAGGTAACGCCGGCGGATGCACTTTTCAACGAAGGGCCGGTAGCTATTGTTCACGAAGTGGCGCAGGCGGCGGTTCACCGCCTCCTGCACGTGATCGATTTCCGCCAGCCAGCCCTTGGTGGCGGGCGGGCTATGGGCCAGGTGAGCGGGCAGAATCCACTTGGATTCCACCAGCGAGAACAACAGGCAGAACACCACCACAAAGCCGATGGCTTCGCCGAACACGCTCAGGCCGCCCTGGATAAACAGTGTGGGCATGAAGGCCACGATGGTGGTGAGTACCCCGAAGGTCGCCGGGGTGGCGACTTTCAGGGCGCCGGAGATAATCGCATCCACGCTGTGGCCCCGTTCCTCCTGCTCGGTATAGGCGGCCTCACCGATGATAATGGCGTCGTCCACCACGATCCCCAGCACCAGGATAAAACCAAAGGCGCTCACCACGTTGAGGGTGCCGCCCACCCAGGGGCTGCCGAATACGGCCATGCTGCCCAGGAAGCAGATGGGAATGCCCACCATCACCCAGAAGGCCAGCTTGATCTCCAGGAACAGGGCCAGCACCACGAATACCACCACTGCACCCATGGCGAGATTCTTCATCATCATGCCCAGGCGCTCGCCTAGGTAGTAGCTGAAGTCCGACCAGATGGTGAGCTTCACGGAATCCGGCAGGGTCTGGTTTCTCTGCTCCACGTACTCTTCCGCTGCGGCCGCCGCGCGGATGATGTCCTGCGAGCCCATGGCCATGATCGGCAGGGCGATGGAGTATTTGCCGTTGAACAGGGCGAAGCCGGTGAGGTCCTCGAAACCGTCATCGACAATGGCAATATCCCCCAGCAGCAGGCGGGTGCCGTCCGGGAAGGTCTTGAGCACGATGTTCTCGAAATCCGCCTGGCGGTAGGCCTGGCCCTGGGTGCGCAGCATAATGTCGCCGGCCTCTGTACGCACCGAGCCGCCCGGCAGGTCGATGGAGGAGCGGGCGACGATATTGGCGACGTCGCGCAGGGTCAGGTCGTATTCCTGCAGGCGGTGCTCGCTCACCTCAATGGCCACCTCGTAATCGCGGGCACCCCAGATGTCTACCGAGGAGATATCGGGATGGGATACCAGGTCCAGCTTCACCTGCTCCGCCAGCTCTTTCATGCTGCGCTCGTCGAGGTCGCCGGCCACCTGGATGATCAGCGCCTGGAAGGGTAGCTCTACGCGGCCGATGATCGGCTTCTCTGCGCCTTCCGGCAGCGACGGAATGGCATCAACGCGGTTCTTCACCTCGTTGATCATCTCGACCATGTCGTCTTCGTTTTCCGGCTCGATGATGACGCGCGCCAGCGACTCCATGGAGTCGGACTCGATGCGATCGATACCCTCCAGATCTGAGAGCGCCTCCTCGAGGCGCAGAGTGATGCCCTGCTCGACTTCCTCCGGCGCCGCGCCCGGATAGGGCACCGTCACCTGGATCACGTCGATCTCGAACTCCGGCATCATGGTGCGTTTGATGGTCAACGCCGACAGCAGGCCCACGGCGATGATCACAATCATCAGCAGGTTGGCCGCCACCGGATTGGTGGCGAACCAGGGGATAACACCCTTGTGCTGGGTTAGCTGCGGGTCAGTCATGCTGCCGCCGGCTGGTCGGCCCGCTTGCTATCGGGCTGCGCCGAGCTCTGGTCGGGGGTGGCGGCGGGGGGTTCGGGGGCCGTGCCGGCCGCTTCCATCAACGCCTCCTGGCGGCGGGTGCTGTTGCGCTCGCCGATGGTCACTTCCATGCCAGGCAGGGCGTCACCCAGCAGCGTCAGCGATACCAGGTCGCCGTCCTGCAGGCCGCCACTGACGTAGATCTCATCGCCGCCGGTGCGCAGGGTGGTGACCTGGCGGTTGCGCAGGGTGTTCTGCTCGTCCACCACCCACACCAGGTTGCCGGCCCGCACCACGTAGCGCGGCAGCACCACCAGGTCGTTCATGACCCTGCCGATCACGTTGGCTTTTACGAAGGTGCCGACCCGCAGGGGCGTGTGGTTGCCCACGCCGAGGGCGTAGGGGTCGTCAATCCGCGCCACTGCAAACAGCACACGGGAGCGTTCATCCAGGGCCGCCTCGGTGCGGTCCAGGCGCGCGGTCCAGTGCGTCACGGTACCGCCGATATCGGTGTAGAGGTCGACCGGCGGCGCCTGCTCCTGGTCAAAGCCGGCAACACCGGGCAGTTCCAGATAGTTGAGCCGGCCCTGGGGAATGGCCAGCCGTACCTCAGCGTAATCCACCGCGAATACCCGGGCGATGCTGGTGCCGGGTGCGACGAACTTGCCCAGGTCGGAGTGCTTTTCCTGGATCAGGGCGTCGTAGGGCGCGCGAATGGCAGTGCGCTCCAGGTCATCCTCGGCCTTGCGCAGGTCGGCCTGGGCGGACAGCAGTTGGGATTCCGCCTGCTCGAGCTGCGGCTTGCGCAGGTACAGGTCGCGGGCATCGGCACTGCGGGAGCCGCGGTTGTCGAGCTTTTCCCACTCGCGGCGTGCCACTTCGGCACGGCCCTTTTCCTGGGCCAGGTTGGCCTCGGCGGTTGCCACCTCGGCGCGGGCACGCAGCAAGGCGGCCTGGTAGTCGCGGTCATCAATGCGCGCCAGCACATCGCCTTTGGTCACATAGCCACCGGCATTGTAATTGGGTGATACCTCGGTAATACGGCCGCTGACTTCCGCCACCAGGGTGGTATCACGGTGCGGGGTGACAGTGCCCTGGGCCTGCACCGGGATGCGCAGGTCCTGCAGCACCACCTCCGCCACGTCCACCGTGGGCACAATGGCGCGGGCCGGTTCGATCACCGATTGGGGGCGGCTCACCACCAGCAGCACAGCAATAGCCAGTGAGGCTGCTACCAGCAGCACCGGCGTGAAGTTTTTCAGGGACAATCTCGACACAGCTCCAGCCCTTTCTATCAGCCCTTTTCCAAATTCCTGTTTTCGAGCCTCACCGGCCCGAAACTCTGTTCAGTCGGGAGACGCGGGCGCGCAATGATCTGCAAGACGTTGATTTTATTACGTCTCGCGGCCCGTGAGAGATTAAATTTGGGTAATAAGACTAAAGGTTTGTAAATGCGTGAACTGGGTCAAAGGGTGGGCCTGTCCGCCCGCCCTCGCAAGGAGGGCGCGGCCGCCGTGCTGCGGCCGCGCCGCGCTTAGTCGTCGCTCTTGTCGAAGTGCACGTCCATCTGTGGGTAGGGGATGGAAATGCCGGCCTCGTCAAAGCGCAGTTTGACCGTCGCGTGGGTGTCCCACAGCACCTGCCAGTAGTCGGAGGACTTTACCCAGGGGCGAACGATGAAGTTCACGCTGGAATCCGCAAGCTCGCCCACCTCGATCGTAGGGGCGGGGTCGGCCAGCACCCGGTCGTCGGCGGCGATGATGTCCTCGAGGGTCTTGCGCACCACGCGGATGTCGTCCTCGTAGGACACCCCAAACACCATATCCACCCGGCGCGTATCGCGGGCCGAGAAGTTGGTAATCGTGCTGGCGTAGATGCCGCCGTTGGGCACGATGGTCACCTTGTTGTCAGGGGTGACCAGGGTGGTGGTGAAAATACCGATGGCTTCCACGGCGCCGGTGGTGCCGGCGATGTCCACGAAGTCACCCTTCTGGAAGGGGCGGAACACGATTAACATCACGCCGGCGGCAAAGTTGGACAGCGAGCTCTGCAGCGACAGGCCGATGGCCAGGCCGGCGGCACCCAGCAGGGCAACCAGTGACGTGGTGTTGACGCCGAGCTGGTCGAGGGCCGCGACAATCACGAACAGCAACAGCACCCAGCGCAGGATGGAGGTCACGAAACCCACCAGCATCTCGTCTATGCCGCCGCGAATCATCAGTTTGCGCACCAGGCCCACCACCGCGGACACCACCATGCGACCAAGGATGAAGATGATCAGCGCAAGGCCGATGTTGATGCCCCAGGGCAGCACGTAGTCGTTGAACAGCGCCTGGATGTCGATATTTTCCGGCATGGTTACCCCTTATTTTCTTTTTTGAGTGCAAGATTGCTGCTGCATAAGGTAGCCCAAAATTCAGCATTCGTGGGCAAAACGGGGTGCTTTGTCCCGGTTTTTTACCTAGATGTGTCGGGCCGGACCATGGTGCAGGCAGAAGGAAGGCGGGCAGGGGAACCCCAACCAGTGAGGGGGATCACCGGCAAGGCCTGCCCGCCTGATAAAACGGCGGGGATTGGCGGCTAGCTGTTAACGACGTTGACCTTCAGGCCGGTGCTGGCCTGTGGCAGGCTGGTGGTGAGCACGTCGCCTTTCAGGCCGTTGTGCTCCGGGCGAATCAAAAGCTGTATCTGGCCGCTGTTGTCCAACCGGCGCCCGAGGGTGCGCACCTGCACGCCTTTCAGGCGACCATCTACCACGGTGTAGATGCGATCGTCGCCGTACAGGCTTTGCACCGGCACGCCGGTGACCTGCTCCAGCACCGGCATCACCACGGTGATATCCACGGCCTTGCCGATCTCGAGACTCTCATCACTGCCGACCCGGAACAGGCCGTCCACCCCGGAGCGTCCGCTGCTCACTTCCGCTGCCAGCTGGTCCAGCTCTATGGCGCGGAAGCTGCCGTCATCGAGGCGGGCATGAATGGTCTCGCCGCGGGCCATGGCCTGCTTGATCGGGTTTACCGAGGAGCCTGGAAGGGTGACCCGGACCTGGAGGGCCGCGGTATCGTATATCTCCAGCAGTATTTCTCCCTCACGCACACGGTCTCCCGGGGACGCTTCAATGCGCGAAACACGGCCGCGAAAGGGGGCGGTCACGAGGGTCCGCGACAAGCGCAGCTCCTGTTCTGCAAGCAGAGCCTCGGCGCGTTCCAGCGCGGCCTCCACGGTGGTGAGTCGTTGCGGGTAGTTGTCCACCTTGAGCTTTTGCTCCGCGAGCTGGATGGCCTGGCGCGCTACTGCGGCGCGGGTGTCTTCCAACTGCTCGGTGGCCACCAGGTTCTGCTGCTCCAGTTTCTCCAGGCGCTTGCGCTTGGCCAGGGTCAGCTCATGCAGTTCCTGCATGTGCTTGAGCACTTCCTTGTCCACCTCGTGCTGGCGGCGCAGGGTGTCCACCGCGGCGCGGGCTTCGGCGGCGTCGGCCTGGCGCTGCTTGAAGCGCAGCTCTTCGTCGGCGTCGTCCAGGGCCATGAGCACTTCGCCTTTGTCCACCAACTGGCCTTCGCTGACGTTCAGTGAATTCACCGTGGCGGTCACCGCGGCGGTGAGTTGGGCGTGGCGGGGGGTTTCCACCCGGCCGAACAGGCGCAGCTCCGGGGCCAGGTTTTCTTCCACCGCCGGCATGGTGGTGACCGGGTAGACCTTTTCCTCCACCTCATTGGCATCGTGGTTGGGGGCGGTGGCCATCAGGGTACCGGTGGTCGCCAGCCCCACCGCCGCCACGATCAGCAGCGCACGGTTCTTCCGTGAGGGCTTTTTAAGACGCATATTGAACTTCATCGTGAACTCCTTCGCGACGCATCGGAGCCAGTTGCTCCAGTACAGACAGGATGGTGGGAATAACAAACAGGATCAGGGTGGTGCCGTAGAGCAGGCCAAAGCAGATCACTACGGCCAGCGGCACCATCACTTCGCCCATGGGCGAGCTTTCCAGCATCAGCGGGCCCAGGCCAAAGGTGGTGGTGAGTGACGTCAGGATCACCGGGCGCAGGCGCTGGCTGCAGGCTTCTTCCAGCGCGGCATGGGCATCCAGGCCGCGCTCGCGAGCTTCCCGGTAGGAAGTGATCAGGATGATGGAGTCATTCACAATCACCCCGGTCAGGGTAAACACGCCCATGATGGCCAGGGCGCCGAGGTTCAGCCCCAGCAGGTAGAGGCCGCCCAGAGCGCCGGTGAGGCCCAGGGGGATGGCCGCCATGACCGCCAGCGGCCAGCTCCAGGAGGCGAAGATCCAGGCCAGAATCAGGTAGATCAGCAGCAGGCCGATCACCGCTCCCAGCATCATGTCGCCGAGGATCTTGGCTTCTTCCGCCGAACCTTCCCCCAGGCCGTAGCTGACGTCGTATTTCTGCAGGATACCGGGGATCACCGACTTCTCCAGGTCCTCGATGATGGCCATGGAGGTATTGATCTTCTTGTCCACGTAGGCGTACACGTTCACCGCCTTCCTGGCATCCCGGTGCTGGATGCGGTCGATGCCGCGGCGGCTGCTGACATCGGCCACCGCCGGCAGCGGCATCACTTCACCGGAGGGAGTAGTGATCGGCAGGCTGTACAGGGTATCCAGCCGGTTGCGCTCTTCCTCCGGCAGGCTGACGTTCACCTCCAGTTCGGCGTCGTTTTCCGTAAAAAGCTGCACCCGGTGGCTCTCGAAGGCGGCCCGTAGCTGGCGGCCTACCTCGGCGCTGGTCAGGCCCAGGCTGCGGCCTTCGGTGTTCAGGTTGATGATCCACTGTTCCTTGCCGTAGGGCAGGTCGTCGTAGGCACTGAGCACGCCGGGGTAGGTGGCCAGCTTGCCGGCCAGTTCCTCGGCGGCGGCTTTCAGCTCCTGGGTATTGTCGCCGGAGAAGTAGAGCTGCACGTCCGGCCAGTTGCCGTCTCCGGAGCCGATGCGCAGGCGTTCCACGTAGGGGTTTTCCGGCAGGCGCGCCTGCCAGGCAGAGATGAACTCATCCAGGGTAACCTTGCGCTGCTCGGGTGAGATTAGCTCTACCCACAGGGTGGCGTACTGGCTGCCCTGCTTGGGAGACTCGTCGAGGTAGGCGTAGTTGCGGTTGATCACGTGGGTCACGATCAGGCCGCCACCCAGCTCGCGGTCGGTTTCCTCCGCGGCCTGGGCCATGGTCTTCAGCCACTCGTCCTGCTGGTATTCCGTGGTGCCGGCGGCGAATTGCATGTAGGCGTCGGCAAACTCGAAGTCGATATTGACGTTGAGGTCCGGCTTCACGCGGCCAGTGGCCAGCAGGCTGATGGCGATCAGAAAGCCGAACAAGGCGATGGCCAGCACCGAGCGGCGGTTCCCGAGTGCGGTGCGCAGCGTCGGCAGGTAGAGATTCTGGCGAAAGTGGTCGAAGCGGCTGTCAAACCCGCGCCGCAGGCGCGAGGGCTCTTCGTGCTCCATGGCGCTGAAGCTGTGGCGCAGGTGGCCGGGCATAATCAGGAAGCATTCCACCAGGGAGGCGATGATCACGCACACCATCAGCAGCGGAATCTCGCGAATAAAAGGTTCGTTGATGGCCAGCAGCGGTATGAAGGCGGCCAGGGTGGTCAGCGACGAGGCCATCACGGGCGCGAACATGCGCTGGGCGCCCTGGGCGGCAGAGTCCACGGGTCCGTGGCCCTTCTGGTATAGGGCCAGGGAGTGTTCGCCCACCACGATGGCGTCGTCCACCACAATACCCAGCGCCATCACCACGCCAATCATACTGATGAAGTTGATGCTACCGCCGAAGCCGTAAAACACCGCCAGCGCCCCCAGGAAAGACACCGGGATACCGACCGTGACCCAGAAGGCCGCCCGGCCGTTGAGGAACAGGAACAGGGTACCGATCACCAGCAGCAGGCCGCCGATCCCATTCATGAACACCAGGGAAATCTGGTTGTAGGCGAAGCGCCAGGCTTCCAGCCAGATGGTGGCTTTTACGCCGCGCTCGGCCAGGGCCTGGGCATTGTCCGCTTCCCAGGCATACAGGATATCGGCGGCGTCGAGGGTGTCGGAGCCGATGCCACGGCGCAGGCGAATCATGATGGCGGGGCGGCTTTCATACTGCACCATGCGCTGGTCGTCTTTCTGGCGCCGTTCCACATCTGCCACGTCGCCGAGGCGCAGCAGCGCGCCCTCGTCACTGAAGCGCACCGGCAGTTGCTCAAACTCCTCGGCGGTGCGGCGCTGATCCAGGCTGCGCAGCTTACGCTGGAGTTGGCCACCGCCCGCGTTCCCGGCCGGCACGTCGGTGCTGGAGTCAAGAACGCTGGCGGCGATGGCCGACAGGGGAACACCTAGCTCAAACAGGGTCTTGCTATCGACCTGGATGGCAATCTCTTCTTCCGGTACGCCGCGAAACTCCACCTTGTCGACGCCGCGAGCCAGTAGATCGCGTTCAATCTCGCGGGCAATAGGCACCAGTTCTTCCACGCTGCCCTCGCTGGAAATCAGGATCGCGGCGATCGTGTCCAGCCACTGCACGCGCTGGATGATCGGCGGCTCAATATCCACCGGCAGGTCGCGCACCTGGGCCACGGCCTGTTTGACCCGGTCCAGGGCCTCAATCATGTCGGTGCCCTTGTCGAAGCCCACCTCCACCGTGGTGCTGCCATCGGCGGTGGAGGACGTGAGCTTGTTGAGGCGGGTCAGTGAGCGCAACTGGTACTCGATGGGCTGGGTGACAAGCCGTTCCACGTCCTCGGCGCTGGCGCCCGGCCACACCACCTCCACGCTGACCTCGTGATTGTCCTGGGTCGGGTTGAGCTGCACAGTGAGCTGGCGAATGCCCCAGATGCCCGCCAGGATCAGCATGATCATCAGCAGGTTGGAGGCCAGCCGATGACGGGTGAAGGTATCGACCAGGTAGTGTGGTTTACTGAAGTCCGGCGATGGCATGGCGTTTGTTAAGGTTTGTTTAGTGTTATACGAAACTATAACACTACATCAGCAGGCTGGCGCAAGCCGATTTTTAGAAAAATTTGTTCTGAGCAGGCTGGCGCTGACTTCCGGCAGCACTAAACAGTACTCGTGATTGACTATCTGTACCGTCCGAGATGGGCTGGGGTGTGTAGCTGCACTGCTATTAAAAAACCAGCTAAATTAATAACTTAACTGCGATGGAGGTGCGCGTGAGCACAGTCTATGAAAACCCGGCCGCACTGCTCGCGGCCCCCGGAACCACCCTGGGCCCCAGCGACTGGCTGGAGATCACCCAGGAGCGCATCAACCAGTTCGCCGAGGCCACCGGTGATCACCAGTGGATCCACGTGGACCCCGAGCGGGCCAAAGATGGGCCCTTCGGCGCTACCATCGCCCACGGCTACCTGACCCTGTCGCTGGCCAACCTGTTCCTGCCGGACCTGCTCACGGTCGAGAACACGTCCATGGGCGTGAACTACGGTTGCGAAAAGGTGCGCTTTCCCGCGCCGGTGCCGGTGGGCAGCCGCCTGCGCGGCAGCGGCGAGGTTATCAGCGCCGAAGAGGTGAAGGGCGGTGTGCAGGTGGTGGTGCGGGTGACCGTGGAAATAGAAGGCAGCGACCGCCCGGCCTGCGTGGTCGACACCATTTCGCGCTTCTTCCCCTAGCCGGGCGTAAAAATGCCGGGTTTGGCAGTGCCGCCCCCGGCAGGTAGGACGAAAGGTTGCGGGCGTAGAGGCCTAGCGAGTGGCTACGGCGCTGGCCGGTTCTGCCTGGTAGTGCCAGCGGCCTTCTTCAATGGCGAAGTAGGTCACCTTGCCGACCTTGCGGGCCTCGCATTCCACCCGGTAGGTCTGCGGGTTGTCACCGCGTGATTCCAGGTTCAGGTAGTAGCGGTAGCGGTCAGCGGAGGACTGTGGCGCGGCATAGGTCTCGCCGTCCTTAAGCCTCAGGCCCTGGCGGTGGTTCACTGTGTCGATCCGCTCCAGGCAGGCGCGATGGGCCTGCTCATCGGGTACCAGGTCGGCGCGAGCCGCACCGGCAGAAAACAGGGTGGCCGCACTGGCCGCGATCAGGAAGGGAAAACTGAGAAGTGCACGTTTATTCATGGGTAAATCCCCCAATAAGTCATCACTATGGACCGGGATGAGGTGCTGGTCAGACGCAAAAAGTTCTAAAATGCAACTAATCCCATAACGCAACTATATCATCAAAGTTCTATAATGCAACTAATTTGTAAAGTGGAGTCTAATTCGGTATTGTGCGCGCTATGCGCACCGGCAGCGGGCCGCCAGATCAGGCGTGATCGCTGTCAGATAACAAGCGTGGTACAGCAGGACGACTTCGCGTGGCCATGGGGCCGCCGCGGCAACATGGAAATACACGGGAACAATGGTCAAGAAATCCTTCAGTGACATGGCGTGCTCCCTGGCCCAGGCCATGGATGTGATTGGCGAATGGTGGAGCATGCTGATCGTGCGCGATTTCTTCGTGGGCGGTGGCCGTCGCCGTTTTGAGCAACTGCGTGACAGCCTCGGAATATCCCGCAATATCCTCACCGAGCGGCTGCGCACGCTGACGGACGCCGGGGTGATCGAGAAAGTGCCCTTGCAGGAAGGTGGTCGTCGCTACGCCTACCAGCTCACCGAGAAGGGCCGCGACCTGTTGCCGGTGATGATTTCCATCATGCAGTGGTGGGAACGCTGGGAGCAGGAGCCCGGGGAAGGCTATATGAACGTGCGCGACCGCAAGCGTGGCGAGGAGATTGGCCAGGTCGCGGTGCCCAATAGCCAGGGTGAGCCGATGCAGTACGGCGACCTGTTTATGACCCTGCGTACCCCCCGCGGCGAAATGAAGATCCGCGAGTGGCCGCTGGATTTCCGGAGCCTGTCCGACGACGACCTGCTGGACCTGCCGACCGACTCGCTAAACGCCGAGGCTTCCTGATAGGCTCTGTGCACAGCCCGTCAGGAGCCCGCGCTTGGAATTCAACTCCCCGGAAGTAACGCCGGCCTATCCCTCGGCCACCGTGGTACTGGTGCGCGGCGACGATGCCCCGCTCGAAGTGCTGATGGTTCGACGTTCACAGGACGTGCGCCACATGGGTGGCATGTGGGTGTTCCCGGGCGGACGGGTTGATCCCGCCGACGGGGATTTTGATGCCGAGCCAGAGGCGACCGCGCTCGCCGCCGCTATCCGTGAGACCCGCGAGGAAACCGGCCTGGAAATAACCGCCGAGGCCCTGCACTACATTTCCCACTGGACCACACCCAAGGGGGCGAAGAAGCGCTTTGCCACCTGGTTTTATTTGGGGTTGCTGCACGAAGAACAGGATGTGGTGGTCGACGGGGGCGAGATCGCCGAGCACCGCTGGGTGCGGCCGGCTGACGCCCTCGCCGAGCAGGCCCGTGGCGAACTGAAACTGATGCCGCCCACTTTTATCACCCTGCTGGAACTGGAGCGTTTCGGCAACTGTGCCAGCATTGCCGGCGAGGCGCCGGGCATGGATCCCATCATGTACGCGCCGCGGGTCACCGAACTCGATGGCGCCCTGCATTTTCTCTACGCCGGGGATGCCGGCTTTGAGGCCGAAGACCCGGCAGTTCCCGGCCGGCGTCACCGCTGCATTATGGCCGGTGACAGCCTCGAGTACCTGCGGGAGTTCTAGTGCTAGAACTGCGGTATCGGCGCGGGATCAATCGGTAACTCGGTGCGCCCATAGCGCGCCGCACGTTCCTTGAGCTGCGCCTCGGCTTCCTCGACGCCAATCATCAGGATAAAGCGGCCGGCCTTGATGCCGTCGAGAGCGTACCGGGCGAGTTCGTCCAGGTCTTGGAATTCCACTTCCATGCCGTATTCGGCCATGACTTTTTTGAAATCCTCCACGGTCGGAGAGGGTATGCCGGGCTTTTCCCGGGCCAGTTCCTCAGGCCGGTTGCGGTCGGTAGTCCAGATGCCGGTATCGAGCATGCCGCCGGAGGGGTAGAAGATGGAAGCGCCCAGCTTGGTCGCCTCGCTCTGTAGCTGCGCCCCCAGGCACTCGGTGATGATAGAGACCGCCGCCTTGCTGGAGGCGTACACGGACTGGTAGGGCAGGGGTGAGATGCCACCGTCACCAGAGGAAGTGTTGATGATACGGCCCTCTTCGCCACCGGCAATCATGCGCGGCACGAAGGCCTGGATGCCGTGGATCACGCCCATCACGTTCACGCCGTGCACCCACTTCCAGTCGTTGGGGGTGGTCTCCCAGACGTTGGCCGATGGAGCTGCCACCCCGGCATTGTTGAACAGCAGGTGGCATACGCCGTAGCGCTGGTAGACGCTGTCGGCGAAGGCATTGACCGAATCGGGCCGGGAGACATCGCAGACCACGCCGCTCACCTCACCCTGGCCCTCCAGTTCCGTCAGTGCCTTGTCCAGCGCGCCCTGCTCCACATCGCCGATCACCACTTTCGCGCCCTGTGCCAGCAACTGGCGAACCAGGGCTGCGCCGATACCGCTGGCACCGCCGGTGACCACTGCTACCTTGCCTGCAAAACTGTCCATCGATCACTCCTCGATTTGGGAGCAGACAGTCTAGCAATTCGATGCCGCGGCCCCGGCCCGGGCGGTTCAACATTCGCGACTGGACGCTCGTTCGCCCTTCCCGCAAACCGCTGCCTGTCCGGACGCACGATGGTTGAAGACCGAGTTGTCCGCTATGTTGAACCGGCGCCGTGGCGGTGGCGTTCAGCCTGTGGTGGGCTTTCGCTATATTGGTGGGCCGTTGCATCCAGTATTTAACTGCGGTGCCCGGGTGTCCGAGTTAGTTGCCGGCTATGACGCAATTCGCTGCCGTCCGGAGAATAGACAAGCCGTGGATGATGTTCCTCAAAGCTTCGAGCCGAATTTTCGCGAGAGGCAACTCAACAAGGCCCTGGAGCCACTGCACTCGCGTCGTGCCGGCCCGGTGATCATCGGGTCGCGCGTGGGTCCCCGGCACAGCAATGCACGGGGCCGGCAGCGGACGGCGTGTCCCGTGCTTTCGTCAGCGCAACCTTCAGCGTGCTGGAGCAAAAATGAGCGATCTGGAAGTACGTATCGAGCGCCTCGAGTCCCTGGATGAGATCCGGCAACTGGCGGCGAAATACGCCCTGAGCCTGGATATGCGCGACCTCGACGCCCATGTGAACCTGTTTGCCGCGGACATTCGAGTCAGCCGCGACAGGCGGGGTCGCGCACACCTCAAGCGCTGGCTGGATGATACCCTGCGCCTGCAGTTCACTGGCACCGCCCACCATATTGGTAACCACATAATCGAGTTTGACGACGCGGACCGCGCTCACGGCGTGGTGTATTCAAAGAACGAACACGAAGCGCCCTGCGAGAACGGCGACACCGAGTGGGTCATCATGCAGATGTTGTACTGGGATAACTATGAACGTATCGATGGGCGCTGGTATTTCCGCCGGCGCCTGCCCTGCTACTGGTACGCCACCGATCTGAACAAGCCGCCGGTCGGTGATGACAAGATGCGCTGGCCTGATCGCGAGCCCTACGAAGGCGCCTTCCACGAACTGTTTCCCTCCTGGCAGGCATTCTGGACCTCACCGCTGGATAGTGATGAACCGGAGGTGACGGCACCGGCGCCACTGGAGGAATTCCTGGCAGGGATGCGCCGCGGGGCCCCGGACCCTCGCATTCGGGTCCGCTGATTATGGTCCTTCACGATGGATAGCCTGTTTACCCCGGTCACCCTGGGCAAGCTCGAGTTGCGCAACCGCGTGGTGATGGCGCCCATGACCCGCAGCCGGGCCGACGTTGGGGACATGCCCTCGGCGCTGATGACCGAGTACTACCGGCAGCGGGCCGGCGCCGGCATGATTGTCACCGAGGGGATTGCTCCCAGCGCAGACGGCATCGGCTACTGCCGCACGCCGGGCATCTACAACGATGCCCAGACCAAAGCCTGGCGCGAGGTGGTGGGCGCGGTGCATGCCGAGGGCGGGTTGATTGTTGCCCAGATCATGCATTGTGGTCGCATTGCCCATCCGCTCAACAAGGCGGCTGGCACTGACACCGTGGCGCCTTCGGCGCTGCGCGCCCGGGGAGAGATTTTTACCGATTCCAGGGGCATGCAGCCCTTCACCATGCCCCGGGAACTGGCCAGCGATGAAATCCCGGGAATTGTCGCGGACTATGCCGAGGCCACGGTGCGCTGCTTCGAGGCGGGTTTTGACGGCGTTGAACTGCATTGCACCAGTGGCTACCTGCCGGCCCAGTTTCTCTCCACGGGCAGCAACCTTCGCAGTGACGCCTACGGTGGCGGCGTGGCGGGGCGGGTTCGTTTCCCGCTGGACGTGTTACGCGCCATGGCAAAGGTGGACGGCGGCGGCCGTGTGGGCTTTCGCATCTCGCCGGACAACCGCTTCAACGACCTGCAGGACGATGACCCCCAGGATACGTTTACCGCGCTGCTGGCCGGCGCCAGTGAGCTGAAGCTGGCCTACGTACATGCCATCCGCATTCCCCGGGGCCGGGTCGACAATATCGGCCTGGCGCGGCAGTTCTTTCCCGGCCGGGTGATCGGCAATGAGAGCTACTCCGGAGATGAGGCCGCCGGCGCCCTGGACCGCGGTGAGCTGGCTGCGGTCAGCTTCGGTCGCCCGTTTATCGCCAACCCCGACCTGGTCGACCGCTTCTGGCGTGGCAAGCCGCTGGCGGACTTCGACCCCAGCCGGCTGTACACGCCGGGCCCCGACGGCTATATCGACTATCCCGCCCTGCCCAGCGCTTCCTGACTCGAGTACACTAGCGCTCCTTTTTTTGGCAACGCTGGAATACTCCTGGAGGCAACATGGCAGATACAGGCCTGCAACTGCGCACCCTCGTCACTGACGACAACACCCTCGAACTCTCCCTGGTAGACGTGCCGGTACCGGAGCCGGGTCCCGACGATGTGCTGGTCAAGGTCGAGGCGGCTCCCATGAACCCCTCCGACCTGGCCCTGCTGCTGGGCCCGGCGGATATTGCCAGCGGCCGTGTCAGCGGCAGCGCCGAACGCCCGGTGACCACCTTTGATATCGCCCCCCAGCATATGCCCATGGTGGCGGCGCGGGTCGGCCAGTCACTGCCGGTGGGTAACGAAGGCGCGGGCACGGTGGTGGCAGCGGGCTCATCGGCCGTGGCCCAGGCCCTGGTGGGTAAGACCGTGGGAATCTTCGGTGGCGAGATGTTCGGCCAGTACCGGGTGGTACCGGCGTTCATGTGCCTGGAACTGGAAGAGGGCACCACGGCGGTGGAGGGCGCTTCCTGCGTGGTCAACCCGCTGACCTCCCTGGCCATGGTGGAAACCATGCGCATGGAAGGCCACAAGGCTATCGTGCATACCGCAGCCGCCTCCAACCTGGGGCAGATGCTCAACAAGATCTGTCTGGCCGATGGGGTAGACCTGGTCAACGTGGTGCGCAAACCCGAGCAGGTGAAGATTCTCGAAGACCTGGGTGCCAGGTACATCGTCAATTCCAGCGATGATGACTTCAAGGCAAAGCTGACCGCGGCTATCAAGGACACCGGCGCCACCCTGGCCTTCGATGCCACCGGCGGCGGCAAGCTGGCAGACAGCATCATGCTGTGCATGGAAATGGCGGCGGCCAGCGAGATGACTGAGTACAACCGCTACGGCTCCGACACTTTCAAGCAGCTTTATATTTACGGTCGCCTGGACCTTAACCCCACCACCCTGAGCCTCAACTACGGCTTCGCCTGGAGTGTCGGTGGCTTCCTGCTGACCCACTTCCTGCAGAAGGCGGGCCTGGAGAAGGCAGGTGAGATGCGCATGCGCGTGGCTCGGGAGATCAAGACCACTTTTGCCAGTCACTATGCGAAAGAAGTGACCATGGCGGAGGCGCTGGCGCTGGAGAACATCGTCGAGTACAACAAGAAGGCTACCGGCGACAAATACCTGATCAAGCCCTGGGGCTGATACTATCTCTACCAGCCCTGCCCGGGCTCGCTGCTAGGCACATAGCTCGTAGCAGGGCTGGTAGACGGCACCGCCCAGCTTCATGCGGCCCTGCTGGACAAAGCTGCCCAGCAGGGCGTCCATCATGTCCATGATCTCGGCATCGCCGTTGATCTGGTAAGGCCCATGGGCCTCCACCGCGGCCACACCGAACTCCTTGATGTTGCCTGCCACGATGCCGGAGAACGCCTTGCGCAACTCCGAGGCCAACTGGTGGGCGGGCTGGTTCTTGTGCAGGGCGAGGGACGCCATATTGTCGTGGCTGGGTTCGAAGGTGCGCTGGAACTCTTCGGGGATATGCAGCTCCCAGTTGAAGCAGTAAGACTCGTTCTCGCGGTTGCGCTGGCGCCGCACCTGGGTCACACCCTGGCGCAGACGCTGGGCAGTGGCGGCCGGGTCGCCGCAGATGATCTCGTAGTGTTGGGTGGCCTCTTCCCCCAGGGTGCCGCGAATGAAACGGTCGATCTCGTCAAAGTAGGCGGCGCTGTCGGCCGAGGCCGACATTACGATCGGCAGTTTTACCTCGGCGTTCTCTGGCTGCATCATCACGCCCAGGAGGTAGAGGATTTCCTCCGCAGTGCCGGCACCACCCGGAAAGACCAGAATGGCATGTGCCACTCGCAGGAAGGCCTCCAGCCGCTTCTCGATATCCGGCAGGATGATCAGCTCGTTGACGATGGGATTGGGGGGTTCCGAGGCGATGATGCTCGGCTCGGTGAGCCCCAGGAAGCGGCTGCCGTAGTTACTCTGCTTGGAATGGCCGACGGCGGCGCCTTTCATCGGCCCCTTCATGGCGCCCGGCCCACAGCCGGTGGCGATGTCCAGGTGCCTGAGGCCCAGTTGGTAACCCACTACCTTGGTGAAGTCGTACTCGCTGCGGGGGATAGAGTGTCCGCCCCAGCACACAACGATGTTGGGCGGTTCGCCGGTGCGCAGCATGCCGGCATTGCGCAGCATGCGGAACACCGCGTCGGTGATGCCCTCACTGCTTTCCAGATCGTAGCGGGCTCGCTGCTGGTGAATAAAGATCACGTCGCGCAGGGCCGTGAAGATATGCTCGCGGATGCCGTCGATCATCACGCCGTCGACGAAGGCCTGGGCCGGTGCATTTAGCAGCTCGAGCTGCACGCCCCGGGACTCGAGGATCACTTTCACTTCAAAATCGGCGTAGGCCTCAAAGATCTCCCGGGCATCATCGGTGTCGTTGCCCGAGTTGAGAATGGCCAGCGCACAGCGTCTGAACAGCTTGTGCAGGTCTTCATCCGCCGACACCAGACTGGCTGCCTCGCGGCGCGACAGCAGGCCCAGGTTGCTGCTGGGGCGAATGAAAGCGCGGGAAATCTTGGCGGCGTTGACCATGGCTACCTCCGGATTTGCGCGGAGTATAGCAAGGCGTTGTGATGACAGGCGGCGGCAGCCCCCGCCGCCTGTTTTTGCCTGGATGACTGGGTCAGTCGTCCTTCTTCCGGCCCTTTCTCCTGCCCTTGCGCTTGCCTTTCTTCATGGCATCCAGCGCCGGGATGTCTTCACAGTTGGCGTAGAACGTGGTCGTGGCCGGCCAGTCGGAGAACAGGCCAAAGATGCCGACTTCCTGCACCAGCACATCGATGGTGCGGAGAATATCGCCGTCGTTTTCCAACACGCCGACCGTGGTGTCGTAGTAGAAGGCGCCGCCATTGGCCACCACGTCCTCGTTGATTCGGCCAGAGCGCTCCGTGGTCCAGCTGATAATGTCCAGCCCGGCTTCCACCGCGTTCTCGGCGTATTCTGACGGCACTATCTCATCGCCATCGGCAGTCAGGAGAATCTGCATGGGCGGCGCAATGATATTGAGCCCGTCGTCGACCCGCGCTTCAAAGTCGGACAGGGCGATGCCCTGGTCGTAGCGGCCGTCCAGGTAGACCGCCTGCTCGCCGTAGTCCGGGTATTCATCGATCCAGAACAGCACGTCGTCGTAATTGAAGGATTGTGGCCAGACGTCCCTGGGTTTTACGCCCGCATCGATGTACTCGTCGATCATCTTGGCAGCGTAGTCCTCCTGGGTAAAGCCGTTGAAGGGCATGGTCACCTGCGGGCTTTTCAGCTCCGGAGTGAACTTACGGCCCAGTTCCTGGAAAAGCTCGATGCTCTCGGCGTGGGTCAACAGGGTGCCCGCCGTGGTGTAAAGGTCGGTTCTGAAGTCTGGCGTGCCCCGGGTACTCACGTACTCCTCCGGCGTGAGTGCCGCAGGATTGGCGGCGTCCATCTTGCCTTCCAGGGTCTTGAATTCCGCCAGCGTGATATCGCTGGTACAGCACCTGGCGCTGGCCGGTGTGATCACCCCGCCCTGGCTGTCCAGTACGGCGGGGGTGAAGCCCTCCGTGCACTGGCTGGCGAGAGGCGTGACCAGGATATTGGTGGTCGTATGCAGATCACACTGGGCATGACGGCAGACCAGTTCCTCGTCCGCGGTGAAGGTGACGTCACATTCCAGGATGCCGGCACCCATTTGCGCGGCCGCGATATAGCTCTCCCGGGTGTGTTCGGGGAATTGCAACGGCGCACCGCGGTGGCCGATGGAAAAGTCGGAAGGCCTGTAATCTCGTTTCCTGCGCGCGCAATGTGCCAGGTCTTCTTTGAGATCGCTGTCTGTCAGTTTATCGACGAGGTAGAAAGGCCTTGGCCCGAGTTGCGATGTGCGTGGCAGCAGCGGCTCGGTCGCCACGGCCAGGGAAGCTGTGCACAACAACAGTAGTGCTGTCAGCACAGAGCGTAGAGACATAGGTGTACCGGTCATGATTCTGACTCCTTAGAAGCTTCTTTTGGGCAGGTCGCCCAGGGATTGCCTGGGTGGGGGCACTCAGAAGGCTAGGCACGCATCGTTGCGCGGCGGTGACCCGGGAATGACGCTGCCGCGAACGCTGGATGACGTGAAGCCCGGTTTACGAATGCGACCACGCGTGGAAAACCCGTGGCTGCAGGCCTTGCTGGCGCAGGCGCAGGACACTGTCGCTGGGTCGTGTTGGTTCGCATGTCAAATATGAGCGTGGTGTTACCAAACCGTGACCGGGCTGCGCTTGCTGCGGCAACGACGAACGGATAGCGTTTATCCCTGTTGCTAGTAGAGACGAGGACTGCCCGTGGCAAATCGCACCCGGCTTCATCACCGTAAGCTCGCATTGCTTGGCCTTGCGGCTTCGCTGGTCGCCTGTTCCGCGAGCCTGGGGCCGGCGCCCAGCGCGCTGGCATCGCCGGACCGGGTAGAGTGGTCCAGCTACGGAGCCACCCCGGGTGGCACACATTTCTCACCAGCCTCCCAGATCACGCCGGCCAATGTTGCCGGGCTGGAGCAGGTCTGGACCCACCAGTCGGGCGATATCCGCCAGGCCAGCGGCGAACTGGGTGAGGACGGCGCGCGGCCGCAGTCATCAATGCAGGTCACGCCGATCGTTGTAGACGGCGGGTTGTACTACTGCACGCCGTTCAACCGGGTGTTTGCGCTCGATGCAGAGACCGGTGAAGAGCGCTGGGTATTCGACCCCGGTCTCGATACCCGGCAGGACCTGCTGATGAACTGCCGCGGGGTGAGTAGCTGGCGGTCGGGACGCTCGGGTTTCTGCGAGCACCGGATTCTCACGGGCACCCTGGACGCTCGATTGATAGCGCTGGATGCTGCCACCGGCGGCCCCTGCCCGGATTTTGGGGACGGTGGCGAGGTGGATACCAGCCATCGCATTTCCAAACACGACCCGGTCGAATACGGCATTACCTCGCCGCCGGCCGTGCTCGGTGACACGGTCATCACCGGTGCGATGGTGCTGGACAATGTGCGCACGGATGCGCCGGCGGGGGTGGTGCGTGCCTACGACGTGCGCAGCGGTGAGCTGCGCTGGGCCTGGAACCCGGTGCCACCGGGCAGCGCCGTGTCAGATACGGATGGTAACTATGTCAGCGGCACCACCAATGTCTGGTCGATCATCGCCGTGGACGCTGAGCGCAACCTGGTATTTGTGCCGACCGGCAACACCAACCCGGATTTTTATGGCGGCCACCGCCAGGGCCTGGATTTTTACTCCAGCTCGCTGGTGGCGCTGGACGGAGACAGCGGTGAAGTGGTCTGGCACTACCAGTTCGTGCACCACGACATCTGGGACTACGACACGCCGGCCCAGCCGACCCTGGTCGACATGACCGTGGATGGCGAGACCGTGCCGGCGGTGGTGCAGGTCACCAAGATGGGGCTGACCTTTGCCCTGCATCGCGAAACCGGCGAACCCCTGTGGCCGGTAGAGGAGCGCCCGGTACCCCAGAGCGACCTGCCGGAGGGCGAATACCTGTCGCCAACCCAGCCCTTCCCCACCCATATCCCCGGCGTCATGGAGCTTCCCTTTGATCGCGACGACGCCTGGGGCCTCACCTTCTGGGACAAGGGGGCCTGCAAGGACCGATTGGGGGCGCTGCGCAATGAGGGTATGTACACGCCACCCAGCGTCGGCGGCACCCTGCAGTATCCCTTCAGCCTGGGAGGCAACAACTGGGGCTCCCCGGCCATCCACCCGGACAGCCGCGTTATGGTGGTGTTTACCTCGCACATACCCGGCTATATCAAGCTGACACCCCAGGCAGAGTGCCAGGGCTTCATACAGCGCCAGGCGGGCACACCCTACTGTGTGGACAACGATATGGTGGCTTCTCCCCTGGGCCTGCCCTGCAGCTCACCGCCCTGGGGTACCCTGGACGCTATCGACCTCCAAGCCGGCAAGATGCTGTGGCGCGTGCCGATGGGGACAACCCGTGATATCGCGCCGTTCCCTTTCTGGTGGATCAAGGGCTTGCCTGGCATCGCCGCTCCGATGATGACCGGCAGTGGCCTGGTTTTCAGCGGTATCACCAATGAGCACGCCCTGCGGGCCTTTGCCCTGGCGACCGGGGAAGAGCTTTGGAAGGCGCGACTGCCGACTGCGGCCAATGCCCTGCCTATCACCTATACCGCCGGGGCGGACAACCGCCAGTTTGTGGTGGTGGCCGCGGGCGGCCACTGGAGCGGCGGCGCACCGGCAGGGGACTACATCGTGGCGTTTGCGTTGCCACGCGCGGAGCGCTGACCCTTCCTGACAGCCCCGGGCAAAACGGTTTATGCTCCGGGCTCTTTGCGGGAGCCTTCAAGGAGCCACTCATGACTGAGACACGGCTGCGCTCGGTGCTGTATATGCCGGGTATAAACCAGCGCGCCATGGACAAGGCGAAAAGCCTGGACTGCGACGCTGTGGTGTTCGACCTGGAGGACGCGGTGGCGCCGGACCGCAAGGTCGAGGCCCGTGAGATGGTGCGCAGCCAGCTCGCCGCCGGTGGCTACGGCGAGCGTACCCTGGTGGTTCGCGCCAATGGGCTGGACACGCCCTGGGGTGAGGATGACCTGCGTGCCTTTGCCGGCGTGGACCGGGTATGCCTGCCGAAAGTGGAAAGTGCGGAGCAGCTTGTGGCGGCCCAGGCGCTGCTGGGGCAGGGAGTAACCCTGTGGGCCATGGTGGAGACCCCGCTTGGCGTCTCGGCGGTGGAAGCGCTCTGCGCTGTGCCGGCACTGGAAGCCATTCTCATGGGCACCACCGATCTCGCCTATCAACTGCGTATTCCTTATCGGGCTGATCGCCTGGGCCTGCTCTATGCGCTGTCACGCTGTGTCAATGCGGCGCGCATGTACGGCAAGGTGGCCCTTGACGGTGTGTTCCTGGATATCCGCGATGGCGATGCCTACCGGGCGAGCTGCGAGCAGGGCCGCGCCCTCGGCTTCGACGGCAAGACCCTGATCCACCCAAACCAGATCGAGGCCGCCAACGCGGTGTACGGTGTCAGTGAAGAGCAGCTCGCCCACGCCCGCCGGGTGATCAAGGCCTGGGAGGCCGCCGAGGCGGCGGGCAAGGGTGTGGCGGTGCTGGACGACAAGCTGGTGGAAACCATGCATGTCGATGAAGCGCGGCGCTTGCTGGCAATGGGCAGCCCCTGACCTAGAGCTTAAACACCCGCCGCGCGTTGCCGTGCAGGAAGGCCATCTCCTTTTCCGTCCCGAGCTGCAGGCCGGGCAGGTGTTTCAGGCACTGGGCCGGGGTCAGCATCGGCCAGTTGGTGCCGAACATCACCCGGTCGGCGCCAAGGGTTTTCATGAATTCCACAAAAGCCGGCGGTAGCCTGTGCAGCGCATAGGCGGATGTATCGACATAGAAGTTCGGGAACTTCACCGCCATGGACACCAACTCATCGAGCCAGGGAAAGCCGACGTGGCCGCCCACCACCACCAGCTCCGGGAAATCCAGCATGACTTCTTCCAGGTAGGGAATCATGCGGCCGGTCTCTGAACCCTTTAGCGGTCCGGTATGGCCGATCTGGGTGCAGAAGGGCACTCCCAGATCACAGCAGGCGGTGTAGATCGGGTAGTAGCGGCGATCGTTGGGGGGCAGGCCCCACAGCCAGGGTACTATCCGCACACCCACAAAGCGGTCGCCGTCTACCCACTCGCGGATTTCCCGCACCGCCTCCATGGGCTGCGAAAGGTCTACCGTCGCAAGGCCGCGGAAACGCTCCGGGGCGGCGTCGATATTGGTGGCCACTTCCTCATTGCTGATCAGGCTGCCCTCGGGCCCGTGCCAGCCGGCCAGCAGGCTGATGTCCACGCCGGCTTCATCCATGGCGGCCAGGGTGCTGTCCACGTCCGGCACCCACGGTTTGTCGTCGTCCTGGCCGGTCCAGCGGCGCAGGGTCGCCAGCCAGGGGGCCCTGGCCATGCGGGGAGTGGTGATTTGTGCCCAGGCGTCGATGATGTTCATAACAGCTACTAAGTGGAAAATACTTCACTAGTGAAGTATATTTTGAGGCAGACGTCAAGGAGCCCTCAGCGGCAGGAGAATAAGGAGCCCCTATGTCCGCTCACCAGCACCGCCTGATCTACCTGTTGCACCGCACCGCCCATCGGCTCAAGACCGAGACCGACGCCGCCTTTATGGAGGCGGCCAATATCACCACTGCCCAGGCCTCGGCGATAGAGATCATCGTCCAGGCCGGCGCTCTGTCGCAACGGGCGCTGTCAGAGGCCCTGGGCCAGCGCGAAAGCGCGATCACGGCCATGGTGGAACGGCTGCTGAAAGCGGGCTATATCAGTCGGCGCAGGGACGAAGCCGATCGCCGCACCTGGCTGCTGGAGGCCACGTCCAGCGGTCGCGAAGCGCGGGCGCGGCTGCGCGCGCCGTTGCAGCGCATCAATGCCGAGCTGGATGCCGCCTTTGCTGAGGTCGATATGGCGGCGATGGCGGAGGGATTGCGGCAGGTGCTGGAGCGCTTCGATCCGGGGCGCGCTTGAGCCCTAGTGGTCGCGAGGCAGCCTGTCGGCTTCACGTGCAGCATCGACGATTACCCCGCCAGGCATCGACAACGCCGGGGTGCCGGTGGGGGCGGGCACCCCGTACCAGGAGATCGCCGCGCGCTGGGGAAAACGCCTCACAACCTCGCCGGTGGCGCGGTTGACCCATACAGCGTCAAAGCTACCGGTGGTAGTCATCATGCCGCGCCACATCACCGCCGGGTCTTCAAACAGGCCGCGGTCCACGTCGGCGTAGGCCTGCAGGGCAATATGTTCCGGTAGCTGCGCCACCACTTCTTCGCCGTGCACAATGCCCAGGTAGATCGGTGCAATCACGTGTTCGACGGAACGCTGCCGGCCGTCCCGCTCCACGCTGAGTCCCCAGCCCATATGCACGGTCTGGCCCGAACGAATGGCCGCCAGCAACGCGGCGCGCGAACCCGCCAGGGTTTCCCCGTGGCTGCCATTGCGGAACAGCAAGGTGGGCAAGGCCCGGTTTTCGCTACACCAGGTGATGCGCACCGCGATGCTATCGGGCATGGTGGTGCCATCGCTAAAGGAGCCCTGCAGCACTCCTGTAGTACCCAGTAGCCCGCGCCACTCGCTGTACTCTTCAGGCAGGGTCATGTCACCGCTGTCGCGGGCGGGTTTCTGGCGGTGGATTCCCAGCACCTGGGTGTGCACTTCCCCGAGCCGTACCGAAAGAAAAGCCGCCTCTGACCAATGCGACATGTCGGGCTTGCCGTTGCCATCAAAGTCCAGCTCCCAACCCACCCGGATGATTTCACCCCGCTGCACCGCAGCGATCAGATTCTCCCGGCTGCCGTGCAGGGTTTGCCGGTCGAAGCCGGTGGCAAACAGCTTGCCCGGACAGTCCTGGGCTGCCTGGGCGAGGGCGCTGGTAAGCAACATCAGCGCGCACAGCGCTGCGGATAACAGTGGGTGGGTGTGGGACATGAGATGGACTCCAGGGCTTGGCTGCGAACCGCTGTTCTCTGAAAAAACTGGCGCCGGGAGGCTAGCAGGCTGATGTAGACCTGTCGGCCTGCCTGCGACAGGACGACACTGCCATGCGTTGGCTGTGGGGCGGCAGGCCTGGGGGTATGGGCTGGCGCTTAGCCCAGCATGTCTGCCACGAAGGCCTCCCACACAGGGTGTTCCGCGAGGTCCCAGGTGGCGGCGATGAACTCATGGGCCTGGGCCTCGCTCCAGCCCAGTTGCCTGACCGCATACAGTGCGTAGAACGCGGAAACCCGGTAGTTGGCGGCGCAGTGCACCATCATCTTGCGTTCGCCATTGGCCTGCATGGCCGCCTCGAACTGCGCAAAATCTTCGGCAGTGGGTGCGGCAAAGTCGACGGGAATGTAGGTATAGTCCAGCCCCTGGCCCGTCACTATCCCGGTCTCGCCGGCAATGGCGTAGGGGCTGTCGTGGGGCAGCAGATTGATCACCGCCTGGTAACCCTCGGCCCTCAGTTCCGCGAGCTGCTCGGGGCTCATCACGCCCGCGGTGCTGAGCTGCGGGTTGATACTGCGGAAGTTATAGGCCTGGTTAACGCTCATGGTGGCCCCGTTACTGGATGTCTAACGTTTGACGATAACAGATGAGCCGTGGCCGAACAGGCCCTGGTTGGCGGTAATGCCGACCCGGGCGCCTTCCACCTGCCGCGGGCCCGCTTCCCCCCGTAGCTGCCAGGTCAGCTCGCAGACCTGGGCCAGGGCCTGGGCGGGCACCGCCTCGCCGAAGCAGGCCAGGCCGCCGGAGGCGTTGACCGGGATTTTGCCGCCAACGGCGGTGTCCCCGGTGCGCAGCAGGTGGGCCGCCTGGCCGGGTTCGCAGAGTTTCAGGTCCTCGATCCAGTCCAGTTCCAGGGCGGTGGACAGGTCGTAGACTTCCGCCAGGTCGATGTCTTCAGGGCCAATGCCCGCCTCCTCATAGGCCTTCAGGGGAATCTGCGAGCGGTAGTTGATGGCTTCGATGCCGGCGGCCGCGGCCGAGTCGGTGGCGATGTCCGGCATCTCTACCGTGCCGCTGGCAAAGGTGGGCGTGACGGTGGAGATGGCGGCCACGCGCGGCGCATCTGCCTTGCCGATTTTTTCCGCGTAGTCGAGGCTGGCGACAATCAGCGCCGCGCCGCCGTCACTGGTGGCGCAGATGTCCATCAGGCGCAGTGGGTCGGCGACCATGGCCGAGCCGGCGACGTCCTCCGCCGTAAAGGTCTTGGTGTAGCGGGCGCGGGGATTCTGGCTGCCGATGGCCGCGTTCTTCACCTTGACCGCCGCGAAGTCTTCCTGGGTATCACCGTAGAGTGCCATGCGGCGCCGGGCATAGAGGGCAAAATAGGTAGGGTTGGTAATGCCCAGGTAGAAGCGCACCCAGTCCGGGTCTTCCGGGCGATAGCCCTTGGCCGGGGCCAGGAATCCCTTCGGGGTCGTATCGGCGCCCACCACCAGCGCCACATCGCAGTGGCCGGCGAGAATCTTGCTGCGGGCCGCAGCCAGGGCCTGCGAGCCCGAGGCGCAGGCGGCATAGGATGTGTTGACCTCGGCGCCCTGCCAGCCCAGGGCCTGGGCGATGGTGGCGCCGGCCACGTAGCCGGGATAGCCGCAGCGCACCGTGGCGCCGCCGCTGACAAACCTGATGTCCTGCCAGGGGATGCCGGCGTCCGCCAGCGCCTCGCGGGCGGCGGCGACGCCGTACTCGGCAAAATTCCTGCCCCATTTCCCCCACTGGGTCATACCGGCGCCGATGATGGCGATTTCATTGCCGCTCATGCGCTGGCCTCCGGCTTCCATTTCCAGATGACCTTGTCGCCGTCTGTGTCGCTGTGCAGGGTGTCCAGCACCAGCTCCATGGGCATGCCCACTGTCAGGTCTTCTACGTTAAACGGCGCCACGACCTGCCCGAGTATCACCATTTGTTCCCGTTCCAGGTGCACCGCGGCAATAGCGAAGGGCACGAAGGGATCGGGTGCCACGAAGGGTTCCGGCGGCTGGTAACAGGCGTTGGTATAGCTCCACAGGGTGCCACTGCGGCTCAGCTCCACCTCGCTGAACTCGGTGCTGTCGCAGTGGGGGTTGCGACAATAGCCCGACTGGGCCGGGAAAAAATAGGTGCCGCACTTGTCGCAGCGGCTGCCCAGCAGGTGCGGGTTGATGTCATCCAGGGTGTACCAGCCCTCGATGGCCGGGCGTTTCGCAGCGCTGTCCGTCGCCATGTGGTCGCTCTTGTCCAGGAAGCCAGCAGCATACTATCCGCCGGAAATTGCGAACAAGCCGGGCTGATCAGTTTCAACAGCCTGGAATGATTAGTTTGACTATTGAGAGGTGGCAAGCCCGGCTTATGATGACCGTCGGAGGACCGGCTATGCGGATTGAATTCACGCCCGAGCAGGCGGCGCTGCGCGACGAACTGCGCGACTACTTTGGCGGCCTGATGACGGACGCCCTGCGCGCGGAGTGCACCCGCGACATGGGCGAGGGCGGTGGGCCCCTGTGGCGCGAGGCGCTGCAACAGATGGGGCGCGATGGCTGGATCGGCGTGGGCTGGCCCAGGGAGCAGGGAGGCCGCGGACTGTCGCCGATCGAGCAGTTCATCTTTATCGAAGAGGTGATGCGCGCCGGCTACCCATTCCCTTTTCTCACCACTGAATCCGTGGGCCCCATGCTCGCTGAGCATGGCAATGAATGGCAGCGCGAAGACCTGGTGCCGAAGATCCTGCGCGGCGAGCTGCTGATTTCCATCGGCTATTCCGAGCCTGGGGCCGGGACCGATCTCGCCTCCCTCAAAACCAGCGCCGTGAGAGACGGCGACGACTGGGTGATCAATGGCCAGAAGATGTGGACCAGCCTGGCGCACTTCTGTGATTACACCTGGCTGGCGGCGCGCACCGACCCGGACGCCCCCAAAAAGCACAAGGGCATCTCCATGTTCCTGGTGCCCAACAGCGACCCGGGCTGGAGTTGCACGCCGGTCAACACCCTGGGGGATGTGCGCACCAATGCGACTTTCTACGACAACATCCGCGTGCCTGACCGCAACCGGGTGGGCGATCTGCACGGCGGCTGGAAGCTGATCACCAGCCAGCTCAACCGCGAACGCCTTGGGCTGGTGAATGTCGGCCCGACCTCGGTGCTGTTCAACCGGGTGGTGGACTGGGCAGCCGCTACGCAGGTGGCGGAGGGGCGCCTGCTCGACGAGCCCTGGGTGCAGCTCAACCTGGCGCGGGTGCGCAGCGGTATCGAGGCCCTTAAGCTGATTTGCTACAAGCAGGCCTGGGCCATGACCGAGGGGCAGCTCGACATGGCGGACGCCTCCGCCGCCAAGGTGTACGGCTCCGAGTTTTTCATTGAGGTGTACCGGCTGCTGGGCGAAGTGCTGGGCCAGGCCTCCCTGGTCAAGGGCGACTCCGGGGTTGGCGCGGTGCTCGGCGGCCAGCTCGAACGGCTCTACCGCACGGCGTCGATCATTACCTTCGGCGGCGGCACCAATGAGATCCAGCGCGACATTATCTCGGCCGCGGGGTTGTGGATGCCCCGCGCCAGCCGCTAGGGGGCAGCCATGGACTTTGGATTCTCTGAAACCCAGCGCGACGTACAACAGCTAGCCCGCAAGATTCTGGGCGAGCAGGTCAGCGCCGAGACCCTGGCCCAGTACGACGAGTACGCCGCTGAACGTTTCGACCGCGGCCTCTGGCGGCAACTGGCCGATGCCGGACTGCTGGGGGTGGCCATCGACCAGGCCCACGGCGGCATGGGCCTGGGTTTTTTCGAGTTGGCGCTGCTGGTGGAAGAGGCGGGCCGTGTCGTGGCCCCGCTGCCGCTGATACCCCATGCGGTGTCCGCTGCCCTGGCCATTCAGCAGTTTGGCAGTGAGGCCCAGCGCGCGGCTCTGCTGCCGGGGGCCGCGGACGGCAGCCTGCAGCTCAGCGCCGCCCTGTCGGAAGCCAACAACGACAATCCCGCCCAGCCCACCGCGGTGCAGGCAGTGGCTGACGGGGCCGGCTACCGCCTCACCGGTATCAAGACCTGCGTGCCCCATGCGCGAGGCGCGGCCGCGATTCTGGTCAGCGCCGCCACGCCGGAGGGCGCTATTGTGGTGCTGGTTGATCCGGCTACAGCCGGTGTCAGTTTCAGCGACGTCAGCTATACCACCTATGAACCCCTGGCGGAGATGACACTGCAGGACGTGCTCGTAGCGGCCGACGCGGTGCTGGCGGGGCCCGGGCAGGGCGCAGCGGTCATGCAGTGGACTGCCGAGCGCACCACGGCGGCGCTGTGCGCCCACCAGTTGGGAGTCACCGATGTGGCCATGCGCATGACCGCCTCTTACACCGCCGAGCGCGAACAGTTCGGGGTGCCTGTCGCCACCTTCCAGGCGGTGGGCCACCGGGCGGCCAATTGCTTTATCGACGTGGAATGCCTGCGACTCAATACCTACCAGGCCGTGAGCCTGCTGGACGCTGGGAACGACGCCACCACCGAGGTACAGATTGCCAAGGTCTGGGCCGGCGACGTGGGTCACAGGGTCAGCTATGCCGCCCAGCACCTGCATGGTGGTACCGGCATCGACCGCGATTATCCCCTGTGGCGCTTCTGCCTGTGGGCCCGTCATAACGAAGTTATGCTGGGGGGCAGTGCCCGCCAGCTGTCGGCACTGGGCAAGCGCATCGCCGCTGGCGAGGCCTATTGCCGCTAGCTACACTCGCCGCATGTGCGGACGCTTCAGTGTTATTCACGATACGGAACTCCAGTCTCTGCTGAAAGAGCTGGGTATCGACCTCGGGCTGCCCACCCGCAGCAACATCGCTCCTACTGAGACCGTGACCCTGGTGCGTGAACAGAGCCCGCGCGCCCTGGCCGAGGTGCGCTGGTGGCTGACGCCGCGCTGGGCTAAACAGGTCGACCAGAAGTACTCCATGTTCAACGCCCGGGCCGAAGGGCTGGCCGCCAGCCGCGCCTACGCTGAACCCTTCCGGCGGCGGCGCGGCATCGTGCCGGCGTCATCATTCATTGAATGGCGCAAGGAAGGCGGGCAGAAACAGCCCTACCGTATCGAGGCAGTGGGTGAGGCCCTGGCCCTGGCGGCGGTCTGGGATCGCTGGGAAGGTGCTGGCCAGGTGGTGGAATCCTGTGCCCTGGTGACAGTAGCCGCCGCGCCGGAATTTGAACGCTTGCACCACCGCATGCCACTGGTACTGGTAGGGGAGGAACGCGACCGCTGGCTGGCGGCCGGACAGGAGGTGGCGCCGGACGATCCCCTTTTCCAACCACTGCTGAAACGGCCTCTGCGGGCCACGCCGATCTCCCGTGAAGTCAATAACGCCCGCAACAAGTCCCCGGGCCTGCTGGTGGCCGCGGGAGAGCCGCTCACCATCGGTAGCGGGTGATACAGGCCGATATTTCGTACTTTTTCGTACAAATGTACAAAAAATGCCGGTTTGCTCTGGTGTCGTTGTCTAACTTCTGTTAAATCTGTGGCGCATAAAAATCGCAAAACAAGCTAACCACTAGATGGCGCCGCAGCGTCACAGGGGATACAAAATGAAAGTTCGGGAATTTGCACCGTCAGCACTGGCGGTAGCCGTGGCGTCCGCCCTATCTGCAATCGCGCCCCAGGCCCTGGCACAGGGCTCAGAGCCCTCGGTCGGGCTGGAAGAAGTGATCGTCACCGCCCAGCGTCGGGCGGAGGGCCTGCAGGACGTGCCGATTTCGGTACAGGCCTTCGATACCCAGCGTATTCTGGACCTGGCAGCCCAGGACATCGCCGACATCGGTGTCTTCACGCCTAACGTCCAGTTCAGCCGTGGCGTCAACCAGCCGCGCTATTTTATCCGCGGCCTCGGTACCTCGGACTTCGGCGTGGGGGCTGACCCGGCGGTGGGCGTATACCTGGACGGCATCTACATCGGCCGCACCGGCGGCTCCAAGATGGCGCTCAACGATATCGAGCGTATTGAGATTCTCAACGGCCCCCAGGGCACACTGTTTGGCCGCAACGCGGCGGCCGGTGCCGTGCAGTACGTGACCAAGAAGCCGGTCAACGAATACGAGGGCTGGGCGCGGGCCATTGCCGGCAACTACGATCGCCTGCAATTCGAAGGCGTGTACAACATGCCGCTCAGCGACACCCTGTCCTGGCGCACCGGCGCTCTGTGGAACACCCGCGACGGCTATATCGACAACAACTTCACCGGCAACGAGGTGGGCGACGAGGGCAACTGGTCCATCAACACCCAGTTGCGCTGGCAGCCTACCGATCGCCTGGACATGATTTTCCGCGCCGAGTACGACGAGATCGACCAGTACTCGCGGGCCTCTTCCAGCGCCACCTTCGGGCCCCGTGACAACGAAGCGGGTTTCGATACCATCGAAAGCGTCGCCGACCTCGACGAGACTCGCGAGCTGTGGGGCACCTCCCTGCGCCTGTTCTATGACATCAGCGACAGCGTCAGCTTCGTCTCCATCTCCTCCTACCGGACCTACGACACCGAGAATCCGGAGGACAAGGACGGCCAGACCAACCCCGAGTTCGACTTTGATGACCTCAATATCGAGGACAATGAGCAGTGGAGCCAGGAATTCCGCTTCGAAGGCGAGGTGGGCAATAAGTTTTCCTGGCTGGTGGGCGCGGTGTACTTCGAGGAAGATGCCAAGCAGCGCAGCGGCATCAACCTGGATACCCGCGCCGTGGACCGGCTGGTGGTGGAAGGTGAGGTGGGTATTCCCTACGACCTGGCTCCCTATCCCGGCTTTGGCTTTGATATCGCCTTCAATGTGGGCTTCCCGGGCCTGCCCAGGACGTTTGCGAATGGCCAGGAGGCACTGGCCGCCGGCCGCTATACCGAGAACGTCGATGTGCACGGCCAGTACGAGTCCTGGGCGGTGTTCAGTGACGTTACCTATTCCATCCTCGACAATCTCGACCTGACCCTGGGTATTCGCTACACCGAAGACGAGAAGGAATTCGGTCGCGACGTGACCTATAACGATTTCGGTATGTGGTTCGCCTTCGACGAAACCCGCATCGACGAGAACGGCAACCTGGTGGCCTTCCCGGATGGCGTGCAGGGTGAGTTCGTCCAGAAAGAGAAGTGGGACGACACCACCGGCCGCGTGGTGCTGGACTATCGCGTGACCGACGACGTGCTGCTTTACGCCAGCTATGCGGAGGGCTACAAGGCCGGCGGTTTCAACTCCGCCAGCCCCAACGCCGATGACCCGCCCTTCGACCCGGAAGAGATCACCACCTGGGAGCTGGGTATCAAGTCGAGCTGGTTCGACAACACCCTGCGCTTCAATGCGGCCTACTTCGACTACGACTACGAGAACCTGCAGGAACTGGAGTTCGTGCAGGCCGAGTGCCTGGGTTCGGACTTTGGCTCCAACCAGTTCCTGACCTCGGACATTGAAGGTGAGGGCTGGGAGGCCTCGCTCAACTGGCTGGCAACCCCGGGCCTGGAGTTCTTCGCCAACGCTGGCGCGGTGGATGCCGAGGTAGCGGAAAAGGATCGCTGTGAGGTCGTGGGCGATCAGCCGGTCAATGTGGATCGTTCCGGCGAGACCTTTGCCGATGACTTCAACTACAGCATCGGTGCCAATTACACCTACATCCTGCCCAACGCCGGTGAGTTGAGCTTCTCCATTTCCTGGGCCTGGATCCAGGGCGACAACGACCGGGTATCCTGCCGCTTCGTGCAGGATCTTGGCGGTGGCCTGACCGCAGAAACCGGCTTGACTGAGATCAACGGGCAACTGGTGATCAGCCAACCCAGCGCCTTCCAGGCGCAGGGTGCGATTACCGAGCCGCCCTTCAACAGCTGCCCGGACCTGGACGACCAGGAGCGCCTGAACGGTCGTATCGCCTGGCTGTCGCCCCGCGGTGACTGGCAGATTGCAGCCTGGATTACCAACGCTACGGATTGGGAACCCGATGGCGATCCCGGCGGTCTCGGCAATGACCTGCGTACCAACTTCAGTGATGGTTCGCCGGCCTACGATCGCCGCGAAGAGCCGCGGATGTATGGTCTAGAATTGACCTACACGTTCAAGTAGCGGCCCCCGGCGGGCCGCCTCAAAAGAAGGAAGAGCCCGATGGAACTGGATCCGGAAGTCCCGCCCCTTCTGGAACTGTTTGAGGCGATGGGGGTGCCGGATCCGGCCACCGTCACGCCCGAAGAACTGCGTGAAGCCATGATGATGCCGCCGCCGGAGAACCCGACTCCGGTGGCGCGCGTCGAAGCGCGCGCTATTCCCGGCCCGGCCGGACAGATCGCGACCCGCATTTTTTACCCCGATTCAGCTCCCCCTGGATCAGCACCTTTGCTGGTGTTCTTCCACGGCGGTGGCTGGGTAGTCGGTGACGTCACCAGCCACGACGAAATCTGTCGTCAGCTTTGCGCCGGCGCGGCTTGCGTAGTGATCTCCGTTGATTACCGGCTGGCGCCGGAAACGCCCTTCCCGGGCGGCCTGGAGGACTGCTACGCAGTGACGCTGTGGGCAGCCGAACACGCCGCGGAACTGGGCGGCGACCCCACCCGTCTCGCCGTCGGTGGTGACAGCGCGGGTGGTAATCTCGCCGCCGCGGTCTGCCTGTTGGCCCGGGAGCAGGGGGCACCGGCCATCGGCCACCAACTGCTGATCTATCCGGTGACCGACAGTGACTTCGAACGCCCCTCCTACCGTGACAACGCCGACGGCTACCTGCTGACCCGCGGCATGATGCAGTGGTTTTGGCAGCAATACCTGGCGGACCCCGCCCAGGCCAACGACCCACTGGCTGCGCCCCTGCATGGCGAGCTGTCCGATCTGCCATCGGCCACGGTGATTACCGCCGGCTTCGACCCGCTGCGCGACGAAGGCCAGGCCTTTGCCGAGAAACTCTCGGCTGCCGGTGTCGCAGTAGAGCACCGGGAGTTCAAAGGAATGATCCACGGCTTCGTGAGTATGGGCGCAGGATTGACGCAAACCGCCGTGGCCGTCGACTATCTTTGCCAACGTCTGAAGGACGCCCTGGCACAGTAACAAACCACATGGCGACATATGCTATGACCGGGGGCGCCACAGGAATTGGCGCCGCCCTCAAGGAACAGCTGCGTGAGCGCGGCGACACTGTGATCGTGGTCGACATTCGCGATGCCGATGTTCACGCCGACCTGTCCACCGCCGAGGGGCGCTCCGCCGCCGTCGCCGGCGTCCGCGCCATGGCGCCGGAGGGACTCGACGGCCTGATTGCCTGCGCCGGCCTCGGCACCCACGTCAAACCGCCGTCCCTGATTGCCGCCGTAAATTACTTCGGCGCCGTCGCCACCATCGAGGGCCTGCGCGACCTGGTCGCCGATCGGCGCGGCTCCATCCTGATTGTTTCCTCCAACTCAGCGCCAATGATGGGCGCCGACAACGCCTTCGTCGAAGCCTGCCTGGCCGGCGACGAGTCCGCCGCCCTGGCGATGCTGGAAGACGGCCACACCGCCTACGCCGGCTCCAAGCGTGCGCTGACCCAGTGGATGCGCCGCCACGTGCAGGACTACGCCGGCGCCGGCGTCCGCATCAATGCGGTCGCCCCGGGCATCACCCGCACCAACATGACCGACGCCGTCAGCAAGGATCCGGAACTGGGCGACGCCATCCGCCAGTTCGAAGCCATGACTCCCCTTGGCGGCTCGGCGGAACCCGCACAAATCGCCAATGCCATGCGTTTCCTTTTGGGCGATGACGCTGACTTTATCTGCGGCGCGGTGCTATTTGTAGACGGTGGCACGGATGCTCTGATGAGAGCCGATTCTTTCTAGGTCATTTGGATTTCAGCCAGTACGGCAGCCACGTGACCGGCAGGTCTTTGAACGGGCGCAAGCCAATGGGGTCCGCCGGGCTGCTGCGCAACTCGACAATTTTTGCTGCGCAAAAATCTGGACTCGGACAGTGCTCGCAGAAAGCTCCCGTCGAACCCCATTGGCTTAAGCCGCGCCCTTATTGTTCAAAGACCTGCCGGTCACGCGGCTGCCACATCCAGCGAGATTCACGCTTTTCCCCTGGTCAGGATTCCTTGAGATTGCTGCTGCGTCCAGTCCGCGACTACCTCGGAACGGACGTGTTCAAACCGATCAGGGGATCAGAACCGCCGCGCCCTGCAATCGGCCGTGCCGAAGATCGTCGAGGGCCTCGTTGGCTTCCTCGAGAGGGTAGCGGGCGATGTGGGTGGTGACCGGGTGTTCCTCGAGTAGTGCGAAGAACTCCTCGCCGTCCCGGCGGGTGAGGTTGGCGACCGAGCAGACACTGCGTTCGCCCCACAGTAGTTCGTAGGCGAATTCCGGGATCGGGCTCATGTGGATGCCGCCACAGACCACCACGCCACCCTTGCGTACGGCTCGCAGGGCGTCGACCACCAGCTTGCCCACCGGCGCAAAGATAATGGCCGCATCCAGAGGCTCCGGTGGCGTATCGCCGGAGTCACCTGCCCAGCTTGCGCCGAGATCCAGCGCGAATTGCTGGGCTTCGGTGTCGCCGGCGCGGGTGAAGGCGTGAATGCGGCGGCCCTGGCTGACCGCGACCTGGCTGATGATGTGCGCGGCGGCGCCAAAGCCGTAGATACCGAGCGCCTGCGCGTCGCCCGCCATGCGCAGACAGCGGTAGCCGATCAGCCCGGCGCAGAGCAGCGGGGCGGCGTGCAGCGGCTCGCCGAAAATCTCGAACACAAAGTGTTGATGGGCAACAGTGTACTCGGCGTAGCCACCGTCCAGGGTGTAGCCGGTGAAGCCTGCGCTGTCGCAGAGGTTTTCTTCACCGCGCAGGCAGAAATCACAGTGGCCGCAGGTCTCTCCCAGCCAGGGTACACCCACCAGTTTGCCGAGCAGGCTGTCCGGTACCTCACTCCCGGCGGCGATCACCTCGCCGACGATTTCATGGCCGGGCACCAACGGCAGCTTCGGCTCTGCGAGGTCGCCGTCCAGCACGTGCAGGTCGGTGCGGCAGACGGCGCAGGCCGCCACCTTGATCAGGACTTGCTGGGGGCCGGGAGACGGCGTGGGAAGTTCCTCGAGTGCCAGGGGCGTACGCTGCGACCCCAGCACCATCGCGCGCATGCGCTCAGGGATTGCCGGCATCCCGCTGTATCACCCCGGCGACGTCTTCCGACAGCTTCAGCAGCAGTGAGCTGTAGCTGTCAGCCACCGTTTCCGGATCGTCGGTGGGCAGTGCCACGGTGTGGCGGCTCAGCGATTGCTCGACCACGTCACCGCTGCGCGGCCGCAGCACGGTCCAGCTCGCCACCAGAATGGCGTCGTCACGGCGTGCCGTAAGCTGCACCACGCCTATCCGCACCGCGTACTCCGGGACGGCGTCGCTGCGCCAGGGGAAATTGCTGATCTGCCGGGTGTCGAGCAGCGCGGCCAGGTTGAGGATCGTGACCCGGGTAATGCCGGATTCCAGCGGTTCCGCCCAGCGGTCAAACTCGGAGACCTGAAGCTGGTGCTCCTCGCGACCAAGTACCATGCCGCGGCCCTTGAGGTAGTCCGGGATGGAGATGGGCCCCACGCCCACCGTCAGGCCATCCACGCCGGGCCAGCCGCGTGCGTCTGCGCTGAGCATGTAATAGCGACTCGGTGGGGTAGTGCCGCAGGCTGTGACTGTTGCGACCAGCAACACGATGGCGGCAGCCCGAAGTGGCGCGTTCACTGGCGTTTCCCCCTGATCAATGCCTCGGGCTGGGTCTCCAGCGTTTCCGCCAGGGACTGCAGTGAGCGGCCGGCGGCACTCATCTCACTGGCGGCCTTGCGCAGGTCGTACAGCACGGCGGAATCGTCGGACAGTAGGTACTCCATATTGTCGAGCGCCTGCTGCGCGGTCTCCAGGGTCCGGGACAGGTCTTTCAGTGCCTGGTCCGCGTTGGCGGTGAGTGCCGGAATGTCCTCGTTCAGCGTCTCCATGGTCTCGCTGGTGGTAGCAAGCAACTGGGACACGTCCGGCGACAGGGTCTCCAGTTCGGTGTCCAGCTTGCGACTGAGATTCTCGATGGCGACCAGGGTAGCGTTTACCTGCTGTGGCAGTGCCTGGGTGTTTTCGTCGTTGACCAGTTTGTCGATGCCCCCCAGCAAGTCACCCACGTCCCTGGCCAGTTCCGCCAGGTCCAGGTCCTGCAGGCCCTGGGTGAGTCGCTCCAGGTCGGTGGGGACAGTCGGTACGATGATCACGTCTTCGTCGATATCGTAGCGGCTGCGCAGCATCTCGGCGTTGTAGCGCTCCTCGCTGCCGGGGTAGAAGTCGAGCTGAACATAGAGCAAGCCGGTCAGCAGGCTTTGAAGCTGGAGCTGTGCGCGCAGGCCGCGCTCCACCAGGATACCGGTCGCGGCGGCGGAATCCTCGTCGTCTTCTTCGTCAGTACTGCGCACCCGGGTGCGGTCGATGCGCAGCAGTACCGGTGTCAGCACTTCGTAGGTTTCGGAATCCACGACAACATCGAAGCCGGAGACCTCGCCGATCGGCACGCCCTTGAATGCCACCGGTGCACCGACATTGAGGCCCTTGATCGAGCCGTCGAAGACCACCAGGCCGCGATCGATGTTGCGGTTGAACATATCGCCGCTCAGTAGAAACAGCAGGGCGAACAGGATCAGGAACGCGCCGACGACAAACGCGCCGATGGCTGCGGCGTTGGTGGGTTTGCTCACGCCGGCCCACCGCCTGGGGTGCCGCCACGGGCCAGGAATTTCCGCACTTTGTCGTGCTCGCTCTGCTGCCTGAGGATCTTCGGGTCTCCGTAGTCAATCATGGTTTTCGTTTCTGCGTCCAGAAACACCGAGTTGCTGGCGATGGCAAAGATACTGGCCAACTCGTGGGTCACAATCACCACAGTGGCGCCCAGGCTCTCCTGCATTTCCAGGATCAACTCATCCAGGAGCTGGGAGGATATTGGATCCAGGCCCGCCGAGGGTTCATCGAAGAACAGGATCTCCGGGTCCAGGGCGATGGCCCGGGCCAGGCCGGCGCGCTTTTGCATGCCGCCGGAGATCTCCGAGGGATAGTAGTCCTGATAGCCGCCCAGACCCACCAGCGCCAGCTTGTAGGCGACGATGTCGTCGATCTCGGCGGCACCCAGGGCCGTGTATTGCTGCAAGGGCAGGGCGGTGTTCTGGGCCAGGGTCATGGCCGAGAACAGGCCGCCGGTCTGATAGGTGATGCCCCAGCCGCGGCGCATCTCGAACTGCTCCTGTTCGCTGGCCCGGTTGAAGCTCTTGCCGTCGTAGAGGATTTCACCTTTGGCCGGCGGGTAGAGACCGATCATGTGCTTGAGCAGGGTGCTCTTGCCGCAGCCACTGCCGCCCATGATGACAAATACGTCGCCGCGGTAGACGTCAAAGTCCAGGTCCTGCTGTATGAGGTTGCTGCCATAAGCCATGGTGAGCTGGTCGACATGGATGTGCATCCGGCGCTCGCTCATATCCCCAGCTCCTGGAACAGGATATTGAAGGCGGCGTCGGCAACAATGAGGTAGATGATCGAGGTGACCACCGCCCTGGTGGCCGCTTCGCCCACCGCCGCGGAGCTGCGGCCACACTGGATGCCGGCCCGGCAGCCGGCGATGGCAATCAGCAGGCCGAAAAAGACACTTTTCAGCAGACCGGTGCCCAGGTGCGCAAAGGAGATGACATTGGTCATCTGCTGACTGAACTGGATGAAGGACACGTCCAGCCCCGCCGCCACGATGGCGCCGCCAAAGATGCCCACCACGTTGGCGTATAACACCAGCAGCGGCATGATCAGCACCAGTGCCACCATCCGCGGCAACACCAGGAACTCCATGGGAGAAATGCCCAGGGTCACAATGGCGTCAATTTCCTCACGGGTCTGCATGGTGCCGAGCTGGGCCGCGTAGGCAGCACCCGTGCGGCCCGCCATCACCACCGCCACCATCAGCGCGCCCATCTCTCGCAGCATGCCGATCGTGACCAGGTCGGCGACGTAAATCTGCGCCCCGAACTGGGCCAACTGGGCGGCGCCCAGGTAGGCCAGGATCATTCCCACCAGGAAGCTGGTGAGGGTGACAATACTGAAGGCATCCGGGCCTGACTGGTGGATAAAGGTCAGGAAATCCTCGCGCCGGGTATTGGCGCGCCCGGTGAGCAGCCTGCCGAGGGCGATGGTCGCCTCGCCGATGAACTCGAGGTGGTCGCGGACGATCTTCCGGCCTTCCTGCAGGCGGTGGCCGAGATCCAGCGCTTCCAGCAGACTGCGGCTGGGCTCAGGTGACGGCCGGTGGGGCTTTACCGCGGTCGCCAGACCCAGCAAGCGACGGGTGCCCTCCGGCAGTGCGGCGGTGTCGAAGTCGATGCCGGCCTCAACGCAATAGGCATGGCATTGCAGCAGGAAGGCAGGCAACGCACTGTCCCAGTCTCCAAGAGCTTCGGTGCCGCAGGCGAGACGTGTTGGTTGCGCCTGCCGCAACTGCTGGCGCAATGCGGTGAAGGCCGGGCAATCCTGCTCGATCACCCAGTCGCCGCTGAGCTCCAGGCGCCGGCCTTCATCCGCCAGCCGGAATGCCGGTGTGGCCGCTCCCGCCACGCCCTAGTCCTGGTCGTACTGGAAGGGGCGCACCGGCAGGTGCGGGCGCATCAGCGCCACGGCGCGGTCATAGATGGCAGTCACGTCGACATCGGCGTCGGCCTCATAGAGGCGGGAGATCATGGTGACGGGAAACAGGAGGTGCTCGGTGTTCTCCACCCGCAGGGCGCGGCTGCGGCCCAGCTCATCCTCGAAGATCACCCAGGGCATGTCCAGGTCGCGGCTGAGCAGGTCGCCCAGTACCACACCCATGGCCTGCAGGGTCGCGGTGTCTTCGCGGGCTACCAGCCGGCGGTCGACCAGCAGTTGCAGGACCTCCAGGTCATTGGCCTTGTCCTGGCGAATCTGCCGGCCCAGCCGGCTGCGGGCCAGGCTGTCGACTTCGCGGCGCTGGTCGGCCATAAAATCCCGGTCGATGCGGGTCAGTGGGCTGTAGCGGGGGAAGGGATCATCGCCGATCTGGGCGGACACCTTGCCCGCTAGCCCGGGCAAGGCCAGCAGCAGGATCGCGCCGAGGAACAGGCGACGTGATGGTGTTGTCCAAAGCATGCAGGGCCCTCGTTGTCTGGATCATGCTAATACGACTGCCAGCCACTGCCAAATGCCCGGGCGCCGGTTGTTATCTGGGCGGTTACATGGATAATTGCGTTCTTTCATCGTGGCCGGTAACGGTGGCCGCGCACTTCTGGAGTTCAACATGATACGTGGCAGCCTGGTGGCGCTGGTAACCCCAATGCATGCCGACGGCTCCCTCGACTGGCAGGCGCTCGATGCTCTGCTGGACTGGCACATCGAGTCCGGCACCAACGGCATCGTCGCAGTAGGCACCACGGGTGAATCAGCCACGCTCGCGGTCGACGAGCACTGCGAGGTGATCGCCCGCGTCATACAGCGCGTGGCGGGCCGTGTGCCGGTGATTGCCGGTACCGGTGGCAATGCCACCGCCGAAGCCGTGGAACTGACCCGGGAGGCCCAGAGCCTGGGTGCCGATGCCTGCCTGTTGGTCACCCCCTATTACAACAAGCCCACCCAAGAGGGTCTGTACCAGCACTATCGGCATATCGCCGAGGCCGTGTCTATTCCACAGATTCTCTACAACGTACCGGGCCGCACCGGGGTCGATATGCTGCCCGCGACGGTGGAGCGGCTGGCGGATATCGACAATATCACCGGTATCAAGGAGGCCACCGGCGACCTGGACCGTGCCCGGGAGATCATCGACATCTGCCAGGGGCGCATGGCGGTGTACTCGGGTGATGACGCCACGGCCACGGAGCTGATGCTGATGGGCGGCGATGGCACCATCTCTGTCACGGCCAATGTCGCGCCGGCCCAGCTCGCCGAGGTGACGCGGCTGGCGCTGGCCGGTGAAGCCGACGCGGCTTATGCGCTGGATAGCAAGCTGGCCACCCTTAACGAAGCCCTGTTCCTGGAATCCAACCCCATCCCTGTCAAGTGGGCACTGGCGGACATGGGCCGCATGGAGCACGGCCTGCGCCTGCCGCTGACACCGCTGGCCGAGCAGCACCACGCCGCGGTGCGTGCTGCCATTGCCGAGGCAAACGCGTGATACAGCGAAGCCTTGCGCTGCTGTGCGTGCTTTCACTTTGTGGCTGTAGCTGGTTCTCAGACCAGCAGTTTGTGCGTGACCGCAGCGATGACTACCGCAAGGCCCGCGTCGAGCCCAAGATCAAGGTACCCGCGCACCTGGAAGATGATGCCCTGCAGGACATCTACGTGATTCCCCCCACCACGGAATCGGTAACACCCACCGGCAGCTTTGAAGTGCCACGGCCGGCGCCGCTGGTAGCTCAGGAAAGTGAAGAGATGGTCCGTATCCAGCGCCTGGGTGAAGAAGAATGGGTGCTGGCGGCGGTTGCTCCCGGTCAGCTCTGGCCGCAGGTGCGCTCTTTCCTGACCAGCAACAATGTGCAGGTGGCGCGGGTGGACGCCCGCGCCGGCCTGATCGAGACCGGTTGGTTCCAGGGGCGCGATGCCCGCATGGCGGAGCGTTTCCAGTTCCGCATCGAGCAGGGTGTGCAGCGCAACACGTCGGAACTGCATGTCCTGCAGCAGTACCAGGCCGGGGATACCAACAACTGGCCGGAGGTGTCCGGCGATGCCGAGCGCAGCAGCGAGATGCTGCTGGCGGTGGCCCAGTACATCGCCAATTCCGCGGAAACCGCGCCGGTGTCGATGATGGCCCAGCAGGCGATGGGCGAGGGCGGCAAGGTCACCCTGCAGGAAGACGCCACCGGCAAGCCTTTTATTCGCCTGTCGCTGCCCTTCTACCGGGCCTGGGCCTCGGTGGACCGCGGCCTGCGGGAGTCGAGTTTCACCATCCGTGACCTGGATCGTTCCAGTGGCCTGTTCTATGTACGCTTTGTGCCGCCGGAGGAGGACGACGGCTGGTTCGGCTGGCTGTTCGGCGGCGATGACGAAGACGATCTGCTGACCCAGCAGGACTATGTGGTAAAGGTCTCCGAGGAGAACCCGGACCAGGTGCGCATCGACATGACCCGCGAGGACGGGCTTGCAATGGACCGGGGCCAGACGCAGCAGCTGCTGGGACTTCTCAAGGGCAACATTAACTAGGGATGCGATTCGCCTCACTGGGTAGCGGCAGTCGTGGCAACGGCACCCTGGTCCAGTCCGGCTCAACCCTGCTGCTGGTGGACTGTGGCTTTTCGGTGCGTGAAACGGAGCGGCGCATGGCGCGTCTCGGTGTCTCTGCCGACCAACTCGACGCGGTGCTGGTGACCCACGAGCACAGCGACCACTGTTCCGGAGTGGCCGCGCTGTCCCGCAAGCACCAGCTCCCCGTGTACCTGACCCGGGGCACCCATGCCAGTGGCCGTTGCGACAAGCCCTGGGAAGTCTGCTACTTCCAGAGCGAGGCGCCGTTTCAGCTAGGCGGCATCCGCGTGGAGCCCATTGCCGTTCCCCACGATGCCCGCGAGCCCTGCCAGTTCGTGCTGCAAAGCCGCGGTTTCCGGCTTGGCATTCTCACGGACCTTGGCAGTGTCACACCCGCCGTGCTGGCCCATTACCGGGCCTGCCACGGTTTGCTGCTGGAGTGCAATCACGACCTGGAGATGCTGCGCGCGGGTCCCTATCCGCCAGCCCTCAAGCGCCGGGTGGGAGGCGACTGGGGCCATCTCAACAACCGCCAGTCAGCGTCTCTGCTACAGGAGATCCGGCACGAACTGATGCAGCAGCTGGTCATCGCCCATATCAGCGAGCAGAACAACCACCGGGATCGGGTGGAAGCGGCGCTGGGCGAGGTATTCCCCTGTGACGAGCGGGTGACCTGGGCCGACCAGGAGGACGGTTTCGGCTGGCTGGAGCTGGGCTAGGGCTCTACTGGAAGGGTGGCTCAGCCGCGCCGGCAGTGCTCCGGTGCGACCAGTTCCAGGGCGGGGCGGCTGCGGAAAGTGTCAAGGTCAGCGCAGCGCAGAGGCGGATTGCCGCCCAGGTCCAGCAGGCGCAGCTCCAGCAAATCCCTGAGCTCAGCCACTGTCTTCACCGCATTGTCGTCCAGGTAGAGCTCCAGCAATGCGGTCATATCCACCAGCGCGTTTACTTCCTCGATGCTGTTGCTGGACAGCTTCAGTCGCGTCAGGCGCTTGAATACCTGCAGCCCCGCCAGGCTGGTGACGCCTGCATGGCTGCAGTTCAGCGCTTCAAGCTGCTCCGCGGCGGTGACGCTGGCTTCCTGGATATGCACTTTCACACACTCGTTCAGCGCCTCGTCAGGTATGTCATAGCCTGAAAACAGCGGTGCCGGTGTATAGACCACGCGGTCGTTGACGGTGAACTGGTAGTCCGCGCAGCCGCCAACAACGACCAGAAGCAGCCCCGCGATGATGCGCATCAATCTCTCCGGGTTGTGAACCCCGTCAAATAGCCGGGGCAGAAAAAATGACACTATAATTGCGGCGTCCATAGTAAGGAAAGTATGAGTAGAAGTATGCAGGGATCCGGCTCCGGCCCGGCTGATAACTCCATCAGCATTGTTCAGCGAGGGAATCTCAAGACCATTGAGACGACCCTCCATAAGCAGTGGCGCCTGGGCCAGAACATCGTGCTGTGCTGGAGCGCCACCGACAACGGCATCCTGCTGCTGATGGTACCTCACTATTTCCTGGGTAACTTTACCGCCACCGCTGCTGACAGCGGCGAGGAGGGCGCCAGGAAGAGCGCGGCCCGGGAAAGCTATGTGCGCCGGTTGATCTCCGGTCGCCGCCGCAAGAGCCGGGACGAGTTCTTCGAAATCAGCAACAAGCTCGGTGTCTCGACAAACTTTATCAAGCTGCCGGAGCCGCTGGCGGACCAGCCCGTGGTCGAGGCCGCCATCGAGGAAATCGTGCGCCGCTACGGCCTGTCCTATGTGGATAGCCGCGCGGTAATCCTGATCGATATCGCCCAGTTTTCGCTCTACACGCCCTTCGAGCAGGCCAGTCAGCTCAACTCCCTGTCCTACTCCATGAACTCGGCCTACAACAAGCTGTTATCTCGGGGGGTGGAGGTCAACTTCGCGCGCACTACCACGGGCGATGGCTACTACCTCTGGAACCGGGACCTGAGCCCGGCGGCCAATGAAGATCTGCTGCACTTCCTGCTGCTGGTGATTGCCGACAACGCGATGGCGCGGGAGGCCTCCAAGGGCAACACGGTGCCGCTGATTCGCACCGCCTTCCATATCGGCAGCCACTACGAGCTATACCAGGCGGAGGGCATCAACCCGACCGTATTCAGCTATATCGTTGGCGACGTCACTATCGAGTTGGCGCGCATGGTCGACCTGGCCCAGCCGTCACAGGTGTTTATCGGTGACTTCAGCGTTGAGTTACCGAGCCCGGGGCGCGATGACCCCAACGATACGGTCAGCCTGGATACCCATGCCTTTCTCGCGCGTTGCAATGAAGACATCGAGCGCGTGCTGGGCGTGAAGCTGTCCGGCCAGGAAGTGAAAACCATGCGCTGTGACACCTCCCGGGTGGAGGGTGATGACCGTCCGCGGCGCTTCCTGCTTACCGACAAGCACGGCCTGACCCGCAATGCCTATAACCTGGAACTGCACTTCGAGACCAGCGGAGGCCGCTGGCAGTTGGGCATGTCCAGCGACCAGTTGCCCCGCCCCTCGCGGCCCGGGGATGACACTGTCGACGCCTCTGTGCTGAAGGGCAAGGCGCCCTCACTGAAGTCGGTCAGCGAGGAGTGAACAGCGTGTTGCAGTCGGCCAGGGCGCGGGAGATGGACGTCAGCAACCAGATTGACGTCACCGATCCCGATGCGGTGTGCGCGGAGGTCATGGCTATTCTCGGCCGTCACTACCAGCGCGGGCTGAAACCGATTGTGCAATTGGTAAAGGACTTTGCCCGCCTGTACCGGGGCGAATACCCCGGCTACCACGCCTGCGATGTGGGCTACCACGATATTCAGCACGTTCTGGATGTGACGCTGGCGATGGCGCGCCTGATCGATGGATACCAGCGCTGTCACAGTGAGGAGGCGCCGCTGGACACGCGGCTGGCGGTAGCCGGCATCGCCGCGGCCCTGTTCCACGATTCCGGCTACATACGGCGGCGGCGCGACACCCGCCACAGCAACGGCGCGGAGTACACCCGCACCCATGTCAGTCGCTCCAGTCGCTTCATGGGCGAGTACCTGCCCACGGTGGGTCTGGACTGGGCCGTGCCCATCTGCCAGCGGGTGGTGCACTTCACCGGCTACGAGGTTAACCCGGCGGATATCGACGTCCCCAGCGACGCCGAGCGTACCATCGGCTGGCTGTTGGGCACCGCCGACCTGATTGCCCAGATGGCTGATGTGGCTTACCTGGAAAAGTGTCGCGACCAGCTCTACCCGGAGTTTGTGGAAGGCGGCATGGCCGGCAAACGCGGCAAGTACACCAAGACCGGCGTGATCTATCGCTCACCCGCCCATCTCATGCAGTCGACACCCAACTTTATTCGCAGCGCCATCCAGGTACGTCTGGACGGATACTTCCACGCTTACTATCGCTACGCGGCCCACCACTTCGGTGGCCCCAATCTCTATCTGGACGCGATCGAGGAAAGCTGTGAACGCCTGGAGGAACTGCTGCGGCGCAACGACCCCGAGCTTCTGATGGGCGATGCGCTGTCTCCGCCCTTTGTCTAATCAAGTCACTGGCCGGGTACCTGCTTAAGTGCCTGATTCCAGTGTCGCCGTGGCCGCGGCCGAACCCGGCCTGCAGGCGCGGGCCGCCGCCCTCGCCGAGGAATTGTCCCTTCCCACCCTGGCACAGCGGCAGGAGCCGCTGGCCCAGTTGCTGTTGACCCCTGAGCGATTGGAGCTGAGGGCCTGCGGACCGGACGCGCCGGGCCCCATTGCGGTGGACTTTACAGCCGGCGGGCTTAAACACCGGCGGCGGGGTGGCCACAACGAACCGCTCGGTCGCGCCGTCGGTGTCGGCAAGTGGCGGGACCTTTCCGTGGTGGATGCGACCGCCGGTCTCGGCCGTGACAGTTTTGTGCTCGCGGACCTGGGCTGCCGGGTCACATTACTGGAGCGCGAGGCCCCGGTGTACGCCCTGCTGCGCGATGGCCTGGCCCGCGGTCGGGGCAGCGACGATCCCTGGGTGGCCGAGGTCTGCAGCCGCATGGCGCTGCTGCGGGCCGATGCGCGGCAATGGCTTGCCGCCCATACTGCGGACGTGGTCTACCTGGACCCCATGTTTCCCGCGCGCCGCAAGAGCGCGCGGGTGAAGAAAGAAATGTGGTTGTTCCAGCAGCTACTGGAAGCTAATGATCCGGCCGACGGGTTGCTGGAGGCGGCGCTGGCCGCCGCAGGCAAACGGGTGGTGGTAAAACGCCCGGCCCGGGAAGCGCCGCTGGCGGGCCAGGAGCCCGGCTTCGCCATTCCCGGCAAGACGGTGCGCTTCGATGTCTACCTGCCTGCGCCGCCGGCTGACACAGGGAGCAGCGGCTGAACTAACGGCCGTCGCTGACGCTGAACAGGCGCCGGGTCCATACCGACTGGAAGAAAGGATCCAGCAACCGGTACAAACGCCCGGAGGGGTATACCGCCTTGCCTCGTTCGACAGCGGCCAGTCCCTCGCGCACCACGGTCTCGGCGTCGTACCACACCCAGCTCGGCATACTGTTTTTCATCTCCATCAGGCCTGCGCGCTCGTGGAACTCGGTGTGGGTGAAGCCCGGGCACAGGGCGCTCACCTTGACGCCGTCCTTGCCGACGGTGTTCGCCAGCTCTTCCGACAGGGCGATCACCCAGGCCTTGGTAGGGCCATAGTTGCAGCCGCCGCCCCTGGCGATGCGGCCTGCCATGGAGGCGACGTTTAGCACCCGGCCAAAACCGCGGGCCTGCATCGGCGGGATGAACAGGTGGCAGAGGTGGGCAATGGCAATCATCATCAGCTGGTAGAAAGCGGCCTGCTCGGCCCAGTCGCCATCGTCCAGCAGGTTGGGTCCCGCGATGCCGGCGTTGTTGACCAGGTAGTCAATCTCCAGGCCCTGCGCCTGCACGGTATCGAACAGGGCCTGCGGGGCGGCCGGGTCAGACAGGTCGGCGGGAATTCCCCGCGCCTGCACACCAAACTCTGCCGCCAGCGACTGGGCGGTATCGTTCAGGGCGGCCTCACTGCGGGCCACCAGCACCAGCTGGTAACCCTCGGCCGCCAACTGGCGTGCGAACTCTTTCCCCAAGCCGGCGGTAGCGCCGGTAATCAGTGCAGTGCGACTCTCTGCGGGCATGCTTGTTCTCCTTGGATGTGTCTCCCGGGTGTCCGACGCACTGTCGGTGTGCGCCCGGTGCTATAGTACAGGCTTCGTGGTACGAGGATTCTCCCATGCGTGGTACCCCATCGCCGGGCCTGTGGTTGAAGTCGCTGTTGATTGCGACCTTGTTGTCGGTTGCACAGTTTACGCAAGCGGCCGGCGACCGGCTTCTGTTCTGGCAGGTGGACACCCCGCGTGCCACGGTCTATCTGCTGGGCTCCATGCACCTGGCCTCTCCGGATCTCTACCCGCTGCGGGCCGACATCATGACAGCGTTCAACAAGGCCGATGCCCTGGCGGTAGAGCTGGACATCAGCGGTGCCCGCTCACTGGAAATTCAGCAGCGCATGCTGGAGCGCGGCACCTACCCGGACGGGCGCAGCCTGCAGGACGAACTCAGCCCTGCCACCTGGTCCGAACTGTCCCGCCGCCTGGAACTGACCGGGCTGCCGCCGATGTTGATGCAAAGCCTGAAGCCAGGGCTGGTGATCACCACTCTGTCCACGATGGAGATGATGAAACTGGGCCTCAATCCTGAGCAGGGTGTCGACCGCTTCTTCCTGGAGCAGGCCCGCGGCAGCAAGCCCATCATCGAGTTGGAAACCGTTGACCGACAGCTGGACGTGGTGCTGGATACGCCGCAACCGGACCTGCTGGTGAAACAGACCCTGGTGCAGCTCGACGATCTCGAGAACATCATGAGCCAGTTGGTCGACATCTGGAGGCGTGGGGACAGCGCCGGTCTCGCGAAGCTGGTCATTGAGGACGAGCTGGCGAAATACCCCGAGTTTCGCGACCTGCACCGGGTGATGTTCGATGATCGCAATCGAGAAATGACGGCAAAAATCCTCGACATGCAATCCCGCGGCGGCACCTACTTTGTCGTCGTGGGCGCCGGCCACCTGGTGGGTGAGCAGGGCATTGTCGCCATGCTCAAGCGCAGGGGGCAGTCGCCCCGCCAGTTGTAAAAACGCATCCGCTGCACCCCAGGAGAGGAATCACCCATGGATCACAAGACAACTGCGCTGGTCACCGGCGCCTCAGCGGGTATTGGCGCGGAGTTCTGCCGTCAGCTCGCCGGGCGCTGCCAGGTCATTATCGCCACCGGCCGCCGGCTGGATCGGCTGGAGGCCCTGGCCGAAGAGTTGGCCGGCCAGGCGGAAGTGCACCCGGTGGCGGCTGATCTCGGCAGCCGGGAGGGGCGTACGCGTGTGATTGAGGCGCTGCGCCAGAAGGGGCCTGCGGACTACCTGGTCAACAATGCCGGCTTCTCCACCCTGGGGCCCTTCGACGTTTTACCCCTCGATGACCAGCAGGCCATGGTGGATGTGCACATCACGGCGACCATGGCGCTGACCCGCGCGGCTCTGCCTTTCATGCGCGAACTGGGGGGTGGCGCGATTATCAATGTGTCCTCGCTGGCCTCCTTCGGCCCGGTGCCCATGGCGGCGGTGTACTGCGCCAGCAAGGGCTTTCTCAACCTGTTCTCGGAGTCGCTGCAGAAAGAAGTGGCGGACGCCGGCATCCGCGTGCAGAGCCTGTGCCCGGGTTACACCATGAGTGAGTTCCACGACCGGGATGCCATGTCAGCCTTCGATCGGCAGATGGTGCCGGCGGAGGAATGGATGAACGCACCTGAGGTGGTGGCCGCCAGCCTGGCAGCGCTGGAGGGTGGGCCGGTGGTGCTGGTGCCGGGGGAAGGTAATCGCGAGAGCGCGCGCAAGGGCGTGGCCCGCGCCCTGTCGAAACTGGAAGCTTAGGGGCGCAGCAGCAGTTCCAGCAGGCGGCGGTACACAGCTGCCAGGGCGTCCACGTCCGCGGCGGGCAGCTTTTCGTTGACCTGGTGAATAGTGGCGTTGACCGGCCCCAGTTCCAGCACTTCCGCGCCGGTAGGGGCGATAAAGCGCCCGTCCGAGGTACCGCCGGCGGTGGACAGTTGGGTTTCTATTTGCAGTTCGTCCCGAATCGCCGCCTGCGCGGCCTCCACCAGTTTCCCCTCCGGCGTCAGGAACGGCTTGCCGGACAGGGTCCATACCAATTCGTAGTCCAGCTCATGCTCCCTGAGAATGGCTTCAGTGCGCGCGCGCAGTTGCTCGTCGGTACACTCCGTTGAGTAGCGGAAGTTGAACGCGACCTCCACGCTGCCGGGAATCACGTTGGTGGCGCCGGTGCCGCCGCTGATATTGGAGACCTGGAATGAAGTGGGCGGGAAGTGGGCGTTGCCCGAGTCCCAGTGTTGGGCCGCCAGTTCCGCCAGCGCCGGTGCCACCCGGTGAATGGGATTGTCCGCCAGCTGCGGGTAGGCAATGTGGCCCTGCTTGCCCCGTATCGTGAGCCTGCCGTTAAGGGAGCCGCGACGGCCGTTCTTGATGACATCCCCCAGTACATCCTGGCTGGAGGGTTCGCCCACCAGACAGTAATCGATCTTCTCGCCGCGGGCTTCCAGCCATTCCACCACCCGCACGGTGCCGTCGACCGCCGGGCCCTCTTCATCACTGGTGATCAGGAAACCGATGCGACCGCGGTGCTCGCCCGCCGCCAGGAATTGCTCGCAGGCTACCACCATGGCGGCCAGGCTTGCCTTCATGTCAGCCGCGCCGCGACCGGTGAGCATTCCCTCACGCAGGCTGGGTTCGAACGGCGGCGTGCTCCAGGCCGCCACCGGGCCCGGCGGCACCACATCGGTGTGACCGGCAAATACAAACAACGGGCCGCCCTGGCCCCGCTCCGCCCAGAGGTTGTCGACTTCGCCGAAGCGCAGGTGTTGGCAGCGAAAGCCCAGCGCCTCAAGGCGACTGGCCATGAGCTGCTGGCAGCCGGCGTCATCGGGGGTGACCGAGGGCAGGCGCATCAGCGCCTGGCAAAGCTCGAGGGCGGCGGTCTTAGTTGTGGGCATGCAGCTCTTCATTCAGGGCAATCGCGGACTTGTTGGCAAGGCATTCTACCCGGCCTGACTGCGAATTGCGGCGGAACAGCAGGTCGGACTTTCCGCTAAGCTCCCGGGCCTTCACCGTAGATACTTCCTGGCCGTTCTCGTCCAGCACCGTAACCTTGGTGCCGGCAGTGATGTACAGGCCGGCTTCCACCGTGCAGCGATCTCCGAGGGGAACGCCGAGGCCGGCATTGGCGCCCAGCAGGCAGTCCCGGCCCATGGTGATGACAATATCGCCGCCGCCGGACAGGGTCCCCATGATGGAGGCGCCGCCGCCGATGTCGGTGCCGGCGCCAACAAAGATCCCGGCTGAGATGCGGCCTTCGATCATGCCCGGGCCCTCGGTGCCGGCGTTGAAGTTGACGAAGCCCTCGTGCATGACAGTCGTACCTTCACCCAGGTAGGCGCCCAGGCGCACCCGTGCGGTGTGGGCAATGCGTACCCCGCTGGGCACCACGTAGTTGGTCATCTTGGGAAACTTGTCCACGCAGCTCACTTCCAGTTCACGACCCTGGATGCGGGCGGCCAACTGGCGGGCGGGTAGTTCGGTGATGTCGATGGCGCCTTCACTGGTCCAGGCCACGTTGGGCAGTACCGCAAAAATGCCGTCGAGGTTGGTGTGCCGCGGTTTGACCTGCCGGTGGGAGATCAACTGCAGTTTCAGGTAGGCCTCGGGCACGCTGGCCGGGGCACTGTCTTCGGTGAGTGCAACCAGCACCGCCGGCCGGCCCGAGCCCGCCATGGCTTCACAACTGGACCACAGGTCCGGGGCGCCGGCGGTCGCGCACAGCTTGCCCAGCTCTGAGAGGCCGGCAGCGTCCAGTTCGCGTACCGGCGTGTTGGCATAGCCGGCGTTCATGAGTGCCGCGCTCAGTCGTTCGTCGACATCCAGCATCGGTGTGGGGAAGTAGACTTCCAGCCAGTCGCCGGTGGCGTTCCGGGTGCCGATGCCGACGCCCAGTGCGTAAAGTGATGCGCTCATAGTAGTAACTCGTGTGTCGGTATAACCCTGAGATAGCCCGGGGGCTACAGCGTGTGTTGCTTGAAGATGTCCTGGTATTGCTGGTCGGAGAAGCCCAGGTGGCGATCCCTGCCGGTGTCCAGCACCGGCCGTTTCACCAGGGTGGGGTGTTCGAGGATGCAGCCCTGTGCTGTCGCCCGGTCCATGCCCTCGCGGGTTGCCGGGTCGAGCTGCTTCCAGGTGGTGCTGCGGCGGTTGACCACGGCCTCCCAGCCCAGCTCATCGAGCCAGCGTCCCACGGTCGCCGCATCGAGTCCCTGTTCGCGGAAGTCGTGAAACTGGTAGTCGATGTCATGCTGATCAAGCCAGCGGCGGGCCTTGCGCACCGTATCGCAGTTGGGGATGCCGTACAGCGTAATCACGGGAATTCATCCTTCGAAATGGGCCGGCAGAATAGCAAAACTCCCTGTTCCATGCATACTACGGCCCCTTCCGGACGGATTTTTTGCGGGGTTTGTTGCCAATCATGAGTGCTCTGCGCAGCTTCCTTGCGGTGTTGTTGATCGCCTGCCTGCCGGTGCCCCCGGCGCTGGGCGGCACGGCCGCGGTCGCCATGCCCGACGCCTATGCGGCCCAGGTAAGCCGCGAGGTACTGGAGGACGGCGGCAACGCCGTGGATGCTTCCATCGCCGCGGTGTTTTCCCTGGCCGTGACCTACCCGGAGGCAGGCAACATCGGTGGTGGCGGCTTCATGGTGGTACAGATGAACGGCGAGCCCGGCTTCCTGGATTTCCGCGAACGGGCGCCGCTGGCGGCAAGCCGGGATATGTACCTCGATACTGACGGCGAAGTTGATCACCGGCAGTCACTGGTCGGCGGCAGGGCGATTGGTGTGCCCGGCACGGTGCGCGGTATGCAGGAGGCGCACGCGCGCTACTCGCGGCTGCCGTGGTCGCGGTTGTTGGCGCCGGCCATTGAGCTGGCCGCGAACGGCTTCGTGGTGCCCCCGGACCTGGCGGCGATGAAGGATGACGCCGTCGAACACTTTGGTGACGATGCCAACTTCGCCGCGCACTTCGCGGATATGGACGCGGGGGCGCACTTCCGCCAGCCACAGCTTGCGGCTACCCTGCGGCGACTGGCCGCGGACCCGAATGACTTTTACACCGGCGAGGTAGCCCGGCAAATCGTGGCACAGATGGGTCGCAGCGGCGGCCTGATCAGTGCCGAGGACCTCGCCAGCTACAGCGCCCCCTGGCGCAAGCCCCTGCAGGCCGACTGGCGCGGGCATCGGGTGGTGTCGGCCCCGCCGCCCAGCTCCGGCGGTATCGCCCTGGTACAGCTACTGGGCATGCACGCCGCCGCCCCCCTGTTTAATGGCGTGGCCCACAATTCCGCGCGCTACATACACCTGCTGGCGGAAATTGAGAAGCGCGCCTTCGCCGATCGGGCCGAGTACCTCGGCGACCCGGATTTTGCACCGGTGCCGCTGGGAGCCTTGATGGCGCCGGACTACCTGCAGCGTCGGGCGGCGGGCATCGAACTGGAAGCGATCTCCGACAGCGTGCTGCCGGGGCTCTCCGATCAGGCGATCGGCCCGGGGCGGGCCACGGCCTACGAGAGTCCGCAGACCACCCATTTCTCCGTGCTCGATGGCGAAGGCAATGCCGTGGCCCTGACCTATACCCAGAACTGGGAGTTCGGCAGTGGGGTGGTGGTGGAAGGCGCGGGCTTCCTGCTCAACAACCAGATGAACGACTTCAGTGCCAAGCCGGGTGTGCCCAATGCCTTTGGCGTGGTGGGCCGGGATATGAATGCCATTGCGCCCGGCAAACGCATGTTGTCCTCCATGTCGCCGACCCTGCTGCTGCGGGAAGGTCAGACAGCCGCAGTACTGGGCACGCCAGGCGGCAGTACCATTTTTACCTCCGTGCTGCAGGTGCTGCTGAACGTGCTGGATTTTGGTATGAGCGCCGAACAGGCCGTGGCGGCGACCCGCTTTCACCACCAGCTGCCGGCTGCCCGCCTGATCCGCCACGACCCGGGCCGAGCGATCGACCCGCAGGTCAGCGCGCGCCTCAAGGCCATGGGTTACCGCGTGGAGCCAAATAGCTGGGGCGCACTCGGGGATGTGCAGTTGATCAGCATCGACGCCGGGGGCGGTGTGCAGGCGGCGGCGGACCCCCGCGGTCGGGGGCGTGCCGAAGTCTTCGTGCTGGCGTCGGACTAGGCTTTGCGGGTTTTCTTGGGCCGCTTGCGGTCCGGGTAGCAGGTTCTGCAAATCTCGCAGACGGTGCCGTCACAGCCGCGGGCGGTGCAGAATTCACGGCCGTAGAAGATGATCTGCAGGTGCAGGTCGTTCCAGCAGGCTTCCGGGAACAGCCGCTTCAGGTCTTTTTCGGTCTGGGCCACGTTCTTGCCGCTACTCAGGCCCCAGCGCTGGGCGAGGCGATGGATATGGGTATCCACCGGGAAGGCCGGCACGCCAAAAGCCTGGGCCATGACCACGCTGGCGGTCTTGTGGCCTACGCCGGGCAGTTGCTCCAGGGCCTCCATATCCGCCGGCACCTCACCGCCGTAGTCTGCCACCAGAATCTCGCTGAGCCGCTTGATAGCCTTGGACTTCTGTGGCGACAGGCCGCAGGAACGGATGATCTCCCGAATTTGCTCGGCGCTGAGGCGCGCCATGTCGTGGGGATTGTCCGCTGCGGCGAACAGCGCCGGCGTCACCTGGTTGACGCGTTCGTCCGTGCACTGGGCGCTGAGCAGCACCGCCACCAGCAGGGTATAGGGATCACTGTGGTCCAGTGGCACCGGCGGTTCCGGGTAGAGCGCCTGCAGACGCTCGAGTATGTAGGCGACGCGTTCCGCCTTGAGCATTACCAGGCCTCCAGTGTCTGTTTCAGGCAGTCTGCTGCCCGCAGGCAGTCCCCCAGCGGCGGCACCAGTGCCATGCGGATCCGGTGCTCGCCGGGATTCCCCGCTGCTGTATCGCGGCCGAGAAAGCGCCCGGGTAACACGGTGAGGTGGTGTTCCGCATAGAGCCTGCGCGCCAGTTCGGTGTCCGCCATCGGTGTACGAGGCCAAAGATAGAAACCCGCGGCCGGTTGCTCGAACTCCAGCACGCCTTTCAGGCGCTCACCCACAGCATCAAACTTTTGTCGGTACAGGGCCCGGTTTTCGCGCACATGGGTCTCGTCGGACCAGGCCGCCTGGCTCGCCAGCTGGTGGTGCAGCGGCAGGGCGCAGCCGTGGTAGGTGCGGTAGCGCAGAAAGCCCTCCAGCAGCCTGGCGTCGCCGGCCACGAAGCCGGAGCGCAGCCCCGGCAGGTTGGAGCGCTTGGAAAGGCTGTGGAAGACCAGGCAGCGGTCGTAACCGGGTACGCCCGCTTCGACACAGGCCTGCAGGAGCCCCGGTGGTGGCTGGTTCTCGTCGGCGTAAATCTCCGAGTAGCACTCGTCGCTGACGATGACAAAGTTGTGCTCCACCGCCAGCGCGACCAGCTGCTTGAGGGTCGCCAACGGGGTGATGGCGCCGCTGGGGTTGCCCGGGTTGCACAGGTACAGGAGCTGGCAGCGCTGCCAGCTTTCCGCCGTCACGGCGGAATAGTCCGGCACGAACCCGGTCTCTTCACGACAGTCCAGGAAGCTGATCTCGGCACCGGCCAGCAGCGCCGCACCTTCGTAGATCTGGTAGAAGGGATTGGGGCAGAGCACCAGCGGTTGTTGCTGGCGGTCAATGACAGCCTGGGCGATGGCAAACAGGCCCTCGCGGGTGCCGGATACCGGCAGGATTTCCCGTTCCGGGTCCACACCGGGGAGGCGGAAACGCGCCGCCAGCCAGGCCGCGATGCTGTTGCGCAGCTCCGCGCTGCCGCGGGTGGCGGGATAGCGGGACAGCTCGGGCAAAGCCTGTGCCATGGTTTCCAGCACGAAGGCTGGAGCGGCGTGCTGCGGTTCGCCAATCCCCAGGTTCAGGGCCGGCAGGCCAGGCGCCGCCAGGTCGGCAAACAGGGCGCGCAACCGCTCAAAAGGATAGGGCTGCAGCAGGTCCAGTTCCGGGTTCATGCGGGGCTACGCCAGAGGGAACGCTCAGGCCGCCGCCTGCTCGTCCAGTTCCTTGCAGATGGTATTGCGGATGTTGACGACCAGGTCGGGGTCTTCCAGTGGTTCGTGATTGGCGTCGGTAATGAAGAACACGTCCTCCACTCGCTCGCCCAGGGTGGTGATCTTGGCGGCCTGCAGGACAATGCCGTGCTCGAAGAAGATGCGCCCAATGCGCGCCAGCAGGCCGGGCCGGTCCGGTGTTGTGACTTCCAGCACGCTGACGTTCTTGATGCTGTCCACGTACAGGCTGGTCTCGGTGGGCACGGAGAAATAGCGCGCCGCCCGCGGCGTGCGTCGGGCCACCACTTCCGGGAAGCGGTCGCGGTCGGTCAGCGTGGATTTCAGGAACTCGACGATGTGCTCAAGGCGCTGCGTGTCACTGGCAATCGACGCGCCACTCTCGTCCAGCACAAAGAAGGTGTCCATCGCCATGCCTTCCACCGAGTTGTACAGGCGGGCGTCGAGAACGCTGAGGTGCAGCTGTTCCAGGGCCGCGGTGACAACCGAGAACAGATAGTCCTGGGTGCGGGCGTGGATAAATATCTGGGTAGCGGCGTCGGTCTGCATCACCAGGTCGGGTTTCACCAGCACCAGCGGGGTCGACTTGTCGTAGTGCTGGGCAATGGCCTCGGTGTGCCAGACGATGTCGTCCACGTGCTCCCGCAGGAAATAGTCTTCCCCGGCTTCGGCCCACAGGGCTTTGACTTCATCGGCGATAAAGCCGCGGTCTTCCAGCCGTTCCAGCGCCTGGCGCTGGGTATTGGCGATGGCTTCCTGCTTGCCGACCTGGTTGTCGAGGCCGCGCTGCAGGGCGCGCCGGGTCTCGGTGTAGAGCTGGCGCAGCAGCGAACCGCGCCAGGCATTCCACAGGGTCGGGTTGGTGGCATTGATATCCGCTACGGTCAGCGCCAGCAGGTAGTCCAGGTAGGTTTGGCTGCCGACGATGGTGGCAAACTCATTGATCACTTCCGGATCGGTGATGTCCTTGCGCTGGGCGGTGCCGGACATCAGCAGATGGTTTTCCACCAGCCACACCACGAGGTCGGTATCGCGCTCATTGACGCCGTGGTTTTCACAGAAGTTGCGCGCGTCGACGGCGCCCAGCTCGGAGTGGTCGCCGCCGCGCCCCTTGGCAATATCGTGATAGATGCCGGCGATGTACAGCAGTTCGATCTTGGGCAGGCGGGCCGCGACCCGGCTGGTGACCGGGAAGCGCTCCTGGTCCTCCGGGTACAGCAGGCGGCGCATGTTCTTGACCACTTCCAGGGTATGGGCATCCACGGTGTAGATGTGGAACAGGTCGTGCTGCATCTGGCCGACAATGCGGCCGAACTCCGGCAGGTATTTGCCGAGTATGCCGAAGCGGTGCATGCGCCGCAGCTGCAGCGCCATCTTGTTGGAGGAGCGCAGGATGTCCATGAACAGCTTACGGTTGCGTGGGTCGGCACGGAATTCGCTGTCGATCAGCTCGCGGCGCTCGCGGGTCAGGCGGATGGTGGAGGCGAACACGCCCTCGATGCGCTCGTCCTGTGCGCACAGCAGGAACAGTTCCAGCAGGGCCGAGGGCTCGCGATCGAAGACCTCGTCGTCCTTGACCTCCAACAGGCCGTTGCGAATCTGGAAGCGTGGATTCAGGTCGATGATCTGCTCCGGGGCATCGGAACGCAGGATGACCTGGTCAAAATGCTGCATCAGCACTTCATTGAGCTGGGCAATGGCCAGCGCCGCCCGGTAGTAGCGCTGCATGAACTGCTCCACCGCCAGGCGTATGTCGCTGTCCTGGTAGCCGAACAGCCCCGCCAGCTCGCGCTGGTAGTCGAACAGCAGCCGGTTCTCCTCCCGACCGGTAATCATGTGCAGTGCCCAGCGCACGCGCCACAGAAACTCGCGGCCGCGCAGCAGGATATTGAGTTCATCCTCGGTGAGGAAGCCCAGGTCCTCGAGTGACTCCGGGTCGCCGGTGCCGAACTGGCGCAGGGCAATCCAGCTGATGGTCTGGATGTCACGCAGGCCGCCGGGGGAGCCTTTTACATTGGGCTCCAGGTTGTACTCGGTATCGGCATACTTGGCATGGCGCTCCACCTGTTCGTCCCACTTGGCGCGGAAGAACGCGGCGCTGTCCCACAACTGGTCAGCCTCGACAGCCGTCGTCATCTGTTCGCAGAGCTGCTCGGAGCCGACAATCAGCCGCGCCTCCATCAGTGTGGTGCAAACGGTGATATCGTCGCCGGCGGCCGCGACACATTCGGCAACGCTGCGCACCGAGTGGCCGATGTCCAGTTTGATGTCCCAGAGCTGGGTCACAAAGCCCTCGATCGCCGCGTGCTGGTCCTCGGCCTCATCGTCCACCAGGATCAACAGGTCGATGTCCGAGGCCGGGTGCAGCTCGCCGCGGCCGTAGCCGCCCACCGCGACCAGGGCGATGCGGCTCTGACCCCAGTCAAAGCGCGCCCACAGCAGCCGCATGACTTCGTCGATGGCAGCGGCACGCAGCTGCAGCAGCTCGCCGATATCACGGCCGTTCCGGAACTCCCGATTGAGCCAGTCGTTGGCTCGCTCGCAGGCGGCGCGCAGGGTGGACACCGGGCTGTCGACGACCGCGCAGGCTTCGGCCAGGGCGGCCGGGTCAAGCAGTTCGCCGGGACAGGCGTTCATGAGAAGTGTTCTTCGCTCCTGGCGGTGAATACCTCACAACCGCTGCTGGTCACCGCCAGGGTGTGCTCCCATTGGGCCGAGAGGCGGCCGTCCCGGGTAGACACGGTCCAGCCGTCTTTCTTGTTGAGCTTCACGTGGCGGCGGCCGGCGTTGAGCATGGGCTCGATAGTGAAGGTCATGCCCTCCTTGAGGGTCATACCGGAACCGCGGCGGCCGTAGTGGAGCACCTGGGGTTCTTCGTGGAATACCCGGCCGATGCCGTGCCCGCAGTATTCGCGGACCACTGAGTAGTAGTTCTTTTCGGCGTACTGCTGGATAACGTGGCCGATGTCGCCCAGGGTGGCGCCGGGCTTGACCACTTCGATGCCCCGGTAGAGGCACTCCTGGGTGATCTTCACCAGGCGCTCCGCATGGCCTGCGGGGGTGCCGATGAAGAACATCTTGCTGGTATCGCCGTGGTAGCCGTCCTTGATGACGGTAACGTCAATGTTGACGATGTCGCCGTTCTTGAGAATCTTTTTGTCGCTGGGAATGCCGTGGCAGACCACCTCGTTGACCGAGGTGCAGATCGACTTGGGAAAGCCGTTGTAATTGAGGGGCGCCGGCACCGCGTCCTGTACCTTGACGATATAGTCGTGGCAGATGCGGTCGAGTTCCCCGGTGCTCACCCCGGGTACCACGTGGGGCTCGATCATTTCCAGCACCTGCGCGGCCAGCCGGCCGGCAACGCGCATTTTCTCGAGTTCTTCGGCGGTCTTCAGGGTGACCGCCATGGGGTCTCTGTGTACGGGATGATCTTCCATCGATGTGCCTGGTTCTCCGCGGGCGAGCCCGGGTTGTGGTGCTTCACTCATTGCGCTCGACGTGGCCCCTGCCGCTGGTGCACGGGCCCGCGGCCTGGGCCGCTGTAAAAAGGGGCGCCATTGTAACCCGAGAGCCCGTGGGTTGGGCAAATTTCAACCAAAAAACAGTGTCTTAGGGAGGATTCTATGGTATAAAGCGCGCCGTTCGATAGCGGCACTTCCGCCGGCATTGGACAAAACAACGACGCACACATGCCGTCACATGGTTCAGGGTGCCCGGAAATGCCCGATTTCAGCCACATGCAGCGATGCCTGAGGCCTGAAATCGCCAGATTCGGGTTGGATCATGGGGCATGTGGAGGACTAACCCGTTTAAAAGGTAATTCACATGACGCAGGTAAGTATGCGCGACCTGCTGCAGGCAGGCGCACACTTCGGGCACCAGACTCGTTACTGGAACCCCAAGATGGGCGAGTACATCTTCGGTGCTCGCAACAAGATCCATATCATCAACCTCGAGCACACGGTGCCGGCATTCAACGATGCCCTGTCACTGGTGAAGCAGCTCGCCTCCAACAAAAACAAGGTCCTGTTCGTTGGCACCAAGCGTGCCGCCGGCAAGATCATCAAGGAGCAGGCGGAACGCGCCGGTATGCCTTACGTCAGCCATCGCTGGTTGGGCGGCATGCTGACCAACTACAAGACCATCCGCGCCTCCATCAAGCGGCTGCGCGATCTGGAAACCCAGGCTGAAGACGGCACCTTTGCCCGTCTCACCAAGAAGGAAGCGCTGATGCGCACCCGCGCCATGGATAAGCTCGAGCGCTCCATCGGCGGTATCAAGGACATGGGCGGCCTGCCCGATGCCCTGTTTGTGGTCGACGTGGACCACGAGCGCATCGCCGTAACCGAAGCCAACAAGCTGGGTATCCCGGTGATCGGTATCGTCGACACCAACAGCAACCCCGACGGCATCGACTACGTGATTCCCGGCAATGACGACGCCATCCGCGCCATCAAGCTGTACGTCACGGCCGTGGCTGACGCCTGTGTTGCGGGTCGCGAGGAAGCCGGTGAGGCTGCCGTGGCGCGCGACGAGTTCGTCGAAGTCGAGGCCGGAGCCGAGGAAGGCGAGGCGGAAGCGGCGCCCGCCGAGTAACAGCCAATCACGGCGGGTGTGCCGATCGCACGCCCGCCGGTTCAGTTTTAACGTATTCATGCCCCCGGCTGGGGGTGCTATGGAGGATTTCCAATGTCTGCAGCAGCACTGGTAAAAGAACTGCGTGAGCGTACCGGTCTTGGCCTGCTGGAATGCAAAAAGGCCCTGGCCGCAGCAGAGAACGATATCGAGAAGGCGATCGAAGATCTGCGCAAGTCCAGCGGCATGAAAGCGGCCAAGAAGGCCGGTCGCACCGCCGCTGACGGCGTCGTGGCAATTCGCACCGCGGAAGACGGCAGCTTCGGCACCCTGGTTGAAGTCAACAGCGAAACCGATTTCGTCGCCCGCGACGAGGGCTTCCTGGCGTTTGTGGGCCAGGTAGTCGATGCCGCCCACGGCGGCCGAGTGGCCGATGTGGCCAGCCTTATGGCAGGCGACCTGGAATCTGCCCGCGAAGCGCTGGTCCAGAAGATTGGGGAGAACATCGGTGTACGCCGCATCGCCCTGATGAACGCCGACGGCGGCGTGGTGGGCAGCTACGTACACGGCAACAACCGGATCGCAGTCCTGGTAGAGCTGAAGGGTGGTGATGCCGAACTGGCTCGCGATGTGGCCATGCACGTGGCCGCGGTTAACCCCCAGGTCGTCAAGCCAGACGACATGCCGGAAGAACTGGTTGCCAAGGAGAAGGAGATCTTCACCGCCCAGGCCCAGGATTCCGGCAAGCCACCGGAGATCATCGAGAAGATGATCGGTGGGCGCATCAAGAAGTTCCTGTCTGAGAACAGCCTGGTTGAGCAGGACTTCGTCAAGGACCCTGATGTCACGGTAGGCAAGCTGGTGGCTGCTGCCGGGGCGGAAGTCGTAGCCTTCACCCGTTTCGAAGTGGGGGAAGGCATCGAGAAAGACGAAGTGGACTTTGCCGCGGAAGTGGCCGCCCAGCTCAAGCCAAAGGACGACTGATAGCAGACTAGCGAGGCTCCGGCCTCGCTTTTTTGTATCCGGGAGCTGTCCATACCAGCAATAAGGAGGAAAGTCGGTGCCCAAGCAGTTTGGTGACAGGAAGTACCAGCGCATCCTGCTGAAGCTCAGCGGGGAGGCCTTGACCGGCACCGAGAGCTTCGGCATTGACCCGAAGATCCTCGACATGATGGCGCTGGAGATCGGCCAACTGGTCGGTATCGGCGTGCAAGTCGGCCTGGTCATTGGCGGCGGCAACCTGTTCCGCGGTGCCGCGCTGAGTGCGGCTGGCCTCGACCGGGTCACCGGCGACCATATGGGTATGCTGGCCACGGTGATGAACGCGCTGGCCATGCGCGATGCCCTGGAGCGCTCCAGTATCGCCACCCAGGTGATGTCGGCGATTCCCATGAGCGGCGTGGTTGACCACTACGACCGCCGCAAGGCCATGCGGGCACTCACCAATGGTGACGTGGTGATTTTTGCCGCCGGTACCGGTAATCCTTTCTTTACGACCGACTCTTCGGCCTGTCTGCGCGCTATCGAGGTCGAAGCCGACCTGATGCTCAAGGCCACCAAGGTGGATGGTGTGTACTCCGCAGACCCCATGAAGGTCGATGACGCAGTCAAATACAGCCAGCTGAGCTTCGATGAGGTGCTGAAGCAGGAGTTGGGAGTGATGGACCTGACCGCCATCGTCCTGTGCCGGGACCACGATTTGCCGGTGCGCGTGTTTGCCATGGAAGAGCAGGGCGCGCTGCTGAGTATTATCCGCGGTGGTGACGAGGGCACCCTGATCCATCCCTAGGGAGCAATAACAAGTGATAGACGACATAATGAGCGACGCGCGCGAGCGCATGGCCAGGAGCCTGGAGGCGCTGGCCCACAATTTCAACAAGATTCGCACCGGCCGTGCCCATCCCAGCCTGCTGGATGATATTCGGGTGGAGTACTATGGCGCTGAGACGCCGCTGAACCAGATGGCCAACGTGACCGTGGAAGACGGGCGCACGCTGGCGGTGACCGCCTGGGACAAGGGCGTGGTGCCGGACATCGAGAAGGCGATCCTGAAGTCTGACCTGGGCCTCAATCCGGCCACCGCCGGCGAGGTCATCCGCATACCGATGCCGCCGTTGACGGAGGAAACCCGCAAGGGCTTTATCAAGCAGGCACGCCAGGAGGCGGAGTCTGCCCGGGTATCGGTGCGCAATGCGCGCCGCGATGCCAACGGCATGCTCAAGGATCTGCTGAAGGAAAAAGAGATTTCCGAAGACGAGGAGCGCCGCGCCCAGGACGAGGTGCAGAAGCTCACTGACCGGTTCATCGCCGATGTCGAAAAGGCGCTGGAAGAGAAGGAAAGCGACCTGCTAGAGATCTGACCGTGATTCCGCAACATATTGCGATCATCATGGACGGCAACAACCGCTGGGCCAGGCGCAGGAACCTGCCCGGCTCGGCGGGGCATCGCGCGGGCATGGAGGCGATCCGCAAGGTGCTGGAGGCCTGCAATGACCAGGGCGTGAAGGTGCTCACCCTGTTCGCCTTCAGCAGCGAAAACTGGGGCCGTCCCCGCAGCGAGGTGCGCTACCTGCTGTCCCTGTTCATCCGCTACCTGCGCAATGAAACGCGCGCCCTGCATAAGGATGGCATCCGCATCCGCTTTATCGGTGAGCGTCACCGCTTCAGCCAGCGCCTGCAACTGCTGATGGACGAGGCCGAGGCCCTCACTGCAGGCAATACCGAAACGACCCTGGTGATTGCCGCTGACTACGGTGGCCGCTGGGATATCGCCCGCGCCGCGCGCCGGGTGGCGGAACGGCTGGCGGCCGGTGACATCAGCGCCGATGCCATCACCCCGGAATTGCTGCACGCCGAGACCTGCCTGACCGACCTGCCGGCACCGGACCTGTGCATTCGCACCGGCGGCGATCACCGGGTTAGCAATTTCATGCTGTGGCAGTTTGCCTACAGCGAGCTGTATTTTACCGAGACCCTGTGGCCTGATTTCGGCGCCCCGGACCTGGCGCTGGCGCTGGAAGACTTCAGCGGCCGCGAGCGCCGCTTTGGCCTGCGGGAGGGAGCGGATGCGCCATAAGCTGAAGCAGCGCATCGTCACCGGCCTGGCCCTGGCCGGCAGCCTGGTGGCGGCCGTGGTGCTGCTGCCGCTGCCGGGGCTGGCGGCAGTGTTTGGCCTGGTGGTGGCCATTGCCTCCTGGGAGTGGACGCGGCTGGCCGGTTATCAGCCGCTGTGGCTGCGGGTAGGCTACCTGCTGCTGGCGATGCTCGGCATGGGCTTCCTGTACTTTTATGCAGACCTGGCGGGCGCGCCGCAGCTTGATCGCCTGCAACCGGTGCTCGGTCTCGCCTGCCTGTGGTGGGCGATTGCCCTGCTGTGGATCAAGACCTATCCCATGAGCGGCGCCCTGTGGGCCACCGCCCCCATGCTGGGCTTGATGGGCCTGCTGGTGCTGGTGCCGGCCTGGCTGTCAGCGGTGTTCCTGTTGAGTTACGACAACGGCAAACTGATGCTGCTGGCCATGGTGATCCTGGTGGCCGGGGCTGATATCGGCGCCTATTTTTCCGGTCGACAGTTCGGCAAGACCAAGCTGGCGCCGACCGTCAGCCCGGGCAAGTCCTGGGAAGGCGTGATTGGCGGCCAGCTGACCTGCGTCGGCCTGGCCCTGCTGGCCCACGGGCTGCTGGGGCTGGAGCGCATCGGCCTGGCGGGTATTGTTGCCATTGCCGTGGCCGGCGCGGCGGCCTCCGTGGTGGGCGACCTGCTGGAGAGTATGGTGAAGCGGCACCGCGGGGTGAAAGACAGCGGTTCCCTGTTGCCGGGCCACGGTGGTTTCCTTGATCGCATTGACGGCATAACGGCGGCCGCGCCGGTGGTCGCCCTGGGCCTGATCCTGGCGGGATGGTTGCCCCAATGAACAGGATGAGACGCGTGACCGTACTGGGAAGCAGCGGTTCCATTGGGGTCAGCACCCTCGATGTGCTGGCGCGCCACCCGGCGCAGTTTGAGCTGTTTGCGATCTCCGGCAACCGTTCCGTGGACACCTTGTTTGAACAGTGCCAGCAGCATCGCCCGCGCTACGCGGTGATGGCCGATCCGGACTGTGCCGACACGCTGGCCTCGCGGCTGGTTGCGGCAGGCTCGGAGACGGCGGTGCTGGCTGGTCCGGAAGGTCTGGTGGAAATTGTCGAGCACCCGGAGGTGGATGTGGTAATGGCGGCCATCGTCGGCGCCACTGGCCTCGAGCCCACCCTGGCAGCGGCGCGCAGCGGTAAGACCGTGCTGCTGGCCAACAAGGAAGCCCTGGTGATGGCGGGCCATCTGTTTATGGCCGCGGTAGTCGAGAACGGTGCCCGCCTGCTGCCCATCGACAGTGAACACAATGCCATATTCCAGTGCCTGCCCACCGGCAATGGCGGTCAGGTGGGCACGGCGGGTGTGTCCAGGATCCTGCTGACGGCCTCCGGCGGACCATTCCGCGAATGGAGCGCCGAGCAGATGGCGGCCGCCACCCCCGACCAGGCCTGTGCTCACCCCAACTGGTCCATGGGGCGAAAAATTTCCGTGGATTCCGCCACCCTGATGAACAAGGGGCTGGAGCTGGTGGAAGCCTGCTGGCTGTTTGATCTCCCCGCGGATCGTATCGACGTGGTTGTACATCCCCAGAGCATCATCCACAGCATGGTGCAGTATGTGGATGGCTCGGTGCTGGCGCAGTTGGGCAACCCGGACATGCGCACACCCATCGCCCACGCCCTGGGATGGCCGGAGCGAATTGGCTCCGGCGTTGCCGAGCTTGATATCATTGAGGTCGCTCGACTGGATTTTGAACGCCCGGATGTGGGGCGCTTCCCCTGCCTCGAGTTGGCGCGGCAGGCGGTGCGGCAGGGTGGTACCTCGATGGCCCAGTTGAATGCGGCCAACGAGATCGCCGTCGCCGCATTTCTCGACCTGCGCCTGGGTTTCACCCAGATTCCCGAGTTGATTGAAGATGTGTTGAGTCGCGCAGATGTCGCTGAACCGACCTCGCTGGATGTGGTCAAACAGGCTGACCTGCAGGCGCGGGAACTGGCCCGGGAACTGCTGGCAGGACGTCAGGCAGGTTAAGCGGGTTTTTGCGGATAGTACGGGCGATACGGAACGTAGAAAGAGCATAGAGACTAGAACGTGGACCTCTTATACACACTGGCCGTAACAGCATTCACTCTGGCCGTTCTCATTGCCATCCACGAGTACGGGCACTTCTGGGTAGCCCGTCGCTGTGGCGTGAAGGTATTGCGCTTCTCCATCGGGTTCGGCACGCCGCTGCTGCGTTGGCGCGACAAGCTGGACACCGAGTATGTGATTGCCGCCATCCCCCTCGGCGGCTACGTGAAAATGCTCGACGAGCGCGAGGGCGAGGTGACGCCTGGTCAGGAACAGTATGCCTTCAACCGCAAGCCGGTGTTGCAGCGTATGGCCGTGGTATCCGCTGGCCCGATCGCCAACCTGTTGCTGGCCGTGGTGGCTTACTGGTTTGTCTTCCTGTCCGGTGAAAGCGGGGTGGCCCCGATCATCGGTTCCGTGGAACAGGGTTCGGTGGCTGAGGTGGCGGGCCTGGAGTCCGGCCAGGAGATCATCGCCATCGATGGCCGCGAGACGCCCACCTGGCAGGCAGTGAACTACCGGCTGCTGGACCGCATCGGCGACAGCGGCACTATCAGTTTCACGGTGCGCTACCCGAACTCGGACATGAAGTACCAGTCCGAGGGCACCCTTGATGACTGGCTGCGTGGCGCGGCAGAGCCCAATCTGCTGCGTGGCCTGGGGATTGCCGCCTACCAGCCACCGATCGAACCGGTGCTGGAGACGGTGGTGGCGGACAGCCCCGCCGCCGGCGCGGGGCTTGAGCCCGGCGACCGGGTGATTAGCGCCGATGGCAATGCCATGCCGGAGTGGTCCGATTTTGTTGATTACGTTCAGAGCCGGCCGGGCGAGGCCATCAGCCTGCGCATCGAGCGCGACGGCGCCCGCCAGGACATCACCCTGACACCGGCGCGCAAGGTGGCGGAGAATGGTGAGGCCTATGGACAGGTCGGTGTGACTGTGCATATCCCCGAGTGGCCGGAGGAGATGATCCGCCAGTTCAGTTATGGGCCGATTCAGGCCCTGGGCAAGGCCGCCCAGCGCACTGGGGAACTGGTCATGTTCACGCTCAACTCCATCAAGAAGATGCTGATGGGGCTGATTTCCCACAAAAACTTGAGCGGTCCCATCACCATTGCTAAAGTGGCGACCGCTTCGGCGGAGTCGGGCCTGGAGGCCTTTGTCGCCTTCCTTGCCCTGCTGAGCGTGAGCCTCGGGGTACTCAATCTGCTGCCCGTCCCGGTGCTGGACGGGGGTCATCTGATGTATTACACGATAGAGCTGCTGGTAGGTAGGCCGGTGCCTGAAAAGGTGCAGATGCTGGGCTATCAGGTGGGCCTGTTTATCATTGTCGGGGTGATGATACTGGCCTTGTATAACGATTTTGCGCGCCTGTGAGGGCGCACGCCAGGTATTGGTGGTGGGCCCGGTGGTCGGGCGGCGGGGCGGTTACCCGCGACAACGATAAGACAGGAAAGAGCGAACGGGTGATGACGGGCGGTGACGGCGAGTGCCTCTGTCCGGGCAGGCGCCCGCGGGGTTGAAACCAGACAAGCAGAATGCAAGGCATCGGTAGAACAATCGCGCTGTGGTTGCTGACGGGGTTTGTCCTGTCCGCGCTGCTGCCCCGGGCCATGGCCCAGGGCGGCGCGCCAGCGGGCGCACCTGTGGTGGCTGCTCCCTTTGTCATCTCAGATATCCGTGTTGAAGGCCTGCAGCGCATTTCCGCGGGTTCGGTGTTCTCCGCCATGCCGATCGGCGTGGGTGATACGGCCACCGAGGGTTCCCTCCGCGCCTCGGCCCGTGCCCTGTTCCGCACCGGCAACTTCGACGATATCCAGATTGGCCGTGACGGCAATGTGATGGTCATCATCGTCGCCGAACGCCCCAGTATTTCCGAGATTGTCATCTCCGGTAACAAGGCCATCGAGACTGAGGATCTGCTTAAAGGCCTCAAGGGCGCCGGCCTTGCCGAGGGCGGTGTTTTCCGCCGTTCGACCCTGGAAGGCATGCAGATGGAACTGCAGCGCCAGTACGTGCAGCAGGGCCGCTATGATGCCGGCATCGAAACCGAGGTGATACCGGAGCCGCGCAACCGGGTGTCCATCAACATCGATGTGGACGAGGGCACGGTCTCCAAGATCAAGCACATCAACTTCGTCGGCAATACCGTATTCGAAGACGACGATCTCGCTGACCTGTTCGAGCTCAAGGCCACCAACTTACTGTCCTTCATCACCAGCGACGATAAGTACTCTCGCGAGCGCCTGAGCGGCGACCTGGAAACGCTCACTTCCTATTACATGGACCGCGGTTACCTGCAGTTCCGCATCGATTCGACCCAGGTGGCGGTCAGCCCGGAAAAGGACGCGGTCTATATAACCGCCAACCTTACCGAGGGTGACGTGTACACCGTCACCAGTGTCGACCTGTCCGGTGACCTGGTGCTGCCGGAGGAAGACCTGCGCCGCTTTCTGCTGGTGCGGGAGGGCCAGACCTATTCCCAGCAGCTGGTCACCAGCACCGAGGAATACCTGACCCAGCGCCTCGGCAACGAAGGCTACAACTTCGCCAAGGTCACCGGCATCCCGGAGATCATTGAGGAAGACAAGACGGTGGCCATGAAGTTCTTCGTGGACCCGGGCAAGCGCACCTATGTGCGCCGCATCAGCTTCCGCGGTAACACCAAGACCGTGGACGAGGTACTGCGGCGCGAGATGCGCCAGATGGAAGGTGCGCCGGCCTCAGCCTCGGCCATCGAGGCCTCGCGAATTCGCCTGCAGCGGTTGGGGTACTTCGCCTCGGCGGAGGTTGAAACGCCTGAGGTACCCGGCCACGACGATCTCATCGATGTCGAGTTCACCGTGGAGGAACAGTCCTCAGGGTCCATCGGCGCCAGTTTCGGCTACGCCCAGGACGCCGGTGTGATTCTCGGTCTCAACCTGCAGCAGGACAACTTCCTGGGCACCGGTAAGCGCATCGGCATTTCCGCCAACTCCAGCCGCTTCCAGGATTTCTACAACTTCAGCTACACCAACCCCTACTTCACCGAGGACGGTGTCAGCCGCGGCTTCAATATTTTCTATCGGGCCACCGACCTCGATGAGATCAACGTGGCCCGCTACAACACCAACTCCTTCGGGGGGGCGGTCAACTTCGGCTACCCGATCCGCGAAACCGAGCGGCTGGGCTTCAGCATCGGCGCCTCCAATACCGAAATTACCGTGGGCCGTTTCGCGGTGCAGGAAATCCAGGCCAGCCCGCGCCTGGTTAGTGGAGTCGACTTCTACTACGACAGCACCTTTGACCAGCTCCTCCAGAGGTACACAGCCCCGGAGGAGTTGGTGCCCATCGAGCAGATTCCGCCCGACTACCTGGTGCAGGACCTGGAGCCCGGCTTTATCGATATCAATGGTGACGAGTACCTGAACTGGACGCTCACCACCAGCTGGAGCCAGTCGACGCTGAACCGGGGGCGCTTCGCAACCCGCGGGGTGGCCAATTCGGTGGCCCTGGAAGTCTCCATGCCGGGCAGCGACCTGGAGTTCTACAAGCTCACCTACCGGGGGGAAATGTACTTCCCGATCGCCAATGCGTGGACGCTGCACTTCCGCACCGAGCTGGGTTACGGCGACGGCTACGGCCAGACCAGTGAACTGCCCTTCTATCAGCACTTCTTTGCCGGCGGCTTTGGCTCGGTGCGTGGCTACCAGCCCAACACTCTGGGCCCCCAGAGTACGCCGGCCCTTGAGTACATCACCGGACAGGCGGCCACAGAGATCGATGAAGAGGGCGACCCGGTCGAGTTTGCCAATGTTCTCGGCTACGAAGCCATCGATGGCCGGTTGCCATTCCAGCAGAACTTCAGGCGCCGAGACCCCTTTGGCGGCAATGTTCTGGTCGAGGGCAGTCTTGAGTTAATATTCCCGCTCCCGTTCATCAAGGACCAGCGGCAGATCCGCTCGGCGCTCTTCATCGACGGGGGCAACGTGTTCAGCACCAACTGCCGCTCAACCCAGCGACAGTGTTTCGATGTAGACTTTGGCGAATTACGTTATTCGGTGGGCGTGGGTGCCACCTGGATCACGGGCTTCGGGCCCATCACCTTCAGCGTGGCCCAGCCCCTGAATGCCGGTGACTTTGACCAGGAAGAGGTGTTCCAGTTTACGCTCGGCCGGGGCTTTTGATTTTGTTTGATAATGGAGAAAACTGTGTCCAAGACGCTTAAGATTCTGTGTGCCGGCCTGTGCCTGGCAATGCTACCGTCACTGGCAGCGGCCCAGGGCCGGATCGCCGTGGTTGATCTCGAGCAGGCCATCCTGCAGACCGACGAGGCCCAGCAGCGCCTGAACGGACTGCGTGAGACCGAGGACTACAAGGCTGACAAGGCCGAGCTGGATCGCCTGCAGCAGGAGCGTGAGGACTTGATCAAGGAAGTCCAGAACGACCTGGCGGTGATGAGTGCGGAACAGCAGCAGGCGGTGCGCAAGCGCCTGGCCAACAAGAACGCTGACCTCGAGCACGTGCTGCGTAAACTGCAGCAGGCTGAACAGCAGCTCGGCCAGGAGCTGCTGCAGGAAATGACGCCCAAGGTACAGGCGGTGCTGCGCGACCTGATCACCAGCGAGGGTATCGGCCTGCTGGTCCAGCGCACCGCTGTTATCCACGCTGACAACGGTTTCAGCATAACCGCCAAGGTAACCGACAAGCTCAACCAGCAGGCGGCATCGGAGTAAGCTGGCTACGCCTGCCGCGCCGCAGCGGCAGGCACGCGTATCAAGCGTATGATGGCGGTTTGACGGGAATGGAGGCTGCGCCGTGGCGGAAATGATGATCGAGGAAATCCGGGAGTATCTTCCGCACCGCTACCCGTTCCTGCTTGTGGACCGCGTGGTTGAGATAGCGCTGGGTGAGTCTATCGTCGCCTACAAGAACATCACCGTGAACGAGGAGCTGTTCCAGGGCCATTTCCCGGACAAGCCCCTGTTTCCCGGCATGCTCACCCTCGAAGCGATGGCCCAGACCGCCGGTATCCTCGGCTTCAAGACCATGGACAAAAAGCCGGAAGACGGCTCCATGTATATGTTTGTGGGCGCCGACAACGTGCGCTTCAAGCGCCAGGTCGTGCCCGGCGACCAGCTCATGCTGCGCGCCAGGGTGGTCTCCGTCCGCCGCGGCATCTGGAAATTCGAAGTCAGCGCCGACGTTGACGGCGAGCTCTGCGCTTCGGCAACTATCTTATGTGCAGATCGCTAGGCGATCTGCACCGCTCAGGCTTTCTGCCATTCGAGTGTCCCGAGGGGCACACTCACTCCCGCCACCCTCGTTCCTTTGATTCTGCGCTGCGTGCCTTCTTGAGGTAGATGGTGGGTTGGCCGATTGGCATGCTTTCCCACGGAAAGCACACCAATCGTCCCAGTCCCCTGAGACTCCTCAGCGTCTGCCTCAGCGATTCTGTTCGATGCTGCCCAGGCTACTGGCAAATGCCGCTCCGGCTTGAGGGCAGGTGATGTGGTTTCCGTGGGAAACCATGTCACCTGGCCAACCAGGCTGATGGAGCACAACCTGCTGGGCATCATCATCGGCAGGGTCGATCAAATACCAGTAGACCGACAGTTTTTCCGCTTGATAGCAGGATGTGCTTTTCCTGGATTTTGGCCCACGGTATGCTGCGGAAAAAAGCAAACCGGCACCGCCAGGTGCACAAATCAGGGGTCGAGTACCGCCATTGGAAGCGGATCTGTTCAGTAGCGATCATCCCGAGGAAGGGCTCGCCGGGGTTGACGAGGTTGGCCGTGGACCGCTGATCGGCGATGTGGTGGCGGCGGCGGTGATTCTCGACCCGGCCCGGCCCATAGAAGGCCTCAACGACTCCAAGAAACTCACGGCGAAGCGCCGCGAATCCCTGGCCGTGGAGATTCGCGAGTGCGCGCTGGCCTGGTCGGTCGGGCGCGCCAGTGTCGCCGAGATCGACGAAATCAACATCCTGCAGGCAAGCCTGTTGGCCATGCACCGGGCGGTGCAGGGACTGGGTTTGGAGCCCGCCTATGTGTTGGTGGACGGCAATCGTCTACCGCGCTGGCCCTATGCTTCCGAACCGGTGGTGGGCGGCGATGCCCGGGTGCCGGCCATCGCCGCTGCCTCCATCCTGGCCAAGGTGCAGCGCGACGCGGAAATGGTGGCTCTGGATGCGCGCTATCCCGGCTATGGCCTGGCGCGCAATAACGGCTACCCCACCGCGGAACACCTCGCAGCGCTCAAGCAACTGGGCGTCACGCCGGAGCACCGGCGCAGCTTTGGCCCGGTGCGGGAGATTCTGTCGACACAGGAGGTGAGCGCCTAAATGTCGGCTTTTGTCCACCTGCGGGTGCATACCGAGTACTCGCTGATCGACAGCCTGGTGCGGGTCAAGCCGCTGGTTGAGCGAGTCGCCGAGCAGGGCATGCCGGCGGTAACGGTGACCGACCAGTGCAATTTCTATGGGCTGGTGAAGTTCTACAAGGCCGCCACGGCCAGCGGCGTGAAGCCCCTGTTTGGCGCCGACCTGCTGGTGCGCGAGGGCGAGGAAGCCCCCACCCTGATCAGCCTGCTGGCGGCCAATAACACCGGCTATCGCAACCTCACCCGGCTGATTTCCCGGGCTTACCTGGAAGGCCAGCATCTCGGCATTCCGCAGGTGGAGCGCAGCTGGCTGGCAGAGGCGGCCGAGGGACTTATCGCCCTGTCCGGCGGGCGCCAGGGGGACGTCGGTCACGCGCTGGTGGCAGGGCGCCACGAGCAGGCGGCGGAACAGCTGGCCCAGTGGATGGCCATCTACCCGGAGCGCTTCTACCTGGAACTGCAGCGCACCGGCCGCGACAACGAAGATGCCTACCTGCACGCCGTGGTGGAACTGGCGGCCGCCGCGGGGTGCCCGGTCGTGGCCACCAACGATGTGCGCTTCCTGTCGCCGGATGAGTTCGAGGCCCACGAGGTGCGGGTGTGCATTCACGAGGGCCGCACCCTGGATGACCCGCGCCGCTCGCGCAACTACTCGGAGCATCAGTACCTGAAGAGCCCGCAGGAGATGTGCGAGCTGTTCAGCGATATTCCCGAGGCCATCGAGAACACCGTGGAAATTGCCCGCCGCTGCAATGTCAGCCTGGAACTGGGCAAGGCCTATCTGCCGGATTACCCGGTGCCGGAAGGCCTGACCATGGACGAGTTCTTCCGCAAGATTTCCCACGAGGGCCTGGACGCGCGACTGGAGACCCTGTTCGATAGCACGGCTGCAGACTTCCCGGAGAAGCAGGCCAGCTATCGGGAGCGGCTGGATTTTGAGCTGGATGTGATCATCCAGATGGGCTTCCCAGGCTACTTCCTGATCGTCATGGATTTCATCCGCTGGTCCAAGCAGCAGGGCATACCGGTAGGGCCGGGCCGTGGCTCCGGGGCCGGCTCGCTGGTGGCCTACGCCCTGGAAATCACTGATCTCGACCCCATCGAATACGACCTGCTGTTCGAGCGCTTCCTCAATCCCGAGCGGGTCTCCATGCCCGACTTCGATGTGGACTTCTGCATGGAGCGCCGCGACCAGGTGATCAAGTATGTATCCGACACCTACGGCGGCGACGCGGTCTCGCAGATCATCACCTTCGGCACCATGGCCGCCAAGGCGGTGGTGCGCGACGTGGCGCGGGTGCAGGGAAAAAGCTATGGCCTGGCCGACAAGCTGTCCAAGCTGATCCCGTTCGAGGTGGGCATGACGCTCGACAAGGCCTTTGAGCAGGAAGAGGTCCTGCGTGACTTCCTCAGGGAAGATGCGGACGCCCAGGAAATCTGGGATATGGCCCTGCAGCTCGAAGGCCTGACCCGCAACGTCGGTAAGCACGCCGGCGGCGTGGTGATTGCGCCTTCGGAGTTGACCGAATTCTCGCCGCTGTTCTGTGACGATACCGGCGGCAGCCTGGTCACCCAGTACGACAAGAATGACGTGGAAGACGTGGGCCTGGTGAAGTTCGACTTCCTGGGACTGCGAACCCTCACCATCATCGACTGGGCGGTGGATATTATCGATCGCCAGCGCGAGGCGGCCGGTGAAACACCCCTGGATATCTCGGCCATCCCGCTGGACGATACCGAGACCTTCGACCTGCTGCAGAGCGCACAGACCACCGCGGTGTTCCAGCTCGAATCCCGCGGCATGAAGGATCTGATCGACCGTCTCAATCCGGACTGCTTCGAAGACATCGTCGCCCTGGTGGCCCTGTTCCGCCCCGGCCCGCTGCAGTCTGGCATGGTCGACAACTTCATCAATCGCAAGCACGGCCGTGAAGCGATTTCCTACCCGGACGCCCAGTACCAGCACGAGTGGCTGCAGCCCATCCTGGAGCCGACCTACGGCATCATCCTCTACCAGGAGCAGGTGATGCAGATTGCCCAGGAGCTGGCCGGCTACACCCTGGGCGGCGCTGACCTGCTGCGCCGTGCCATGGGCAAGAAGAAACCCGAGGAGATGGCCAAGCAGCGTGCCGTGTTCGAGGAGGGCGCCGCCGGCAAGGGGGTGGAGCCCAACCTGGCCATGAAGATCTTCGATCTGGTGGAGAAATTCGCCGGCTACGGTTTCAACAAGTCGCACTCCGCGGCCTACGCCCTGGTGTCCTACCAGACCGCCTGGCTAAAGACCCACTACCCGGCGCCGTTCATGGCCGCGGTGATGAGCTCGGAACTGCAGAATACCGACAAGATCGTCATCTTTGTCGACGAATGCCACGCCATGGGCCTGCCCCTGAAGCACCCGGACGTCAACGTCGGCGACTATATGTTTACCGTGAACAGCGAAGGCGAAATCATCTACGGCCTGGGGGCTATCAAGGGCCTGGGCGAAGGCCCCATCGGCAGCATCATGGAGGCGCGCCAGGAAGGTGGGGCCTTCACCGACCTGTTCGACTTCTGCGCCCGCACCGACCCCAGGCGCGTCAACCGGCGCGCGGTGGAAGCGCTGATCCGCTCCGGAGCCTTCGACTCCCTGGGCGAAGACCGCGCGGTG